>JAIXQA010000066.1 GCA_027485915.1 Alphaproteobacteria bacterium | reverse complement strand
TCTGCCCTACTTAATCCCGCTTACCAATCCCCAACCGGTATTGCCGCTGCAGCAACAACGCCCTCGCGTCGGAGATGGGGTGAGGTTAGGCCATGGCGGGATAGAGGGGGATAAGTTTTTATCTATGCGCGCCCTCTCCTTTTGGGAGAGGGGTGGGGGTGAGGGCTTATTGAACGCGAAAGTTTATTGAATTTAGCTGTTTAGGATGGTCCATCACTTCCTTTGTTTGTGAGCGTAAGCCCTCACCCCCGACCCCTCTCCAAAGAGGAGAGGGGCGAGCGCCTGCGCGTCACGTTGGAGGAAGGAAGCTATCGTTTTTTCCATCTAGAAGGCTTTGGTGCAGGCCCTGCCTGCCCCAAAGGCCAACTTCGATTGTTTGTGGGCGATTTGACGAGTCAAGTCCAGATTTCCTTTGGAAATCTGCCGCGCAGCGGCGCGAAGCGGACTTGACTCGTCAGATCGCCCGATCACGCTATTCAAAGCGGTTTGGTGGACCAAAGGGATCACCAAAACCGCTTCCAGACAAATTAGCTCTTCAAAACCGCCGTAATCCCGCCGATACGCAGCCAGGCGTGGGGATCTCAGCGAGTTTGCGATACGACATCCCCGATTGGCTGACGCCGTCTAGGTCAACACCTCGGTAGCGACTCTTTCGTGGACAAGACTTTGGTCCTGAACCGCTTTCAGAGCTTTTCAAACCCACAAAAGAATATACCATTCTCTCAGTGAGGCGACAGCCATGACAGCGTGCAGGGAAGAGCGTCGGATATGAAGCAAAGGGCAGGGGCTTTTACCCGCGTGGCACGCTTACTGGTTCTGGGCCTTGTCGCCATGACCAGCCTTGCACCCCGCCTCGCTGCGGCTCAAGCAACGGCGGCTGCAAACCCCGGCTATCTGGTCGTTGTGGGCAAGACCACAGACCGCGCCAAGATTGGGGCTTATGCCGCTTCTCTGCCGCCGATTTATGCAAGCCTCGACGGCTATTATCTGGCCATTGGTGCCCCCGGGCGTGGTGTTACATGGCTTGAAGGGCCTTGGACCGACCGCTCGATCATCTTTGCCAAATTTCCGACGCGCGCTGGTGCGGATGCGTTTTGGTGGGGCGAAGCCTACCGGACCGCGATCCGCAAACGTGACAATGCGGGCGTGTTCAGTGTGGTTGCGATTGAAGGCGCAGGGCCCACGCCGTTTGAAGGGGCAGGGGCAGGGTTTTTGGTGGTCATGACGGGGCCTACCGGCAAAGGGCCGCAAGAGATGGAAGTATCCGAGCGCGCCGCAACCAGCCTGATTGACGGGGTGAAACGTTCTGGCGGGCAATTGGTCAATTCGGCTGGTCTAGGCCAGTTCACGCCGATGGAAGGCGATACATTGTTTGATCGTGTCGTGGTGGCAGCTTGGCCGAGTCTTGCGGCGCGCGACGTCTATCTGGCAAGTGCCGATGCCGCAGAGGCCAAGCGCTTGCGTGGCCTTGCAGGTATTAGTGCGGTAGCTGCAGCAAATGGGATCGCGCGGACGCAAACCCCGCCGGCTGCAACTTCTAAACCCACAGGCGAAGCCCCCAAATAGGGCGAATCATATCGGGCCAAAAGAGGGGGTGCTTCGGCACTTTTACAGAGAAAACCGTCGCGTTTGGTCGCAAGATTAACCACAAATATGTGTCAGATCGGCCCCAAAAGCGGTCTGACATTCCCCCTATGCGGAATTGCAACGCTCGCGTAAACACCTCAAAGCCTTAACTTAATTTCGACCCTTTTTAACAATTCCGCGAAAGTTACAGGGTGCGACTGCGTTGCTGCGTTTGCGAAGTGGGGTGTGACGGGCTAAAACCGCCCCATGAAGTCGGGACAGACCGGCCTCTCTAGGACCTTCGTGCGTGATGCTGCGACCGTCCTAGGGACTGTGTGTTTGATCGTATGCCTCAGCACGGTCGCTCACGCAGAACCTGTGGTGGAAGATGCCCAGGTTGATGCCGACATAACCACGACCCAATCCCAGGGTATACCGCAATCGAAGCGCAACACGGCCGAACTCGACCGTGCGCGTCAGGTGCGGTGTCTGGCTGAGGCAGTGTACTATGAAGCGAAGGGTGAGCCCCGTCGCGGCCAAGAAGCAGTAGCTGAAGTGGTTGCAACGCGGGTGGCTTCAAAGGCGTATCCGAAAAGTTTCTGCGGCGTGGTTTACCAACGCAGCGGAGGGAAATGCCAATTCTCGTGGGCTTGCAGTGCCAAGCGCACCCCAAGTGGTCTACAATGGCAGCGCGCCAATGAGATTGCTGAACGTGTCGTTGATGGGTGGAGGCCCGGCGTAGCACCCGGTGCGACCCACTTCCACGCGACATTTGTTGAACCCAGCTGGTCGCGCGTCTATCGCCGCGTCACAAGCATTGGGGGCCATGTCTTCTACCGCCAGATTGTGCGGTAAAATCAAACGAAGTCCATTTTGACTTCCAACCTATCAGATGCCCTCGCTGTTTCCAGCGAGGGCATTTTGCTTTTCAGTTAGCTGTTCAGGACGCTCTTGCGCATTTGCTTGGCGAGATATTTCGGCAAGAAGCGACTGAAGAAATGCGCGCGGTCTGCCGCCTTGCCAACCTTCACGATGACATCCTCGCCATGCACGGCATCCCATGTGCGCGCGGCCGCCATTTCAACGGGGTAAATCTCAATACCTTTCATGGCAGGCCGCTCCTTAGAGTTCGACCCTTGCGTCTCGACCATGTCAAGGATGGGGGTGTCGACGAACCACGGGCAGAGCGCGATCACGCGAATATTCTTGCGCGAGAACTCGACATCTAGAGCTTCGCTTAAACCACGGACCGCGAACTTAGTTGCCGAATAGACCGCAAGACGGGGCGAACCGACAAGGCCAGCGGTGGAGGCTGTATTGATCACGCGGGCCCCCGGTGTTGTCTCGAGAAGGGGCAAGGCGGCATAGACGCCATTCATCACGCCTTTGAGGTTCACATCGACCACAAGGTCAGCATCATCCTGAGTGACGTCCTCATACCAGCCGTGTTTGCCGATCCCGGCATTATTGAACAAGACATGCATTCGCCCGCCCGTGGCGTCGCCAAATTGGCTGACCGCATTACTCCAGCCATGTCGATCGCGAACGTCGAACACACCGGTGCAATAGGAATCCACCGGCATATGCGCAGCCGTTTCGGCGATTCCAGCAGCATTCACATCATAGAGGCCGCAATACCAACCGCGCTGGGCAAAGTGATGGGCCGTTGCCCGCCCGATTCCGGATCCGGCCCCGGTGATGAAGATCGTTTTTCGGCCGCGCGCTTCGCTCATGCTCTCTCCCTTCTGTCTGGTCTTGTGCGCTTTTGGCAGCGCTTGTGCTCTAGACCTGCAGAAACTCTACCGAACGGCACAAATGCACTGCGGTCAAGTGTGCTGGATTGTGATTACCGCGCTATATGTACGTGCAGACAGGAGAAACCGCATGAAAGACCGCGACACGTGGATCAAGCAATTGCGCTATCGCGCATGGCGACGCGGCTTTCGCGAGCATGATTTCTTGATGGGCACGTATGCCGACCAATATTTGGCAGATGGCAGCGAGGCGGACCTGCGCTTATTTGAAGCCCTTCTCGATCAAGCCGATTGGGATGTTTATTATTGGATTGTTGGCCAAGTCCCGGTTCCGGAGAAGTTCAAAGGTCCGGTAATGGACAAACTCCAAGCCATGAGTTTCACAGTTGAAACCATCCGTCAGACAAGTTGACGTGCAAAGCCCGTAAACGCCCTTACGAATGTCATAATCTGATGTATAGTCGCTCTTATGATAGCTGACCTTGATCATTATCCCAGTGTTTGGGCACGTCGGGCGGACTTGATCGTCCATATTGCAGGCTTAACCTTGGCATTGTTCGGTGGTGGCCTTGCATTGGGCTTGGCCGTCAGTCACGGCATGCTGGGCAAGGTGGCTGCAGTCTCGATCTATGCTTTGGGATTGATTGCGATGTTAGCTTTCTCCATGGCATATAATTTTGCCAAGCCAAGCTGGCAGCCTTTTCTGCGCCGATTAGACCATGCCGGTATCTTCCTGATGATTGCGGCAAGCTATACGCCTTTTACCACCCAAGCTTTGACAGGGGCTTGGTCGATTGGCATGACAACGGCCGTGTGGGCTTTGGCCGCCCTTGGCATGGCTGGAAAGATGTTTTTACCTGGTCTGGGCAAAGCCATCTGGGTCGTTCTTTATCTGGCGCTTGGCTGGATGGTGGTGATCGCCATCAAGCCGATGATTGAAGAAGTTCCTCCGGTGGCCATGTGGCTGTTGGCGGCCGGTGGCGTTGTTTATTCGGTTGGCACGATCTTCTACGCCGCAAAGGGTCTCAAGTTCCGCCGCGCGATATGGCATGGCCATGTGGTAGCCGCTGCCGGTCTGCATTATGCGGCCATTCTGGTCGGCGTTGTTTTGGTTGGGGCCAATTAAACGGCATGATCGATTGAGCGCAAAAAGCGTTCTGTTTGGACCTTTCGCTTGACCTCGGATGCCACGTGCCGCACAAGTTTTCCTCATAACAGGGAGAAAACACCATGGCGAAAATCGGCTATTTGTGCGTTGGCACCAATGATTTTGATAAAGCGACTGCCTTCTATACGGCACTTTTGGCTGACATTGGCGGTAAGCCCTTGATGCCGACTTCTCAGGGCTTGATCTATCGCCTGTCCGAAGGGGCCATGCTGATGGTGACCAAACCCCATGATGGCGAAGCTGCGACCTTTGGCAATGGCACCATGATCGCGATTCAGGTTGAGTCTGCCGATCAAGTCGCAGCTGTACACGCCAAGGCCTTGGCATTGGGTGGCTCTTGCGAAGGCAAGCCCGGTCCGCGTGGGGCCTTTGGCGACTTTGCTTATTTCCGTGACTTGGACGGCAATAAGCTCGCCGTCTATTACTCTGCCCGCATGTAGAGATCGAACCCTCGGCTACTGAGCACTAACCCTCGCCAAGGGGGCAGGGGATCGCTATATCGCGTGACCATTCTCCGCAAAGCATAGCTCCCATGCCGATCTCTCTTATCGAAACCCTTGCCAATTCCGTTGGCCCGTTGCGCGTGTCAGGTGCCGTTGAAGGCTATGACGCGGGGCTTATCGCGCGCGCTGCATTGCTTCGGGGCGGGGTCACCTTGCACGTGGCGCGCGATGATGCGCAAGCATCGAGCTTTCTGGCTGCTGTGCGCTTTTATACGCCAAGCCTCTCGGTGGTGCGTCTGCCAGCTTGGGATTGTCTGCCCTATGACCGGGTGGGGCCAGCGCCTGAAATCAGTGCGACGCGCCTGTCAACGCTGACCCATTTGATCCGGCGAAAGGAGGGCGATCCGCCCCTTCTGGTGTTGACGACCGGTGCCGCACTCCTGCAGCGGGTCGCGCCACGAGATCGCCTGCGTGCGGCCTCTTTTTCAGCTAAGCCCGGCCAAATCCTCGATGTCAGCGCTATTCAGGCCTATTTTGCCGCCAATGGCTATGTGCGCACCGCAACTGTGCGCGAGCGCGGGGACTTTGCCATTCGCGGTGGTGTGATCGACCTTTTCCCGCCTGAACTGCCAGAGCCCGTCCGCCTCGACCTGTTTGGCGATACGCTGGAAAGCATTCGCAGCTTTGACCCGGAGACCCAGCGCTCTACCCACCAATTGCAAGGCGTCGTGCTGGCCCCGGTCTCTGAAGCCATTTTGGATGATGCTGCGGCAAGCCGCTTCCGTCTGGGCTATTTGGAATTATTTGGCGCCGCCCAAGGCGACCCGCTTTATGAAGCCGTCACCAAGCGCATGCGGCGCAACGGCATGGAGCACTGGCTGCCTTTGTTTCATGAGCATATGGAGACTGTTCTAGACTATGTGGGCCCTGAGGCCCTGATCAGTCTTGACCCCCATGCCATGGATGCCGCAACCGAGCGCGCGGCCCAAGTCATGGATTATTATGAAGCGCGCCGTATCCCGCCGCCTAAGGGCTCAGCCCCCTATAATCCGCTCCCACCAGAGCGGCTTTATGCCACCGTCGCGGAACTTGAAGGCCTCTTTGTCAGTCGCGATGTGCGCCGTCTCAGCGCCTATCAAGAGGCCGAAGGCGGCCAAGCCTTGATTGAGAGTGGTGCCAAAGCAGGCCGCAACTTTGCCGCCGAACGCGCCACCGAGGGCGTCAATGTCTGGGATGCGGCACGCCAGCATGTAGAGGCTTTGGCTGCCCAAGGCATCAAACCCATTCTGGCGGCTTGGACCGATGGTTCAGCGGAGCGTTTAGGCCACGTGTTGCAAGAACATGGGATGGCTGCCTTATTCCCACTGCCCAGTGCCGATGCCATTGCCCTGATGCCCAAAGGCGCGATTGGTCTAGCGGTTCTGCCGCTGGAACGCGGCTTTGTCGCCGAAGACTATGCGATCCTCTCCGAACAAGATATTTTGGGTGAGCGCTTGGGCCGCGCTCGCAAACGCCGAAAAGCTGCCAGCATCATTCTAGAAGCAGGAAGCCTATCTGCTGGTGATCTGGTGGTTCATATCGACCACGGCATTGGCCGGTATGAAGGTCTGCGGACCTTGGACGTGCAAGGCGCGCCACACGACTGTCTTGAGCTCATCTATGCCGGTGGCGATAAGCTCTTCCTGCCAGTTGAGAACATCGAACTTGTCTCACGTTATGGCTCTGAAGATGCAACGGCCCTGTTAGACAAATTGGGTGGAGTGGCATGGCAGGGTCGCAAGGCCAAAGCCAAGCAGCGCCTGAAAGATATGGCTGAGGCGCTCATCAAAATCGCTGCAGCGCGCGCGGCTAAGGTCTCTGAGCCTATCCTGGCCAGTTCTGGCGATTATGACGAATTCTGCGCCCGCTTCCCGTGGGACGAGACCGACGACCAATTGTCAGCCTTGGAAGACATCTTCAACGATCTGGCCGCAGGCCATCCGATGGACCGCTTGATCTGTGGCGATGTGGGCTTTGGCAAAACCGAAGTCGCGCTGCGGGCAGCCTTTGTCGTTGCCATGACAGGGCGGCAAGTGGCGGTTGTATGCCCCACAACGCTCTTGTCACGCCAGCATTTTAAGACCTTTAGCGAGCGCTTCCGTGGCTGGCCCATTCGCGTCCGGCAATTGTCGCGCATGGTGGGGGCGAAGGAAACGGCAGAGACCAAGCGTGACCTCGCCGATGGTAAGATCGACATTGTGGTGGGCACCCATGCCGTCTTTGCCAAGGACCTGACGATCCGCGATTTGGGCCTTGTGATCGTGGATGAAGAACAGCATTTCGGCGTGAAACATAAAGAGCGCCTGAAAGAATTGCGTACCGACACCCATGTGTTGACGCTGTCGGCCACACCCATCCCGCGCACCCTGCAGCTTTCGTTGGCTGGTATCCGTGAAATGTCGATCATCGCGACGCCACCGGTCGACCGCTTGGCCGTGCGTACCTATGTGACGCCGTGGGATCCGATCACGATCCGTGAAGCCTTGCTGCGGGAAAAATATCGCGGTGGCCAAGCCTTCTTTGTGGCCCCACGTGTGGAGCATTTGGAAGATATTGAGCGCTTCATGAAGGAAATGGTGCCCGAAATGACCTATGCCGTCGCGCATGGTCAGATGAGCCCGACCCAAATGGAGCCAATCGTGACGGCCTTTTATGAAGGCGTCTATGATGTGCTGATCTCCACCACCATTGTGGAGAGCGGTCTTGATATTCCCCGCGCCAATACACTGATCACCTGGCGGGCCGATATGTTTGGCCTTGCGCAAATGTATCAATTGCGCGGCCGGGTTGGTCGGTCCAAGACCCGCGCCTATGCTTATCTAACGGTCCCTGCCGAAAAGCCGATCACGCCAAGTGCCGAAAAGCGCCTGAAAATCCTACAATCGCTCGACAGCCTAGGCGCGGGCTTCCAATTGGCCAGCCATGACCTTGACATGCGCGGCGGTGGCAATTTGTTGGGCGAAGAGCAATCTGGCAATATTCGCGAAGTGGGCGTCGAGCTCTATCAGCAAATGCTGGAAGAGGCGGTCGCAAGCCTGCAAGATGGCGGTGAAGTCGTCTCCGCGCGGTCTTGGTCGCCCGCCATCAATCTGGGCGTCGCCGTATTGATCCCAGAAGAATATGTGCCCGACCTGAATGTGCGCCTGTCGCTCTATCGCCGCCTGAGCGAGCTTGAAAGCGATGCCGACCGCGACAGCTATGCAGCAGAACTCGCCGACCGCTTTGGCCCATTGCCCGAAGAAGCGCGACAATTGATCCAGATTGCCGGCGTTAAAGCGCTGTGCCGCAAAGCCCATATCGCCAAGCTGGACGCCGGGCCAAAAGGTGCTGTGCTGACCTTCCGTCCGGAATCGGCACCCGATCCAATGAAGCTAGTCGCAGCTGTCCAGAAACAGCCAGCCCTGTTCCGCTTGCGGCCCGATGGCAAGATGGTGGTCAATGGTGATTGGTCTACCCCCGAACAACGCCTCAAGGGCGCGCGCCGCGCTGCGGCCTTCTTGGCTGCAGAAATGGGGTGA
>JAIXQA010000007.1 GCA_027485915.1 Alphaproteobacteria bacterium | reverse complement strand
GCCCAAGTAGGGACAGAGCAGAAAGTCGATCCAACGAAGTAAAGGATTGGGCGGAACAGGCCTGATCTGGGGTTGACCTTGGGTGCAATGCAGTTCTTTTTGCACGCATGATGAAATCTGAATCTTCTTCAAGTGCGTCGCGGATGCTGGTAGCAGCCGCGGCGATCATCGCGGGCCTTTATTGGTTCGCTGATCTCCTGACGCCCTTAGCTTTGGCTATCTTCTTGTGGCTGACGATTGACGCATTCGCAGAGTCGCTCAGCAAGCGACTCAAGTTCTTGCCACGTGCGGCGGCGGTACCGGTCGCCATTCTGATCGTCTTTATCAGTTTGGCTGCTATTGTCGGCTTCGTCATCGAATATGCTTCGACCTTTTCACGCTCACTTGGGGCCTATCAAGTTCGGCTGGATGAGTTGATCCGCCAGGGCTATGATTTGGCGAATCTGTCGGGTGCGCCACCAACGGTCGGCCAATTGTTTGCCAATCTCAATCCGGGCTTGATCTTGCGCGGGGTTGCCGATGCCCTGCAGAGCTTTGGTGGCCAAGCCCTATTCGTCATTATTTATGTCGCCTGCTTGTTTGCAGCTCAAGCGAGTATGCCAGCTAAGATGGAGCAAATCTTTCAAGACGAGAAAGAGCGGGCGCGGGCCTCCAAGATCGGTAAAGCCATTGCCCGGTCCATGGAACAATATCTGTGGGTGCAGACAATTACTGGTCTCATGATTGCGGTCGCAAGCTGGGCCCTTTTTGCCGTTGTTGGACTGGAAAATGGCCTGTTCTGGGCCACTATCATCTTTGTCTTGAGCTATATTCCGGTTGTCGGCGGCGCGGCCGGCAGTCTGCTGCCTGCCCTGTTTGCCTTGGTGCAATTCTCAAGCCCAGTGCCAGCCTTAGTCATTTTGGCAGGCACGCAGGGGATCGGCTTTGTCGTGGGCAATATTATTCAGCCGCGCATGACGGGTGACAGCCTGAATATCTCGGTCTTGGTGGTGTTCTTGTCCTTGGTGTTTTGGGGCAAGCTATGGGGCGGGCCTGGTGCCTTCTTAGCTGTACCGATGACCGTGATGTTGATGATCGTGCTGGCCCAATTCCCCTCGACGCGCTGGATCGCTGTGCTCTTGTCCAACAATGGCAATCCAGATTCTAGTGTCGATAAAGAAGACACCCCAGCACCCCTTGTTGCTGCAGCCAGTGAGGGTGGCGTTAAGGAAGAAACCACAACTTCCAGCGATGATAAGGTTTAAACTGGGCTGAACCTGGCCTAAAACCTGCCGAGCCCCGTTCGGGTTATGAGTGGGATGGAAAGTATCGCCTGCACGGCAGGCACGGGAGGATAGCGATGTCGGTAGACGCAACGGATCGGCGGATCTCACCAGATGATCTGATTTCAGCGGCTCTGGCTTTTCCAAGCTTTAAGTCAGGCGACCATCTCGAAGCCGCAGCTGAATCGTTCCTAACCCAGATTGCGCAAGACGCCACCGAAGACGATGTGCAGGGTCTAACCTCAGCAGACCTTGCGGCCCTTGCCGATAGTTTCTGGCGATGGACCTCGCACAAGCGGGCGGACGCCCAAGAAATCCGCCTAATCGAAGCCAAGGGCGCTCAGGGTCAACCTTTGGGGCGGGATATTCTAGAAATTTGCGGCCCAGATATGCCGTTTCTGGTAGACAGCGTTATGGGCGAAATTGGCGCCCAAGGTGTGGAAGTGCGCGCCATGTTCCACCCCATCGTCTCCTTAAGCCGCGACCCCGATGGCATGCGCTTGCCCGGCGGCGTGCCACTGACCGAATCTTTCATTCAAGTCCATCTACCACCGACGCCTCCGTCGAAGCGCGATGCCATCCTGATGGGCGTGCGCGAGACGCTGCAGGATGTGCGGCTCTCGGTTGTCGATTATCAGGCCATGAAGAGCCGGATGAATAATGCGATCAAGGAATTGGCTGTCGCCAAGACCAAGGCCACAGCCGATGAGATTGCCGAGTCGATTGCCTTCCTAAAATGGTTGGCAGCCGATCATTTCGTCTTCTTTGGCGTGCGTTCTTATGATTATCCACGCGATAAAAATGGTGCCTGGATCGAGGACGAGCCCGATATTCGCGAAGATCTGAACTTGGGGATTCTGCGCGATCCGTTGCGCATGGTGTTGCGCCGCTTGAACGAGCCATCGGTGCTGAGCGATGCGGTCCGCGCCTATATTGAAGAGCCTCAACCCATCATTGTTGCTAAATCCAACTTACGCTCGCGCGTGCATCGCCGCACGGTGATGGACTATATTGGCGTCAAGCGCTTTGGCGAAAATGGCGAGGTTTTAGGCGAAGACCGTTTTGTTGGTTTGTTCACCGCCGAAGCCTATGACCAAATGGTGCGCGATGTGCCTTTGCTGCGCGGCAAAACCGAGCGTGTGATCGCCAGTGCCGGCCTCGTCCCCGGCAGCCATAATGACAAGCGCCTGCGCAATATCGTGGAGAATTATCCCCGCGATGAATTGTTCCAGATTGAAGAAGAAGATTTGCGGCGGATTTCCTTGGGCGTCCAGCACCTGATGGACCGTCCGCGCACGAAAGTCTTTGTACGCCGCGACCGTTTTGACCGCTTTATGTCTGTCCTCGTCTTTGTGCCACGGGACCGCTACAATTCTGACGTGCGGGCTAAGATCGGCGCTGCTTTGGCGGAGGCCTATGGCGGACGTTTGTCGGCCTTCTACCCCTTATTTGGCGACGCCCCTCTGGCGCGCGTACATTATGTGATCGGCGTTACCGCCAATCAGCACGCCAATCCTGACGTGGAGACGCTCGAAGCCCGCATCGCCGATATAACGCGTACATGGGAAGATGGCGTCGAAGCCTTAGCCGAAGGCAAAACGCGCGCCTTCCAACGCTATATTGCAGGCTTTCCCGCTGGTTATCGCGACGGCTTTGATGCAGCAGAAGCCTTGCGCGACATTGAAGAACTCGAACAAGTCCAAGGCGAAGATGTGCGCGTGCGCGCCTATCGCCGCGACGATGATCACGAGACTGTCTTGCGCGCCAAGCTTTATAAAATGGGTGACCCAACCGCGCTTTCGGCTGCCGTACCCATCTTTGAGAGCATGGGCCTCTATGTCGTCAGCGAGACCCCGCACAAGATTAAGCGCGCCTTGGATGACAGCGAAGAATTGGTTTGGGTGCAGGATGTCTCCATGCGCACCGCCAATGGCCGCGCGCTCGACTTCAAAGTCGTGGAAGGATCGTTTGAGGAAGCAGTATCGGCCATCTGGGCAGGCCGGGCTGAGAATGATGGCTTTAACCGCCTGATCCTAAAGCTTGGCGTCTCTTGGCGGGAAGCTGCCCTCGTGCGCGCGCTCGCCCGTTGGCGCGGGCAAACCGGCCTTGATCCGTCTGAAGCGGTGCAGCAACAGGCGGTGGCGGAATATCCAGAGATTACCCGCGCCATTTTGAACCTGTTCAAAATCCGCTTTGATCCAGATTTTGGCGCGAAAAAGACGCGCGAAACCGCCGCTAAGGCCGAGATGGCCGCCATCCTTACCATGTTGGATGGCGTACCCAGTTTGGATGCCGACCGCGTTTTGCGCCGCTTGGCGCAATTGGTCATGGCGATCCAGCGCACCAATTATTACCAGCCCGACGCGGCTGGTGGTCATAAGTCTTATATGAGTTTCAAGATCGCCACGCGCGAGATTGACGAAGTGCCCGATCCAAAGCCTTATCGCGAAATCTGGGTGTGGTCACCACAAGTCGAAGGCGCGCACTTGCGCTTTGGCCCGGTGGCGCGCGGTGGCTTGCGTTGGTCCGATCGCCGAGACGACTTCCGCACCGAAGTCTTGGGCCTCGTTAAGGCCCAACAGGTCAAAAACGCTGTCATTGTGCCGGTCGGCTCCAAAGGTGCCTTCTTCCCAAAGACCTTACCACGCGGGGGAAATCGCGACGAAATCCAAGCCGTCGCCATTGAAGCTTATAAGACCTTCCTGCGCGGCCTTTTGGACCTGACAGACAATATTGCAGGCGATGGCGGCATTGTCCCGCCGCGCCATGTCGTGCGCTGGGATCAAGATGACCCCTATCTGGTGGTCGCAGCCGACAAAGGCACCGCCACCTTCTCCGATATCGCCAATGGTATCAGCGCTGACTATGGCCATTGGTTAGGTGATGCCTTCGCCTCGGGCGGCTCAGTCGGTTATGACCATAAGAAGATGGGCATTACGGCACGTGGCGGCTGGGAAGCGGTCAAGCGCCACTTCCGGGAAATGGGCCACGACACCCAAACCCAACCCTTCACAGTCATTGGCGTCGGCGACATGTCGGGCGATGTGTTCGGCAATGGCATGCTTTTGTCCAAGCAGATCAAATTGGTGGCCGCTTTTGACCACCGCGACATTTTTATTGACCCCAATCCAGATTTGGCCAAAAGCTTTGCAGAGCGGGCGCGCATGTTTGCGCTGCCGCGCTCGTCCTGGGCCGATTATAACCCTAGCCTGATCTCCCAAGGCGGGGGCGTTTTCTCGCGCAGCGCCAAATCCATCCCGCTCACACCAGAGCTGAAGGCGCTGACCGGCCTTGAAGGTCAAGAAGCTTCGCCCACGGATATCATGCACGCGCTTCTTAAAGCGCCCTGCGACCTCATGTGGTTTGGTGGCATTGGCACCTATGTCAAAGCCCAAAGCGAAAGTCATGCAGAAGTCGGCGATAAGGCCAATGATATTATCCGTGTGGATGGGGCGACTTTGCGCTGCAAAGTTATTGGGGAAGGGGCAAACTTAGGCCTTACCCAGCGCGGCCGCAT
>JAIXQA010000037.1 GCA_027485915.1 Alphaproteobacteria bacterium | reverse complement strand
GAAACAATTGTCGAGTGGCTTCAAGGCAAGCGAAGTGCGGCCTTGAACCATTCCAAGTCAGCTGCTGAGTGGGCATTCGCGGACATATGCGCTTTGGTGTTCCCTCTGGTCCACCACATCGCTCATGAAATTGTTCTTGCGACCTTTGGATAGTCAAGTGCGCAGCTTCGCTGCGTCGCGACGCGATCTGTTTTCGCAGAAAACGGACACTTGACGACACAGATGTCGCGCTCATCCTTGATCATCTATTTTGGTGCAACAAAATTGTCACCAGAATAGATCCGGAGGGAAACGTTCACCACCCACCACCCGCAGCGCTGGCTAATTGCCTCAGCGCGCGGCACAGACTATGGCAGAGCGTCCAAGAGAAGGTGATCGCCATGCGCATGTCGCGCTATTTCCTGCCCGTTACAAAAGAAACCCCTGCCAATGCCGAGATCGTGTCGCACAAGCTGATGCTGCGCACGGGCATGATCAAGCAACATTCTGCCGGGATCTATTCCTGGCTGCCTTTGGGCTTGAAAGTCTTGCAAAAGATTGAGGCCATTGTGCGCGAAGAACAAAACCGTTCTGGTGCATTGGAGGTTTTGATGCCGACCATGCAAGGGGCCGATCTGTGGCGGGAAAGCGGGCGCTATGATGCCTATGGGGCTGAAATGCTGCGCATCACCGACCGGCATGAGCGCGACCTTCTGTTTGGACCGACAGCGGAAGAAGTTGTGACCGATATTTTCCGCAACCATGTGCGGTCCTATAAGGAATTGCCGCTTAACCTCTATAATATTCAATGGAAGTTCCGCGATGAAGTCCGCCCGCGCTTTGGCGTGATGCGTGGCCGCGAATTCTTGATGAAAGATGCCTATAGCTTTGATCTGGATGAAGCTGGCGCGCGCGATGCCTATAACAAGATGTTCTTGGCCTATCTCAAGACGTTCCAGCGCTTGGGGCTGCAAGCCGTACCCATGCGCGCCGATACCGGGCCGATTGGCGGCGACTTAAGCCATGAGTTTCTGGTGCTCGCGCCGACGGGCGAAAGTGGTGTGTTCTATGACGCCATTTATGACGAGACCGATTGGGCCGGCATGGATATCAGCTTTGACAATACAGAAGTCGCCCGCGCCAAGCGCGCTGAAACCGTCTCTCGCATTGTGAAGGCCTATGCCGCCACTGACGAAATCCATGACGAGGCCCGCTTTGAGAGCGAAGTGCCGTCAGAGCGCCGCCGCACCGGCCGCGGCATTGAAGTGGGCCATATCTTCTTCTTTGGCACCAAATATTCCGCCCCCATGAATGCCAAAGTCACGGGCCCAGACGGGAAGGACGTTCTGGTACAAATGGGCTCTTACGGCATTGGCGTTTCGCGTCTGGTTGGTGCCATTATTGAGGCCAGCCATGATGACAATGGCATTATCTGGCCAGATGCGGTGGCCCCGTTTGATGTCGGTGTGATCAGCCTCCGTCCGGGCGATGAAGCAGTCGATGCGGCTTGCGAGCAAGCCTATCAGACCCTGTTGAAGGCAGGGCTTGACCCGCTCTATGATGACAGCCAAGACCGCCCTGGTGCGAAATTCGCCACCATGGATCTGATCGGTGTCCCAACCCAATTGATCGTGGGGCCCAAGGGGCTTGCCAATGGCTTGGTTGAGGTAAAGGACCGCAAGACCGGTACCAAGGAGGAAGTATCCTTGGAGAGCGCGCTCGCGCAATTAACCGGCAAGGCCTCCGCATGAAAGCCGGGAGTGCAGGGCCTTTTGGCATGTGGGAGCGCACGCTAGCCGCACGCTATTTGCGGGCTCGGCGTGAAGATGGCGGGGTCGCTTTGATCTCACTCATCAGCTTTATCGGCATTTTTCTGGCTGTCGCCGTTTTGATCATCGTGATGAGCGTGATGAACGGCTTTCGGGCAGAGCTTTTAGGACGGATTTTGGGCGTCAATGGCCATGTCTTTGTCGATGTGCGTAACATGCCCATCCCAGAAGCCCGCGCCATCATTGCCAAAGCCAAGGCTTTACCGGGCGTCGTCGACGTGATGCCTAAGATTGACGGCCAAGTGATGGCGGTTGGCCAGGGTGGCAATCTGGCGCGTGGTGCGATGGTGACGGGGCTTGCAGCCTCTGATCTTGCCAAGCTCAAAATCGTCTCCGGTAATCTGGTTGGTGGTAACCTCAAGACTTGGGGCATGGGCGAGTATGGCGGTGACGAAATCGCCATGGGGTCTCGACTGGCCGAAGCCTTGGGCGTTTTGCCGGGGGATTCGGTGCAATTAATTTCGCCACAAGGGGCCTCAACGCCATTTGGCACCACCCCGCGGATTAAAGACTACACGGTCTCGGCCATTTTTGATATCGGCATGAGCGAATATGATGCCACCTTCATCTATATGCCGATTGAACAGGCCCAACTCTTCTTCTCCAAAGAAACCAGCTGGGACACGATCGAACTTCGGATGCAGGACCCAGATAAAGCTGACCTCTTGGCACTGGAAGTTGCAAAATTTAGCCAGAATCGCTTTGTGACCGATTGGCGACAGCAATCGGAAAGCCTCGTCTCCGCCTTGCAGATTGAGCGCAATGTGATGCGCTTGATATTAATGTTGATTGTGGCGATTGCAGCCATGAACATCATTTCGGGCCTCGTGATGCTGGTTAAAAATAAGGGCCGCGACATTGCTATTTTGCGCACCATGGGGGCATCGCGTGCCTCGATCATGCGGGTATTCATGATGTCGGGGGCCAGTGTGGGCATTCTCGCCACCCTCGCCGGGGCCATTGGCGGCACCTTATTCTGCCTCAACATTGGCACCATCCAAAAAGTGGTGGAGTTTGTGTTTGGCCCCGTCTTCAATGCCGACATCTATTTCTTGAGCCAAATCCCCGCCAAAGTGGAATGGCATGAGGTGATTACAACGGCGGTATTTGCGGCCATTGCCAGCATTGTCGCCACGCTGCCACCCTCGTGGCGCGCCTCCAAGCTCGATCCGGTGGAGGCGCTTCGTTATGAGTAGCCCGGTTCTGCGCCTCACCGATTTACGCCGCGTCTATCAGACTCGCGCGGGCGAACTCGAAGTTCTCAAGGGCGTCAATCTGACCATTATGCCAGGCGAGATCGTGGCCCTGATTGGCCCTTCGGGCTCTGGCAAGTCGTCATTGCTTCACGCAGCTGGCCTTCTGGAGGCCGCGCAAGGCGGCACGGTCGAATTGGCCGGAATTGACGCCACGAAGCTGCCCGACGCCGCGCGCACGGCGCTACGGCGCACGGCGCTGGGCTTTGTCTATCAATTCCACCATTTGCTGCCAGAGTTTAGCGCCGTTGATAATGTCGCATTGCCACAATGGATTGCAGGCGTTGGGCAAGCCGAAGCGCGTGCACGTGCCGAACAGCTCCTCGACATGATGGGGCTGGCCGACCGGAAACTTCACCAGCCCGGCCAATTGTCGGGCGGTGAACAACAGCGCGTGGCTATTGCACGCGCACTTGCCAACCAGCCAGCCCTTTTGATTGCCGATGAGCCAACCGGCAATCTCGATCCCGCTACCTCCAGCTTTGTATTTGACACCTTTCGCAAAGCCACGCGGGAAGAGGGGACTTCCGCTCTGGTCGCAACGCATAATATTGATTTAGCTCGGCAAATGGACCGTGTTTTCCGCATCGATAGCGGCCGCCTCGTGCAAGACTAAAGCGCCATTCTCGATCTTCTATGTCGCTGCAAAAAAAGCCTTGCCATGAGAACAAAACAAGAATAGAACGAAGGAAGAACAAACGAGGTGGAACATGGCCCAACTTCAAGACGCAGCCGCTTTTGCAGCAATTCTCGCTTTCACCCTCATGGCTTGGGGTTGGGGCGCTGTGATCGGTTGAGGATGGCTTTATATTTTCTGTCCGCGAGGGCTGACAGAAACCTGTGAGTCCTGTCAGACTAAGTCGCTCTTTGGTGATGATTCAGTCGACGGATTCAGGTGGCCCCATGGCAGATGGTACTCTTTCAGGCGGCGCGTTCTCTGATGCAGGTCAGGGTGGTGCAGGTGTCGACTTGACGGAGCCAAGTGGCGCGTTGGCAGCAGGCGCGTTGGTGGCTGGGGCAGGGCAGGTAGTCAGGCCCGTTTTGGCGGGGCCGGGCTTTGTGCATTTGCGGGTCCGGTCGGCTTACTCGTTGCTTGATGGTGCGATGACGGTCAAGAAGCTCGCGGGCTTTGCCGCCAAGGCGGGCTGTGTTGCGGTTGGCATTTCAGACCCTAATTTGTTCGGCGCGCTCGAGTTTTCCGAAGCCTTGGCCGAAAAGGGTATTCAGCCCATTATGGGCTTGACGTTGCCGGTCTCGTTCCTCAGCCTAAAGCCAGGTGCAGCAGCCGGTCCAGACGGCGTTTTGGCGCTGATCGCGCAGAATGAAGTTGGCTGGGCCAATTTAATGGCGCTATCGAGCATGTCTTTTCTGGAAGTGCCAGCCGGCAGCCTACCCCATGTCAGCATCCAAAAAGTACTCGATCATAGTGAAGGCGTGATCTGTCTGACCGGTGGGCGGGAAGGCCTCTTAAGCCGTGCCTTACTCGCCAATTTGAAGGCCGAGGCCGATATCCTGCTGCACCAATTGGCTAAGGCGTTCCCGGATAGGCTTTATATCGAGTTACAGCGCCACGGCATGGCCGATGAGGCCCAGATTGAGCCGAGCTTGATTGACCTCGCTTATCAGCGCAATCTGCCATTGGTGGCGACCAATGATGTGCGCTTTGACAGTCCGGAGCGGCATCGCGCGCAAGACATCCTGATGTGTATCGGCCAAGCCACCCGAGTAGCTGATGATAAGCGCGAACGTGTGTCACCTAATCATTGCTTCCGCAGCGAAGCAGAGATGGTCGCCTTGTTTGCTGACTTGCCGGAGGCTCTGGCCAATAGTGTTGATATCGCGCAGCGGTGTGCGATCCGTCCCTTGATGCGTGCACCCATCTTGCCGCGATTTACCACCGCCGAAGGGCGCGATGAACCCGAAGAATTGGCCACCCAAGCGCGCCAAGGCTTGGAAGCGCGCCTGTTAAAGCGCCCGCCTGTTGTGGCACGCGAAATTTATGAGCAAAGGCTCGAACACGAAATCAATGTAATCAACCGCATGGGGTTTGCAGGCTACTTCCTGATCGTTGCGGACTTCATCAAATGGTCTAAAGAAAACAATATTCCAGTTGGCCCCGGTCGGGGCTCGGGTGCTGGCTCTCTGGTCGCTTATTCGCTGACCATTACCGACCTTGACCCATTGGCCTTTGGTCTTCTCTTTGAGCGCTTCTTGAACCCAGAACGCGTCTCTATGCCCGACTTCGATATCGACTTTTGTCAGGAGAAGCGCGATCAAGTGATTGATTATGTGCAGAAGAAATATGGCACAGACCGTGTGGCGCAAATCATCACTTTTGGCACGCTGCAAGCCCGCGCGGCTCTTCGTGACGTTGGCCGCGTTTTGGATATGTCCTACGGCCAAGTCGACCGGCTGGCCAAAATGGTGCCGAATAATCCAGCCGCTCCGGTCACCTTGGCGCAGGCCATTAAGGACGAGCCGCGCCTGCAGGAGGAACGGTCGCGCGATGCCGATGTGCGCACACTTCTCGACGCCGCCATAGAACTTGAAGGCCTTTATCGTAATGCCTCCACCCACGCCGCCGGTGTGGTGATTGGCGACCGGCCATTGCACCAACTCGTGCCGCTCTATAAGGATCCGCGCTCCAGCTTGCCTGCGACCCAGTTCAATATGAAGTGGGTAGAGCCTGCTGGTTTAGTGAAGTTCGACTTTTTAGGTCTAAAGACGCTGACCGTGATCCAGCGCGCCCTGGACTTTTTGAAGGCACGCGGCGTTGAGGTCGATCTCGATACATTGCCGTTTGATGATCCCAAAACTTACGAGCTTTTGGCCTCAGGCAAAACCATGGGCGTGTTTCAGCTGGAAAGCCAAGGCATGCGCGACACATTGCGTAAGATGCGGGCCGATACGCTTGACGACATCATCGCTTTGATTTCGCTTTATCGGCCGGGCCCGATGAAGAATATTGAGACTTATTGCGACGTGAAATTTGGTCGCAAAGAAGCCGATTATCTGCATGAGAGCTTGGTTTCAGTCCTGAAAGAGACCCAGGGCGTGATCATTTATCAGGAACAGGTGATGCAAATCGCCCAGATCCTCTCGGGCTATTCTTTGGGTGAAGCCGACCTCTTGCGTCGCGCCATGGGTAAAAAGAAGCCCGAAGAAATGGCCAAGCAAAAGGATCGCTTTGTCAGTGGTGCGACCGAGCGCGGCGTCGATGCTGATCTTGCCGACCGTATCTTTGAATTGGTGAGCGAATTTGCAGGCTATGGCTTCAACAAGTCCCACGCTGCTGCCTATGCCGTGATCGCCTATCAGACCGCCTATCTGAAGGCCAATCATCCGGTTGAGTTCATGGCAGCGTCTATGTCGCTCGATATTGATGATACCGACAAGCTGGGTGCCTTCATGCAAGAAGCAAAAAGCATGAAGATCAAAGTATTGTCGCCTGATCTTAATTATTCTGAGGCCGACTTTACGGTCCAAGACAATGCCATTCGCTATGCTTTGGGGGGCATTAAGTCTGTGGGCGTTGCGGCGATGGCGCAAGTGGTGGAAATCCGCCGGGCAGGCGGCACGTTTAAGTCCTTGTATGATCTGGCCGAGCGTGTGGACCCCCGAATTTTGGGTCGACGCACATGGGAGACTTTGGCCAAAGCAGGGGCGTTTGACTCGATTGAGCCCAATCGCGCTTTAGTATTTGCCTCATCCGATCAATTGGTCGCCCATGCCAATGCGGCGGCTTCGGACCGGCACAGCGCACAGACAAGCCTTTTTGGCGATGCCGCCCCACCGCCGCGCGCACCTTTGCCCAGCGTTAAACCTTGGTCGGCGCAAGAGCGTTTGGATCATGAGTTTGCGGCCCTCGGCCTTTTCTTGTCGGGTCACCCGCTGGACGATTTGATTGAGGCGCTGCGCCGCCGCCAAACGGTCTTTTTTTCAGAAATTCAGTCCAAAATGCAGGGATCTGACGCGATTTTCCGTATGGCCGGCGTGGTCCGGGCTCGAAAAGAGCGGCCAGCGCGCGACGGTGGCAAGTTTGCGTGGGTGACCTTGAGCGACCCGACGGGTGAGTTTGAAGTCATGATCATGCCCGAGACCCTCAATGAAGCGCGCGAATATCTAGACCCTGGCACGTCGGTCAGCTTCCGGGCGAAAGCGCGCTTGCGTGATGGCGATTTGAAGCTGTCGGCTGAGAAGATTGAGCTTTTGGACCAAACCGACATGTCGGGCTGCGCCGGGATTAAAGTCTTCCTTGCGCGCGGGGCCCCCATCGAGGAATTGGCCCGCGTGACCGAGACCTTGCGTGGTGCCACCTCCTCCAGCTTTGGCGAACTGCGCGTTGTCGTGGAACTGGCCGATGGCCGCGAAGTCGAAATTCAAGCCCCCGGCCGCTTTCCTATTGACGTCGCGGCCCGGCGTGCTTTGAAGAGCGCATCTGGCGTGGATTTGGTGGCGGAGTTTTAGGGGGACGTGGGATTGCGCTTGGCAATAGTTGGCCGATGGTGGCGGTTCGGCGGAATGGCAATCACTAGCCTCCGATAGCGCCTATACGAGGGGACCCGTCATCCGCGCGTTCAGCTGCTCTTTAGTCCATGCGGCCTCGACTCTCGTTAATTCGATTGCGGCAGACATAGGTAACTAGTGTGTCGATTTAGCGTTTGCCCCATTCGCAATCATTTCCACAAAGTCGATGGCGCGCTGTATATCACCAAATCTGCCATTTGGATCAGACAAAGCTTCTTGCCATTTTCCATTGCGCCAGCGGGTGCTAAATGCATCGTAAACTGCGGTCACATTGCCATTTAGTGCGGCAAGATGGACATCCTTTGGCACTGTCGCTAGCGCACGTGCAAGTTCAACTTCAGCAGCCCGTTGCAAAATTTCCTCTGTAGACAGATTGTCTTCGTTCCACTGGTAAGTTGCTTGCATAATCTCACCAATTTTATCGGTCCACAAAAACTCTTGTCCAATCTGACGGGCGTAGCCATGCTCGGCGAATGCAAACATCAGCGGACGCATATCATCATGCGGCGAAAACGGCATCCGGGAGGTCGAATTGACGCCCAATTGAGCGACGCATAGTACCCATGCCTCGACGGTGTTTTTGAGAGTTGGAAGTGGAAACTGATTAGCCTGAACCCTCTTCGAGACAAAGTCGAATACTGTGTCTCCGTCCATCAAGTAACGCCATGAATAGCCAGATGCGTCGTCCCCCGTTATTTCGACGACACCCAATTCTTTGAGTATCCAACCAGCCTGATTGAAAGCAGATAAAAGCTGGCCCCATCCGGTATCTCCAGCCTTAACTTTCAACGGCGCTACTTGCCCAGCCTCAACATCTCGAGGCGTTTGGGGATGCTCCACAAAGTCGAAAGTTAGGCGCGTTAGGGCCTCAGCCAAAAGCCCATAGAGTTTGTGTATATCCATGAGGCAGAACTAGCAGAAAACTATTTCTAATCGCTAAAGCCAGACCAAACGATCCAAAAATCATCTATCGCAAGAGTAATCCATCAGCGCTTCGACATTAGTTTTGAATGTCCGCGTTGTAAGGGTGCGTTCCAACCATCCAGTTTACCAAGGTCAAGCAATTTCTGCGCATCTTCACCTGGAACCTCAGCCAAATCACTTGGCACGGTCCAATGCGTCACTCCGCTTGCCTTGCAGCCGCCCGGCAATTGTCTTTGCGCAAGATATGCGGTCAAGTGGTGCAATCGGCTTTGCCGATGCGCCGGAGGCGCGCCCCTAGACCCCACATCTTGCGCGCACAAACTCGAACGAAGCTCTTGCAAGGGCACAGCCTGTGGCAAAGGCGGTCCAAGTAAAGTGGCCTAGCAGCACGGTGGAGGCATCATTATCACCATCCTACTCTTTCTCACGGAGGGATTTGGTGCTTCTCTTCACTTTTAACCCGTAAACTCTTCCCGCTGGGGAGCTTATTTGGATAAAGCCATGTCCACAAAAGACGAGAGGTGGCTGCTGCGCCCAGCAACCATTGGCGATTATGATGCCATTGCTGCCGTTTGGCATGCAGGTGCCAGCCTGCCGGGTGTAGCGCCTATCGCCATGCCAACCGCGAGCGAACTACGCGAAAGGCTTGATATAGAAATGGAATTGGGATGGCATGTAACAGTTGCGGACCGCGACGGTGAAGTGATTGGCTTTGCCGCAATCAAATGTCAGCAATCGGTGCTGGATCAGGTGTTTGTCCGACCAGAGTTTATTGGAAGGGGATTAGGTCGGTCTCTTCTAGAACATTGTAGGTTGTTGATGCCTCACGGTTTCACCCTCCATACAGCGACAACAAATGACCGCGCATGCTCATTCTATTTGAAAGCCGGATTGAATTTTCTCGGAAACGAGACTCACCCAAGGATGGGTCACCCTATTGCCCTCTTTGAATGGAAGCCGAGTTGATAGGCGCTTCGCGCGATAGTGTGCCTTCCTTACCAAGAATGCGCTATGGCCAAGCAATTCAGGAGCTCGCGTCTGTTGGGCACCAGTAACATTGCTTGGCACAGTCCAATGCGTCACTCCGCTTGCCTTGAAGCCGCTTGATACCCCACTTTGCGCGCACAAACTCGAACACAGGCATTGCCCGGGCCGGGCCTGCGGCAAAGCCAGTCCAGACTGGAAAAAGGCACAATGAACTGCACAGGTAATGGGAACTGCATAGGTATTGGGAACTGCATAGGTAATGACGCGGTCTTTCTCCTATGCACGCTACCCTGCGGAGCAGAGAGTTAGTCCGCCCTCATGGCGGCAAGCTCGTTGCCGCTGGGATCGCGGAAGTGAAACCGGCGGCCGCCTGGAAAGGCAAAAAGTGGTTTGGTAATGACCCCGCCCGCCTGTTTCACCGCGTCAAAACAAGCGTCCAAATCTTCAACGGCAATCACGGGCAGAGGGGCGCCCGTGGCTTCGCTTAGGTCCCCTTGTAAGCCAAAGTCCACGTCACCTGTTGTGGTGCACGAATAGCTGGGGCCATAGTTGGTCAAGGCAAAGCCAAACGCATCGCCATAAAAGGCGCGCGTTGCGGGCAGATCGGATGCGGGTAATTCAACATAGCAGATCCGAGACATCATTTGTCCGCCCTAGATTTCATTTGTGACTTTGGGTTTGTCATCCACCTAAACCCGAGGGCGGTGCAGCCCCGCTGGACTGCACCCGATAGTCGGGCGGTTAGCCGCCCCTAATAGCGCCGATACAGGCCCGCCAATACGCCCTGTACCTTCACCCGATCTGGCCCGAAGATGCGGGTTTCGTAGCGGGGGTTGGCAGCTTCAAGGGCGATGGACTGGCCGCGACGGCGCAGGCGCTTGAGGGTGGCTTCTTCATCATCGACCAAGGCGACGACAATGTCGCCCGACTGAGCATCATCGGTACGGCGGATGATGACAAAATCGCCTTCCAAAATGCCCGCATCAATCATGGAATCGCCTTTGACTTCCAAAGCAAAGTGCAGGGCAGGGTCTAATTGGTCTGGGGCTGCAATCCGGTCAATCTCATGCTGGATCGCCGCGATGGGCACACCAGCCGCAATCCGGCCCAAAACCGCAATGTCATTGGCTGCTGAGGGCGGAACGGCTGGGATTGAGGGCGCAGGCTTGGAACCGACGACCAGCGGCGTGAAGGGCTGGCGGCCCTTAGGTGGCGCAGCCGTTGTTGCGCTATCTGGCAGTTTCAGAACTTCTAGCGCGCGGGCGCGATGGGCTAGACGGCGAAGAAAGCCGCGCTCTTCCAGCGCTGTAATCAGGCGGTGAATGCCCGATTTGGATGCTAAGTCCAACGCATCCTTCATTTCGTCGAAAGACGGCGAAACGCCTGTCTCCTTCAGACGCTCATGAATGAATAGCAAAAGCTCTCGTTGTTTGGACGTCAGCATCAACTCCCCCTATCTTGTCGGGCGCATGCGTGTGCGCTTCGCCCTAGTAAAATCCGATGGCACCGTGAACGATGCGCGAACAAAGTGGCGATGTTCTAACTCTGTTCCGTTTTTACGTCTATAGGCCGCTGTAAATTTTTCCGCAGCCATTGCATAGCCGACCTGCAGATGCCCCTCTCGCCTGTCAGGGCCATGACTGCTAAGTCACCCCTGATAGGAAAGAAACATGAAAGTCAGATTTGCACCCTCGCCCACGGGCAAGCTTCACGTCGGCAATGTGATCACCGCATTGCGGAATTGGTTGTTTGTGCGCCAACATGGCGGCACCTTCTTGTTGCGCATTGATGACACCGATACAGCGCGCTCTACCCAAGCCTATGAGGATGGCATTCGCACCGACCTGACATGGCTAGGCCTGACTTGGGATGAAGAGGCGCGCCAATCCGCCCGCTTTGACGTCTATGACAGGGCACGAGATCGCCTGATCGCCGCGGGCCTGCTCTATCCCTGTTATGAAACTTCAGAAGAACTTGACCGCAAGCGTAAGATTGCACTGTCGCGCAAACTGCCGCCAGTGTATGATCGGGCGGCGCTCGCCCTGACAGAGGCAGACAAAGCTGCTTTTGAAGCCGAAGGCCGTAAGCCACATTGGCGGTTTAAGCTCTCGGGCAAGCGGGTAGCGTGGCAAGATTTGATCCGGGGCGAGCAAACCGTGGATACGGCCTCCATGTCCGACCCTGTCTTGATCCGCGAAGATGGCGCCTATCTCTACACCTTGCCGTCGGTCGTCGATGATGTGGATTTGGGTGTCACGCATGTGATCCGCGGCGAAGACCATGTGACCAATACCGGCGCGCAAGCTGAAATTTTTGAGGCTTTGACGGGTGGCAAACGTCCGGAATTTGGCCATTTTCCGCTCTTGGTTGGCGCAGATGGCGAGACATTGTCCAAGCGTATTGGCTCTTTGTCGGTTGAAAGCTTGCGTGAGCAGGGGGTCGCGCCCTTGGCTGTTCTGTCCTTGATGGCGCGGATCGGCACGTCTGACCCTGTCGAAGCCGTCGATAATTTAGACGCTCTGGTCGCTGGCTTTGATTTTGGCAAGATCGGCCGAGCGCCAGCCCGCTTTGACCCCGAAGATGTCCGCCGCTTGGATGCGCAATTGCTGCAGCATGCAGAATATGCTGCAATCCAGCCGCGCCTTGCCGCCATCGATTGTGATCTTGGTGAGGCCTTTTGGCTAGCGGTGCGAGGGAATCTCGCAAAGTTTGACGATGTGGCGCTCTGGGCACGTGTCGTCCAAGGCCCGATTGCGCCGCAAATTGACGAGCCAGAGTTTATCTCGACAGCTGCAAGGCTTTTGCCCGCAGGCCCGTATGATGAAACCTCTTGGTCTGGCTTTACCGAAGCGGTGAAGGCGGCAACTGGCGCGAAAGGCAAAGGGCTATTCATGCCCTTACGCAAGGCTTTGACGGGCCAAGAACATGGACCAGAGATGAAGTTGATCTTCATGCTGATCGGACCAGAGCGCGCCGCAAGCCGACTGGCGGGCAAAGAGTCTTAGGTCGGTTCGGCATGGGCTGAACTTGGCTGGATTTAGACAAACCCAGCCGATACATGAGCGCGCTCAGCTTGGGACATTCGAGGCAAACCTCTTCTGATCCCACAAAGACGGCCGCGCGAGCGCGACCGGGCCGGTCATAATCATTTGGGTTGTCCAGCACGCCCCCCAACTGCCCTTGCAAGGATTGTGCGCGAATGGCGTGGCTATGCGTGACCCCTTCTGGCCAAGAGCGCTACCTTTCGTGAGAGGCTGGCAAAGTCTGCCCAGTCAGATAGTTGAACAACCGATTGAGTTGGACGGAAAGGTACAGGCTGATCATCACATTTTCCTTAGAGACTATTACCGGTCTGATAGGCTGAAAGCGCTTTGTCCCAGGACAGTTTTTTGCGAAGCGTATGGAAATATGGCGTGCCATATAGGGTCAAAAAATCATCAACGGCGCGCCAGCAATCCTCGAATTTTGAGGTTTCAGAAACATAGGGACGGTCGGTTAGAACCGTTGTGTAGAATACAAGGCATTCAATTGGCCCCCAGAACATCTCCACGAGGTGCCAATCAGGCTCTAAATCAAGATAACCCTCAGTTTTCAACCTGCGAAATTGGCTGATCCAGAAGTTCGCGAAGTGATCAACATAAGGCTTGGAGTGATCATCTAGGGAAGGGTCGCGTTCGCAAATCATAAAATAGGTGGGGGAGCATGCCTCCATGGCAAGTGGCCGAGTCCAAACTTGAACGCGGCGATCTGATAAGATTGCCAAGCGCATCAGTGGATTTGGGTGCGTACAATCGGCTGACAACCATTCTAGATAAAGCTCTAGTCCCAATTGGTGGCCAGCTTTGTAGAGTGCATAGTGGTCCGGGAAAATGCGGTAAACAGTTGCGGTAGACACGCCTGCGCGCTTGGCAACTGCCGGTACGCTGAGTTGCGCGTAGTTCGTGGTGAAGATTTCCAGAAGCGCTGCCGCGACAATGCGCTGGTAGCGATTACTTGGATCAAGGCGATTACCCCGCCTCGCCACCAAATTCTGCAAATATTGGAGGATATATTCATTGAGATGCGTTGGGACCTCTAGGGTCGTCATGGCAAACCCCAATCCCAATTAAACTGCCGGCAGTTTTCCCAAAATTTCTCCGTTCCATATAGCCTGAAAAAGTCCTGCACGACCCTATATGCGTCGTGTTCCCAACTGACGGCAGGCTTGGACGGTGCTTGGCCCAACATAAACCAGCCAAAGGTACGCGCTTCCAAAGCACCGACCAAGCGACAGCGTTGCCACTCTATTTGGTCGAGTTTAATCCAACCTGCCTCACGCAGGCTTTGGATTTTTGCGTGCCAATTTTCTTTGACCCTTTGGTGGTTCTCCGTCGCAATCGCACAGACCTGATCATGGAGCTTTGAATCAAAGATCATGATCCGTTGCGTCAGCAACAATTGCAGCGGGGCTGGCTGCGCAAGGGTTTCTGCATGATTGCGCAGCATTTCTGTCAAATCCCGGATCGGATTTGGGTGCGCTATATAGTTCGCCAGTGCATCGACTAGGATGGATTGCCCGAACTTAAGCGCTTCCAAAAAAAGGGCGTTTTTATCGGGGAAAAGCCGATAAAGCGTCGCTGTCGACATGCCCGCACGGTTTGCAACGCTCGAGATTTGCGCCTTGAGATAACCAACTTCTGTCCATTCTTGCAGGACACTTGCAAGAATGCGTTTGTTGCGCGCTGCCGTGTCATGACGGCGTGCTGCGGCCTTGAGATAACGTCGGACTTGGTTGTCGTAATAAAGTCCGCTGTTAGGACTAGTTAGGTCCATCGCGAGGACAGAACTGTCCTGCAGCGGTGTTGCTTGTAGCTTGAAGTTAGAATTTTCCATTTTCATCAACCTACGACCTCATTCTCCAGCTGCTTTGCGGCTGGCACCTGCAATCTGAAGGTCCCACCTAGCTTTCGATCCGACTCTCCCCTTTGAGGTTTGGGTTGGATCCTCTGGCAGTTCAATCAACCGTCTCTTTTGATGTCCTTTTGAAGGTGCATACTTTAAGAGTTCGCTCGCCGTTTCTACCAAAAAGTAAGATGTTTACTTTGTTGCAGATCAAAGAGTAAAACGAATCAAATTGGAAATAAATATTCAATTACAGTTAATGGCAAAAATACTATTATTTTCAGTTAGATAGGCGTTAAAAATTCGCTAATTTCCCCTTAAAATGGTATAATATAAAATTTTAATTGTATTTTCTGCAAAATTTAATCGCAATATAGGAAAAATATACTCAAATTTACTTTGGCGTATTTTTGATTTCTGCCAAGAATGTTGACCGCCGTGGCACGCGTGCACGGACGACCGCGCACCACACATGGGTGGCGGCCCTTTTCGACGGATTGTGCTGGGGGTCTGCGGTTGTTACGCCTTAACTTGGGCGGCTAATAAGCCGTCCAGCGCTTCTTCAGGCGTATCCACGCAGAAGAAGGAATTTCGAAATGCCTCGGGCGTGAATTTTGTCTCGATTGTCGCCTCGATCAAGTCAACAAAGGGCTTCCAAAACGTACGACCAACGAGGACGACTGGCTTATGGTGCAGTTCTAGGCGTTGCCATGACAGGGTCTCAACCACTTCTTCCAACGTCCCAATACCGCCTGGCAAGACGATGAAGGCATCAGACTCAGCAAACAACCCCCATTTGCGTTCGTGCATGGTGTCGACCATGCGGGTCTCAAACGCGGCATTGGGCTTTTCCCATTTGGTTAGAAAATGTGGCATAATCCCCAAAACCTCACCCCCGGCTTCATGCGCCGCGCGCGAGGAGGCACCCATGAGGCCAACATTGCCGCCGCCATAGACGAGGCGAATGCCGCGTTTTGCAATTTCCCGCCCCATTTGTGTCGCGAGCTCAAGATAGGCAGGGTCTACTTGGTTGGACGAACCACAATAGACACAGACAGATTTCAGTTTGGTCATGCCCTGCTCCTCAAGCCGATCGCTTCCTGCGCCCGACTCACTTGGCAGGGCACATGTTTTTGCGAGCGCTATATGCATGTTTCCTGACATTTATGCATCAGGCCTTGCCAGCAAGCACATTTGGGCTGTTCAATCCCCGTCAAGATTGCCTATGTGATCTCTATGAGAAAAGGCGAACGCAACAAGTCCGACGCAGCCAATGAGATTTCACCAATCGGACGGGCCTTGTCGCGCTTGCTTCGACTGATCGGGGGGCTTGATACGACCGAGCTGCGTGTCCGTGTGGGACTCGCCTTGGGTCTCACGCTCATTTCCAAGGTTTTCATCGTCGGCGCGCCCCTGGTGCTGGCAGATGCGGTCAATGGCCTCACCAGTGGCAGTAACCCTTCGTGGGACATCGTCTTTTTGATGGCGATCGGGGCTTGGGCCTTGATGCGGTTTTTAGGCTCTGGCGCGCCGCAATTGCGCGACACTATTTTCCAGCCAGTCAGTGAAGAAGCCCAAAGGCGGGCAGGGGTTGCCGTCTTTGGCCATGTCCACGCCCTAGGGATCCGATTTCATCAGTCCAAACGCACTGGGGCGGTGTGGCGCACGATTGAGCGCGGCGTTCGCGCGATCGACTTTCTAACCCGCTTTGTTGCTTTCAACATTGGGCCGACTTTGATTGAACTGGTCATGGCTGCCGTCGTTTTGGGGGTGCGCTATGGTTGGTTTTTTGCCCTGATCGCGGCTTCCACGGTGGTAATTTACACAATAGTCACCCTCGCAATTACAGAATGGCGTTTGCAATATCGCCGCGACATGAACGAAGCCGATAGCGAAGCGACGGGGCGGGCGGTGGATTCCTTGATGAATTTTGAGACCGTCAAAGCCTTTGCCGCGGAAGCGCGCGAAACAGAGCGCTATAATCAGGCCGTTCGAACCTATGCCCGTGCCTCGGTTCAATCTAATGCGACCTTACAGGGCCTGAACGCCGCCCAAGGCTTTATTCAGAATCTCGGCCTCGCTGCCATGGTGGCCGCCGCCGGCTACGCCATTTCGCGCGGCACAATGGGGGCGGGTGACATTGCCGCGGTCACTTTGGTGATGCTGAACCTCTACGGCCCGCTGAATATCTTGGGCTTTGCCTGGCGCGAGATCAAGCAAAGCTCCATTGATATGGAGGCCATGTATGCCCTGCTTGATGAAGTGCCCGACATTGCCGATAAGCAAGGCGCACCCGCGTTAAACGTCACTCAGGGCGAGGTGCAATTTGACCGGGTCGCGTTTGTGCATGACGGTCGCCATGCAGGCCTATCCGAAGTCTCTTTCGCGATTCCGACGGGCAAAACGGTCGCGATTGTTGGTCCGTCTGGCTCAGGCAAGTCCACCATTGTCCGCTTGTTGTTCCGCTTTTATGACCCCCAAGCTGGGGCCGTGCGCATTGATGGGCAGGATTTGCGCGATGTGACCCAAGAAAGCGTCCGCGCGGCCATTGGGCTCGTGCCACAGGATGTGGTGCTGTTTAACGACACTTTGGCCTATAATATCGCCTATGGCCGCCCAGAGGCGACGCAAGAGGAAATCGAGCAGGCCGCTAAAATGGCCCGACTGGAGGGGCTCATCGCGGCAGCCCCCATGGGGCTGGCTACCAGAGTGGGTGAACGAGGCTTGAAACTATCGGGTGGTGAGCGACAGCGGGTTGGCATCGCCCGCGCATTGTTGAAAAACCCACCCATTCTCGTGCTGGATGAAGCCACCTCCAGCCTTGATTCGGTCACGGAGGCTGAAGTGCGCGAGGCCTTGGAGGATGCAGCTAAGGGCCGCACAACCCTTGTGGTCGCCCACCGCCTGTCGACGGTCGCGGATGCAGACGAGATTATTGTGCTGGCAGATGGGCAAGTCGCCGAGCGCGGCACCCATGATGCACTTTTGGCCAAAGGTGCTGTCTATGCCGAATTGTGGGAGATGCAGGCCCGCATGAATGCAGAGCCAGCTTAAGGGCCAAGCGCCACCCGCAAGGGTCTAAGTTGTTGGATTTTTTGGGATGGAGGAAAGTGGCTCCCCGAGTAGGGCTCGAACCTACGACAAAGCGATTAACAGTCGCTTGCTCTACCAACTGAGCTATCGGGGAACACTTGGAGGCGCGCCTTATACCGCCACCTTCGGATCGTGCAAGCCTTTGATGCGGTTTGAATGCAGCAAGCTGCAGATCAGCGCATCTCAGGCATTCAAAAACCAGAAACTCAAAAAAAGCGGGGAGCCGTTGCGGGCCCCCCGTTAAGATCGGGTATGGTGGGGTGTCTTCCTGAGAAGACAGGACCAGTTAATATGATTCTAACCTTAATGTTTGGTTAATATCAATATTACCCATGAGTATGATGTGGGTTGTATTTAGCGTACTTCGGTGACGAAATCGGCAGTCGGACGGCGCACTTTTGTCAGATTTACCAGCCAATCGCCCTCTTCTTGGCGATAGCCCAAGGGAATGATGACAACACTGCGCAGGCCGCGCTCACCGAGGCCCAAAATCTTATCAACCGCTGTGGGGTCAAAGCCTTCCATCGGGGTCGCATCCACTTCGGCTTCGGCCGCAGCAACCATGGCCACACCCACGCCAATATAGGCTTGACGGGCGGCATGCTGATAATTGGTTTCCCCATCGCGCTGCGGATAGGTTGCGAGCAGCATGTTGCGATAGTTTTCCCAGCCTTCGTTCTTGAAGCCACGAATTTCGTTTGTCAGGTCAAACATATGGTTGATACGATCCGCGGTATAATTGTCCCAAGCGGCGAAGACCAACAGGTGGGAGCCATCGGTTATTTGGGCTTGATTCCAAGCTGCAGCCTGGATTTGCGCGCGAACTTCGGGATTGGTGACCAAAATCACTTCATAGGGCTGCAGGCCGCTAGAGGTTGGCGTCAGGCGAATAGCTTCAAGGATTGCCGCAACTTTGTCTTCGGGGACTTTCTTGCTGGGGTCCATTTTCTTGGTTGCATAGCGCCATTTGAGCTGATCGATTAGCATAACAATTTCCTTTTGGTGATCAGCACGATGCCGATTGAGTGTCATCTGGGGTGGATGGGCGCGCGATGGAATAGGGGGCACTGTAAGGCAGCAACGGGTTGGCCAAAGTGGCGGTTTGTTTGGGCTGGCTGACGGTTGATTGAAAGCGGACGTTTATGAAGCCAACTTGTAGGGTGTAGTCCGACAGGACTGCACCACCTCGTGTGCCGCGATCTTGGAGAAAGTTTTTCACCTGGACGGCCTTTGCCACGGGCTCTGCCTAGGCAAAGGCCGTTCCTGAGTGTGAGCGCGCAAGAGGGGGCGTCAAGGGGCGCGCTTCGCGCGTCGGCGTAGCCGATTGCACCCCTCGTATGATGGACAAGCCATTGGACAAGGGTGTTTAGTGGTAATGACTGTCCAGCCTGATGGTAAACCCCAGTATCTAGAATAGGTTGTTACGCAGAGGCGGGGGCGTTTTTGGTGATGCGGCCGCTGGACGGGCAAAATGCTGCGGCGGGCAATGGCGGCACGATTGGCTTTCGCGCCGCAACGCCTTCTGCGGTTGGCGCCTTTCATGCCGCGGGGCTTTTGGCCGGTGGCCAGGATGAGGGGGTGCCCGGGCCACGCCCGAGTGGCGACCGCATGACCTATGGGGCCTATTTGCGATCACCTGAGGGGCATAAAATTTGCGCCTTTGCGCGACTTTAGGCCCTTTGGGCGCTGCCGCAGCGATAGGACACAACTTCAAACTCAATGCCATTGTCGTCAAAGAAATAAAAACGGCACCCAGGGGCATAATTGCCATGGTTAAAGGGCGTCAGGCCCCGAGCGACCACTTTGGCTTCAACGGCATCTAGATCATCTACGACAATCGCCAGGTGATTGAGGGGCGCGCCTTTGGGGAAGTCGCGGCTTTGCCCCTCTGATGGGCGGTACACGGCCAGATATTGCTCCTCGGTACCGACATGGACTGTGTAGCCGCCATCGCGGGCAGGGCCCGACCAGCGGATGTGCCAGTCAAACACATCTACCAAGAGAGCCGCCGTCTGATCAGCATCCGCGACGGTGACATTCACATGTTCAAGAAAGGATTGGGTCATCTGAAAAGCTCCTAATTGGGTGGTGCGCGCGATCTGGATCGAGATGGACAGAGAGCGGCGCACGGTTTGGGGTCACTTGACAGATGGCCTTATGCAACCTCAACTTAGATTGAGGTCAAGCTTCAGAGTGCGGGAATTTGCAGTGCAAGCAGCAGACTTATTGAGTATTGGCGAGATTGCCTCGCGTGTTGGGCTTTCAGTCTCGGCGATAAGGTTTTACGAAGCGCGTGGACTGATTGTGGCCCACCGCAGTGCCGGCCAACAAAGGCGCTATCATCGCGCCGATATCCGTCGCTTGTCTTTCATCAAAATCGCCCAACAACTGGGTTTAAGCTTGGAAGAGATCAAAGCGGAATTAAATCGCCTGCCTTTAGGCCGCGCACCCAATGCACGGGATTGGCGCATGATCAGCCAAGCGATCGCTAATCGGTTGGATGAACAAATCTTAGCGCTTACCAAAACGCGGGACCGTTTGGACGGCTGTATTGGCTGTGGATGCCTCTCCTTGGAGACCTGCGCTTTATTTAATCCAAATGACCGGGCCGCCAAAAACGGCGCTGGGCCACGGTATTTGCTAGGAGATGATATTCCGCACGCAAATATTCCACAAAGGTAATTCCAATACTCTCTGGGCCTGTACTTGCGGAGAATTTGGAGGCCTCGCCCGGAATCGAACCGGGGTACACGGATTTGCAATCCGCTGCGTCACCACTCCGCCACGAGGCCTTCTGGACGCAGAAGCAAGCGGGTGGACGGGCGATGTAACAGAGCAGGCCTTAAGCAGCAATAAATGTCTGCAGGTTCAAGCTGTAACTCAACCAAAATATTGCCGACTTTGGACAGTTATCCATTCTTGCCCGCACCGCCCAATTCCTTGTAATGAGTTTCGACAGTCAATTGACACACTTTAAGCACAGGTACGGGGACCGACATGGACTTTGCGGCAGCACGCGACACGATGATCGAAAGCCAGGTTCGTACCAATGATGTCAGCGACTTGGCGCTACAAGGCGCGATGCGGGTCGTCGAGCGCGAGCAATTTGTCGTCGCTGAAAAGCGCGCTTTCGCCTATGCAGAAGTGACATCGCCGACGCCATCAGGTCGCTGGTTGTGGAAGCCGCGCGACTTTTCGAAATTGGCCCAAGCTGCCCATGTGATGGCGGGCGAGCGGGTTCTGGTGATTGGTGGCGCGGGGGGCTATAGCGCGGCTGTGTTTGCGGCTTTGGGCTGCAATGTTACCATTTTGGATGATATATCGGTCGCCATTCCTGGCGTGACCAGCGTCGTTGGGCCCTTGGATACCCCTCCGGCCGGTCCATTTGACGTCGTGTTTGTGGATGGCGGGGTTGAGACCTTTCCAGACGCGTGGACAGAGATATTGGGCGAACAGGGCCGCTTATGCGTCATTTTGCTAAAGGGCCCGATGGGCACCGCGAATATCTTTACCAAGAGCGGGGAAAGTGTCGCTGGGCGCGTGGTATTCGATGCGACCGTACCTCAATTACCTGGCTTTTCTGTCGCGCCAGCATTTGCATTTTAACGAATTGTTGTCAGATTCGAGCCATCGCTAGACTTTAATTGGCAATCCAGTTTAGCTTACTGAACTTCATGTGCGATTCGCACACAATGGGGATATTATGAGCGCCGCAGACGCACAATCCGAACCGACTATGGAAGAAATTCTGGCTTCAATTCGCCGGATTATTTCTGAAGATGACACTGGTGCCTCCGATGAGGCCGCGCCTTCGGCAGCAGAGCCGGATTTCGGCGATGAGGTTTTGGAATTGAACGAGCCGGTCATGGATCTGCCGGAAACGGTTTCGCCTGACTTCGACTTCGACGCCTTGCCCGTGGATGATGAGCCTGAGGTTGCGCTTGAAGAAATCATCGTCGAGGACCGTTGGGAAGAGCCTCAACCAGCCCCGGCACCGCCACCTGCGCCTGTCGCAGCAGCCCCAGCACCGGCACCGGTCTATGCGCCAGAGCCTGCACCCACGGCATTTCCCTTCGATCAGGGCTTGGTAAGCGATCCGGTCGCAGACAAGGCGTCGACGGTCTTCCAAAAATTGGCACCAAACACCACCCTGCCTGGCGTGTTTATCTCTGGCAATACGGTGGAAGCCATGGTTGGTGAACTGATCAAGCCAATGCTGAAAGACTGGCTCGATGCGAATTTGCCCCGTATCGTGGAAGAAAAAGTCGAAGCTGAAGTCGCACGGATTGCCCGTCGCTCCTTCTGAGGCAATCCTTTCAGCCGATTGGGCTGCTTCCAACAGCAGAAAGTCTTCAAAAGAACGGCGTTGGCATGATATGCCAGCGTCGCTTTTGTTTGGTGCCTATGGGGTTGTTCCCCGGCACCTACACCATATTCACTCGGGACACACATGTTAGAAAGTCATTTCTCCGCTCAAGCCGCTGAGCCTCGTCTATATGCGGCATGGGAACAATCTGGCGCCTTTAAGCCAAAAGCCGATCCAGACGCGGAAACTTTCTCTATTGTTATTCCACCGCCCAATGTGACGGGATCGCTGCACATCGGCCATGCCCTCAATTGCACCCTGCAAGACATTTTGTGCCGCTTTGAGCGCATGCGTGGTAAATCGGTCTTATGGCAACCGGGCCTAGACCATGCAGGCATCGCGACACAAATGGTGGTGGAGCGCCAGATGGCGCAATCGGGTACCAATGAAACGCGCCGTGGGATGGGTCGGGAAAAGTTCCTCGAGCGCGTTTGGTCTTGGAAAGCCGAAAGCGGTGGGACGATCACCACCCAGCTCAAACGCTTGGGCGCCTCATGTGATTGGAGCCGCGAGCGCTTCACCATGGATGATGGCCTGTCAGCGGCTGTGCGCAAAGTATTTGTTCAACTTCATAAGGAAGGTCTGATCTATCGCGACAAGCGCTTGGTGAATTGGGACCCGCACTTTGAAACGGCTGTCTCAGACCTAGAAGTGGTCAATGAAGAGCGCGCAGGGCATTTCTGGCACTTCAAATATCCGCTGGAAAATGGCGAAACCTATGAATTCCCTACCGCGTTCGATGAGGATGGCGAGCCAACAGAATTTGAAACAAGAGACTATATTTCGATCGCCACAACACGGCCTGAAACTATGTTGGGCGATGGTGCTGTCGCCGTTCATCCCAGCGACAAGCGCTATGCTTCCATTGTCGGCAAGCGTTGCCTCCTGCCTTTGGCGGATCGATTGATCCCGATCATTGCCGATGAATATCCCGATCCAGATTTCGGCTCTGGCGCGGTGAAGATCACCGGGGCGCATGATTTTAACGACTATAAAGTCGCTCGTCGCCACAATATTGAGATGTTCGTGCTGCTCGACACCAAGGGCCGGATGCTGGACGCCGACTATATTCCCGAAGCTTATCGGGGATTGGATCGGTTTGAGGCGCGCAAGCAAGTCGTGGCCGACATTGATGCACGCGGCTTGATGCTGAAGGTTGAAGACAAGCTGATCACCCAGCCATTGGGCGAGCGGTCAGACGTCGTGATTGAGCCAATGTTGACGGACCAATGGTATGTCGACGCAGCTAAGCTTGCCGTCAATGCGCTCAAAGCTGTGGAAAGTGGCGAGACCAAATTCGTTCCCGAAAGCTGGACTGCCACCTACTACCAATGGATGCGCAATATCGAGCCGTGGTGTGTGTCGCGCCAGCTTTGGTGGGGGCACCGCATCCCGGCTTGGTATGATGATGAAGGCAATATTTTCGTCGAAGAAACTGAAGCGGAAGCCCTAGCCGCGGCAAAAGCTAAGCATGGCCGCGAGGTGGCTCTGGTTCAAGATGAAGACGTGCTGGATACTTGGTTTTCGTCCGGTCTCTGGCCGTTCTCAACTTTGGGCTGGCCAGAAGCTACACCCGAGATGGACCGCTTTTACCCCACCAGCACCTTGGTTACCATGTTTGACATCATCTTCTTCTGGGTTGCCCGGATGATGATGTTTGGCTGCCACTTCACCGGCAAAGCACCATTTTCCACTGTCGTGATCCACTCTCGCGTGGTCGATGAGCACGGCAAGAAAATGTCAAAGTCCAAAGGCAATATCATCGACCCAACGGTTTTGATTGATACCTATGGGGCCGATGCTTTGCGTTTTACCTTGGCCATTGCCGCGGGACCCGGTCGCGATATCCGCATGAGTGACAAGCGCGTTGAAGGATATCGCAATTTCGGCACGAAATTGTGGAATGCGGCGCGATTTGCTCAGATGAATGAGTGCACGTTGTGGGAAGCCTTTGACCCCGGGACCGTCAAGCACACGCTCAACCGCTGGATTGTGTCAGAATTGACCAAGACCGCCCATGGCGTGGAAGCAGCCCTTGCAACCCACCGGTTCGATGAAGCCGCCCAGACCAATTATTCTTTTGTATGGGGCGTGTTTTGCGACCTCTATCTTGAACTTGTCAAACCGCTTCTCAATGGTGAAGATGAAGAAGCCAAGGCCGAGACGCGTCGGACCGTTGCTTGGGTCCTCGACCAGATTTTGAAAATCCTGCATCCCTTCATGCCATTCGTGACCGAAGAATTGTGGGACAAGACTGCTGAGTTTGGGCCGAAGCGGGTAGGGCATTTAATCGGCGAATCCTGGCCAAAACTCGATGCCAGCTTGATTGACGAAGCCGCTGCTGCCGAAGTGGGTTGGGTGGTGGATTTAGTGACAGGTCTTCGGTCCTTGCGTAGCGAGACCAATGTGCCGGCTGGGGCCAAGGTGCCAGCGCTATTAATCGGGGCTTCCAAAGAAACAGCCCTGCGCTTGGAGCGCTATCAGGCAGAAATCGATCGTTTGGCGCGCTTGGAATATTCGGTGGTGGCTGACGCTTCCCCTGCAGGCAGCGTGACCTTTGTCCTGGGTGAGGCCATTGTTGCCATTCCTTTGGCGGGCGTGATGGATATCGGGGCCGAAAAATCCCGCCTTAACAAAGAGATCGCGCGTTGTGCTAAGGAAATCGACACGGTTTCGCGTAAGCTCGACAATCCAGGCTTTGTGGCCAAGGCACCCGCTGAGGTCATCGAAGAGCAGCGTGAGCGGCGCGCCACTTACGAAGCTGAAAAGCAGAAATATGAAGCAGCACTTGCCCGCTTGGGCTAAGCTCGCCTCGCCAGCCAAAAGAACAGGCCCGCCGAAACGCGGGCTTGTTTGCGTTCTGATGTGTAATCGTCTGAATTAAACGGCCTCTCCCCCCTAGCATCGTACGCTAAACGCGCTATCAATTCATCCATAATGCAGAGCCTGAACAGGCACGAACTCAGGGAACGTCCACATGGATTTCAATTTTACCGACGAACAGAACATGCTGCGGGACTCGATCGCAAAGCTCGTCCAGCAAAAGTATGATTTCGACACGCGTCGCAAGGCGATTCATTCCGATCTGGGCTGGCGGCCAGAGATCTGGGCTGAAATGGCAGAGATGGGTCTGATGATGGCACCCTTGCCAGAGGCCATGGGTGGCCTTGGCGGCGGTGCAATCGATACACTTGTTATCATGGAAGAGTTCGGCAAAAGCTTAGTGGTTGAGCCTTTCATCCCATCCGTTGTCGCCAGTGGCAATCTCTTGCGTTTGGCAGGCTCTGCCGCTCAGCAAGAAGAACATGGTGGTCGCATCACCACGGGTGAAGGGATTTACGCCCTTGCCACCAATGAGCCTAAGAGCCGCTATGATCTAGCCGATGTATCGACCTCCGCGAAAAAGGACGGCTCAGGCTATATTTTGAACGGCCATAAATCGGTCGTCATTGGCGGCCCACAAGCGGATACATTGATTGTGATCGCGCGTACTGCTGGCAGCCAGCGTGAGCGGGCTGGTTTGACCGCTTTCTTGGTGTCCAAGACCGCCGCTGGCGTCTCTACCAAGGATTATCCAACCGTTGATGGCCTGCGCGCCAGTGACGTTTATTTGGAAAATGTCTCGGTCGGTGCAGAAGCTGTCATCGGCCCTGTCGATGGCATTTTGCCAGCCTTGGAAGAGACGCAGGACAATGTGATCGCTGCCTTGTGCGCCGAAGCTGTCGGATGCATGCGCGTCGCCCACGCGATGACGGTCGACTATGCCCGTCAGCGCAAGCAATTTGGCGTCGCGATTGGCTCGTTCCAAGTCCTGCAGCACCGTATGGTCGACATGTTCATGTGGACAGAGCAGTCAACCTCTATGGCCTATCTCGCGGCGATCCGTTGCGGGGAAGATGACGTGTTGGAGCGGGCGAAGGCTTGTGCTGGGGCTAAGACCCAAATCGGCCGCGGTGGTCGCTTTGTCGGCCAAAACGCCATCCAAATCTTTGGCGGTATGGGCATGACAGACGAATTGGCCATTGGCCATTATTTCAAGCGCTTGACCATGATCGACACCCAAGCCGGCAGCGCCGATTGGCATTTGAAGCGCTATGCCGCCATGACGCTTGGGGACAAGGCCGCGGCCTAATCGGCCGGAGCGATTTTCCAAAACAAACGGGAAAGGCCAGCCTATCGGGTTGGCCTTTTTGCTTCCCATGGCGTGGCGCAGCGACACGTTTTGGGTCTGCATAGGGGACGAAGATGGAATTTGACGAAGTCGTTTTGGGTCGCCGCAGTATTCGGGGCTACAAACCTGACCCAGTGCCAAGGGCTCTGATTGAAGAGATTTTGGCCTTGGCCATGCGGGCACCATCGTCGATGAATACCCAGCCTTGGAACTTCTATGTGCTGACAGGCGAACCGCTCGACCGTATTCGTGCCGGTAATACAGAGCGCAATCTGGCCGGTGTGCCGCACTCGCGCGAATTCCGCATTGGGCAGGCTTTCGCGGGCGTACACCGCGATCGCCAAGTTGGAGTAGCCAAGCAATTGTTTGCGGCCATGGGCATTGCTCGTGACGATCAAGCAATGCGCCAGGACTGGGTGCTTCGCGGGTTCCGCCAGTTTGACGCGCCTGTTTGCATCATCATCACCTATGACAAGGTCCTCGATGGCAGTGATGATACCCCCTTTGACTGTGGGGCTGTGGCTACCGCTTTGGTCCATGCTGCGTGGTCGCGGGGCTTAGGCACTGTCATCAACAGCCAAGGTATTATGCAGTCGCCTGTTGTGCGCGAGCATGCTGGCATCGCCGACGATCAGGTTATCATGAAGTCTATCGCTTTGGGCTGGCCTGATGAGAGCTTCCCTGCCAATGCGGTTGTTTCAGAACGCAAAAGCGTAGCTGAAGCGACAACTTTTGTTGGCTTCGACAGCTAAGCCATCCAAGGGCCTCAGTTTTCCTTGGTGCAACGCGCCGGGCTAGGTGGGTTGCCGCATTCGCGATAGAGGTTCTTCCAGCCCACACATTGCCCTGTGCGCTTGGATCGCCAGCCCGGACCACCGCGACAACCACAGCCACTACACCGCCCGACTTGATATTCTGAGGCATAAATGGCGTCGGCAGGTGTGAGCCAGGATGGGCCCGACACTGGCGATGAATTGAGTTGAATTGGCACGCAAACCATGATGAGGGCAGCGATATAAGTCTTGTAGTGTGCGGTGTTCATGTTATTACCTAAAGTTAATATGAATCAATTTACAATTAAAAATATTTTAAGTCTAGCCGGGTTTGGCGGCCTGATTGCGCTGGTTGTGTCGGTTGCTGCGACCGCCTCAACAGGGGCCGTACAGGGCCGGGCCTCGGTCATTGATGGGGATACATTGGAAGTCCGAGGCGAGCGTATTCGCCTGTTTGGGATTGATGCACCAGAATCGGCGCAAATTTGTTTGGACGCGGCCGGTAATGGCTATCGCTGTGGCCAGCGTGCTGCCTTTGCCTTGGCAGATAAGGTGGGTTCGCGGCCTGTCTCGTGCCAACCGACCGGCAAAGACCGCTATGGCCGCCTTGTAGCGCGTTGTTCTTTGGCAGGGGAAGATTTGCAAGCATGGATGGTACGCAATGGCCATGCGCTTGCCTTCTTGCGCTATTCCAAGGCCTATCGACCTTATGAAGCCGAAGCTAAGGCCAGTGGGGCAGGCATGTGGACGGGCAGTTTCGAGGCACCGTGGGACTGGCGACGCAAGCCGAAATCTTAGAGCGGTGTGGGACCTAATCCCCTAGGAAGTGCATAAGGCGCGCACGCCTCCGGCAAGCATTGGGCCACGCTCGTGATGGGCCGCCGCCCCACTGGCAGAGGGCAATTCCTTGAGCTTTTTGCGTGAACTTTCAGCCGCCAACGCCAAACCAGTCCGCGAGGACGATCTAAACTCATGTTCTGTGGCCATAGCACGAATGGCGCGGCAATTGGGCGAGCTATAATTAGCATCCTCGGGATTGGGCACAGTGCCATAGAGGCCGGAGGGTGACACGCAGGCACCGGTTGATAAGGCAAGGCCGATAATCATCCCCTTCATGTCACCGACCTTTCTTGCGTCTGTTTACGTCCATTGAGCTTATGCCAAGAAGACGAAGTCTTGTCAGCAAACGTGGCATTTTAGCGGCAAGACTTGATCTGGGATTTTATCTAAGGATGCGGTTTCGGCCAAGGCCGCTTCTGCCCTCTTGCCACCGTCTGCCATTGGCCTAGCCTTGTATTGGTTGCGCGGCGCGAAGGGGCATCAAATGAAAATAGGGAAAGCACTGGGCTTAGCCTTCATGATCGCGCTTGCGGGGCTGGTCTTTTGGCTCTGGACACCCGATCGTTCGCGGGCAGAACTTGCGGCGCGCTATTTAAGTAGCCCGACTGACCTCATCGATCTCGGCGGCTTTCGCCTCCACATTCGCGACACAGGGCCTAAGTCTGCCCCAACCCTTATCCTTCTGCATGGTTTTGGCTCTAGTTTGCAGACGTGGGATGGCTGGGCCACGGCGCTCGAGCGTGATTATCGGGTTGTGCGCTTTGATTTGCCCGGCGCTGGCCTATCGGAGGCTGATCCGACGGGGATTTATACCGACGCGCGCACCCACACCCTCATCCTTCAACTCATGGATAAACTTGGCATTCAATCGGCTGTCTTGATTGGCAATTCGCTCGGCGGCAGGCTTGCTTGGACGTTTGCAGCCAAGCATCCAGATCGGGTCACCAAGCTTGTGCTGATCTCGCCGGATGGTTTTGCCAGCCCCGGCTTTGCCTATGGCCAGAAGGCCGAGGTGCCCGCTCTGTTATCGGTCATGACTTTTGTCCTGCCCAAAGCGCTCTATCGACCCAATATTGAAGCTGCCTATGGCGACCCCACCCGCCTGTCGCAGGCCGTTTTTGACCGCTATTATGACCTGACACTCGCACCGGGCAGCCGGGCAGCCCTACTTGCCCGCATGCAGCAGACGGTCCTTATCGACCCCCGTCCGATCCTGCCCTTAATCACCCAGCCCGTGTTGCTGCTCTGGGGCCAAAAGGATGCTCTGATCCCCGTGGCCAATGCGCAAGACTATCTGAAAGCTCTACCCCATGCGTCTTTGGTGACATTCAACACGCTCGGCCATGTGCCGCATGAGGAAGATGCGGCGGCGAGCCTTGGTCCGTTGCTGGCGTTTTTGCGGGGCTAGGGGCAGGGCCTTGATGAAGCCGCTAGCTGCCGAACCAGCACCTTTGATCTCAATTCTTAGGCGGCGTAGGCAGCGGTTTTGTTTTACAGTGCGGGGCAAGAGGTCTCGCTACAGATGGGGGGGCGCATTGGGCGGCAAAGGCCACCGATTGGATGGCGGCCATGCGTTGCAAATAGTCTGGCGGGAAGGACAAAATCCCAGTTGTGGGATCGCGCACCAAGCCTCTTTCCTCGGGCGGCAGCCGATAGGCGAGCTTCATTAAAATATCGCCACTCACCCAAGGGCTGGAACGGAAATAGCCGTGCCCGTGATCCAGTGCGATATCTTCGGCGTTGGACACATTTATATAGGAAATCCGGTCCTTATTCTCGATCAGCAAGCGCCGAAAGGCCGGGGTGAGCTCACGTAACGTCATCATGGAGCCGAGCCTTTTGTGACCGGTAACGACACTGGAAATCTGCAGGGCATGGTCACGTTGCGATCCATAAATGATCAGATGCTGCTGCGCGCCCAAGATACCATCTGCCAGATAGGCCGCAAATACATCGCGGTCGATGTCGCTACTCACCAGCATCACATTTTCCAGCTTGTGGCCAAGGCGTTTTGGATCGGCTTCACGCCCCCGATTGATTAGCGAGATTTGCTCCATCGCGCGGGCGACCATGCGGGTACCCGCGCTATAGCCTAGAATATGGATGCGTTCGGCATTGGTGGAGGTTTCGACAAATTCGATCAACTCGCGCAGATTGCGCGCCATGCCGGCTGCGGCGTCAATATCGCCAAAATAGGCCGTGCTCCGCGGCGTCGAAGGCCACGAAAAGGCAATAAATGCCCCCTCATAGCCCAAAAAATGCCACAGCTCAGAACTCACCAGCACAGGATTTTCAAACACGACCTTATAGCCATGCACATAAATGAAGACATCCTTCTGACCCGATTGGGCTAGACGTTGATTGATAGCTTCGGCAAAACGGGCCCGCGCCACGCCCGCTACATCGGGCATACCATCCTCCGTTAAGGGCGCGCGCGGGTCTAGGGCCCCAAATTCTTCCACGCCAGTGACGCGCAAAGGATAATGGGCTGCCTTATTCTTCAGGATGGAAATTTCGCGCGCCTTCTCCCAAGTAAGGTCACTATCGCCCACTTCGAGTTTAGCCAAGCCAACCCGTAGGGCTTGGCTGCGCCCACTACCATAAAACCCGTTTTCGTTTTGCCCAACTGGCGCACGATCAGTCGCATAAAGCATGCCGCCGCCCGGCAATTCTGAAATGGGCTGCGCGTCGATCGTAGCATTAAGCTTGCCATGATTGAGGGCCTCTGGCGCGCCAACAATTTTAAGTAAAAGCGGATCACTGGCGCATCCCGCCACAGCCAGCAGCATCGCGAGCACGAGCCCAAGCGAAAACCGCTTTTGATTAAAAGACATATGCCCTCTCAACCCCTAAACCCAATCAGCTTGCTCCAGATGGGGCGAGATTAGCATGGGTTTTTCGCGATGCACACGGGCAGCCTCAAGCGGGGCTGGCCGCAAATGAAGGCGCGGCGTTTTGTCGGGTGCATTCCCGTGGGAATGCACTCTACCGCGCTGACCCTACCGCGCAAAGTGCATATTTATGCAGAAGCGCGCTTTGTGCCTATTCGAGTGCACGTAAGCAGGCAGGTGAACAATAAAGGATAGAAGTAGGCGGCGAATCTATTTCAGATTTAACTTGGGCCGCACCGTTTGGATGGAGCCATGATGATGGATTGGACATTTTCTGCTGTACCACAGCCCGGTTTTAGCAAGACGTGGGATGACGCCTTCTGGCCCCCAAAACAATGGTACGAAATACTCGATACCGCCACCAGTGGGGCACTTTATGAATGGGAATGGGATGACGTGGTTACGTCTCGTGAGGTCGCGAGAAAAATGACACAGGAGCAGCTTGAGCTCTTTGCTGTTGCCCAAGTAATTGGGAGTGTTTGCAACGGAGGCTTTGGAGCGCTGCTCTACAATTCATACGGTGAGCTTTCTGAAGAGTGCGTCCTCGGGCTTCGTCGGTTTGAACTGGCGAATTATGCGGAGATTATTGACGAGGCTTTGGATCTGCTGGGGCCGCGTCCTATGCCCCGGGACCGTACGGAACGTAATAGGCGTTGGGAAGCTTTCTGCGAGGCAGCAAAGCTTGCCGAAAACACAAGCAGCGTTGCGGAAGGTCCCTCGCATCCTGTTGCCATTATCGAAAAGCGATTGGGAATACTTTCCTCTCAGTTGTTTAGTCTAATGCAAGCCAAGACCGATGGCGATGGATATGATGCGGCCTTCTACCGGCCGTTGAGTGAGTGGGTCTATGCCCATCGCGATCGATTCTATGTAATCGAGCCGGAAGTTAAACCAACCTCGTCTTAGTCTGGATTGCAGGCGATCTTTGCCAAGTTCCGTTCAACGGGCTAGCCCGGCTCATTCAGGACTCTAGCTTGTTAGGGGGCATTCCCTTGGGAATGTACCTTGTTCCCGCAGACCCTGCCACCGATAATAAAGTCAGGCGTTGTTGGAAGACGGTGCATTCCTGACGGAGTGCACCCGATTGCTTAAAGGGCATCGCTAGTGTTTGATACCTGAACCGCTTTAATGCCATCGGCTTCAAAAATGGTGGGCGATACTGGGATTGAACCAGTGACCCCTGCAGTGTGAATGCAGTGCTCTTCCGCTGAGCTAATCGCCCGTCCGCAAGGCCTTAAATGTGGCCTTATGTGCGAGAGGCGGCGTCATGAAGCTTGGAGGCGACCACGTCAAGGGGGCGAGGTGCCAATCATCGTCTGATCCGTCGCGAAAAAATCGTCGGAAATGGGCGACGGATTGAGTTTTACTATCCCCAGATCCACGCAGATGGGAATCAATTCTTTGGTCCAAGCTTGACCTTAGGATAACCGATTTTTCCATGTGAACGTTCATTTTAGCGACTTTTCGGCCTGAATCAGGGTCCGCAATCGGTTCCATGCAAAATTGCAATGCACCTATGATTAGTAAAAATAGAGGTAATCGGCCTTGCTGATTCAGGGGGGATTACGACAATTTGGCCAAAAAAATTCTGAAGATGACAAGAAACAAGCAATTTTCTACCGCCATTTGTCGCGAATTTGGGACATGTTGAGAAAATCTGATGTCAAGCCCTAATTTGATGATTTTTTGGTGTTCGAAGGCCACTCAAAATTCGTCGATTTTTGCCTTGAATGTGACAGGTTTGTGTAGTTTAAGCCGCCATCCAAAACAAACCGATGCTGATTATGGGTTTGTCTCAACCAATCAATAACAGAAAAAATGAGGACGAAAATGGAAGGCGATTTTTGCACGAACGACGGCGCACGACGTTTGAAGCTGAAGATTCAAGAGTATTGGCGCGAGCGCGGCTATGACGTGAGCGTAGATCTGGTTGAAGAAGGTTTCGTGCCAGCCATGCGTTCGGGCCGTACCGATGTGCGCTCTGACATGGTCAATGGTTTGCCACGTCGCCGCGCCGTGACTGAAGCCGCATAAATCATTTTATCAAGAGCTGTTCGATCAGATCGGGTAGCTCATGATAATGATCGAATATAGCGTCCGCCCCCAAGGCGGACGCTTTTTCTATGGTGTAGCCAAAAGTTGCCAACACCACGGGGATAGAGGCATTGCGCGCGGCCTGCAGGTCGGTGATGCTGTCGCCTACCATGAGGGCATGGTCCACGCTGCCGCCGCTGGCCTCAATCGTATAGGTTAAATGGCGGCCATCGGGCTTATTGACGCCTGCCTGCCCATTGGCGACGATCGCCTTAAAATAGCGCACCATATCAAAGGCTTCAAGAACTGGTTGAGCCAGATGGGCAGGCTTATTGGTGCAGACGCTTAAGATCGCCCCCTTCGCCGATAGCGCTTCCAGCACCTCAATCACCCCATCAAACGGCAGGCTTTCTTGGGTCAGGCCGGCTTGATAGACTTCGAGGAAATGGGCGACATGGGCGGCCAAAGTCTCGTCATCAAAGCTGACGCCGGCGGCTAAGCCCGCTTTAATCACCAAGGCGCGGGCACCTTGACCGATCATGCCGCGCACGCTGGTCAATGAAATCTGGGGCAGGCCCGCCCGCACCATGACGGCATTGGTCGCGCGCACCAAATCTGGCGCGGTATCCACCAAGGTGCCGTCCAGATCAAAGGAGATCGCAAGCCCATCTATTCCGCGCATTTCCATCGTCCTTTGGTTCAGCGACATGGCCGCACAGAAAGGTTTTTCTGTTTGGCCTCTGGTCTGTCTGCCCGTTCGACGGCTAGAAGGCTAGACGTTTGGGCACAAGCCGAATCAGCACTTGCATCCTGGAAGGAAATCCCATGTCTCGCGCGCGCGCCGCTATTATTCTTGCAGCTGGACACGGCACCCGCATGAAGTCGAGCTTGTCGAAAGTGCTGCACCCCGTGGGCGGTCGCCCCATGATGGCGTGGACGATTGCTTTGGCCAAAAGCTTGGGCTGTGAAAAGATCATTGTGGTGGTCGGCAGCCATAATCCAGATGCCAAGCTGGTGGCTGAAGCCAGCCTTGGCCCCGGCACCACGGCGCTGCAGGACCCCCCACTCGGCACCGCTCATGGCGTGAATGCAGCGCGCGAGGCGCTCAAAGGTTTTGAGGGCGATGCCATCGTGCTTTATGCCGACACGCCCTTGATCCGCACCGAGACCGCCGCCCAAGTGTTTGACAGCCTCGCCCAAGGCTATGCCGTCTCGGTTCTGGGCTTTGAGGCCGCAGACCCCGGTGCCTATGGCCGCTTGATCCTTAACGCCTCTGGCGACCTCGATGCGATTGTCGAAGCCAAAGAAGCAAGCCCAGAACAATTGGCGGTGCGCCTCTGTAATTCTGGCGTTTTGGCCGCCCCTGCACCCTTGCTGCTTGAGCTCTTGGCAGAGGTCAAAAATGACAATGCTAAGGGCGAATATTATTTGACCGATGTGGTGGCCTTGGCCCGCGCACGCGGTCTTCGCGCCACCGCTGTCCCCGGCACCGAGGACGAGGTTTTGGGCGTCAACAGCCGGGTGGAACTGGCCCAAGCCGAAGCCCAATTTCAAGCCCGCAAGCGCCACGAGGCCATGGTGGCGGGGGTGACTTTGACCGCGCCCGACACCGTCTATTTCTCCCACGACACACAGATCGCCAATGATGTGACGGTAGAGCCCCATGTCGTGTTTGGCCCCAAAGTGGTGGTGGAAACCGGCGCCGTGATCCGCGCCTTCTCACATTTGGAAGAGTGCCTCATCCGCAAAGGGGCCTTGATCGGGCCTTATGCCCGCATCCGTCCGGGCAGCGACATTGGCGAGAATGCCCATATTGGCAATTTCGTTGAGACGAAAAAGGCCAAGATCGGGGCAGGGGCCAAGGCCAATCATCTGACCTATCTGGGCGATGTCACCGTGGGGGCCAAGACCAATATTGGGGCCGGCACCGTCACCTGTAATTATGACGGGTTTGACAAATATCATACCGAGATTGGGGCCAATGCCTTTATCGGCTCGGACACGATGTTGGTTGCCCCCGTCACCATTGGCGAGGGCGCGATGACGGGATCAGGCTCTACCATCACCAAGGACGTGCCGCCCGGGGCTTTGGGCCTAGAGCGGGCCGACCAGCGCAATCTGGAAGGCTGGGCCACCAAGTTTCGTGCCCGCAAGGCCGCTGCCAAAGCGCTGAAAGCCAAGGGGGAGGGCGCGTGACCGGCCCTGACTTTGCCAAGATGCAGGCCGCCGCCGCCGCCCTTGAATATGTCGAAGACGGCATGATTGTGGGCTTGGGCACAGGCTCTACCGCCAATCACTTCATCTCTATGTTGGGCGAACGCGTGCGAGAGGGCCTCTCGATTGGCGCAATCCCCACGTCAGAGGCCAGCCGCCGTTTGGCCGCCAGCCTTGGTATCCCCTTAATCGATGTCGACCAAGCTGACCGCATTGATGTGACGGTGGATGGCGCCGATGAGGTCGACCAATATTTGAACTTGCTCAAAGGCGGGGGCGGGGCCTTATTGCGGGAAAAAATCATCGCCCACGCCACCGACCATCTGGTGGTGATTGCTGATAAGTCAAAGCTCGTCAAAGATTTAGGCGCGTTTCCTCTGCCCGTTGAAGTCACAAGCTTTGGCTTTACCATTACGGCGAAAAAAGTGTTTGATGCCCTGCGTGGCACGGGCTGTAGCTCTGCCGATATCAAGCTGCGCGAAGCCGGTGCCCCCGGCCGGCCCTTCATCACCGACAATGGCAATTACATCCTAGACTGCGCCTGCCAACACATCCCAGACGCTGCCGCCACCGCCACGGCCCTCAACGCCATCCCCGGCGTCGTCGAAAACGGCATCTTCCTCGCCTTCCCCCGCACCGTCCGCACCGTGCTACTCGGCCATGACGATGGGGTGGATATGCTGGAGGTTTAGGGGGGCACCTAGGGCAGTTGATTTTTGGATGATTTTGTTGCCCGTCGGTTTTTGGGTTCCGGCGTAAATAGCCTCTTGTCGGAGGCGGGCTTTGAGGTGATTTTGACCGCATGAAACCAATCAGTAACAAACCCAGTCGCAAGGCCGTTGTTTCGCTGAACTCACCGGCCGCGGTTGCCCGCTTTAAAAAACTAGCGCGGGAGTTTGATGCGCGGCTGCGGGCTTCGCCAGGGGCTGCGGAATTGGTTTTGCGGCGCGAGGGTGTTTTGACCGCCAAGGGCAATTTCACGAAACGCTAATCGGAAAAATAAGTGCATCGGCTTTCGACCAGCATTGTGCTTGGATATCACGGATGAGACGAAACAGTCGCCGAAGCTGTATTGGCCGGGAAGGCCTTCAAAGCACGACTTAGGTACCGCTCGAATCCCAACCTAACCCCATCCACATCCCCCACCTAGCAATCCCGCACCCTGCGCCCTACATGGAAAGGCTCGACCTCTAACGAAAGCTGACCCCCCATGACCGACGCGACCGCCTATGATTTTGACTTATTTGTCATTGGTGCGGGCTCTGGGGGGGTGCGGGCGGCGCGGATGAGTGCGGCTTATGGGGCCAAGGTGGCGGTGGCGGAAGAATATCGCATTGGCGGAACTTGTGTGATCCGCGGCTGTGTGCCGAAAAAGCTTCTGATCTATGCTTCTGAATTTGGTCATGAAATGGCCGATATTGCCCCAGGCTATGGCTGGACGTTTGAGGGGGCAAAGTTTGACTGGACCACGCTGCGCGACAATGTGGGCGCGGAAGTCGACCGTTTGAGCGGAATTTATGCGCGCAACTTGCGCAATTCGGGCGTCACCATTATCGAAGCACGCGCCGAAATCACCGGCCCCCACAGCGTGAAATTATCGACGGGCGAGACGGTGACCGCCAAAGTCATTCTGATCGCCACCGGCGGCAAACCCTATGTGCCGACCGAAGTGCCAGGGATTGAGCATGCGATCACTTCCAATGAAATCTTCCTGTTGGATGCGCTGCCCAAGTCGATCCTGATTGCGGGCGGTGGCTATATTGCCGTTGAGTTTGCCTTTTTGTTGAAGGGCTTGGGCGTAGATGTGACGCTGCTTTATCGCGGCGATACAGTGCTGCGCGGCTTTGACGATGATGTGCGCCTGCATGTGCATGGCGAATTGAAGCGCAAGGGTATTCGGGTGGTGACCCATACGGTTTTGGCCAGCGTGGAGAAGACCGACGCGGGCCTGATCTCGCATCTTGTCAATGGCCAGACCATCCACAGCGACGCCCTAATGCTAGCGGTGGGTCGCGACCCCTATAGCGATGGGCTTGGCTGTGAGAGCGTGGGCGTGGCGCGCCAGGCCAACGGCGCGATCAAGGTGGACGCTTTCTCGCAAACCTCTGTGCCGTCCATCTATGCAGTGGGCGATGTGACCAATCGGATGAATTTGACCCCGGTTGCGATCCGGGAAGGGGCGTGCTTTGCTGCCACCGTTTTTGGCGGCACGCCCATGGCCTTTGATCATGATACGATTGCCACAGCCGTCTTCTCCCAACCTCCCACCGGGACGGTTGGCTTGTCTGAAGCCGATGCGCGGGCGAAATATGGCCCAGTTGATGTTTATAAGACCACCTTCCGGCCCATGCGTTATGTTATGCCCAATGACGAGACACGTATGCTGATGAAGTTGATTGTGCGGCCTTCCGATGATGTGGTGATCGGCTGCCATATTGTTGGCCCCGACGCGGCAGAAATTATCCAAGCTGTTGGTATTGCGGTCAAACATGGCCTGACCAAGGCCCAGTTTGACGCCACTTGTGCCGTCCACCCCACGGTGGCCGAAGAGCTGGTGACGATGAAAGACAAGTGGGTGCCGCCCATTCTCTGAGGCCCACGCACGTCCTCTTACAATTTAGCTTGCGGTGTTAGGCAATCGGTAACTTATTGGTATTACCAATAGGTAATAACATTGTGCGTACTTTCTCCACACCCTAGACAAGGTCAGGTGTCGATGCGCCCATCGCCCCAAACTCGAACAGTCTCGATCCTTTTGGCTGAGTCTAACCCTCAGATCCGGACGGCCGTGCGCTCCATGCTGTTGCATTACGAATTCAGTAACATCACGGAAGTTTCAGATTCTAGGGTCTTTATGGATTCCATTCGCTCGACTCCTTATGGAGTGATCTTGCTGGATTCTGGCATTGCAAACTTGGATGCCGTTGCCATCACACGGTTCATTCGTTCCGGCAAAATGGGGCTCAACCGTACCGCCGCGATCATCCTTTTGGCGCATCGCAGCGATTTAGCCTTTGTCTATGAAGCGCGCGATGCGGGCGTTACCGAATTTGTCGCCAAGCCATTTTCAAGCGCTGTCTTGATGACACGCTTAATCTCGGCCCTGGAGAGGCCCAGGCCCTTTATCGCGGCGGATGGCTATACCGGTCCATGCCGACGTGTGGGGCGCCTGCATCCCGATATCGAACCACCCAAGCAGCGCATTGATGATCCCTTGACCATGCGGCACGAAGATGTTGCCGTCATCCCGCGCCACGCATCTTGATTTGAATCAACCAAAGAGCGCCACGGTTTGGCGGCAGGCTAAAAGTGGTTTGCCGTCTGAGGCCCAAACATAAGCGTTTTGCGCGGAATAGCCGTCCGCGATCGCTTCGCTTTTGAGATGGGCAGCATGCCAACCGTCGGGACTCCTAGGGTCATCGGCCAGGAAATCCACCATCCACGTCATCGTGCTCAGCGGCGTAAAGCGGTCATAGAGGCTTAGGGCAGCCGGTGGCGGGGCATCTGCCAAGGCAAGCAGGGTCGCTTCGGCAAATTCCTCATGGCTATCAAGGGCCTTCAACCACCAGCAGATGTCGGCATCGGGCGCGCCAGATAGGGGCAAGCCGCCCTTTGCAACACGCATATCGAAATGATCGGTAAAGTGGGGCAACACCCGATCTTTGGGCTTCGGCCGATAGACTTCATCCGGTGTTGGCAAGCTGGGCATTTCCAGCAAGACCTGCCGCTTAGTTGATTCCCGACTGGCCCCGAAACAGAAGGTGGCATGCACGCCAAAGCCCGCTTCACTGGTCAAATCAGCTGTTACAAAGGCAGCAGACTTGCCTTGGCGCAGCATGCTGGGGCGGATATGGACATCGCCGGAACTGGGCCCTGCAAAGGCAATCAGGGCTGAGCGTAAAGCAGGCAATTCTGGAAAGGCTAAGCGAACAGCGCGCAGACACAGGGCCGCACTTATCCCACCATATAAGGTGCGACCTTGCATCCAATCTGGCCCAACATTGACGCAATAATGCCCTTCGGTCTCAACCATTTGCCGGAGCAAAGTGTCAAAGCGGGTAACTTCTTGATCGGTGCTCATGCGGATAATGCCTCTTCAATTTGGCCCAAGCGATCCTTGCCAAAATAAAGCTCGCGGCCAACAAAGAAGCTGGGCACGCCAAACACCCCACGGGCGACCGCAGCTTCCGTATTGGCGACAAGCTGGGTCTTTACATCTGGCTCAGACGTGGCCGCCATGAGGGCAGGGCCGTCTAAACCCGCTTCGCGCAGGACTTGCTCTAGGACGGTCACATCATCCATCTTCAAGCCATCTTCCCAGAAACCCTGAAGAACCGCCTTAAGATAAGGCGTGCCAACGCCTGCCGCTTGGGCCGCGATCAAGCCGCGCTGGGCGTGAATGGAGTTTAGCGGAAAGTGCGGGTTCATTTTAAAGGCCGTCAGCTTGTGGCGCGCGATAAAGCGGCGCATTTCTAGCATCTCATAATCCATTTTGCCCTTAATGCCGCCAAAGGCCACCATAGGTGCTTGATTGCCGGTGGCCTTGAAAATACCACCCAAAAGGCAAGGCGTGATCACGAGTTCTGCCCCAGTGGTTTCAAGGATTGGCCCCAAAGCATGATAGGCCAAATAGGCATTTGGACTTGCAAAATCAAAAATAAATTCAAGCTGTTTCATCACTTCCTCACCAGGTTTCACTGCAAGGCCTTAGATCCAATTCATGGGTCCAGGCGCATTTGTTTTGGCTCCACAGCCAGACCCAATTTTTCGCGGCTTCATCCACTTGGATGATGTCGCCTTTGGCTAAGCGGGCGTCATAATCAGCCAAAAGGCCTTTGATAAAGGTGCCCTCGACCATACCGTCTAAGATCACATGGGCGACGTGCAAGCCCTTCGGTCCCAATTCGCGCGCCATACTTTGGGCCAGTGCGCGCAGCGCATGCTTGGCCCCAGCAAAGGCGGAAAAGCCTTCGCGCCCGCGAAAGCTTGCCGTAGCACCCGTAAAGATGATGGTGCCGCGACCGCGCGGGCTCATCACACGCGCTGCCTCACGCCCGGCCACAAAGCCGGCAAAAGCGGCCATTTCCCAGACCTTTTGGTAGACGCGCGACGTTGTTTCGGTGATGGAAAAGCGTACATTAGCCCCGATATTGAACGCTAGGACCTCCAAATCACCAAGCTCAGCTTCAATCTTGTTGATCAAAGCGACCATTGGCTCTTCTTCGCGCGCATCAATACCAAAGGCATAGGCCTGCCCACCTTGATCGCGGATGGATTGGGCCAGTGCTTCAAGACTCTCGAGATTACGTGGGCGGCGTGTCATGCAAACAATCATGCCTTGGGCAGCAAAGGCGCGCGCGATCGCACCACCTAGGCCATCGCCAGCCCCCACCACGAGACAAACTTTCGCGCGTACTTCGGCCATGCTTGCTTTTCCCTCGGTCAGCCGTCTATAGTCAGTCCATAAACTAAACGCACTTAACGGATGGCGCTGGCGAGCGTCAATTGCCTCCGCAGCGTCAACTGAGAGAGTATTTGCATATGCGCTGGAGCGAGCTTGATACAGCCAATTGTCCAATCGCTCGAGCTTTGAGCATTTTGGGCGACCGCTGGACCTTTATGATCCTGCGCGACTGCTTCTCGGGTGTGCGGCGGTTTGAAGGCTTTCAGGCCAATCTCGGCATCTCCCGCACCATTCTACGCGATCGGTTAGCGCAATTGGTGCGGGCCGGTATTCTGGTCCAACGACCCTATCAAGAGCGTCCAGTCCGTCATGATTATGTGCTGACGGCTAAGGGCAAAGCGCTCAATGGGATCATGTTGATGCTGGGCGAATGGGGACGTACGGCTGTCGCAGGCCAGCCTGAAACGCAAATCCGCCATCAGCATGAATCCTGTGGCCATATCCTGACGCCCTATGTGGCATGTGCGGCATGCGGGGAAGAGGTGGTGGCAAAAGACGTGCGGGCGGTGCGGGCCTTTGGGCGCACTGGATGAAGTCATCCCGGACGGCGTGAGCAGAGCCGGGGCCTTGCGCCCCAAAGTCCCATGGGGTCCCCGCATTCCGGAGGGGATGGTGGT
>JAIXQA010000047.1 GCA_027485915.1 Alphaproteobacteria bacterium | reverse complement strand
GATGGCACCACCTTGATCGCCAAGAGCCATGGTGAGGCCCCCACGCCCAAACTGGGTGAATGGGTTGAAGTGGAAGCCGATCTCAGCAAGGCGCATTTCTTCGATAGCAAGACCAATTTGCGCTTAGCCGAGAAGGTTTAACCCATGGCTTGGCGCACAAGTCACGGGGGATCACCCACCAAACGATCATTCCTAGCAGCAGGGCTCGGTTTGTCCGGCACCGCGCTATTGGCCGCTTGTGGCAAATCTGCGGGTCCTAAACGCGATGCTCTGGTGGTTTGGCATTCTTATCGCGGTCGCGAGAAGGCCGCCCTGGAAGAAGTTGCGGCCCTTTATACGGCCCAAGTTGCCGGTAAAGCCCGCCCTGTCCGCTGCGTCGGGGTGCCTAATGACGCCTTTGCCGACAAGATTTCAGCGGCGGTGCCCCGCAATAAGGGGCCGGACCTTTTCATCTTCTCACATGACCGCATGGGTGGCTGGGTTGAAAGCGGCAATACGGTTGCGGCGATCGACTTTTTCTTGAGCGAGGAAGATCGCCAAGACTTTTTGCCAGGTATGTTGGATGCAACGACCTATAAGGGCGTGACCTATGCCTTGCCGTTGAACTTCAAATCAGCCGCCCTAATCTACAATAAAAAATTGGTGCCCAATCCGCCGTGCACGACCAAAGAACTTGTCGAGATCGCCACGAAGCTCACGGACAAAGCGCGTGGTCGGTTTGGCTTTGCCTATGCCTATGACGATTATTTCTTCCATGCGGGGATCGCCAATGGCTTTGGTGGGGGCGCCTTTAATGCGGCTGGCGACTTGATCCTGAATGATCCCGCCAATATCGCCGCGTCTGACTTGGTTCGCAAATGGCGAACGGACTTAAACCTTTTGCCAGATGATCCTGCCAATTCATTGGTGACGGCGCTGTTCAACGAAGAGCGCGCCGCCATGGTTATGAGCGGGCCGTGGTTCTTAAGCGAAGCGGCCAAGACTATTGATCTGGCCATTGCCGTCCTGCCCATGATTTCAGAGGCCTCGAACAAGCCAATGCGGCCTTGGATGACGATTGAGGCCATCTATCTGGCCGCAGGTACCGCGGACGAACATGAGGCTTGGAAATTTGCCAAATTCCTCGCAGGGCCCGTGGGCTCTGCCATTATGGCGCAGAAGGGTGGACAATTGCCCGCCTCGCAGGCGGCCTATAGCGTTCCCGGAATTGCCAATGATCCCATCATTTCTGCCTTTAAGGCTCAAGGGGCCTTGGCGGTTCCCATGCCTAATCTGCCAGAAATGACCTTAGTCTGGTCGCCAGCGGATAAGGCCATGAAACGCTTTACGAAAATGGAAACGACGTCGCAATCGGCTTGGAATGATTGCCAGACCGAGGTTCAAGCCGCAATAGATGCTTTGCGGGCTTCTCAGGCTGGGGGACGGGCATGAAACGGAATCTGACCGCCATATTCTTTGCCCTTTTTGTCGTCATTACGGGAGCTTTGATCTTCCTGCAGCAGGCCGCCCAACATCGTGATGAAGCGGCTTCTGGTGCCCTCGCGCTTGGCACCGCGACGGACTTGGCTAAGCTGGGCTCGTCTGGCCTAGAGGCGGGGCTAAGTGAGCAAGCTATTGGGTCGATGATGGCCGATGTCCTTAAGCGCTCGGGGCGGGAGGGGGACCGCTATCGTCTCGTCATGCGAAGTGGCAAGCAATTGGCCGTCAGCAATTGGCCGGGTGAAACGGCACCCCGTCCGCTAAACCTGAACGAAAAGCCCCTGTATGATTTGATCCTTGGCCTTCCCGTGAAAGGCGCGAAGCTCAAGCCCGAGGCCTTGGGGGCCCATGCGGCCGCGCCTTTGGTTGTGGCTGGCCAGCGCGTCGGCATGGTAGAGATTGTCCAGACGTGGAAAACTGCAGGTCCGGCACTCATTTCGCCGCTGCAATGGGCGGCGATTGGCCTCGGCATTTTGGTGATTGCTGGCCTCGCTCTGGTTCAGCCAAAGTTGGGGGCGTGGGCAGGCGTGGTCTTGCCGATGGGCGTTGCCTTTATTCTGGGGCAGTTCACGGGTGCCAATCTGACCAGTACGGCGCAAGCGCTTCTGGACAATCTCAATACCACGGCACGTGCTGTTGATGAGGCGATACGGGCTGTGGCCGCCAGTAACGGCCTGACCCTTGCCGGTGATGTCGCGCGGCTGGACTCGGCTGTCGTAGCCGGTGCGGTAGATGGGGCGGCGCTCAATACTTCTCTTCTGTTTCTGGGCGGGCTTGGTGCCGTCATCGGGGCCTTCATTAGTTTTGGGGCGGCATCCTCCACCGGGCGGGCACTCAAAGAAAACCCAACCGCCTATGCTTATGTCGCGCCCGCCTTGATTGGCATGTTGGCACTGGCCTTCTTACCCTTCTTCTATGGCTTTATCCTGTCCTTCACGGACACCACTTTGTTGAACCAAGGCGCAAGCTGGAGTGATCGCTGGGTTGGGTTTGCCAATTATGCCAGCATTTTGGGCGACTTTAATTTCGGCGGTGATGGAGCAGCCTTTAACTATCAGAACTTCTATTGGACCTTGGGCGTCACTATTATTTGGACAGCCTCCAACGTTGTTTTGGGGGTGGCGATTGGCCTTGGGATGGCGCTGCTTCTCAATATAAAAGGCCTGCGCGGGGTTGCGATTTATCGCACCCTTTTGATCCTGCCTTGGGCTATTCCAAATTACATTACGGCCTTGACCTGGAAAGGTATGTTTCACCCGCAGTTCGGGTCGATCAATCAAGCGATCCAAGCCTTTGGCGGCCAGCCGGTGCAATGGTTTGATGCTGTGGGGCCAAGCTTTATCACGGGCCTTGCCACCAATGTTTGGCTGTCGTTTCCCTTCATGATGGTGGTCGCTTTGGGTGCGCTGCAAGCCGTGGACGAAGATATGTATGAGGCTGCGCGCATTGACGGGGCTTCGCCTTGGCAACAATTCTGGCACATCACGTTGCCGAGCCTGCGACCAGCGCTTTTGCCCGCAGTCATTGTCTCCGTTGTTTGGACCTTTAACATGTTCAACGTAATTTATTTGGTCAGTGCGGGGCAACCTTCAGGTGCCAACGAAATCCTTGTGACGCGGGCCTACCGCATCGCGTTTGAGGAATATCGATACGGCTATGCCGCGGCCTATTCGGTCGTGATCTTCTTGATCCTGCTGATCTATGGCGTGTTCCAGATCCGCGCGACATCCGCCACGGAGGCCAATAACAAATGACGTCATCCGATCAAAAGCGCGCGCCCCTATGGCTGCACCCCATACTTATCATCATCACCTTGTTTGCGCTTTACCCGATCTTTTGGGTCTTTGCTTTGGCTTTCTCGGGTACCCAGAATATTGGTCTCGCAGACTTGCCGGCCAATCCTGGCTTCTGGGATCGGATGCGGGCGGCAACCCCTGTTCCCGCGCAATGGTCGATGGAAAATTTTGTTGGCGTGCTGCGCGATCAACCCTTCCTCACATGGATGTTGAACAGCTTATTGGTCGCAGCCTTGACCACCGTCTTTGGTGTCGCCTTAGCGTGTTCGGCTGGCTATGCTTTCTCGCGCTTTCGCTTCAAAGGCCGCGAGTTTGGCATGACCTTATTTTTGGTCACCCAAATGTTTCCGGGTACTTTGATGTTGATCCCGCTTTATGTGATCATCGTGGATTGGCTGGACCTAGATAACTCGGTTTGGGCCCTGGTGATTGTTTATTCAGTAACCGCCATCCCATTCTGCGTCTGGATGCTCAAGGGTTATTTCGATTCCATCCCCATTGAGATCGAAGAAAGCGCGATTATGGACGGCTGTTCGCCCTCACGTATTTTCTTCCAGATCGTCTTGCCGTTAGCCCGTCCGGCCGTCGCTGTAACGGCCCTCTTTAGCTTCATGACGGCATGGAATGAGTTCATTCTGGCCGCGACCTTTATGGATGAAGAGGCACTTTATACCGCCCCAGTTGGCTTGCGCTTCTTTGTCAGCGAATATTCGTCGCAATGGGGCTATTTCGCCGCTGGTTCCATTCTGGTCTCATTACCCGTCGTTCTGCTTTTCTTGATGTTGCAGCGTTTCCTTGTGTCGGGCCTGACAGCCGGTGGGGTAAAGGGCTGATCGAATGGGATGTCGTCCGTGGATCTATTGGTTGATGCACCATTTTCTAGTCGCACTCGCCGCGACCGTCTGGACCTTTGCCCCCCTTGCCTCTGCAAGAACTGCCGAAGATTCGATCTTGATATCTGCTCCCATGGGCCGGGCCGAAACCCGCCTGCCGTGCAACCGGGGTGGCAGCCCCTTCTGCGAGCTTCGTATTTATCAAGCCATGGTTGGTACCTTCGTGGACGGTTCACCAGACCACAATCCAATTGGCGGTTATGGCCCGGGTCCGCACACTGGCGATGTTAAGGGCGTTATCCAAGCGCTGGATGGCATTCAGGCGATGGGCTTTAATGCCGTTTGGATTACACCGATTTTTGACAGTGCGGCGGGCAGTCCGCAGCACCGCCATTCCGGCGAGCAAGTGGTCAATCCCCGCCTCGACGGGACGGGCTATTATCCGCGCGATTATTTCAAAGTTGATCCGCAGTTTGGCACTGCACAGGACGTACGTGAGTTGATTTCGGCTGCCAATCAGCGTGGCCTGAAGATTATTTTTGACGGTGTCTTCGGCCATCACAAGGGAAAAGTTACGCCTTCACCTTCGGGCCTTGTGCCCGCAGCCTCGAACCGAACAGCTGATTACTTCAATAGCCCGCAGACCTATCCCGGCGAAGTTGTGGACTTTAACAATCCGAAGTCCTTGGCGTTTTACGATGAGGTCGCCCGTTATTGGATTGATGTCTATGGCATCGATGGCTGGCGCCTCGACCAGGCCTATCAAGTGCCCAATCGACCGATGGCGAAGCTGGTAAAATCGATCACCCAATCGGCCAAGGATCAGGGCAAGCTGGGCTATGTTGTAGGCGAAATCTGGGGCACGGCAGATAAAATTCGCGACTCTTTGGGGACCAATGAAGAGCCTGCCCTGCCCAGCGCCTTTGACTTCCCTACCCGCTATGCGCTGGTTCAAGTTCTGGCAACTGGCGAGGATGGCACCAAAGGCAAACCGGCCACGACCTTGCAAGATCCTTGGGCGATGGGGGCCCATGCCAGCTATCCCGATCATACCATTTTGAATCTGATGCTGGGCAATCATGACTTGGTTCGCTTTGGCGATTTGATCCAGCGGGCAGGGAAGGGCGAGCCAAACACCGAGTCCTATTGGGCGCGCCACCGCATGGCCTTTACTTTTATGGCGGCATGGTCCGGTCCGATCACCACTTATTATGGCGAAGAGGTCGGTGCCGAAGTGGCGGGTTTCTCAATGCGCGTCGGCCAAAATTGCGGTGAGCTTCAGAAATGCGATGACCATATTGCTCGAAATATGGTCAAACTGCCCGGTATCAATGCGAAAGACACCGAAGTTCTGCCTAAAGCGCTTGCACTACGGACCTACCTGGCCGAGTTAATGGCCTTACGTAAGGTCAGCCCCGCATTATATGCCGGTGCGCGGACCCATCTCTATTCTGATCGACATCTCTATGTGGATCTTAAGACGCTGGGCGCGGAGAAATTTGTGTTTGTGATGAATGTTTCTGATCGGCCCCGGACGATCAGCTCGGCCCCAAGCGCCATGTCAGTCGCGGAAGTGGGCGGAGCCCAGCGAATCATTGGCGATATTTACGTTCAGCCAAGTTCGTCTGATCTGAAAATCCACCTTCCGCCCCTCAGCACCGGTATTGTGCGTATCCAAACCGCAGAGGCCGCTGCAGGTCCTTAAGAGAAAAACACTGATTTGGCGCTGTATTCTGCGACAAATCCCTTTAACCCTGATGTTCCAATGGAGCGCACTGATGGCTGAATTCGTCCCTGTCCCTAGTTTTGATTTGGTAGTTTTCGGTGCATCCGGGGATTTGGCGCTGCGGAAACTGTTCCCTTCGCTCTTCCACCGCTACAAGGACGGCCAGATTCCAGATGACAGCCGAATCGTTGGTGTCGCCCGCCAAGTGATGACCAAGGACGCTTTTCGTCAGTCGGTCAGCGAAGGCTTTGCGAATTTGGCCAAGGGCGATCCGTCGTCGCCAGAGTTTCAGGCATTTTTGGCTTTGATCGATTATGTGGCGCTTGATGCCACCAAGGCCGATGGTCCATGGGATCATCTTGTGCAATCGTTAGCAGACGGCGAAGATAAAGTTCGGGTCTTCTATTTGTCGACGCCGCCGTCGGTGTTCGGCGGCATTTGTGCGCAATTGCGCGATGCCGGCCTCGTCTCGCCGGCCTCCCGTGTTGTCCTTGAAAAGCCCTTGGGTCGCGATTTGATGTCTGCCAAGGCGATTAATGACGCAGTTGCAGAAGTTTTCTCAGAAGACCGCGTGTATCGGATCGACCATTATCTTGGCAAAGAGACAGTGCAGAACCTCTTGGTGCTGCGCTTTGCCAACGCCTTGTTTGAACCCGTGTGGTCGCGTGCGGCGATTGATCATGTGCAAATTACGGTAGCTGAGACTATCGGCGTCGGCAGTCGCGGTGATTATTATGATAAGTCGGGTGCCATGCGCGACATGGTACAAAACCATTTGCTGCAGCTTCTGTGCTTGGTGGCAATGGAGCCGCCCAATTCGGTCGATGCTGATGCGATCCGCACCGAGAAGATTAAGGTCCTGCAAGCGCTTGTGCCCATTGGCCCAGCCGATATTGCGAGCCACAGTGTGCGCGGCCAGTATCGCGCTGGCCTTGTCGAGAAGGAGGCGGTCAAAGGCTATTTGGAAGATTTGGGTCCCGATCGCACAAGCTCGACGGAGACCTATGTCGCCCTGAAGGCCGAAATTGCCAATTGGCGTTGGTCGGGTGTTCCGTTTTACTTGCGTACTGGCAAGCGTCTGCCGTCCCGCCGGTCGGAGATTGTTGTGACGTTCCGGCCACCCCCGCACAGCCTGTTTGGCCACGGGGGAGAGGCCAACCAACTCGTGATGCGCCTGCAGCCAGATGAAGGCATGGAGATGTGGTTGCAGATTAAGGAGCCGGGGCCAGGTGGCCTTCGTGTAAAGTCTGTGCCGCTCGACTTGTCCTATGAGACGGCCTTCACGCTACGCTATCCAGATGCCTATGAACGCCTTTTGATGGATGTTGTGCGCGGCAACCTTTCTCTCTTCATGCGCAAGGATGAAGTGGAATCTGCTTGGGCTTGGGTCGATCAAGTCATCGCAGCTTGGGAGAGTGCTGGTACCCAGCCCGATCCTTATGCAGCCGGGAGCGACGGGCCGTTGCAGGCTGCCTTGTTAATGGACCGCGATGGTCGCAAGTGGCGTGATCTCATATGACCGATACGCTGACCTCATTTCCGCTCTTAAGCTTCCCAAGCCGCCTAGCGGCTGAAGAGGCTCTGGCAGCAGCGCTTGAGGCTGGAGTCCGCGATGCACATGCCGAAGGCCGGCGCGCGCGCATTGCTTTGTCCGGCGGCTCTAGCCCAGAGCCCGCATATCGCGCCTTCGCCGACAAAGATCTCGATTGGTCGAGGGTTGATATTGCGCTGGTAGATGACCGTTGGGTTGAAGTGGATCAAGCGGGCTCTAACCAAGCCATGATTGAGCGCGCGTTTGCTTCGGCAACCGGGGTGTCGATATTCGGTATGAAGTTGCCTTCTGCTAGCCCGAAACAGGCAGAAGCGGAATTAGATGTGGTTTATCACGCCCTGCGCCCGTTTGATGCAATTGTACTGGGTATGGGCCCAGATGCGCATACCGCCTCTTGGTTCCCGGCATCCCCTGATCTGGCCGCCTGTCTTGATGCCCATAACCGCGCAACCGTCTTAGGCGTAGACGCGAGCCTTGCCCCGGTCGCGGCACCCTATCCAGTGCGCATGACGGTGACTTTGCCGGTCGTGGCCGAAGCGCTTCAAGTTCTGATCCTTTTGTTTGGGACTGACAAAAAGCAAGTCCTGCAAGAAGCGCTGGATGCCCCTGTCACAATCGCGCCGATAAAAGCGGCTATTGAAGCAACTGGAGCCCGGTGCGTTGCACTTTGGGCCGAATGATTGAGAGTGATGACTATGCCTAAGCCTCTTCATCCCACGATCGCTACGGTTACCGCCCGTATTGAGGCGCGCTCAAAAGCGCGGCGTCAGCGTTATCTCGATATGATCGAAACGCGCCGGTCCCCTGATCCTGCGCGCGCACGACTTGCAGCTGCCAACCAAGCGCATGGGTTTGCCGCTTGTCCGCTTCAAGACAAAGAGATGCTGAAGAATAGCCGCTGGGCCAATATCGGCATCGTGACGGCGTATAATGATATGTTGTCGGCCCATCAGCCCTTGGCCGCTTATCCGGATATTATCAAGTCGGCGGCCCGCAAAGCTGGCGCAACCGCACAAGTCGCCGGTGGCGTTCCCGCCATGTGTGACGGCATCACCCAAGGCTTTGAGGGGATGGAGCTGTCGCTCTTCTCTCGCGATACCATCGCTATGAGTGCGGCGATTGCCCTGTCGCATGATACGTTTGATGCCGCCATTTATTTGGGCGTGTGTGATAAGATCGTCCCCGGGCTTCTGATTGGGGCCCTCCGCCATGGCTGGTTGCCATCGATTTTCTGCCCCGCAGGGCCCATGCCATCTGGCCTGCCAAACCCCGAAAAGGCCCGCATCCGGCAATTGTTTGCCGAAGGCAAAGTTGGGCGTGAAGCTTTGTTGGAAGCGGAGTCTCAAAGCTATCACAGTGCTGGGACCTGTACCTTCTATGGCACGGCCAATTCGAACCAGATGTTGATGGAGATTATGGGCCTGCATGTGCCCGGTACCGCCTTCATTAATCCCAATACGCCTTTGCGGACGGCCTTGGTGGAAGCCTGCGCCAAGCGGGCGAGTCAGATCACGCAATTGGGCGAAACCTATATCCCAATCGGCCATGTGGTTGATGCCCGCAGCATTGTGAATGCAATTGTAGGCCTGTGTGCGACTGGCGGATCCACCAATCAGATGATCCACATCCCGGCCATTGCTCAAGCCGCGGGCCTGATTGTGGATTGGGATGATTTCAACGACTTGTCTTCCGTGACTCCACTTTTGTGCCGCGTCTATCCAAATGGCATCGCCGATGTGAACCATTTCCATGCCGCAGGCGGCATGGGCTTTTTGATCCGGGAATTGTTGAACGCGGGCCTTTTGCATGGCGACGTTTTAACCGTCGCGGGCGAAGGCCTTGCGGTCTATACGCAAGAGCCATTCTTAACTGACGCGGGCTTGGAATGGCGCGAAGCCCCCACCACCAGTGGCGATACATCGGTTTTGGCACCTGTTTCTGAGCCTTTCTCGAAAGATGGTGGGCTTCGCGTCCTCCAAGGCAATTTGGGCCGGGCTTGTGTGAAAGTTTCAGCGGTGAAGCTAGAACAGCGGGTCGTCGAAGCCCCTGCACGGGTCTTTAAGGACCAGGCCAGCCTGCATGTCGCCTTTAAAGCAGGCGAGTTAGACCGCGATGTCGTGGTCGTCGTACGGGGCCAAGGTCCTGCCGCGACAGGTATGCCTGAACTCCATAAGCTGACCCCGCCTTTGGGCGTCTTGCAGGACCGCGGCTTTCGAGTTGCCTTGGTAACCGACGGCCGCATGTCTGGCGCATCCGGCAAAGTCTTGGCCGCTATTCATGTCAGCCCAGAATCCAAGTCCGGCGGCTTCATCGGGAAAATCCGCGACGGGGATTTGGTTCGTGTCGATGCAGAAGCCGGAACCTTGGATGCGCTTGTCCCGGATGAAATCTGGCAAGCCCGCGACGTCGATACCAGCGTCGTTGGGGGCGTCACGCGCGGTTTTGGCCGCGAGATGTTTTCGATGTTCCGCGCGTTGGTCAGCCATGCTGAGCAGGGGGCTATGCCCTTTGGAGATATGGATCCAGACGAGGCCATTTCAGAGCCAACGCAAGATCAAGCCCCTCAAACAGCCGAGGCAGACGCATGAGCTCACAGGCCATCCTGGTAGGTGACGTCGGTGGGACCAATGTGCGCCTAGCCATTGCCCATATTGATTCCAATCAGCAAGTGGAGCTCTCCCACGTTGAGCGCATGCCCGTGCTCTCTTTCCCAAGCTTGGAAGACGCGATTGAGGCGTGGCAGAAAGAGGGTCGGACCTTGCCGTCTTCGGCTGTGTTTGCCCTTGCTGGGCCGACAGGTGCCGATGAGGTGCGCTTCACCAATTCCAGCTGGGTCGTTTCGGCTTCAGCTACCAAAGCGCGCTTTGGTTTTCAGAATGTCACCTTGGTCAATGATTTTGCGGCCCAAGCCCGCGCCGTGCCTTCCAATAATGAAGACGCATTCGAAGTCTTAATCGAGGGTGAGGCACAAGCTGGTGCGCCTATCGTCGTCCTCGGGCCTGGTACGGGTCTTGGCATGGCGCTCTTGGTTCCCGACGGTCGGGATTGGACGGTTATTTCGACCGAAGGTGGTCATCAGGCCTATGCCCCTTGCTCACTTCGTGAGCGGCAAATTCTCGAAGTCGTCGCAGAAGAATTGCCCTATGTCAGTTATGAAAACCTCGTTTCGGGCTTGGGGCTTGACCGACTTTATAAGGCCATTGCCAAGTTGGAAGGTCGGGTTGCCCGCCTGAAAGGTGGTGATGAGATCGGCCCTGCGGCCATTGCGGGCGATGATCCGTCTGCGGTCGAAGCGGTGGAAGTTATGATCCAGTCTTTGGCTACTTTTGCCGGAAACGCGATTCTGGCGACCGGTGCGCGGGGCGGTTGTGTGATCGCGGGTGGCGTTTCTGAAGCTTTGGCCCCTTTCATGCGCACATCGGAATTCGTGGCCCGCTTGTTACAGCGTGGCCCCATCAGTGGCTATCTGGACAATATCCCCGTTCGGCGTGCCCGTAATGCTTTTGCTGCTTTGGAAGGTGCTGCCTTCTTTGCCCCAAGGCACCCTTTGTAATTTGTCGTTTAGGAGAGGTCGATGACCAGCTTTGCATCCCAATTGAGAGCCGCCCCACTGATTCCGGTCTTGACGATTGCCGACCTCGATAAAGCCGAGGGCCTCGCCTTGGCGCTGCAAGCAGGCGGCCTGAAAAATCTCGAAGTTACCCTGCGCACCCCGGTTGCGCTGGAAGCCATCGCCTTGATGAAAGCCGCCGCCCCAGACTTGCTGATTGGCGCTGGAACAGTCTTAAGCGAGGGCGACGTTGAGGCCTGCTTTAAGGTTGGAGCGGACTTCATTGTGACGCCGGGATCAAGTCCTGGCCTGCGCGCAGCGCTTCTCAAGGCTGATGCCAATGTCATGGTGGGTGTTGCGACCGCCACCGAAATCATGAGCCGATTGGAAGAAGGCTTTGGCGTCTTGAAGTTCTTCCCGGCGGAGCAATCCGGCGGCGCGGCTGCGCTTAAAAGCTTTGCCGGTCCCTTGCCCGATGCACGTTTCTGCCCAACGGGTGGGGTAACCCCAGACAAAATCGAAAGCTATCTTGCTCTGCCCAATGTTGTTGCCGTCGGCGGCACTTGGATTGCGACGCCAGATATGATCAGCGCAGGCGACTTTGCAACCATTGAAGCGAATGCTCACATCGCAGCTGGATTTAAAAAATCATGATCCGTAATCGCCGTACACGGATTGTTGCGACTCTGGGTCCTGCAAGCCGCTCGCCCGACATGACACTGGCCTTGGCGCAAGCCGGCGTTGATGTATTCCGCATGAATTTTAGCCACGGCAGTCATGAGGATCATGCCGAGGCTTACAATAATGTCCGCGCGGCCGAAAAGGCAACCGGCCGGCCAATTGGCGTTTTGGCTGACTTGCAAGGGCCCAAGCTCCGCCTTGGGACATTTGCCGAGGGCAAGGTTCAGTTGGTGAAGGGTGCGAATTTCCGCTTAGACCGTGACCCCACCCCAGGCGATGTCCATCGGGCGTGTATGCCGCATCCAGAGATTTTTGCGGCGCTCAAAATCGGTGACGACTTATTGATCGACGATGGGCGGGTGCGATTGCGTGTTTTGGAACATGGTTCCGATTGGGCGCATACAGAGGTCATTCAGCCTGGCCCTGTTTCGGACCGTAAAGGCGTGAACGTCCCAACGGCTGTCTTGCCAATCTCGGCCATGACGGAAAAGGACCGCAAGGACTTGATGTTTGCCTTGAGCCTTGGCGTGGATTGGGTCGCACTATCTTTTGTCCAGCGTCCAGAGGACATGGCAGAGCTTCGCAAATTGGTGAATGGCAAAGCAGCCTGTTTGGCAAAGATTGAAAAGCCAGCTGCTCTGGAGAGCTTGGCTGAGATTCTGGACTATTGTGACGGCGTGATGGTTGCGCGTGGCGATCTGGGCGTGGAATTGGCCCCCGAAGATGTGCCTGTTGCTCAAAAGCTGATCTTGCGTATGGCGCGTGAGCGTGGCGTCCCCACGATTGTTGCCACCCAAATGCTCGAAAGCATGATTTCTGCGGCGGCGCCTACGCGCGCAGAAGCCAGCGACGTTGCGAATGCTGTATATGAAGGCACCGACGCCCTGATGTTGTCAGCCGAAACCGCCGCCGGCCAATTCCCGATGGAAGCGGTTGCCGTGATGAGCCGGATTGCTGAGCGGGTTGAGTCCGATCCGCGTTGGCCGGGCCTGATGGATGCTGAGCATGCCAATCCAGAAAGCGCTGTCCCCGACGCCGTCTCTGCAGCCGCTAGAACGGCCGCCAATGCTTCAAAAGCTGCTTGCCTTGTCGCATTCACCGCCACGGGCACCACGGCACTGCGCGTTGCCCGAGAGCGGCCTTTGCAGCCTGTCCTTGTGCTGACGCCTAGCATTCGCACAGCGCGTAAGCTCGCACTTGTCTGGGGTCTTGAGTCGCGGGTTACCAAAGACCCCAAAGATGTTGAAGATATGGCCAGCGTTGCTTCGGCCATGTCGTCGAAAGTGGGCACAGCTAAATCAGGCGATCGCATTGTCATTGTGGCTGGTCTGCCTTTTGGCACCAAGGGCGGCACGAATCTGATGCGGATTGCGCGAGCGACTTAAGGGGGCTTGATGACAGCCGAGCTTCTTAAACTCTCTGCCCACGGCTTTGACCTCGCCATCGCGCCTTTGGCGGGCGGCGGCATTGCACGGCTAGATTGGCAGGGCAGGCCACTCTTACGTCCCTCTTTGGCTGGGGCTGTGGCGGCTCGTGACCCTTTGGGCTTGTCGTCCTTTCCCATGACGCCTTATGCCAGCCGGATTGTCGATGGCGCATTTCGTTGGGGCGACGTCTCAACAGAAATTCCACCCAATATGGCAGGTGGTTCGCACCCATTGCACGGTATTGGCTGGCGCACCCCGTGGTCCGTGATTGCCCAAGACGAAATGTCCATTGAAATCGAGTTGACCCATGCAGGTGATACCAATTGGCCTTGGGCTTTTGTCAGCCGCCAGCGCTTTCATCTAGATGAGGATCATGTGGAGGTGCGATTGTCTGTGACCGGTCGCGACGCGCGTCCATTTCCATCCTCGCTCGGACCACATCCGTATTTTCTCTCCGACGGGGCTGAGATACAATTTGAGGCTGCCCAGCTTTGGGAAATTACTGGCGAAGCCTTGCCAAGCCATTTGGGGCGCCCTGCAGTCGTCGATCGATTGGCCGAAGGGGTTGCTGCAACCAGTCTAGACCTTGATCATTGCTTTGAAGGGTGGACTGGTCGTGCACGGATTAAATGGGCAGAGCATGGGGTTGACGTCGGTGCATCGGTTCTGGTGGGTGATACCCCGTGCCCATGTACACGTTTGCAGCTCTACACACCCCCGCAAGCGGGCTTTTTCTGTTTAGAGCCCGTCACGGCGCGAGGCGTATCCTTTACCGCCGCAGACCCTTATGAATTTGGCGTTGTTGAATTGACAGACCAAAAGAGCCTGACCATTGTCACGACTCTAACGCCGTTTAAAGTCGCCTGAAGCTTATCGCTTCAATTCAGCCAGTTCGTACCAAGTCTGCATATAGCCGCCCACGCCGCCTTGAACGAAGATCGCATCGCTGTCGTCCGTGATCCATACGTCATAGACAGGGTGCTCGCCCGCCATACCACTCGAACCATCGTCGAGGAACTGGAAGTGGCGGGTCTGAAAAGTACCGGCTTTAACGGTGATTTCCTCCTGCCCCAAATAGAGCCCATCGATCCGGACGGGTGACAGAAAGGGCGGGGTTGCACCGCGATGATCGGGAGAGGGCAGATACATGTTGAACGTGTGCCGCTTTTTGGCTTCCCAATCATGTAGGCTTAAGAAATAGCCGTCGGCCACGATGGGGTGTGTGCCAAAGCCGTCAATTGGCGCGTTAAGCTCTACCCGCTGCGTCACCCGGCCAATTGTTGGTCCATAGCTTTCGCACTCAATAAAGCTATCGCCAAAGCGGAACCAGCCTGTGCCCATAAATTTGTCGCCAACGGTCAGGCGCACATGGCAGTCCATTGGGCGACGATTGGCATCGATCGAATAGATGATGTCGCGCATGACACAGGGGTCTGGCTCAGCGATAAAGCAATGGGCCCGCAGCGTGGTTTGGCCATCGCCATGATGGGTGAAACGAAAGTCCTCTTCGCCACGCACGTGATCCATCATGTGCGGCTTCTTTGAGGTATAGGTAATTTTGCCAGTGATCGTGCGGTGCGCCATCCCATCCTCCTCGTGGTCGATACAAAGCCTATAGGATGCGCGGCCAGAACCAAAGCGGCAAGTGCTTGTGCCGCACAGATTAGGGCTGAATCTCTTTGCCGTCCCAAGCAAAAATACGACCCGTCTGAGCTGGGGTGAGGTTCCTCAACACCGTCAAGAGAGAGCTTGCCGCCGTTTCCGGTTCAAAGATTTCATTCTTAGTATAGCGCTGCAAAAAGGGCTCTGACATGGCGCTGCGCACAGTTCCTGGATGCAGACCGACGCAGACGACTTGTGGGCGCCGCGCCGCCAATTCAACTGAGGCGGTGCGGATCAATTGGTTCAAAGCCGCCTTGGAGGCACGATAGCTATACCAACCTCCTGCCTTATTGTCGCTTATGGAGCCAACACGTGCGGAAAGCGAAGCCATGATGGCACGCCGGTCGCGGGCAAGCAAAGGCGAAAAATGTTTCATCACCAAGGCTGGCCCAATACTATTGATTCGAAACAAGCGGGCCATGGTTTCAGGATCCAACTCCCTGAGCCCCTTTTCTGGGCGGATCGCCTCACCTTCATGTAGGATGCCAGTCGTATTGAGGATTAGATCTAGGCCACCCTCTATTTGGCAGGCTGCTGCCGCTGCAGCCAAGCTGGCTTCCTCCTCAAGATCCACATGCAGGGCGGTGACGCGCGGATCATGTATTTCAATCGACCTTCGGCTGAGCGCAAAGAGCCGCTGCGTGGCCGATGATGTAAGCAGTATACGGATTATTGCACTACCAATGGCACCACTAGCGCCGATGACCATGATGTTTTGAAATTCTGATTGCGTCATAAAGCATGATACGCAAACGAAGCGCGCTTGGACTGCCCTTTAGGCAGTATTGCCCAGCAAAGCCGCAACTTGATCCCGGTTTGGCATAGAGGTTTGTGCGCCAGCGGTTAAAGTCGCGGCTGCGCCCGCGGCACAGGCATAGGCCAAGGCGTTGGCGACGGAGCCTTCAGATAAGAAGGCGACGATGAAGGCCCCGACAAAGGTATCGCCGGCACCCGTGGTATCAATAGGCGTCACGACAGGCGAGGTGCCGCGCGCAATTTCTTTGCCGTTTTGGAAAGCCACAGCGCCAGCTGCCCCCAAGGTCTGGATGATCAGCCCTTTTGATCCGTGGAGTTGGTCGCCGTAAAAGGCGGCCTCGATCTCATTAACAACTAAAATATCAGCCCGGTTGAGGACTTCCTGCGGGATCACTTTTGCCGGGGCTAGATTGATGCACAAAAGGCCGGTTAGCGTGTCGGCGAGGTATAAAATGGTTTCGACAGGCAACTCGAGCTGACAGAGCGTTGCATCAAACTCGCCAGTCATGTCGGCTAAAGTAGTCGCGCACACCAAAGCGTTTGCGCCAGGAGCCACAACGATTTGGTTCTCGCCCTGATCGTCCACGGCAATGAGTGCGACGCCAGTGGCCGCGTTCTCCAGCACCTTGACGCCGTGCAGATCGACCTGATTTGACGTGAGAAGCGCCAATGCCTGATCGCGCGCGCTGTCGTTGCCGACGCAGCCGAACAGAGCAACCTCTGCCCCCAATTTGCGCGCGGCTAAGGCTTGGTTTGCACCTTTTCCACCGGGATAATGCGCCAAAACGCCCCCACTGACGGTTTCGCCGGGTCTTGGCAGGGCATGGACGCGAGCAACAATATCGAGATTGATAGAGCCGATGACACGGATGCGGGGCGGGCGCTTCATGCCAAATACCTCAGTAGTAATGAAAGCACCACCGCGGGATCGGCTTTAGACACCCAGTTTGCATTGAACGCGCCAGCTACGGCTTCGCGAAATTCAATGGCAGTGTGGCCACGCGTCAGCGTGCTTTGGGTCTCCACCTCAATCCGGCAGGGGCGCAGCTGAAACGCTTCTGGTGCCAGTAGGTAGGCAATCACGCAGGGGTCATGCAAGGGCGCGCCTGTGGCGGGTTGATCGGGCTCAGTCGTGTCCATTAGATTGGCGGGCAATGCATTGGAAAAGGCCAGCATGTCTGCTGCGAGCTTCGCGATCGGCGTGCCGAGAGCATTCATCGCATCCACCCAAGCCTTTGTGCCGCGCACTTGATGGGTGGCATCAAGACCAAAGACGATGATGTTTCCGGCGCTCTTGAACACAATGTCGGCCGCTTCTGGGTCCGCATAAATATTATACTCGGCTGAGGCTGTGATATTGCCGCCCTCTCGCCGCGCCCCGCCCATGATAACGATTTCGCGCAGGCGACGCGCCGTGTCTGGCGCCTTTTGGATGAGTGCGGCAATATTTGTCATCGGGCCTGTCACGGCGAGACTGACCGTATTTGGGGGTGCCGCTTCAATCGTCTGTATCAGGAATTCAATCGCAGCCGCTGATGTGGCCCCGATCCGCGGCTCAGCGCTTGGATAGTGACCCAAACCCTCAGGCCCATGAAAATCATCAGCTAAGATCGCCTCGCGGGCAAGCGGCTTAGCAAGTCCGGCATGAATTGGCACATCTTCACGACCCGCAATCTGTCGGATCAAGCACGCATTACGCGTGGTTTTCGCCAAAGCGACATTTCCGGCTGTCGTTGTAACCCCTAACAGGTTAAGCCGGTCGCGCGCCCCAAAAGCAAGGGCAAGAGCGACCGCATCGTCTACGCCCGGATCACAGTCTAGAATAAGAGGGAGGGGGCTCATACAGTCCGCGCAGCCTTATCCTTGTCATTGCTGGCCTTAATCATGGCCCGAACGGCTTCCCATTGCGCATCATCCCAGGCACGAAGTCCGGAGAAATTGCCACCCGTGGCCTGATAGGCCGCCCCATCAATCGCAATCGTCTGCCCATTCACATAATGGGCACCCTTGGCCATCAGGAACACCGCTAGGTTGGCAAGCTCTGTCATCTCCCCCACGCGGCCCATCGGATTGGCCGTGCGCTCGGCGCTTTCCATGCTCGACCCCGGCGACAAACGGTCTGTCATGCCCTTGGTCGGGAAAGGGCCGGGCGCGATATTGTTGAAGCGAATGCCATAGCGGCCCCACTCCACCGCTAGGGATTCTGCCATGGCGCGAATGCCGGATTTTGACATGGCCGAAGGCACGGTAAAGGCAGAGCCATTCCACACCCAAGTGGTGAGAATGTTGATGACATTGCCCTTTTTACCTTCCGCAATCCAGCGCTTGCCAATATCCAGCGTCATGTAAAACGTCCCCCGGAAGACGATATTGGCGATAGCATCAAAGGCGCGGGGCGAGAGGTCTTCTGTCTTGGAGATGAAGTTGCCCGCTGCATTATTGACGAGGCCTGTCAACGCGCCCCCATCGGCCCAGATCAGATCCATGGTCTCGCGGATCGCTTCGGCATTGCGGATATCGCAGGGCAGCGCAACAAGCTTACCGCCATGACGGCCCATCAGTTCGTCGCGCGTCTCTTCCAGCACCGCCCCGCGGCGGCCGAGGATATAAACCGTCGCGCCAAGGGCTAAGAAGGCTTCCGCCATTTCCTTGCCAAGGCCCGTGCCGCCGCCGGTGACCAGAATACGCTCGCCCGACATAAGCCCGGCCCGGAACATCAGTTTTTCAAGATCCATAGGCGTTTTGCTCCCCTATTTTGATTATGATTGGAAAGAGCATATTGCATTTATCCGCCTTGGGAAGTCGTTGCCGTCCGAGGCGCAGCAAAAGTTGCTGAGAAGGTCCGCCCATCAGCCCATCAAGAAGGTGAGCGGTTCATGCAGCCGGGCCCGCCAAGAGGCTTCATTATGGTCCGCGCCTTCATAAACCCGGCTTTCAAAGTCTTTGCCTTCTTGCCAGCCACGCTCTTTAAAAACTTGATCCATGGCGACTTGATACGGCTGATAGAAGCTATCGAGATTGATGGTGCCATGGTCCATCCAGATTTTATTCTGACCTCGTCTGGGAAGTTTGCGTTTAAGATAGGTAGAAAAGGCTTGAATCATCGCCGGCGTTTCAAGGTCGGGCTTGCTATAGCTTTCAGCGGCACTCAACAGGGTCCAATGGGTTGAAAGACAGCCAGCGCCGCCAAATACCTGCGGATACTCGCAAATCCCATAAAGTGAGATGAGGCCACCCATGCTGGACCCCATGATGAAGGTGGACTCCTTGCCAGGCTTGGTGCGGTAATCACGATCAATCATGGGCTTAAGTTCTTCGACCATGAAGCGCAAATAACCGTCACTTAAGGCTGGACCCTCATGCTCGCGGATTGTCCGTGCACGAAGCTTTTCGTCCATCGCGGCTTCGACGCCAGCGGGGGAGAAGTCTTGGCGGCGGGTCGGTGTGTTCCAGATCCCAACCACAATCGCATCACTGCCCGCAACCGCGCGTTGGCGCGCTTCCATCGCTTGATCAACCCGCCAAGACTGCCCGCCATAGGCATGGCTAGCCCCAAAAATATTCTGGCCATCATGCATATAAAGTACCCGATAGCGGCGTTTGAACTTGCCATAATCTGCCGGTAGCCAAACGCTGATATTGCGCGCACGGGTATAGCGGCTGGGCATAGCCTCATAGCGGATGATCATCGCCTCACTGGCTTCTGAGGTTTGGGGGATCAATGATGAGGCCATAAGCCCCCCTGTGGCGGCGATCAGGGTACGACGATCCATGGTTTCATCCTTCAGTCTGTCTGGCGAACCCAGATTTGTAGGGTTTGGGCGGGGCTTTCGAGGGTGAGGCTTTGACCTCCGACGAGTTTGGCATCCTTGCCGCGCACGCCTTTGATGTGGTCAATTCTTTGGCCATCGGAGATTTTTTGCCAGCGCCCATCGGGCAGGGTCACGGAAGTAAAACTGGCAGCAGTGTTGCCAATATTGGTCAAGACCAGAACCTTCTGATCCACCACATATCCCAAGAGGTTGGCATTTTCGGGCGTGATCCATTGGATATAGTCCGCTGATGGGGCTTTTCCGGTGCGGAAGACGCGGCCAATTTCACTATTCCGGAAGGCAATCAGCCCGCGCCACCATTGGTTCATGGCGACATAATCATTTGGCGCGCCGGTTTTCTTTGATCGATCCAAATCGGACCAAACAAACTCATTCGGTGTGCGGACATTGTAGGTATCTTGGCGACCCTTAAAATAGATCGGTCCGGTCGCCGTGTGTCGAATGATCTCCTCGGTACCGACCATGCCCTTTGAACGCAGCATTTCTGATCCGCCATGCAGTACGATAGGCCCAAGGCTTGTTAGCAACAGGCCTGCGGCAACCCGGTAAGGGGCTTCTTCGACGCCCTCTAGGCCATTCCAATCCTTAACGGCAAAGCGGTCAGCCAAAGTCCAGTTATCGTGGATGTCGGCATAATTGATGCCACGGTTGGTCGATTGGGCTTCTTCTTTCCAGCCATTGGCGATGGCCAGCATGGCTTGGCGGCGCTGACTGGCATTACCGCCAGCATAACCCCGATCTGTGGCCTTGTCCTGTAAGCGGAAGGGCGAGCCGACAAGGGCATTGCGCGTATCATCTTGGAAGAAGGTGATGGGGGCATCTTCCTTATACCAGTCCCAATCCGGATTCGCGCGCACGATCGGGTCGGTCACGTCGATCCAAGGCTCGCCATAGATGATGATATCTTCACCAACCGCTTTGCGCAGGGCAATCAGGGTCTGCTCATCAATCTGCCCTGCCAAGTCGATGCGGAAACCGTCAATACCAAATTCGTCAATCAAGGCCTTTGCCTGATCGATTAACCAGCGTTGAGTCATCGGGCGATCTTCGGTTTTTACTTCATTGCCGAAGGGGCCAATATGCTGGCCTGAATCACTGGTACGGTAATAATAGTCACGATCCAATACGTTGAAATTGAACAGCATGTTGCGGCCATCCATGTTCTCGCCCGTATGGTTCGGGACAATATCAACGATGACTGCAATGCCGCGATCATGGAAAGCTTGCACGAGGTCACGGAATTGCTCACGCTCTGCCCCGAAGTCCGTGCCCTTCTTGCGATAGGTGTTTTCGATGGCAAAGGCATGGGTGGTCCGATAACCCCACTCATAGCTCAGTTCCGCCACGCCCAAGCGCTTCATCTCTGGATCTTCGCCAAAGGCGGCCTGCCATTCTGGCTTTGGATAGTGCAGGAATTCCTGCATGGGCAGAAGATGGACCACGTTCACGCCCAAATCGACAATATGATCAAAGCCAATTTTTTGGCCAGTCTTACTGCGCAAGCCGGGGATGGTGAAAGCCGGAATCGTGCCTTTCAATTCGTCGGCAACCGGTAATTGCCGCGTAAAATCCTCGATATGGACTTCATAGGCCACCACATCTTCCATTTTGGGGCGACCCTTAGCGAGCGGCCGCGCCGGAGTCGTTTTGGGCATAACCCGGCTCTTGCCATAGGATTCTGCATTGGCACGCGCATAGGGGTCGGAAATGTGAACCGGATTGGTTTCATAGAAGTAGCGGCCCGCCCCGGGCTTTCCGTGTACGGTGAAGTCATAGAAGCTGCCAGCCAGATTGCCTTGAAGCGTCGCTTCCCAGACACCAGACTCATCACGCGCCATTTCAACCACCTGCTTGGCTGCCTCAGGCTTGGCATCAGCCTCATCATAGAGATAGACGCGGACTTTCTCTGCGCGCGGCGAGAAGATGGCAAACTGTGTGGATTGGCCATCCGTGGCTACATTGGCCCCGAGAGGCTTTGGTGAATAAAGGGTGCGGAACCATGCGTCAGGACGCACACGGGCACTCATGCCTTTAGTCTTCAATTCCAAACGGTAGGACGCACGAATATCAATTGGTTGGGCTGGAACAAGAAGGGCAGTCTCAAGATCATTCGGCAGAATGGAAGCAATGGCCACTTCTTGATTGGCTTGGTCGACCAATCGCCAGTCTGTTGGATTAAAGGTTCGTTCCACCCCTTCAAGATGCAACCAAATGGCGGATGGTCCGGCTAGCTCTGCCCGCAGACTGGCCTTGGGCGCTTCTTGGCTGAAGGCCGGCGTACTGACACTTGCCAAAAGAGTGCCCAAACTGATCCAGAGACTTTTTCTAAGAGACTGGCCGAACATGAGAAGGATCCTTTGAGCGCTGAAGTCAGATCGGTTGCTGGGGATGGGATTAAGAGGCGGGAGCCCGGCAATTGCGGGCAATGAAGTCTTCATGGCTGGGCATCTGCGAAACTGCTTTGGTAATAATAGTGGAAACATTGTCCAAGAACCCGTCGAGATCTTCATCGGATAAATCGCGCGCCAAGGCGTGGTAGCTTTCAGGCCGTATGCCTTGGCCCAACAATACTTGCAGCCAGCTCGGCTCGGCAAACAAATCATTGGATCGCCGCTCAATCCGCCCGGTCTTTCTGAATAGCTCGATCTTATGGCTCAGGCTGTCGGGGATCGGCATGGTCTGGCAATGTTGCCAGAAAGGGGAATCGGTGCGCGCATTGGCGTGATAATGCAGGATCAAGAAGTCTCGGATCAGCGCATATTCCTCAATCGCCTGCTGGTTATATTCATCGCTCAGAACCGGATCGCAAGCCTTGGTCGGGAACAGGGTGATCAGGCGGCTGACGGCCGATTGAATCAGATGGATCGAAGTCGATTCCAACGGCTCCATAAAACCACTGGCGAGGCCGACGGCGATACAATTCTTATTCCAAAACTTCTTGCGTCGGCCCGTAACAAACTTGAGCGGCCTAGGGTCTGCCAAGGGCTTGCCGTCGAGATTGGACATCAAGACGCGCTCGGCGTCTTCATCGGTGGTAAAGGCGCTGCAATAGACGTGGCCATTTCCGATGCGATGCTGGAGCGGAATGCGCCATTGCCAACCAGCGTGGCGCGCGGTTGCACGTGTATAAGGTGTCAAGGGCTGTACAGACTCACATGGTACCGCCAGCGCGCGATCGCACGGCAAGAAATTTGACCAATTCTCATAGCCCGTGTGCAATGCTTCTTCGATCAAGAGGCCGCGAAAGCCAGAGCAATCGATGAAGAGGTCGCCTGAAACGAGGTCGCCACTTTCCAGCGTTACCGATTGAATGAAGCCCGAAAGACCGTCGAGTTCGACTGAACGTACTTTGCCCTCAGTCCGCGCCACACCATGATATTCAGAATAGCCGCGCAGATAGCGGGCATAGAGGCCGGCATCAAATTGAAAGGCCCACGTTGGGCCGGGCAGGGGGGAGGCCCCTAAACGTTCCAACCGATCAAATTTGTTCGCATAGGCGGCTTTGGTGGCTGCCGAATAATCCCAGAGCGAGGTCTCTTTGCCGGCTAGATTTTGCCGCATCCAATAATGATGGAAGGGCACAAAGCCGAGGTTGCGGCCGATACTGCCAAAGGCATGCATGTAGCGCTCACCCTGACGGTGCCAATTGACGAACTCAATGCCTAGTTTGAACGTGCCATTGGTCTTGGCAACGAAGTCATTCTCATCAATGCCAAGGATAGCGTTGAAGATGTTGATCTGCGGGATGGTGGCCTCACCGACGCCAACGGTGCCAATCTCCTCGCTCTCAATCAGACGGATGTTGACGCGCGGGCCCAAGACTTTCGACAGGGCACTGGCCGTCATCCAGCCAGCGGTACCGCCGCCCACAATCACAATCTTCTCAATCGCCTGGGTTTCCAAACTAGGTCTCCTCGCCACACAGAAACGTGCCTGACATAGGCTGCCGACTGGGGCAAATCACAACATAGAAAACCCCCGCCAGGCCACGCCGACGGGGGTTATTTTGCTACCGATCTTTCAAGATCAGAACTTGTAGTTCACACCAACCAAGAAGGTACGACCATAT
>JAIXQA010000023.1 GCA_027485915.1 Alphaproteobacteria bacterium | reverse complement strand
CCTGCCGGGCTCTTCAGCAAGTCAGCTAGCTAGATCTAATAATTGACCTTCAGTTCCAGACCAACGCTACGACCGCGGCGTGGCATAAAGAAGAAGGCGCGTGGGCTGCCGGTGTCGATGCCCGAAGCCGCAGCTCCGGTCAGGCCAGCAGCGGCAGCGGAGCCTTGGAATACGTCAAACCAACGCGTTGCGATGGGGATCGAATCCTCTTCGGTCAAATTCTTACCCCACAGCGACAATTTCCAACGCTCGCCGCTGAGGCCAACCCGGCCACCCACCAAAGTAGTTTCCCCGGTTTCAGCCCCACCATGGACTTGGATGTACTTGGTCCCTTCGTACGAAATGTCGGCCGAGGCAAAGAATTCCAAATTTGCACCTAATTGACGGCTATAGTCTATGTTGAAGCTGGCTTGATCAGCTGGCACCAAAGGGATTTTGGCCCCGACGATCGAACCATTGGCACCAGGCAGGGGCACAACAGAACCATTGGGCAACGGTGGAGGGTTCGGCGAACCGGCGACACGACGCGTGCTAGTGCACGTGGTGCCAATCTGATAGCCGCCTGAGGTTAGAGTATATTGGAACTCGTCACAGCCCTCGGTGAATTCGGTGCTAATGTGCGAATAGTTCAAGCTGAAGCCTAAGTTATCTGTCACCCGGAAGCGGAAGTCGGCTTCGAAGCCCTTAATCTCTGCGTTGCCTTGATTGGTCACGATTGACGTCAACACACCGGTGGACCCTGCTACCGCTGTTGTGAGCTGCATCTTATCGGCTTTTGTATCATAGGCGGAGAGAGCCAATGTGCCGCGACCATCGAATAGGCGGGCCTTATAGCCGATTTCATAATTGGTCGAGGTTTCTGGGTCAAATACGGGAAAGCCGTTAACTTGTCCTAATGTACCATTCAGACCACCGGGCTTCGTTCCTTCAGCGTAAATAGCATAAATGGTTTGGTTCTCATTCGGCTTCCAGGTCAGCGTTGCACGTGGAGTGAAGGAGTCGAAGCTGCGCGTGTCATCGTAAGTCAAGGCACCGTTGACAATACTGTAGTTTTGGGTCGAACGCTTTTCCGCTTGCTGACGGGCCTCCAAATCTAATGACAATTTTTCGGTGATATCAAATCCTAAACGGCCGAAGATTGCACCGTTTGAAGTCGAGTTAGTCAAATTCTTTTGCGTCGACACGATACCATTGACTGGCGTGGTAGCACTTGCAACGAAGTCAATCGAATAACCTGTCTGGTCGAGGCTATAACCATAAAGGCCCAACATCCAGCGGACGCGCCTGTCCTGCGGCGAGGATAACTTCACTTCCAACGACATGTCTTTGGATTCAGTTGTGCCAGAGCTGCCAAACAAAGAATTCGAAGTTGGAACGCCGTTTGCTCCGACACCCTGAGGGAAGGACGCACCATTCAAGAAGTCTGAGTCAGAACCTGTCTTCAATGTTTCATCGCGGAAGCCATAGCTGACATTGATCGTGTAGTCATTTGGCAAATCGACATCCGCGATCAATGATCCAAAGGTCAGGTCGCGCTCAACGCCCAAGAACGGGGCTGCGGGGCGAGTGCCACCACCACCTGTGTTCTGGAAGTAAATGCCCGTATCTTGGATAACGCCACAAAACCATTGATTTGGATTATTGTCCGTGGTGGCGGCTGCCCCGCGGTATGCATTCGAGCGATAGCCGGGGAAGCAGTTATTCTTGCTAGACGCTTGGAAGCCAAATGCACGCGGACCATCCTCGTCTTCGGCATGAACCACGCGGGCACGAAGCGTAAGGCCTTGGACGGGGCGAGCCTCCAACACGCCGCTAATGGACTTGGTTTGCTCTGAGCCAAGGGGCTTCTCGTCTCGTGCGGCCGAATTCCCCCACTCCCCATCATACGTGTAATAGCGCGCTGCCAAGCCACCTGACAGCCAAGAGGTGATGGGACCAGCAACACGCAAGTTTGCAGTCTGCTCATTATGGGTGCCAACCGACAGAGTTGCACCAGCCTTGAACGAGGTACCCGGGCTGTTGGTAATGAAGTTGATCGCGCCGGAGTAAGTATTCCGGCCATAAAGCGCTGATTGTGGACCCTTGATCACTTCAACGCGCGCAACATCGGCCAAGTCGATTGAGGAAATGTCGCCCTGATAATAGACGCCATCCACAAAGTAAGCCGTACCCGCTTCAACACCTGGCTGGGTACCGGCTAAAATAGAGGCAGCACCGCGAACAACTGGACGATCAGTTGCGCGGCCAAAAGCCTTTGAGAAAGAAAGGCCTGGAGTAAAGCGTGCCAAGTCATCAATCGCTTGAATATTCAAACGTGACACATCCGAAGCGCCAACTGCGGTAACCGCAACAGGCGTAGAAATCAGTGATTCTTGGGTTTTACGAGCCGTCACAATGATGGTCTCAACTTTGGACCGATCTGCTTCCGTGTCTGCTGCGGTTTGGGCGAAGGAAGTACCAGGCATCGCGATTGCGAGGGCCATCAGGGCTGCAGAACCAGTCAAAAATAAGCGCTGTGTCATATGGTATTCCTCTTTGGAATGCGGTCCCTGCCGCACACATGCGACTGGTTCACGGATGATGACATTTGTGTAAAGAGTATATCAAATTCTGGGAAGGTGTGTTCTGTGAAATTTTTTCTGGTTGTCTTGACTTAGTGGCCAATGAGCAACAGTTGCGGGCAATTTGGTCCTAAAAGCACGCCTATGCAGACAAATTGCCTCGGTTTGGCAACAGCCACGCGGACTCGCCCGCTGGAAAAGCGACTTCTTTACCGCGGATGGGGAGGCCCGTCACAAGGGGCGAACCAGGCCTAAAGTGCAGCGAGGATTGCGCTGCCCATGTCAGACGTCGAATGATTTCCACCTAGATCTGCCGTGCGTGCACCGCCATTGAGGGCGGCTTCCACCGCTTGGAATAAGCGGTCAGCAAGCGCAACTTCTCCCAACGACCAGCGCAATGCCATTTCCAAGGAGAGGATTGCAGCGACGGGATTGGCAAGGCCCTTGCCTGCGATATCGGGTGCAGAGCCATGGATCGGCTCGTATAGCCCTGGCTTGCCAGCGTCGCCGAGCGCTGCTGAGGGCAAAAGGCCAATGGATCCGGTGCACGCAGCAGCAAGGTCAGACAATACGTCGCCGAACAAGTTGTCGGTTAAAAGGACGTCGAATTGCTGGGGCGCTCGCACCAATTGCATAGCCGCATTGTCAGCATACATATGCTCCAGTTGGACATCCGCATAGTCGCTAGCGTGTAAGGATGTGACTTCCTGACGCCATAAGAGACCAGACTCCATCACATTAGACTTCTCAAGACTCGTCACCTTATTTGATCGCTTGCGTGCGAGTTCGAACGCCACACGCGCCACACGGCGGATTTCTGAGCTGGTATAGACCTGATTATCAAAGCCGCGCTTGCTACCATCGGCCAAGGTCTCGATCCCGCGGGGGGTCCCAAAATAGACCCCACCGGTTAGCTCTCGCACAAATACAATATCAAGACCCTCAACCAAGTGCCGCTTGAGCCCAGACGCATCGGCTAAAGCCGCAAAGCACAAAGCAGGGCGAAGATTGGCATAGACATCCATTTCTTTGCGAAGTCGCAACAAGCCCATTTCGGGGCGAAGGTCGCGGGCGACAGACGCCCACTTGGGGCCACCAACCGCGCCCATCAAGACTGCTTGGGCAGCCTTGGAGGTTGCAACCACCTCGTCTGTGATCGGCAAGCCATTTACATCAAGGCTCGCGCCGCCAAAAAAAGCGGTTTCAACCGCGAGCTTAAGGCCGTGCTGTGACATCAGCCGATCGAGCACGCGCTCAACTTCGGTCATGACTTCAGGGCCGATTCCATCACCGGGCAGTAGAAGAATTTTGTTTGTCATGCTTCGCCCTTAGCCACGAATTGCGCGCATGTCACGGGCGAATGCAGGGTGCAGTCTTACGCCGCTTCACGATAGCCGATTGGCACAAGGGGCTCCGCTGCCCCTACCCCGATCTCTTCCGAGGTTAAGGTGTCTACACCAGAATAGGAATCAAAAATCATGGCTTCAATTTCTTCTGTCGGCGCAACGAACACTGCAAGCGGTCCGATAGTCGCTGCCAACGCGCTCAAAAAGCTTGGGTCGAAGAATTGATCGATCACGAAATCTGCCTCTTGCTGGTACCATTAACATTCTGGTAACCGAAATTAAGCAGATATGAATCAATTTGAAAAGCATTTAAGCTAATTTTTTTAGGGACTTCAGCCGAGCCAAGGCGTCATTAACTTTCTTTTGTGTTCATGTTCTGAGATTTGCTCCTGCTGCATAAGACTCTGCCCAATTTCGTCTAATCCTTCCAGCAGGGACTTCTTGCGGCCGGGATCGATCTCAAATTGGTAAATTTTACCATCTGGCCCGGTAAGCGTTTGAGCAGCAAGGTCGATTTCAAACTGCGCATTCTGACCATTGGCTTGGTTCATCAGCGCATCGACCTGAGCCGCATCTAAAGCAAGCGGAAGCACGCCATTCTTAAAGCAATTGTTGAAAAAGATGTCAGCAAATGAGGCGGAAATCACGCATTCAATTCCATAGTCCAGCAGGGCCCAAGGCGCATGTTCGCGCGAAGAACCACACCCAAAATTTGGCCCTGCAATCAGGATTTTCGCTCCCGCATAAGCTGGCTTGTTCAATACGAAATCTGGATTTGGCGAGCCGTCAGGCAAAAAGCGCATGTCGAAGAACAAGCCGCGCGACAGGCCAGTACGTTCTACGGTCGACAAGAACTGCTTTGGAATGATCTGATCGGTATCAATGTTGGCAACGGGCAAAGGCGCTGCGTGGGCGGCTAACTTTGTGAACTTCTTCATAGGGTCTGTCCTATCTAAACTGATTTCGATCGCGCTTTAGGGCTCATCAACCGTCACGCTGAATGAGCCACCCAACTTTTCGATTGTAACCTTTTCCTTGTCCTGTGACTTGATCTCAAGTGTGCCATCGCCGTCAGCGTCAAACTGGCCAGTGAAGATCGCGCCATCCTTGGCAGTGCAGCTTACCTCTTCTAAGTTCTTTAAAGTCGCGTCTGATGCCTTCGTCAGAACGGGGCTACAATTGAGCTCTCCCTTGGACTGTTCTTTCTGCAGGGCCGTGACCACGGTGCTGCGAAATTCACCCAACACACCGCCCATAATAGACTTAAGCCATGGAGCGTCGTTGAGCTTCAGCGTATTTGCAGGAACAGCGTCGGTGCCGTCTTTGTCTTCTGTAGCGCTTTCCTCAGCGGCCAATTGCGCCGCGTCTTTGCCCATAGGCGGCAACCCAGGCCCCTGCACTGTCCGCGGGTTATCCACCGCTTCGAACGTGGGGTTTATCTCAACAGGTTTGGGCCGGATGGCATGGTAAGCGCCTAAGCCGAAAATGGTCGCACCAATAATCATGAGCGGCACAAAGATGCCGGAACCTGGTCGCTTTGCCATTATGCCTAAACCTCAAATGCTGCCACAACAGGAACGTGGTCACTCGGCTTTTCCCATGCTCGGGCATCTTTGTGAATGGCAAAACTTTCCTTGATGAAGCGCGGGGCAAAGTCAGCATTCGCCCAAATGTGGTCGAGCCTGCGACCCCGATCATTTTTCGTCCAATCCGGTGAACGGTAGCTCCACCAGGAAAAAACTTTCTCAGGCGCCGGTCGGGCAATACGGGCCAAATCGACCAACCCACCGCGGTCCAGTATTCGCCCCATGGCCTCGGTCTCAACAGGGGTGTGGCTCACCACATTGAGCAATTGCTTGTGCCCCCAAACATCATGTTCACCCGGGGCTACGTTTAGGTCACCAACCACGACCAAAGGGTCATTGCTAGCGCGACCTGAATAATGCGCTTCCATGCGCTCTAGGAACGAGAGTTTATGATCAAACTTTGGGTTGATCTGTGTATCCGGCTCGTCCCCACCGGCTGGAACATAAAGATTATGGATCGTAACACCGGCAACTTTCACTGCGGCAACCCGGGCTTCGTCATGTCGGCAGAAAGTAGGCTCATCGGCCTCTTCAAGAGGGAGACGCGAGGCAATCGCCACGCCATGCCATCCCTTTTGGCCACGTATATGCAAATGTGGCAGACCCATTTCTGTGAAAGCCGAAGTGGGAAATTCGCCATTTCGGCACTTAATTTCCTGCAGGCATAGAACGTCGGGCCGATGCTCTTCAACAAAGCGCTGTACCAGCCCCGCGCGTAGGCGAACCGAATTAATGTTCCAAGTGGCAACTGAAAGACTTGTCATCGCACTGGCTTAAGCGACTTGGGAGAAATGGGAAAGTGCGCTAAGCGGCAAAGTATGGGAAAGACACTTTATGACAAGATTTGGGATAACCACGTGGTCGGCACCGCCGAGGATGGTGTGTCCCTCCTTTATATCGATTTACACTTGATCCACGAGGTCACAACGCCGCAAGCGTTTGCAGGCCTTAAGGCGGCCGGCCGCAAAGTGCGCCGCCCCGATCTAACCCTGGCAGTGGCCGATCACAACACGCCGACCGAGAACCAAGCCGCAGGTGTAGATGCAGTCGCTGATCCAGAAGCCCGCCTGCAATTACAAACCCTTAGCCGAAATGTTGCCGAGCATGGGATTGAGTTCTTTCCCATGGGCGAAATCCGCAATGGTATTGTCCACGTCGTTGGGCCTGAGCAAGGCCGTACGCAGCCCGGCATGACCATTGTGTGCGGGGACAGCCACACCTCTACTCACGGCGCATTTGGCGCACTTGCACATGGCATTGGCACTAGTGAAGTTGAACATGTGCTGGCCACACAAACCTTGCGCGCCCGAAAAATGAAAAACATGGCTGTGGTCATCGACGGCACTTTGGCACCGGGCGTTGGAGCTAAGGATATAGCTCTAGCTATTTGCGCCAAGATCGGTACCGCTGGCGGAACCGGACATGTCATCGAATACCGGGGCTCTGCGATCCGTGGTCTATCGGCAGAAGGGCGCATGACCCTCTGCAATATGGCGATTGAAGCCGGAGCCAGAGCGGGCCTCGTTGCGCCTGATGAAGTTACCTTTGCCTACCTAAAGGGCCGTCCCTCTGCTCCTAAAGCGGGGGCTTGGGATCAAGCCGTCTCGTTTTGGAAGACCCTATTCACAGATGAGGATGCGATATTTGACCAGGTAGTTGAGATCCCCGCTGAGAGCATCGCACCCCTCGTGACTTGGGGTACAAGCCCTGAACAGGTTGTGGCCATTGACGGGATTGCCCCAGACCCACAGGATTTCAGCGATCCAATCGAACGCGAAACCGCACGCCGATCCCTAACCTATATGGGCATTGATGCAGGGCAGAAGATGACAGACCTTGCTATCCAGCGCGTCTTCATAGGCTCATGCACCAATTCACGAATTGAGGATTTGCGGGTAGTAGCAGACCTTGTGCGGGGAAAAAAGGTTGCCCCCGGCGTCCGCGCCATGATCGTTCCAGGCTCGGGCCTCGTCCGCCATCAAGCCGAAGAGGAAGGCTTGGATGAGATTTTCCTAGCTGCGGGCTTTGAGTGGCGCGAACCCGGTTGCTCCATGTGTTTGGGCATGAATCCGGACCGACTGGCACCGTTTGAACGATGCGCTTCGACATCAAACCGAAATTTTGAAGGTCGCCAAGGTCGAGATGGGCGCACGCACCTTGTATCGCCTGCCATGGCTGCCGCTGCCGCCCTGACAGGTCGACTGACCGATGTGCGGGAATTTCTGGCAGCTTAGGAGCGTCAGCGCGTTATCGGGCTTGTTCTCCGCGAGCCAAGTTGGCGCATTGGGCGACCCAGTTTTCTCGATACACACGCGCGCCAAAAGTGGGCAGATTGTTAGCCAGCCAAGCGACTTGATCAATATTCATCGTAGCGATCTGGTAGAAATAGTAGATACCTTGATCGTTCAGCCAAGCCTTATTCTTTGGGCCGACGCCATCAATGAGTAAAAGATCGTCTGGATTGGCCCGGCGGCGTGAACGTGGTGGAGCTTTGCCTGGCCCCGCCAGAACAATAGCTTCCTCTAAGGCCTCTGGGGACAATGCGGCCAGGGGCGAAGCAATAAAGTTCTGGTTGCTAATGGGTTCTGATGGTGGCGGTGGCGGCGCAACAGCCTTTACTTTGCGCTTTCTGCTTGGTGCAGCAGCCACAACGGCGGGGGCTTCCGCCACAATAGGCGCAGCGACTGGCTCAGTTGCAGGAATAACTGTCGCTTGTACTTTTTTGCGGCCCTTCTTTAACGAATCCGCAGCGGAGGTAGCGGGCGACAGGCCTGCGTCTTGAACCAGCTTTGCCGGTGCCATTTGCTCGGGCATCGGCGGAATTTCAACGCGGCCACCTGCGTCGCGACCCTCAAAAAACAGTACGCGGGCCTCAAGATATTTATTCCGCCATTTTAGTGCGGCAACGTCTTCATCAACACTTCCGCCTTCGCGCAGCTTTGCATTTGAAGCGGCCAATTCATCCGCGCGGGATCGGAGTTCTGCCAATTCCGCTTCTAGGGCTGCAGCCTTGCGCGTGCCAATTGCATCGGTCAGAGCAGAGCCCGCACCGACTGAAACCTGACGCTTTAAGCCGTCGCGCTCTTCTTGCAATACGCGCAACTCTTCCTGCAATTCCTCTGTATTACAATTACAGAGCTTGAGCACGCGAGCCAGAAAGGCACCAATCGCGGCGGACGCCAGCACTATCAGAAGCATTTGACTTAACAGAAACATAGCTTTGGTCCTTGCCTTCCGTGAGGAGGGTGATCTTGTTTTTAGTCTGACTCAGTAATTTTGAATTCGATGCGCCGATTTTGCTCCCGCAAAGGATTATCCGGCTGCCCTAGTACGTCGCCATTGCCGTCTGGGAAGTCATTCACCAAAGGCTGACTTTCGCCATAACCTTTGGCCGTAACCTGTTCAGGAGCAACACCCTTCGAGATCAAAAAATCGCGCACAGTGTTGGCTCGTCTTTCGGACAAGCGCTGATTTAGGTCAAAGGCACCACCTGTATCCGTGTGGCCACCAATTTCAATTTTGAAGCGTGAGCACTCTTTAGCGACCTCTGCCACACGGTCGAGGACGTCTTGCCCAGCCAAAAGGGGGCTGCTGCCCTTTTCAAATCGTATGGTGCCGCTTTTACCAGCCTCTGTAAGACGGCTTTGGCATGTCACTTCTGCTTGTTGGGCAGCTGTTACAGCTGCCTTGTCTGACTTAGAACCTTGGGCATCGGGCTTTGCCGGAAGTGGTGAGCGTACCACCGCAGAACCGGGATAGCTTATCCCCCGACAATCAATGGCAGCATAAACGCCCGGAATCCCAATCCGGTCCCGTACCGCATCGGCAACGGTCGAACACGCCGCCTCCGCTGTCGCTTTGTCCACTGAAAAGCCGCTAATCATCAGGCTCGCGTCGGCCTTTTCAGCACGCGCGAAAGTAAATCCAGCCTTATCCAAGCTTTCTTGGGCCAAAGAACGCGTTTCTTCTTGCAAAACCACCATACGCTTATGGCCAACCCAAATGAGAATTGCCAAGAGTAGGGCACCAAGCACAAAGACCGGCCAGCAATTCTTGGGGTTAAGCATGCTTTGTTTGCCATTTCAGTTTTTGAAGCCGCAAGCCAAGTGAAAAAAGCACTAGCACGGCGTCGCGATTTTATATTCCCAAAGTCATCTTCAGTTCAATGATACGGGAAAGCAAGTGCACTCGCGTCTGGCGTGCAAAAAACGCAGCAATTTGCGGACTTCACTCTCCCATTGGGGCAATCTCACGCTATGAGGAAGGTATGATCCAAGATGTGACGAGCCCGCAGAATAATCTGGTCAAATTAGCCAAGTCGCTTGACCGCAAGAAAGCGAGGACAGAGTCCGGCTTGTTTATGGCTGAAGGGGCCCGCCATGTCGGTGAAGGCCTCGACCTAGGTTGGGAACTCGAAGCACTCTTGTTCTCGGCTGCAGCGGAAACTCGGCCAACGGTCCAGTCCCTTGCGCAGCAAGCTTTAAAGGTTGGGGCACGCGTGGCGCGGGTGTCTGATCGGGTGCTTGAGGCGGTGGCTAAACGTGACAATGCCCAGTCGGTTTTGGGTCTCTTCCGTCAACGCTATACCCCTCTGACAGATTTGGCTGATGCCCCATTGATCATCGCTTTGGAACGAGTCCGCGATCCTGGCAATCTAGGCACGATTCTCAGAACGCTGGATTCAGTTGGTGGCGGCGGTGTTGTCCTGCTAGAAGAAAGCTGCGACCCTTTTTCAATCGAGGCGGTGCGAGCCAGCATGGGCTCGATCTTTTCGGCACGTGTTGTTAAAGCTGACTTTGCTGCCTTTGATACATGGAGACGCGCGCGGAGCTTCAAGATGGCGGGTACAACGCTAAAGGGATCAACCCGCCACACGGATACGGACTTTGGCTCGAAGACGGTCCTTTTGATGGGCAATGAACAATCTGGCATTCCTGATTCATGGGCCGAGGCGTGCGATGTTTTGGTCCGTCTGCCCATGGCGGGCCGCGCGGATAGCCTCAATCTGGCCATTGCAACAGCTGTTACGACTTACGAGATCTGGCGGCAAAAAGGCTTCAAAGGAGCCCGTGATTAGATGGCTCAGAAGCCTGTTAGTCTAGTGAAGCCAGCGCCAGCATACTTTGCACCCGTCCTGATGGCAGATGACTGGTCGGATTATGCCTTGATCGATTCTGGTGATGGCCAAAAGCTCGAGCGTTTTGGGCCGTACACCTTCATCCGACCTGATAGTCAAGCCCTTTGGCCGCGTCGCTTGAGCGATAAGGACTGGGTCTACGACGCAGCATTTTCCGGCCAAGAGAGCGAGGAAATGGGGCGTTGGCGCTTTGTGCGGCGCGTTCCTGAAACTTGGCCAATTTCGTGGGGCGGCATCAAATTCCATGCCCGTTGTACACCGTTTCGCCATTTGGGCCTTTTCCCCGAACAATCGGTTCACTGGCGCTGGTGCCGCAATTTGATCGAAGCTCGAGTTAAACAGGCCCCTATAGCGGCACCGCCAAAAGTCTTGAACCTCTTTGGCTATACCGGTGTGGCCAGCCTTGTCTGCGCCAAAGCCGGCGCGAACGTCACCCATGTCGACGCCTCGAAGAAGGCAGTGGGCTTTGCGCGAGAGAACCAAGCCTTAGCGGGCCTAGAAGATCGACCAATTCGCTGGATCGTGGACGATGCTTTGAAGTTTGTAGAGCGCGAGATTCGGCGCGGCAATAAGTACCACGGCATCATTCTGGACCCGCCAAAGCACGGGCGTGGACCGACTGGGGAGATTTGGAAGCTTGAAGAGGGTTTAGATCGACTGCTAAAGGCCTGCGTTGAGCTACTAGAGGATGACGCGCTTTTTTTGGTCGCAACAGTCTATGCCGTTCGCCTGAGTTTCTTAGCGCTGGATAATGGACTAGCCGCTGCATTGGGCGATCGCTCCGGCAGCCGCGAAGCGGGCGAGATGGCTATTCCGGAAGAAGCATCCGGTCGGCCTTTACCTACGGCGATTTTTGCCCGTTGGTCCGGGGCATCCTAAGCTGCGAAAACGAGAAAGATAATCAGCGAGCGCGTGCTGATGTTTCTGAATCGTTAACCGATACAGGTCAGTGAATCAGGTCGAAATGGACCTATCTGCACCATGGCAGCTATTCAGACCTTAAACGTTAAGCCTTTAGCCATCGGCCTCAAGCACGCAGGCTTGAGCCTTGCGACGCTATTGCTGTCGCTTGGTTTGAGCGCGGGCGCGATCCAGGCCTTTGGGAATGAAAAGGATGCAGGGCCTAGTGCTGTTCTGGAAGTGCCTCGCTATAATCCTGCGTCGGCCAAGCCTGCTACGACCAGTATGGAGCCAAAAGTCGATCTGGCGGCACAAGGCATGGCGATGGGTTGGTTGCCTTGGCGTTTACAAGATGGCGCGATGACGCCCTGGCAGCCTGGCACACCGCCGCCAAACTCGCGAAGCGCAGCCGATCAGGCCATAAGTGAAGCGGAAGCCATCCGCTTGGCAGCAGAGGCCAAAGCCAAGGGCGATCCAGTGGTAACTGGTGCCGCCACCGCGGCTTCAGCAGCACAAATTCCCCCTGTATCGGGCACCGCTCGGATTATGGCCCCATCATTCGGAGCGGCCAGTAACGAAGGCGGTGTTCAAGTCTATCGTGGACAAGTTGGTGCGGCCCTAACTCAAGCCCCAGCGGCTGGGGTGCACCAACAAGGTCCTGGCGGTCTTCTGCCCATAATCGGCACTGGCAATCGGACCGTCTATGACGTTTACCGAAAGCCGTTTTCGGACACGGGAAAGCCCAAAGTAGCTTTGGTGGTTGGCGGTCTTGGTCTGAACGCAAGGATTACCCAACGCGCAATCGATGAACTACCGGCTGAAGTGACCTTGTCATTTGTGCCGTACGCCGAGAACTTGCAGGGCTGGATCAATAAAGCACGCGCCAACGGGCATGAAGTTTTGATCGAGATCCCAATGGAACCTTTCGATTATCCAGAAAATGACCCGGGTCCACACACGCTTTTAACAACCGCATCAGCCGAGGAAAATCAGCGTCGGCTTGAGTTTCTGTTGTCGCGGGCCAGCGGCTATTTTGGCGTAACCAATTATCTGGGCGGCAAGTTTGCCACCTCGAACGAATCGAGCGCCGCTGTAATGCGGCAATTGCGTTCGCGTGGTGTGGCCTTCATCGCCGACGGTTCGGCCTCACAGCTGGACGGTGCGGCGAGCTCGGCTGGACTTCGAAATGCTCAGGCGGATAGGCTGATCGACCAGCGGCCCTCTGGTGAAGATATTGCGGCACAGTTGGGCGCACTTGAAGCCATGGCGACCCAACGGGGCGCGGCACTCGGTTTTGGGGTTGCTTATAGTGTTACCATTGACCAAATTGCGCGGTGGGCGAAAGATGCAGCCCGACGGGGGCTTATCTTAGCCCCAGCATCCGCGGTTACATCATGAATAGAGATACCATACCTGCTCCTCCGGAAGGCTATCGGCCGAATGTGGGCATATTATTGTTCGACATGCGAGGGCTGGTTTGGGTCGGCAAACGACGGGGCTTTAATGGTCAACATGCTTGGCAAGCTCCGCAAGGCGGCATTGACCGAAATGAAGATGTCGAAGCAGCAGCCCTCCGCGAGCTTGGTGAAGAGACCGGTATTGGGCCTAGTCTCGTGTCAATCATAGGTCATACAACCGATTGGCTGACCTATGACTTCCCACCTGAAATGCAGCGCGGGAAATTCCGCCGCAATAAGGGCCAAGCCCAAATCTGGTATGCGTTGCGCTTTTTGGGCTCTGATCGCGATGTAAAGCTGAATGCCCACAAACAAGTCGAGTTTGATGCATGGCGTTGGGAACGCTTAGAAGCCCTTCCGGATCTAGTCGTTCCATTTAAGCGCGAAGTTTACATGCGGATTGTGCAAGACTTTGGCTACCTTGCTGCAGCATAGGATTCTGTGGCATGACCGTCTGATCGCACGAGACGGAGATTGCAGGTGGAAAAGCCAATTCTAATGATTCACGGGGTTGGTTGTGGCGGTGACGCTTGGTCTGTCATGGCCCCATTGATGCAAGCCAAAGGTTGGACGCCCTACACGCCGACCCTCTACCCGCAATTTCGAGTCAAAGAGAACCCAACTGGACAGCTTTCTACTCTGGGCCTTCATGATTATGTCGAAGCGGCTAAGTCGGAAGCCTTAACAATCGAACGCTCAACCGGAGAAGAACCCGTTTTGATGGGCCATTCAATGGGCGGGCTAATTGTCCAAAAGCTTGCAGAGCAAGGGGTTGGCAAAGCAGCTATTCTGGTCACTCCCGCCCAACCGGTCGACTGCCAAGTCCAAGACTTCCGCGTCCTTTTCACCTTCGCCAATGTGGTCTTGAAAGGGGATCCCAAGCTTTCCTACAAGGTTTGGAAGACAGGCTTTCGCTGGGGCGTTCTAAATCAGGTTGCACCAGAGCGGCATGATGAGATTTATGCATCTGCCTTGTATGATTCTGGGCTTGTTTATCAGCATTTGGGCAAGCCAGCGACGGACCCGCATCGGGTAGCCGTCATCAATGAACGGTTGATCGAATGCCCGATCTTAACCATCGGCGCCGTTCAAGATCGTGCAACCGTTATTCAAGCAGTGCGCAAGGTCGCGCAAAAATATGCGCGAGTTGGCGGAGACTATCGTGAATATGATGGTGCTGCCCATTGGATCATTGACGAACCAAAAACCGCCGCGGTCACAGCCGACATTTGCGAATGGTTAGAATCCAAAGGACTTTAGGTCGCATGCGGAGAAGGTCAGAGCGCTGGCATAACCTTACTGCACCATGTGCAGAAAAAAGTGCAATCGCGCAATTTCCGTAACCACGTGTTCACCTTGTTCACGGCAAACTGGACGGACACGTAACCTTGTCCCGGATCCTGCCCGCTTATGGCCTACCAAGACGCCGCACTCATTGCTGAACCCGAACTCGATTTGGATCTGATCCGCGATTTCCTGATGCAAAATCCAAGCTTTGTGCGCGAAGACACCGAGCTGTTAAATCGCATCGCGGCTGAGCCCAGCACTGGGAATGTTATTGCGATTGCCGATCTTGCACGCGAGCGCATGCTACGCGAGACCCGAGCCGCCCGCTCCCGTTTCGCAGCGATCGTCGAAACGGCACGCGCCAATTATGAAGCTCAAATTCGAGTACAAGAAGCCATTCTGGCAGTCCTTGACAGCCAAGACCCCGAGGATTTGAACGAGCGCCTTTCGGGCCATGTGGCTTTCGCCTTGGCTGCGGATGTTTGTGTTTTGGCTGTTTCTGAGTCTAACGCCGCCAGCCAAGCCTTAGATAAGGCCGGTTCCGCGATTGAACGCTTGGTACCTACTCACCAGCCGACATTACTTGGCCCAATCGAACGGCCCCGTACATGGCTATATGGTGAGCGCAGCGAGCTCGTGTGCTCAGAAGCATTGGCACGATTGGAGTTTGGCCCGAACAGACGGCTGGGCATCCTAGCTATTGCGAGCCGAGATACCGATGCTTTCCGCCCAGACCACGGTGGGGAATTAGTAACATTTTTCGCTCGTGTTTTGGAGCGTGTTTTAACACGCTTTGCCGCTGATGGATTGTTGTGAGCGGAGCGGTCCACCAAACTGACCTAACTAATGCTGGGGGTGACGGACTTGCCCAAGCCCGGCTTGATTGGATGCATTGGCTAAAGCACGAACGGCGACTGGCAGATCATACACTGGAAGCTTATCAGCGCGACATTGACACATTTCTCGGCTTCTTAGTGCAGCATCGAGGCGAAGCGCTGACGCTCGCAAGCCTGCCAGATCTGACCGCTTCCGACTTGCGTGCCTATTTGGCGAGACGACGTCAGGCCAACAACCCATTTGGGGATCGGTCGGTAGCTCGCGCCCTGGCCGGCATTCGGTCATTCTTTTCCTTTCTCGACAGACGTAAGGGGCTCTCCAATACGAGCTTAAGCTTCGTTCGTGGCCCCAAGATTAAGCCAGCTCCACCGCGCCCGGTGAGTAGTGACGTGGCCTTCGAGCTGATTGATTTAGCCGAGGAAGTCAAAGAGCGGTGGGTTGGTGCACGCGATACAGCTATTCTTACCTTGCTTTACGGGTGTGGCCTTCGCATATCTGAAGCTTTGGGCTTAACAGGTGCCGATTTCCCGTTGCCTTCAACCTTGCGCATTCTCGGCAAAGGTCAAAAAACTCGTCTGGTTCCCACCCTACCTGTTGCACGCGAAGCGATCGCCCGATACGTCAAACTTTGCCCGTATTCGATAGCGCCGGAAGGACCCCTTTTCGTTGGTGTGCGAGGCGGACCAATGCGCGCCCGGCTGGTCCAAATAAGTATGGCCCGATTACGCGGGCAATTGGGTCTACCTGAATCCGCGACTCCGCATGCCTTGCGCCACGCGTTTGCGACCCACTTGCTACAATCGGGCGGAGATTTGCGCTCGATCCAAGAGCTACTCGGGCATGCCTCTTTGTCCACCACACAGCGCTATATGGAAATAGACCCTGCACATATGATTGCTGTGTTTTCCAAAGCTCACCCTCGCGCCTGAATTTGGCGCGCAATTTTGGGTCAAATGGTTAAAGGCGCCCTTTAAAGCCTCGTATTACATATGTTCGCTTAATTTTTGGACAGCCAAGTCTGCTCTATTTGCAGGCATGACGTAAGTTCCATGCTCAAATTTTGGGCTAATCTCAGTGATAGCGCGGAAGCGGCAGGCAGACGCTTGCCCATAAGTGCCCAATTTTTAACGCTGCGGCTTGGATGGAGACTGGGCTAATTGTGAGCTCAAGATCGCAAACCTTGTGGGGAGCACGACGAACGTGACACGTATCGCAACACGCACACGACCGGAGCTTGGCTTCGAAGCGCTGGTACGAACTGGGCTAGCCGCCCTAGCAGCACTGATTTTCCTAATGGCAAGTGGATTGGTCGCCCCAGCTCACGCCCAAGACGCTGCCAATGCCGTCGCCGCCGCAGCGGCACCTGCGGCTGAAGCCGCCCCAGCAGCCACCAAGCTGGTGGCAACTTTGCCAGAAAAAGTTGTCGATAAGGCCGATATCACGTGGATGATGGTGTCGACTCTTCTCGTGCTTCTGATGATCATTCCGGGTCTCGCCTTGTTTTACGGTGGCCTGGTGCGCGCCAAGAATATGCTGTCAATGTTGATGCAGGTATCCACAGTGATGGTGATCGGCATGATCACTTGGATGCTTTGGGGCTACAGCCTAGCATTCACCTCAGGCGGTGAGATTGATAGCTTTGTCGGTGGGTTTGACCGCTTGTTCCTGAACGGGGCCGGCCTTGATGCTGACGGCAACCCAGTTTTGGTCGCGACCTTCTCAACAGGTGTTTACATTCCAGAGCTTGTATTTGTGGTCTTCCAAATGACCTTTGCGGCTATCACCGCAGCATTGGTATTGGGCGGCGTTGCTGAGCGGATGAAGTTTGCAGCGGTGGTTGTCTTCGCCGTTCTTTGGCCTCTGCTTTCCTACTATCCCATGGCGCACATGGTTTGGTGGTGGCCTGGCCCAGACGGCTTGGCAGCCGCTTCAGCTCAAGGTGACAGCTTTACCACGGGCTTGATTTGGAGCTTCGGTGCCCTCGACTTTGCTGGTGGCACGGTTGTACACATCAATGCGGGTATCGCTGCTCTGGTTGGCTGTATCATTTTGGGCGCGCGCGCGGGCTATCGTAACGAGCCAATGCCACCGCACTCATTGGTGATGACCTATATTGGGGCAGGCCTTCTTTGGGTGGGTTGGTTTGGCTTCAACGCCGGCTCGAACCTGGAGTCCAACTATTATGCCGTTCTGGCCATGGCCAACACATTCATCGCGACTGCCGCTGCGGGTTTCAGCTGGGTTGTTTATGAGTGGGTCACCCGCAAGCGTCCGTCGATGCTAGGCCTCGCATCTGGCATCGTCGCAGGCCTTGTGGCCGTGACCCCTGCTGCAGGCTTTGCCGGCCCAATGGGCGCTCTGATCCTTGGCCTTGTGGTGTCACCAGCCTGTATCTTCTTCTGCTCGGTCGTGAAGTCCGCTCTGAAGTATGACGACAGCCTTGACGCTTTCGGCATCCATGGCATCGGCGGCATCATTGGTGCGATTGGTACCGGCATTGTGGTTTCGCCAGCTCTAGGTGGCGCAGGCATTGTGGACTACACTAAGTGCTTCGACGAAGCTGGCAAAATTCTCGCCGTATGCCCAGCTGTGGAATATGACATGGCATTCCAAGTGATGGCGCAGCTGAAGGGCGTTTTAGTAACAATTGCTTGGTCAGGTGTCGCATCGGCCATCGTCTTCTTCATCATCAAGTACACGATTGGCCTGAAAGCGTCGGTCGATGATCAAGAAGAAGGTCTCGACATCGCTGAGCATGGTGAGCGCGCTTACCACCTATAAGTCGCGCCTCGGCGTCAAAACCAAAAGGGCCAGCGTTGTGCTGGCCCTTTTTTGTGCCTAATCAGCCAAGCGGCGGATGGTCAGAATAGAGCCATAGCTCGCCTGGATCCGCTCGGCGGCGGCCGCTAAAGGCTCTTGTGCAACCGCCATATGATAGCCGTTAGCATGGAGGATATGCGTCTCGTCCGTCATCAAGGCGACATGGCCTTTCCAGCAAACAATATCGCCCCGCTTCAAGCCGTTCAGTCTATCATCAATGGGAACTGCACGTCCGATGTTGCGCTGCATATACGAATCGCGCGGCAAAAGTATGCCAGCGGCCTTGAAAGCAGTCTGGATCAGACCCGAGCAATCGAGCCCTAAGCTCTCCACTCCACCCCATTGATACGGCGTGTGTAGGAATTGTTCAGCGATTGTAACTGGATCGCTCGCGCGTTCCAGCAATGAAGCAAGGTGAGACTCATAAATCCACCCCGCCCGTTCTACCGCAACAAAGCCATTCTCACGCTCACCTTTAAGCGTTACTTGGGCACCGAGGCTTAAGAGAAAATGGGGGGCCGCCCGCGCACTTGGCCCTGAGAAAGCGTAAGTGCGCAATACGTTGACTTTATGTGATGTTGCCAGAACAGGTGCTGACAAAGCTGCCATATCAAACCAGCCGACATAACCATCGCTCTGCATTTGACCCCAACCAAAGCCTCCGCGCTCTTCATAGATATCGATGACATCGCCATGAAGTGCCTGGCTCAATTGCTCCCCGTCAGGTTCCGGGACTTTACGCAATGGGGCTACGCCTGCACTTACTTGGTGCGGGATAGGATCAACAAAACGAGCCGATTCGACGAGGCCCTTGAGCTTTGTGGCAGCCAGATCACTACGATAGGGGTGGAGATTTGGGTCCAGCATCTTGTCTACCCGTTATGCCAATTTTTGCTGGGAGATTTCGTCTGTACCTGAGCCCACCGAGGAAGGACGACTGACCTGGGTGATCGCAGCGATATTACGGGCAATGGACGCTGCATAAGTTGCAAGGCGTTCGGCACCAGCTTCAGTCCCGACCACAAAGATGTTGCGCCGGTCAGCAGGGTCAGGACGACGCTCAACCAGGCCAACCTCTTGCAAAGTATCGATCGCTCGCACGATGGCTGGTTTGCCTACTCCGAGGCGTTGCGCCAATGCCCGAACCGTATGTGGCCCGGATTCAAGATAGACGGTCAACATCAGGGCCGTTTGACGCGCGGTCAGGTCTGGTCCATCGGATTGTACCGATCGCGATGTGACGTCCAGCCACAAGCTAAGTGCTTGCTTATTAAGTCCAGCAAACTGATCCAACTTCGACCCCTAAGGCTGTGGCCGTATATGACCGCGCCATCTGAGCCCTTAGGTGAATCGATTTGCGCTTTTGGGAAAGAGTCCCTGTGAACTCAGTTGCTTGTATGATAGACTGTGTAGCCTTGATTGCAGATTTAGCCGAATCTTTTCCGTAGCATGGCCTCAATCGTGCGCACTGCATGAACCTCACCACCCTGGGGCCGACCCGGCTTTTCCTTAGGGTTCCAACAATAGACATCGAAATGCGCCCAGATCGGCTTGTGGTCCTTCACTTGGACGAATTTGGAGATAAACAAAGCCCCATTAATCGCGCCAGCGAAAGGTCCGCCAGAGTTTTTCAAATCTGCAATCGGGCTGTCGAGGTCATCTTCATAGGGCCGCCACAAAGGCATTCGCCACAAATGATCGCCTGTAATGGCCGCCGCCTCCGTTAGGGCTCCGGCCAATTCTTCATCTTCGGTAAAGAAAGGCGGAAGCTCTGGCCCTAAGGCAACACGCGCCGCACCCGTCAGCGTCGCCAGATCGAGGATCATGGAATTTCCATCTTCGCTGGCGCGTGTAACCGCATCGGCTAGAATTAATCGTCCCTCAGCGTCCGTATTGTCAATCTCAACGCTTAGGCCATTGCGGGCACGAATAACGTCGCTGGGCCGAAACGACCCACCATCCATAGAATTCTCTACGATGGGAACATAGACGGACAGGCGCACATTGAGAGGTGCCTCAGCAAGAGTGGAAAATAGCGCCAACACACAGGCAGCACCTCCCATATCCTTCTTCATTAAGGCCATTCCGGAGGACGGCTTCAAGTTCAGCCCGCCGCTATCAAACGTTACCCCTTTTCCAACTAATGCCAGTGGATAGGCGTCTTCGCGTCCGATACGCAAGATGACTAAGCGGGGCTCTTGAGAGGCACCGCGCCCTACAGCATGGATCAACGGATAATTCTGTGACAGCAAGTCTTCGCCTCGGATCACTTCAATCTCAGCACCATGAGCTTCGCCTAAGGCAATTGCGGCTGCCTCCAATTCGTCTGGCCCCATATCATTCGGCGGTGTATTGACGAGGTCACGACCGAATCTGACAGCATTGACGGTACGACTGGCGGCCTCGACATCGGCTCCAGCAGGGGCAACTAGACGAGCTAGGCGCTGATCTTTGCGCTTATACCGGTTAAAGACATAAGCCCCCAAAAGATAGGCGACCAGAATGGCATGGCCTTGCTCTTTAGAGACCGGCGAGACGATTCGATAATCACCCGAAGGCAACTTGCCCGCGAGCGCACCATAAACGCTGGTATCGGTCCCCGATCCAAGTCCAAAGAGCACGCGTTCTAACGTGCCATCTGGGGCCGGCACCAGAAGTACACGCCCCGCTTGGGCTCGAAAATCGGAGTGCGCCGCAAGGGCGGCTTGCGAGCTAGATTTGCCTTCTAAGTATGCGGGCCACTCCGACGAAGCAATGGCGTGAATGGGCGTGGAAATGACTTCATGAGGGGCAATATTTAGGTGCATGATGCTTCTTTAAGCCGATCTCGACCCCATGAAAAGCGATTATGACGGGGAGGCAACAGGCCCGTTTTGAGAGTTTGTTAAGAAAGATTGATGAAAGATTGGGGTCTGTGATTCGTGAGGTCCTCACCATGTCGTTCCGCTCCAGTGCCAGTCGACTGCCCTTTGCCCTCTTAGGGGTTACCTTTGGGCTAATCTGCCTTACTGCATTGCCGGCCCATGCTCTGCCGTTCTTTGGCAAAAAGCCTGAAGCCAGCTCAAAAACCCCAACAGCAAAAGGCGCACCTCGTACGCAAGGCACTAAGGGCCCCGAGGTTGAAAAGGCATCGCCAGCACCTACCGCCGAGCAAACTGCTGCCGCAAAACCTGCGTCGGCAAAAGAGCGTCAAGCGGCCCGCGGACTTGACCTTGTAAATCAATCCAGCTTCTGGTTGGGTGAACTCGAAAAAAATCCTTCCGATGCGGAGGCCGCCTTAGAGGGCTCGATAGCGCTTCGAAAGATTGGTTCAAATGAACGTGCAGTCCAACTTGCGGCCATGGGGTTGCAAGTGAAGGGCGAAAGCCCGCAATTATGGAGCGCTTTAGCATTGGGACTGGCGGCCGGCGGCGAAAATGAGTCAGCGCTTCAAGCGTTACAAAAGGCCATCACACTGAACCCTAGTGATCCAAGCTTACAGTCCACACTCGGTGTCGTGTATGACCGCTTGGACCGGCCAGACCTTGCTGCAAACGCTTATGAGGCCGGCCTGAAACTCGCTCCAGAAGACTCAACGATCCTCAGCAATTATGGACTATCCATTGCCATGACTGGGGATTTAAAGAAAGCTGAGGCAATGTTGCGCCGGGCCAATCAAAATCCCTTAGCGCCCCCTCAGGCCCGCCAAAATCTGGCACTTATCGTAGGCCTTCAGGGCCGTTTCGAAGAAAGTGAGCGACTCGCGACTCGCGATCTGCCGCCCACTGTGGCCTCTGAAAATGTCGCCTATCTCAAAGCCATGCTGAATGGTGGCGAAAGCCGCTGGACGCAGTTGCGCCAGGAAAAGACCAATTAAAAAGCCGCTTCCCCGGATAGGGAAGCGGCTTTTCGCTTTGGTGATCGGCAATTCAGGATTAGGCCATAAAGCCCAAGTTGGGCCTCGAGAAATTCTTCAGATTTGGGAAAATCACGGCTAAGTCTGTATTCGAAACGCCAAACCAAGTTCCCAAGGTCGCAGCATATTGGTCAACCGAGGTGGTTGGAATATGGGCGTTACCGGTTTGATTCGGATTGCGGAAGGTACCCAAGTCACTGCCGACAGTCGGGAATTGGCCATACATATCGCCACCGTTTACGGCACCCCCCATCACTAAATGGTGGCCGCCCCAGGCGTGGTCGGTACCATCGCCATTGGTATTAAAGGTCCGCGAGAAATCCGAGCCCGTAAAAGTTGTCACGGAACTGCGCATGTCGACACCACCAATATTGGCCAAGGTTGCATCAAATGTGGCCATGGCACTTGCCAACTTGCTGAGATTGTTAGGTTGCGCCGTATTTTGGAAGTCATGGCTATCATGTCCACCAATGGCTACGAAAAAGACCTGCCGGCGAAGACCGAGTGCAGGCGCTGCGGCAATCATACGGGCAACAGTTTGCAACTGCACCGACAACGAGTTCGTTTCCACATTGTTGGTTATCGGATTACGATAAACAGGCGGAGGCGGGATCGCGGTAACCAAAGTACCAGTTGCCGCTGTGTTTAGCGTAACTGAAGCGTCGAGCGACCGGCCGACGATTGTGGCGTGGTCAGCACCCATATTTGCTACGAAGCCCGTATCGCGGATGATCTCCCGCATCTTAGCGGGGCCCTGGTTTGAGCCAAACAGCGTGGTCCCGCCAACTGCGTTTACGACTACCGCGGGCGTTGCGCCGGTTGATACTTGGTATTGAACAACCGTCCGCCCAGAAAGGAAAACGGTGTTCCCGGCAGTAGACATCGCCGTGTAGAGGCTGTTGGCACCATTGCCTGACGCCATAAGATCGCCAAACTGGCCACCCCAACCGGTGCGCACACCTTCGGTAAGCCCTGCCTGCCAGACAGCTTGTTGATCATTGTGCGAAAATAAATTTGCAGGCACTTTCTTGGTACGCGCTTGATACTCCGTTTTTGTGACCGGCTCCACCAATGAGCCGACATTGGCGATCACCGCCAAGCGCCCTGCCGCATAAATTGGCAAAAGGGGTGCCAGCATTGGGTGGAAACCAAAAGTGCGGGTTGTCGCATTGGTTCCCGCCGGTATGGCTTGCGCGGTTTTTGGCGTGAAAGGCAAAATGCCGCCCCAGGCTTCTGGCGTAGCCGCGGTCACAGTGCGACCCGTGACCGGCGAAGTTGAGCCAACTGTCGCTGCTGCAGTACCAACCGGCATCAGAGCAATTGGATCTGAGCCCGTATTTCTGGCAGCCCAGTAACGGTTCCAAGAATCTGTATCAGATGCAAGCACCGTGTTGTTGGAGTCATTGCCGCCTAATTGGAAGATGCATACGAGCGCTTTATAGCCCCCAGCGGTCTGACTGGCGGCCGAATTAAAGGCGGCCAATTGCATACCAAAAGCGGTTGCTACAGGTGCTGCAATCCCGACCGCACCGGTTGTTGCCAGAAATTGGCGACGTGTATGACGTAAATCTTTCATGGTCGCCCCCTTAGCGCTGCAGAATGTAATCTGGAGAAACAACGGTCAGATAAACCGCCAATTTTGACCGATTCAGTAACGCAGCATCGATCTGCGCTTGCGTGGTTGTACCACCCGTAGGAATGGTCACAGCCGTTACCGCGTCGATGATTTGCTGGCGGCGAGCCGTTGTCATGTTGCCATAGGTCAAAAGATAATTGACGCGATCCACCAAAGCCGCAGGATCGGCGGCAACCGCCATTTCCTTTGTATAGTTGAGCTTCACGTCGCTGCTGGATCCGATCCCAGTGTTGACCGTGGTCTGCATGGTATTCATGTAGCCAGCTACCGTCACTTCATCGACAATCTGCATCTCTGGGGCGACGAGTCCTTGGCTTCCGGTCTTGGTGTTTGGTGGTGTGTAGCCTGGACGGAAGAAGTTAAACACCGAAGGCGAAGCCATTGGTGATTGGCCTAACGAAGTAGAGGCACTGGTCGAATTGACTGGCCACAGTCCATTGGTTGAAGTGGCGTTCAGGGCACGCATTAGGCCAGTCATACGAATGATAGGTTCACGCAGTTTGCCGAAGTTTGCGTCAACCCCTGCAGACATGTTTCGGGCTTCGCTGTCCAACAGCACCGCACGAACGACTGCAGCCAAATCGCCTCGTACGCCCGCGCCGTTGTTGTTAAAGACGTTTGCCACCCGGTTTACATAGGCTGGGCTTGGATTCGATGTCACCAGTCGCTGGATCAATTGCTTCCCGATAAATGGACCAACATTTGGATGGTTAAAGATCGCGTCAAGCGCGATCTTTAAGTCTCCGGCTGGATTTGGGGTCGTCGTCGCAGGGATCACTGTGCCTAAGAACCGCTTTTCGGAGATCGAGTGGAAATTTGGGTAGGCGATCATTGGCGTTACGAATGATGCATCATTGCGACCGCTTCCCGAGAAGGTCGAGTTAGTCGGCGTAGCTGCATACCAGCTAAAGCCTGTGACAACCTTCGCTAAATTTGAAATATCCGCAGCGGTATAGGTTGGGATTGGATTACCAGCACTATCCAACTTTTGGGTGCCGTCATTATTGAGTTCGAACAAGCCAATCGACATCAACTGCATAACTTCGCGGGCGAAGTTTTCATCTGGCGAACGACCCGTCGTCGGATCTTCTTTCTGGTTTGCGATATGGGTGAGATAGACACCCATCATGGGGTGAAGTGCCACATCTTCTAGAAGCTGACGATAATTGCCAAAGGCGTTGCGGCCGAGCATATCGTAATATGAACCAAGTCCACGTACGTTCATCTGAGGATCAGCGAACGAAATCACAAAGATCTGCGACAAGGCAAACTTGGTGCGTTCACGCAGTTGGTCTTGCGAAGTAACAGCTTCGCGCCAGAAATATTCGTAAAAATGACTTGAGTTAACATCCGCCGTAGGGTTAGGAGCGGCGGGTGCTGGCGGATTGCGCAACTGATCCCGACGCGTATTCAAATAGTCGAGTGCCAGAGCACCTTCAGGCAGAGCCTGCTGCGCCGTGATCCAAGCAGCGAAAGTCGTGTCGCGCAAAGCTTCGGTTTCGGCCTCTGTAGGTCCAAATGTTGCCTGGATCAGAAAACGCGAAGTCTCCGCAGCTGTCGGCCGTGGCGTGACAACACCGCCGCCACCGCCGCCGGGCGGAGTTGATCCGCCCCCACCGCCGCAGGCTGAAACCATCCCTAATAATAACGCAGCGCTAGCTACTTTAATCCAACGATTTCTCATAACTTACCCCACCTCAAGGAGCCAATTTTTTCCGGTCGTAAGACACACGTAGAGGTATGCTGGCCCTTGTTACCAACACGGGTTGTAAGCCAGAATGCTATAAAAAAGCGTATAGTTAAATGGCGAATTTTTACTTAAAAGAGTTATTCAGAGGAAAATATCAAAAGAAAATGGGCTTAGCGCTCATTCGCTTATCGCAACAATCGGATTTCACGGACTTGCCGACGGCCTTGTTTACGTTCCAATTGAACAATGACATCCACGACACTGCGAACATAGGCCGATATGTCAGCATGGGTCATGGCGGTCCCGGTTTGCAACGCCATCAAGGCCAACTGCTCCAAAGCACCGTCTGGTGTATCAGCATGCAGGGTGGTCACGGAGCCTGGATGACCGGTATTTATCGCTCGCAAGAAAGTAAACGCCTCCTTGCCGCGCAGTTCACCGACAATTATGCGGTCAGGCCGCATACGAAGGGCAGATTGCAAGAGATCATCAACATCAACGCGGGCTTCACCTGTCTGCCCCTTTACGGCAACAAGTCCGACAGCGTTCTCATGAACCAAGCGAATTTCTGCGGCATCCTCAATTAAAATCAAACGTTCTTCTAAACTGACCTCCTTCAGAAGCGCATTAAGAAAGGTTGTTTTGCCGGTTCCTGTCCCACCTGAAACGACGATATTTCGTTTTTGCTGAACGGCCAGCCTCAGAAAAGTAGTTACATCTCCTTTGGCGAGGATTGCCTTAAGTTCTTTGTCAGGGTCAATTGAGGCTTTTGTGCCGCCTGCGCCAACGATATGAGATAGCGCACCAGCGGAGACATAATCGTCGAGAGTCAAATCCGTCAGCACGTGCTTGCGAATTGCCAAAGCAACTTCGCCACGCGTTGCAGGCGGCAGCACAATTTGAATGCGTTCGCCAGTTGGCAAGCTGGCCGAGAGTAGTGGATGTTCTCGACTAATGCCCTGCTTGGAAATGCGCGCAATCTGAGCGGCCAAGCGCGTAAGATTGACTTGGGTTACATCGGGCGCGTCATGCCGCACTATGCCGCCCATAACACTTTCAACCCAGACTTCACCAGGGCGATTGACCAAAATATCGGTGACATCAGGTCGTCTTAGCCACCCCGCCAAGGGTTCCAAGAATGCAGAGAGATAGACGCCGCCCAAAACCTGCGGCGCACCCTGGAGTGCGCTCATGGTCTTGTCCTGTCAGCCGATTCAACAACCGGTTGCGTACCAACCAGCGGCGAGACTGGATTCAAGGAAAAATCTAGGTCCCGGGCCACAAACACTTGGATGGCAGTTCCTTGCTTTACAGTAACCGTCGGTTTGATGGCTTCTCCAGACGAGACCGCGCTCGGAATAGTCTGGGCGGTGCCAATTACCAATTGGTTGGAATTGGTGTTGCTCAGAGCCGCGCTAATGGCGGTCGATAATAGACCCGGACCATAGCGTTGGAAATAATGTCGGTTCACCTTGCCATCCAAGCCAGCGCGACCCAACGGGTCAGTGCCAGGCGACGCCAGTTGTATTGACACACCATCTGGACGAAGCAATCTTGTCCAAACGACGAAAGCTCGAGACTGACCCAAGGCGACCTCAGAGCGATATTGCCCAACCAGTCGGGAGCCGCGCGGGATGAGCACTTGTGTTCCGTCAAAACTCAATACATCGCGACTCACGACAGCTCGAACAAAGCCTGGCAGATCAGAATTGATAGCCGTTTCCAGAACGGCCGCGATTAAAGCACCTTGAGGCACTGTCGTCTTTGGGTTGCGCAAAGCGCCCGCGCGCGCGGCGGGCACTTCTCCCGAACTCACACGCGCAGCAAAGGCATCATTGTCACTGCCGGTACCGCCTGCAGCAGCGTTGGCAGCAGCTTCCGCGGCAGCACCAGCAGGCACAAGATCAACGATCAAAGCCGGGGAGCGCATGCGCTGCGTCAAGTCAGCACCCGTCCGCGTTGGGGGCGGCGGCGGGGCCATGGGCGTAGGCATTGGCCTATAGATTTCACGCGGCGCTGGCGGTGGCGGTGGCGCCGGCGTCCAAGTCTGGGGCGGGGGGACTGCTTCGTTAGCTGCTGGATTTTCCGGCACTAACGGCTGAGGTGGTGCAACAGGCGGCGCAACTGTTTGAGCAAACAAACTCGGTGGCTCTGGGATATTTTGACCCAAACTGCCATCGTTTTTCGCGTCGCGGGTTGGGACCATGTCTCCAGCCCCAGAACGCTTCTGTGCTGACACCATCGTGGTAAAGACGATAGTGCCGAGCGCCAAGGCACCAACAACACCGGCGATCATCACCCAAGGTCGATCCGGATACGCAACGGCTGGGGCAGCGTCGACAACCAACTCAGTCACCTTGGGGTCAACAGCTTGGCCGCTTCCATTAGGATCGACAGATAAACCCTCATGCGACTCGATCGGGCCCAAGTTGGTTGAGCTCATGGCTTAGCCTCCTTTGGTGCGCCAAGCCCGAAAAAGCCACGCGACTTTGGCTTTGTGTGCCTAGAGGGGCGCATCGCAGGTGCGTTCGGGCCGGGGTCAGCCTCCCGCCAGGAGTCATTACTTACGATGGTTTGGTCAGCCCCATTGCGCAATACGAAGGCAGGGCCGACACGTTCGACGACCATCACATTGCCGCGCATGATGAAATTGACAAGCGATTCTGAACCATCTGCACTTAAGGCAAAAACGGCGGGCGTCGCAGCGCCGGTCGGCCATTCAAAATAAGTACGTTGGCCGTCATCAAAAATGCGAGAAGGCACATTCTTTGTGCTACCTGAAACTGAATAGTTTCGGTTTGCATTTGCCGGAATTTGGGGTGCCAAGTCCTTTGGCTCAGGTGGCGATGGTTCAGGTGGATAGGAAAACTTCACCCGATAAATAATGTTTGGATCACCAGGCCCTGTAGGGTCTTCTGCACTCAACTGAAACGTATAGCGACGCTTTGACGTGATCACCGACATGTTTGTTGCGGCATCAAATTCAATGGGCTTTACAAACAGCGTATCGGCGCGACGATTAGGGGTTACCTGCCAAGCTAAAGAGTCGCCGATCGAAACATTTTCGATGCGTTCATCCGCCCCAAACTCAATCATCATTTGATAGCCATAGTGGCCACGTAATGAAACTACGCTGTCTTCTACAAACATGACTGTTTGAACACGAGGATCGACGGCCCCCGGAATTGGTACCTCGCGCATTTGGGCGCGCACCGGGTCAGCACTGATTACCAGCGTGGTGATCACGACAGCTAAACAGATGTTCCAGTGTGGCTTGAGGCGTCTCATTGGGCTGGGAACTCCTCACCATTGGGATTGCCTGTTTTTGCTTGGGGCTGCGCCGCCGGCGCCGGCGCAGGCACTTGTGCACTGGATGTTGTCTGAGACGTACCAGTAGATGGTGTCCCCGTCGTGGGCGTTGCCATAACTGGCATGGTTGTCAAACCAGTTGCGGGTACAGACCCCGGTGTAGTCACAGGCGGAGTAGGGATCGGTGCCGCAGGCATTGGAACAGGCTGCGTAGTTTCAGCATCACGACGATAACTGGATATCTGAAAACCGAGAGGGTTTAAGTAGCGATCTTGCTCATTTATTGGCTTGCCAGAGAAGCTGTAGATCACTGAAGCCACCCAAGGCTGGCGCATGCCTGGCCCACCACCGCCTTCAGAACGCTCTGTGTCGAAACGGATCATGGCGGAGCGAGGTCCCAAAATCGTCACACTTTTTACAGTAACCTGAATGCGGGTGTTAGGGCTGACGCGGCTTTGAATACCGTTTGGATTGGCCTTGTCCCAATCCCGCAAATATTCCGCTTCAGCGGCGCCCTGCGACCAAGCAAGCGTTTTTCTGTATTGCTCACGATAATCGGCAGCGTCAAATGTCTCCCGCGCAAGCACATATTGCACGACGAACGATTGCGCGACGGCTTCGGTTTCGCTCAAATTGCCCAAGTTCACACCACGCGTGGTCTGAACATACCCGGTCTCACGGTCAACCGTGATGGTGTAAGGCATGGTTTGTTTGAGCGGCACCAAAATGACCAAAGCGACCGCCTGGATTGCGGCAATTCCAACGGCAATCCCTGCGACAATCCACGCCGTCCGCTGAGACCGGCGGAGAGTCGCATGGGTGTCCTGCGCCCAAGTGGTAGACGCCTCGTAATAATGTGCGCGGGCGGCAACGCCATTGGGCGGGACGCCAGGTGGGGTGTAAGACGGATCAGCGTGAGGGCCGGTCATGGTGCTTTTCCAGTTGCCGATAGGCTTAATTTTGAGGGGGATTGCGCAAACATGCTTTCACGAGGTCGGCTTTGGCGGGTTGGGTTGCTTCTCTTGCGGCCATTCTGCCCCAGCCTAACAGAATAATCACCGCGCATGGCCTCAGCACCACCGCCTGCGACCAGCTCTGTCCGCCGATCAAATGTTGTTGTGGATTGTCCGCCTGCGCCAGAAGCCGCAGCTGCCAAGCGTGCGTCTCGGCGATCTGAACCGGAGCCTGCAGCCCCGCCAGAGACAGCCGCCGCTAGCCGCGATGCTCGGCTCGCTTCTGCTTGGGCCTCCATCCCAAAGCCCTGCCGCCCTGCACCAGCCTCATTGGCAAGCACAGGCTCTGGCTCGCGCGACTTGGCATCAGGCAGACGGAAGCCAGCCACTAACCGCGTACAGAGACCTATCACACTGCCAAACACGGCTGTGAACGTCAGAATGATCACCATAACAGTCAAAATGGGCTGTAGATCATAGCGATTTTCGGCGCGGGCCACAGCCAAGCCTTGTAGGCTGGGCTCTAGGGACGCCAATAGCCCTGCCATAAAAACGACAGTGGCCAACGGCACAAGAGCAAAACCCAAGGCCGTACGGAGCCAGCCCTCAAAAAATCCCTTGGTGCTTTCAAACAATAGTAAGCCAACGAACAATGGGCCAAGCGCCAAGAGAAGGCCAAGCATCAGCTTGGCCAAGATCAAAAGCCCTAGGGTCGAGACCAGCAAGGTTATTGCTGAAAGCCATAGCGCAGTCGCACCAAAGGCGGGTCCGCCCTGCAGAGCCGAACGCATCTGGATAACCGGCGCCAAGCCTTTGAGGCTTTCTGGGTCGGTACCAGGAGCGGCTTGCAACACGAAACTGCCAGCATTCAACGTGGCTCCAGCTACATTCGGCCCTTGACCCGGCAGATCACTGACCAAGGCCATCGCGCTAGCCGATTGGGTCAATTGGTCAAACGTATACTGCAGTCGGGCGAAAATATCAGTTGGGCCCATGGTCTGCGGCATCGGCATATTGGCCAACAGGCTGTTGGCAATTTCGGCTGGGCCGTCGAATAGGAGAGAGAAAACCAAGCTCTGATAACTGGCCCAGGAAGTGGTCAACATCACCACAGCACCCAGTTTGATCGCAATCATTGGCAGGTCGCCAACGCGTAGATCTGTTCTCCCCGTAAGCAGGCGGAAGCCTAATAGCGCGACATAAATTGTCAAAAGCACTGTAATCACTGAACCCAGCGTGGAGCCTGGTCCGAAGAAGGCATTATACCCCCCTTGAACTCCTTCACGGATATTGCAATCCACCGTATCGAGCAGACCGCGAACAAGTCCAAGGTCCGTGCGTGGGGCCGAACATTGACCAATCATCGGCGCCCCCCTCTGTTGGCATCGCGTGCTTGATGGACGCTAGCCGTCAAAAGCGGCAACCAAATGGCAGGGTCGTCACCATGTTCGGCGCGAAGGCCATCGAGCCGGCGGACCGTCGATTCCCTACCGGACAAAACTGTCAGAACATCAGGCATGCTGTCGAGATTGAGGCGGGCGACCACGCTATCTGTGCCATGCTTGATAACAAAACAGCGTGAAGTATCTGGCAATGCCCGGATCAGATCCAATTCGTGCAAAGTCAAGCCGAAGCCCCGGCAGTATTCATCTTCCTGCGCCTTGGGATTGGGCATAAAAATCTGGGTCGCTGCCTGCTCGATGATTGCTGACGCGATTTGGCTCGACAAAGCATCCGAAGCGCTTTGAGTTGCAAAACCCACGATGCCGTTCCGTTTCCGAATGGTCTTTTCCCAATCGCGAATGCGGGCGACAAAAATGGGATCATCCAAGGCTTTCCAGCCTTCGTCGACCACAAGAATAGCAGGCGTTCCATCAAGCCGTTGCTCCACGCAATGGAACAAATACATCATGGCAGGCGTGCGAAGGGCTGGGTCATCCAAGATCGCAGTCATATCGACGCCCAAGGTGCGGGTCGATAAGTCGAGGCGGTCTTCCTCATTATCAAATAACCAAGCGCGGACGCCATCATGAATCCAAGGCTCTAACCTCGAGGCAAGGTCGCCGGGAACTGGTCGACGCACCCCGGCGAGCAATTCTGCAACATAGCGCAGCCGACGATATTGCGGCGCTTGATCGAAATTGGCTGCCACCGCGTCAGCAATCTGGGCTTGCTCATCGACACTCAGCTTCTCGCCATCCACGCTGACCAAGCGCGACAACCATTCAGTTACGAAAGCGCGGTTCGCCGGGGTGTCAGGAAGCGATAGCGGATTGAGGCCGGAAGGATTGCCATGGCGCAGGGTCTCATAGCGGCCACCGATCGCGCGAATGAATATTTCTGCACCACGGTCTTTGTCGAACAGCACAATCCGTGGATTAAACTTGCGCGCTTGGGTCAAAAGGAAGTTCAAGACCACCGTTTTGCCTGAGCCCGATGGCCCGATGATGGTAAAGTTGCCCAAATCATTTTTGTGGAAATTGAAATAATAGGGCGTCGCTGACGTGGTCTCTAACACCGTGACAGCCTGACCCCAGACATTGTGATCCTCTTGCCCAATTGGGAAATTATGAAAGCTGGCCAGCCCGGCAAAATTACCGGTCGACACCAAAGCGCGCCGCGCAATGTCCTTGAAATTGCCCGGGAACTGAGCCCAAAAGGCCGGCTCGAGATTCACATCTTCACGAACCGAAATGATGCCTTCTTCGGTAAAAGCAGCCTGAACATCCGCCGCGGCTTGATCCAGCTGCGATTGGGTCGACGCTTTGATGCATACACTCATATGATGCTCGCCGAACGCGGATCGGCCAGCCGACACGTCATCCTTGGCGATAGAAAGGTCGCGCCGCAAACTAATCGCATCATCGTCCGCGGCTCGCATCCGGCGCAGTGCAAGGTTCATGCGGTCAAGCGCGACTTGTCGGTCGACAAAGGCAAAGCTCTCGGTCACCGTCATCTCGACCGGCAAACGCATAAGATCGTCCAACATGCCCGGCGCGGTGTGTGGCGGGTAGTCTTTGATCGAAATCATGGTGCCAAACTGCCGAGCAAGGCCTGGCGCAGCATGGAGCTCAAAAGCCTCTAGTCCGAAACTGATCCGACGATATGGAATGTGAAAGCCCAAGTCTGTTTCCGGCAACAAAACAGGTCGCAGTTCGCCATTGTAAAGGCCTGAGAGAAACTCCAAAGGCTCAGAACACGGACCATGTCGGCTGTCATAAACCGATAATACACGCGCACCATAGGGGGCAAGGGACGCCATCAGCGCATCCCGGGCGGTATCCAATTCTCGCATATCCCGGGCGCGCTCTGCCGCTATGGCTTGCGAGGAAGTGCCCCGCAGAAATTCCATCGTCTTGTCGATAAAACCTGTTCGACCTACGGCAGGACGGCGTACAATAGTCAAAAACAAGTCATTGATAAACATGGCCCGACCATCCAGTCGAGCGGACCATTGCTGATCGACTTCATGGGAAAATGAGTCCGGAAAATCAGCATCAAGTGACGGCTTCACAGGACTGCGCACGACATGATGGACGACAGCAAAGCGGGCGTGGGCAATGGATCTCAACATCGTGTCGCGGATGGCCTTACGATAGTTGAGGTCTTCGGTGTCCGCTGTCTCAAAGGCCAAACCATCCAGCTTGATGATTTGCAATAGCATTCCATCGCGCGTTTCGATGGTCGTGTCGTCAACATGGCGCGCATAAGGTAGCCGAGCACCCGCAGGGGCTTCTCTGCGAGCAATTTCAGCTAATGTAGCCAAACGCTTCTGCTGGGCGCGCGGTCCTGCCATTTAAACTACAATCATCTCCTAAGGCCGGTATGAATTGCAACGCCAGAAAGCGAAATTTGCCACTCGCGGCGAGCTAATCATGCGTGTGATCCAAAGGTCTAGGAAACGCGGCTCATCGCGAGCAGCAACCACGCCAACCAAATGCAAGATGACCGCTGCGACTAAGGCCCACACAGACTTTGTGACCAGGAAGACTTCAGCGGTAATTATGCCGTTGAGGATAAACCACGTATAAGTCACGCCCGCAAACATTTGCGGGCGCGTCAAAGCAGCAAAAACCGGATCGCGCTCAAGCTGCGCCATAATTGCCCCCTAAAACCCTTGTGCAGCGCTTCGAATGCCCCCGACGATAGCAGCCGAGCCAAACAGAATGAAGCAGCCCAAAATGACCATACCACCGTGGCGCCAGTTCATGCGACCCGTCAGCATCATAAAGCCACATCCTGCCACAGCAATTACGGCAACTGCGGTCGCAACCGCGCCTAAAAGTGTGCCCTGGACCCAATTGACAGCGCCGAGAATGACCCCAGAGCCAGCGGGGTCCAAATTTGCCGATTGTGCCAAGGCTGGGCCCGCCCAAAAAATCGCCCAGACCGAGATCAGCGCCCAGAACGCTTTGTGTACTTCTATCATCGACATCTTCCTCAAGCTTCCAAATGTACTAGCGGATCGAAAGCCGCTCTGAGATGGCCTTCACATAGTTTTGGGTTTCACGATAGGGTGGAATTCCACGATGGCGGGTCACCGCTTCAGGACCTGCGTTATAGGCTGCCAGAGCAAGACGCACGTCGCCACCAAAGCGATCGAGCAGCGTACGGAGATAGGCCACGCCGCCAAAGATATTGTCGCGCGGATCATACGGGTTAACGCCCAACCAAGTAGCCGTCGCAGGCATCAATTGCATCACACCTATCGCCCCCTTTCGAGAGACGGCAGAATTACGAAAACGCGATTCTTGCCAAGCGACCGCCCGCACCAACACAGGATCTACACCATATTTGGTAGCCGCCTCTGTGACAAAAGCATCCAAAGTTGGATGAAGCGCTAACGGATAGGTCGGTTCAATCAATTTGAATTGGGTGGCTGCAGTAGGCAGCTTTGGTTCTGGCTTTAAGACAGGGCCAGTTGTTGTACCAAGAAATAGTGTTGGGCCGGAATAGACTTTCGCCGTTCCATTGGCCCCAACCTCAATCACATCCGCTGCTGCCGGACTAAATCTGAGACATAAACAAACGACAGCAAGCCAGGCAAATCCTTGCCAAGCTGTATGCCTCCCAACCAATTTCACTTTATAGATCATTTACATGCCAAGCGCTTGGATCGGTTAGTTTTGTCTGAAAATGCGCATTTGTCGAGGGTAGGTTTATTTTACCCTCAGTTCTCGGTCACTATTTTGACCTTATTTGCGCAGAAGCCCACCAATCCTCTTACGGCGCGAGGGCCCAACAGGTCCACTTCATGCACTTCGGCATAAAATGGACCCCGGTGCCTTGAGAGAAGGCGGAGCTTGTGATTCGCAGCTTTAGCGTGCGGATCAGTGGCGTACCGTCAAGCTGAGTGAAATCGATCTACCTCTTTTATAGGTGTTCGATTCGGTACGCCCGAGCTTCGAAATCTGGAACTCTTGGTTGTCTTCAGCCAGTAGATTGCGGCCGCTGACACCAAACGTGTAGTCGACTTTACCAATCGTGAAGTCGCGTTTGTAAACCAGATCGATATTGGTGCCTGGGTTTTCAATCACGGAAGGAACCGAGCCGAGCCCCCGACGGGCAATACGCTCATCAACCCATCCAATTAGCAACGTCAATTGCTGATCGTCGGTTTCATACCCAAACTGCAAATTCGCGATATTCTTCGGCGTTCCCTGCAGTTCACTGCCGTCGAGGCCAAATTGCGAGGCTGAAATCGAACGGAAGTCGATCGGACTGATTACATTCGTTCCAATTGGCGCATTCACTTCTGAGTGAGTATAGGTGTAGTTCGCCGCAAAGTTCCATTTAGCGTCTTGAAGCAAAGGCATCTTGAACGGCATTTCGAAATTGGCGCGATACTCCAATTCCAAGCCATAAAGTGTAGCTTCGGGGGCGTTGATGAAACGGGTGAACGAACGCTCAAGACGAACAATCACCTCTTCGATTGGGTTATCAATCTTCTTGTAGAAGGCACCGGCTGTGACGAACTGGCCGCGGCCAAAATAGTATTCGAGACGGGCGTCGTAGTTTTCAAATTCGCTATCCTTCAGGAATGGGTTACCTTGATAAATCCGGTTGGATTCTGGATCGATGTACGGTGTGAAAGCCAATTCGCGGAATTGTGGACGTGCGATCGTTTTCGAATAACCCAAACGCATCTGCAATTCGTCTGCGAAGTTCCAAGTGATCGTCGCAGCGGGCAGCAAATAATCGTTGGCCAATTCAACGGGTGCCGTTGGTGTGTCGCCAAAACGATTGGTGGTCCGCACTTTCTGGGTCGCATCTTCATACCGCACACCAACGGAAGCTCGAATGAAGGAAGTGATCTCAAACTCAGACGCCAAATAAGCCGCTAGATTTTCCAAGCTGCCGACATAGGCATCGTCTTTACCTGTTTGCTCGGTGATGACGAAGCGGGCTGGATTAATGTTGTCGGGCGAAAACAAATAATCGACGCGAGAGCGCAAGACATCGTTCGAGGTAGGCCCTCGAGGGCCGGTGAATGCGAACGAAATCAGCTCATAGTTCCGGTCATTGTTAGACGTCACGGCACCGCCAGAAAGTTCTAGTTCGCGGCCCTTAGCAAGCTTCAAGACATATTTTGCATCAAACCCGAAGCTCGAAACTTCGTCCTTGAGTTCCGAGAAGCGAATTGCATTACCCAAAGAAGCGCCATTGAACGCGGTGATACCATTGACAACCGTATAGGAAATATCGCGCTCATAGGGTGCCTTACGCGTGGATTGGCCAATTGATCCCCGCCATTGCAATTCAACACCCCCAAGCTTGTGTTCACCCGATAGCTGGGCAGAAGCAAGCTCCCGCTCATACCAAGCCGTCCCTTCAGTTCGATAAGACTGACCGCTTGGCAGGTTGGTATCTGTACCCACTTCGACTTGCGCCTTTTTCGAGGTGCTGCGCACCAAAAGACCAGTCAAACCAACGCGGTTATCACCCCAGCTAGCGCTTGCACTGCCAAAGCCGTTAATAACAATATCCCAAGTCGAAGACAGATTAGTTCCTTCTGCTTCGACGGTATCGGAGACAACGTCCTGGCGAAGCGCTTCTTGGGTCTTAAAGCCACTTTTGTACCCAAACACACCAACCAAACCGATTGTTGCATCTTTAACATCTAGGCTACGTCCCGCTGTGATTTCAGCGTCAAAGTCTGGACGTGTCTTCTCGCTCTGCACGACTGTTAGCGGCGAATTGATAAAGCTCTCGCCAATGAATTCTAGTTGCTTGGGGGTAAAATTAGTATCATTGATACGCTTACCAGTTGAAACGGCGTCGCGGACCGGTTGTGGCAAACGGCGAAGGTCCGTATCGACCCCAGTCCAATCCATCCGATGGCCCTCGTAAACCAGACCAGTTTTACCGGTTGTCTCAGAGTTAAACCCCGCCCCGACTTTGATCGTCAAAAAGTCCTCGTTAGGAGACTTCAGGGTACGCAAATCAATCACGCCACCACCAAATTCACCCGGATAATTTGGCGAAAAGGTTTTTTGGACGGTGGCACCGTTCAAAATGTTGGATGGAAACAAGTCTAATGGCACTTGGCGGCGCAATGGTTCCGGGCTGGGCAGAGGCGAACCATTGAGAAGCGCAGAGGAATAACGGTCACCTAAGCCACGCACGTATACAAAGCGGCCTGAGACCACCGACAAGCCTGTCAGGCGGGTCAACGCCGCCGCCGCATTATCATCACCCGTGCGAGCGAGGTCTGCCGCGGAAAGGAAGTTCGCAACTTCAGACGTGACGCGCTGTGGTTCAGGAATGAAGCGACCCCGAACAACAACGACTTCCACTTCTTTTTCAGGTTCATCACTTGCGGCAGGCGCAGGAGTTGGTTCCGCAGGGGCGGCTTGTGCGCTGACGATACTGGGCACCATTGATGGCACCACAAAGATGCTGGTGAGCAACAGAAATCTGCGCAGACGGGCTGGAATGGACATGACGGACGGGCCTTTAGGAAGTCTGATGAAGGGGCCAAGCTGGCCAAGGCAAGAAACCAATCGGTGCGGCAAGGAGGCCCAGCCGCACCGATCCTGTTGTTTTTAGCAGGTCGAACCAGCGGCTAGACTGCAGGTCCAGGACGACCACCACAAATCTGTCGCATCTCGAACCGCCCCAATATAGTTGGTTGCTATGAAGAAGGCGTCGACCGTGCTGGCGTTTACCGCGGTCCGGCCTGCTTCAGCCGAGCCATTGATGAAGCGGCTGGTCAAGGTCGCCGTCGTGCCGGTCGAGTTGTTTGAACCTGCATTCAACCGAGCCGTTGCAACCGCACCGTACGAACCCGAGCAGCTAGACAGAGTCGAGTCAATCTGTGGCGCTGGGCTCGTGTTTGCCGTTTCAAAGTTCAAACAGGTGGTCGAGCCTGTAACGACGCCGTTTAGAAAGCGTGCGGAGGCACCAGGCGTTCCGCCCGTGTTGTTCAAAGTGATGCCAGTCAGATTTGCAGATGCATCGTTTTGCGGCACACCTACAAAGGTGAAGTTTGCAATGATTGGGTTGGTGTTCAGCGTGCCAGGCAAGCTGGCAACTGTGCGGTTGCTGCCTTCGATCACGCGGTCTGGACCACCAGTCGCCGTTAAAGCCTGAAGGACGATACCGAACTGTGCCTTACCGACCCAACCTTCATCGAAGTCGAGGGAGTCATCGAGGGCACCTGTCACGATCCAGTTGCGCATGTTGACCGTGCCACCGAAGATTTCGATACCATCATCGCCAGAGTTATGGATCTGGATGTTGTTGATTTGCGTTGCCGAACCGACGCCACCGAGGGTTAGACCGTTAAGGTCATCGCCTGCCGCAGCTGAGGTCAAGAATGCACCCGGGTAGCGAATTTGTAGATAGGTGATCCGGCCGCTGTTGTCTGCCGAAGTAGCACCACCATACAATGCTTGCCGACCGGTCGCCGCGGTAATACCTTCGACTGCGTTCTGGCAATCGACGCTGCCTTGGGTCACGGCCGTGGAACAGCCACGAATTGGAGCTGCGCCAAGAACGATTAGGCCAGCCCACTCACGACTTGCACGTGCTTTATCAGTTTGGGTGCCTGCAACGTCATTGCGAGACGTCATGATCACAGGCGCCTGAGACGTCCCATTGACGAAGATTTGCGAGCCACGGTTAACGATCAAGACGTCGGCAGAGGTGGAGCCATAGAGGCGCACACCGGGGTCAATCGTCAAGCTAGCTGCGGTCCCAGCGTTAAGCGCGGCACCACGGTCAAAGCCTACGTCGACGCGACCGGAAATCTGATAGATATTGCCGGCAGTCAGACGGAGGTTTGCGGGGATCGTGCCGCTGCCAATGACGCCGCTAAGCACACAATTGCGTTGGCCAGCAATGGTACCCTGCTCAATCGTGCCGGTTGGGCAAGCCGCAGCTGGCAAAAGCTGAATAGTCCAGCCAGATGCCCAGTTAGAGGTCGCAGTTGCAGTGGACGAGAAAGCGCCGACATAATTTGCGGCTTCAAAGAAGGAATTGACGCCGGTTGGGTTCAAAGCGGTCCGGGCCAGTTCGTTCGGGCCAGGCAGCAAGGATGCGCTCAATGTCGTCGTGACATTTGAGACGTTGTTGGTACCACTTGAGAATGCAGCAGCTGCAACCGAATCCAATGCTCCTGGGCAATCAAACATTAGAGAATCGTAACGTACGGCCGGCGAAGTATTGGCGGTGCTTGCCACTGCGCAAGTGTTGGTGCCGGTCACGACACCATTGAGGAAGCGGCCAGAAGCGCCAGGCGTCCCACCGGTATTATTCAATACAATACCTTGCAAGTTAGCGCCTGCGCTGTTTGTACGAACACCGACGGCGGTGAAGTTCGCGATGGTTGGGTTGGTATTAAATGTGCCTGCCAAGCTTGCAACTGTACGGTTGCTACCTTCGAACATACGGTCAGGACCACCCGCGTTTGGCGTTTGCTTGATCACCAAGAATTGGACGGCACCCGTCCAGCCTTCATCAAAATCGAGACTGTCGTCCAAGGCACCTGTGATAACCAGGTTCTTCATATTAACTGTGCCACCGAATACTTCGATGCCATCGTCGCCCGAGTTGTGGACTTGCAGGAAGCTGATATCGGTTGCCGAACCAACGCCACCCAGGGTCAATCCGTTCAAATCATCCCCGGCCGCAGCGGAAGACAAGAACTCGCCTGGGTAACGAATCTGAACATAGCGCATGGTGCCGCTGGTGTCGGCAGCAGTCGCACCGCCATAAAGAGCCTGACGACCAGTTGCAGCGGTGATGCCTTCAACAGCATTTTGACATTCCAACGTGCCTTGAGCAACCGCGGTCGAGCAACCCCGAATTGGCGCACGGCCCAATAGAATAACACCGCCCCAGAGCCGGTTGGTGGTGTCCGCACTGGCGGTGCCGGCTACATCTTCTTTACCGGTAAAGACGATGGGCTGACTTGGGGTGCCAACCGCATTGATGCGGCTACCACGGTTAATGATCAAAAGGTCAGACGCTTCATCACCAAAAATCGTCACACCCGGTTCCACGGTAAGAGTTGCCGCGACACCCGTCGCGGCATTGCCTGCTGCGCCTAAGTCGCGGCCTACATCAACGCGGCCAACCAAACGATAGGCAACACCTGTGATGCGAGGAAGCGTGAGATTGGTGAGGACTTCACCCGTCAGATTACAGACAGTCGTGGTCCCAATCGCCGTGCCAATCGTGGTTCCAAGTGGGCATGTTGCACCACTACCACTACCGCCTGAACCGCCGCCGCCGGTGCCTCCTGGCGGATCACCTACAAAAGTTGCGCCTGGCGATTGGATGCTGCCACCCTGCGAACAAGCACCCAAAAAGAGTGCCACTGCGGCAACCAAAGTCCCGCGACTTGCGATTAATTTCATCATATTCCCCTCACTGGCCGATGCGACTTTCTTCTCAGCAATTGGGAAATGCCCGAAAAAGACATTTTTGCTCGAAAAATAGGCGCAATTTCGCTCGTGCCGGGCTTCACTAGTCCTTGGATGTGACAGTCTCACAAAGTCGGTGTGACAGAAATGTAAAATGAGCGTGACGAATTTTTTACAAATGGGCGCGATTAAACGCAGCACGCTTTACACTTGTAGGAATGATTTGATCCGTAGACAGACGAAATAAAGTCTTGGGCTAAGAAGCTTTATCGCCGATCTGTCCCGTGACTTGCGTCGCATGCGAAGGTAACTCAGCTAAAGCCAAGGCCTCTTCAATGCCGATGATAAGTGCCTCGGGAGTGAAGGGCTTTGCAATGTGCAAGTCCGCACCAGCATCGAGGGCTTCAGTTTTATGATGGGTCATCGCATTGGCCGAAACAGCGATTATGGGTATGCGCGGCCGCTGATTGGTCACTTCCATCTGACGGATGGTGCGTGTCGCAGTCAGTCCATCCATCACCGGCATTTGCAGATCCATCAAAACAAGATTGAAATCTTCTCGCTGAACGGCATCCAAGGCCTGTTGGCCATCTTCGCACAATGTCAGCTCGACCCCCAAGGGCTCCAAAATCATCTGTAGAACTCGGCGATTTGTCGGGTGATCATCGACGGCCAATATTCTAAGGCGGTTTGATGGCGCATCACTCAAAATCTCGCGTGCGTGTTCACGATGCCCGACCACAGCCATTCCCGGTGCCTCAGCAACTGGCAAAGTCAACTCAAGGCGGAAAGTCGAGCCGACACCGACAACTGACTCCGCGCTGACCGTACCGCCCATCAGCTGGGCCAAGGACTGACAGATGGCGAGGCCCAAACCAGAGCCACCATGTGCACGGGTTATTGAGGCGTCGATTTGCTCGAACCGATTAAACAAGCGCGCCAGATTTTGTGCCTCTATACCGGGTCCGGTGTCGGAAACAGAGATCACCAAGCGCTTGGCGGCATGTTCACCCACCGGGACTGGCATCAGTTCCAATCCGAGCGTGACAGACCCATCTCTGGTAAACTTAATGGCGTTCGACAAGAAATTGGCCAAAATCTGGCGAATGCGGACGGCATCGCCGACAAGCCAAGTATGGTCGGACTCCAAACAGGGTTGGGTAAATTTTAGTCCTTTGTTATCTGCCCGAACGGCAAATAGTGCCGATGTTCCGGAGATCAAATCTGAAAGCCGGAATGGCGTCGCCTCAATTTCAAGCCGGCCGGACTCGACGCGTGCCAGATCAAGAATATCGTTAAGCACGCGCTCGAGCGAAACACCTGACTGGCGAACGAGATCAACCATTTCTCTCTGAGAAGCCGTCAATTCGCTTTGCGACAAGGCACCTGCAATCGCAACAATCCCATTCAAGGGCGTCCGGATTTCATGACTCATATTGGCAAGGAAGGCACTCTTGGCATTATTGGCCAGTTCTGCATTCGCGCGAGCCTGATCCAGCGCTTCACGACGTCCTACATCCTCGGTAATGTCCGTCACGAACGAACGAATGGTGCCACTGCCCGAGGCTGGGCGACCAAAGACCGTCACAATGGAGCGGATATGTCGAATGTTTTTCCCATCAAGTGAAAATCGAAGGTCCACTGTTTGCGGGCGCTTCTCGAGATAGGCTTGACGCGTCACTTGATTGACGAGATGTCGATCTTCTTCAATGACGTTTTCAAGGAAGTAGGCTGCCAAGTCGCCATTGCGATCCTGATCAGGACGCAGGAAATGCTCGACTGCTCCAAAGCCGATGATTTTATGGCCGGGCTGCTCAATATCCCAAACCATGGACGAACCGCTCATCAAAGCAGTCTCGAGGCGGTGCTCCAATTGTTCTGCACGGGTCAGCAACGTTCGAAGCTCTGTCTGGTCATCGACCATACCGAAAATCTGCGCCACACAACCTTGCTCATCTAAGACAGTATGCACAATCGACGCCACTTGGCGGGTTACACCGTCCATACCAACAATTGGCATAACAAACTTGTGGACACCGGCGACTTTATTGAATTGAAGGATGCGCTCTCTGGCTTCATCGCGACACTCAGGTGCCACTTGCATCAATTGCTCTCGGGTACTTGGGACAGTGCTGTTGGGTTGACGGCCATAGGCACGGTAAGTGCCCGGAGACCAGAAAAGCGTGTTGGAGCGTACATTGTAGTCGAAGAAGCCAATCGGAAGATCGCTTTCCAACAAATCGAACATGTGCGCATCACGGTCACGACGCTCAAGAGCGTTTGCCAATTGTTGCGCGTGGCTATCCTTTTCCACCAGCAAAGTATGCAGCCGCGCTTGGCCCTGACTGAGATAGCGCGCGAACCAAAGCATGCAGCAGAAGTAGGCTCCGGTCACTGAAGCAAGAATCAAGCCTTCGGGTTGCCAAGCCAACCAAAGTCCAAAGCCCAAAAGACCTACCCAAATCGGCCAAGTGCCGAACACCATAATCCTCAAACGAGAGTTGGTCTGAGCAATGAATACATTGGTACTTGCCGCCAACATAATAGCCGCGGCGGCGTAACCCATCCCCGACTGAGCTCCCGCCACTAAAATTGCTAGAGATGGAACCCAAGCCAGTGCACATCGGGCAATTAAGGCAAGAATCAACTGGTTCTCGGCTTTTCGGGCGGACGAAAGTAGCAGTGCTGGCTCGCCTTGGGCCTTCATCTGGCCAAGCCATTTGTTTGAAAAGCCTTTTAAGCATGCGTCAAAAGCGATGCTGGCTAAAAAGATCAGGCAGGCCCACACTGGTTCGCCAGATAGCGCGATGCTGAGATTTAGTAGCCCATGGCTAAAGAAGCTAGCCGACCAATGGACGCGCGTATTTTTCAATGCTTGACGGACGCCAGTTATACGGATGGCAGCCTGTGTGCTCGCTGGATTTAGCGCGGAGCGATCTAAAGCGAAGTCCAAAAATCGGGAAAGTACACCAGCCATGAAACAAGGATAACACCTCGCAATGAATCTTGTTTTAACAGCGCATCTGGCTTTAGAATTATTGAACTATTCAGGCAAATCCACTCGTTGTAGGGGAAAAATTCGAAGTAACAGGGGCATGCACCAAGCACAGAAGTCGCGGCGTTTTGATTTCGCCTTTGGTCTCCTTAAGGATTTAGACACCGGCAACATTCCAAGCTACGATCCAAGCTCGTGATGACTTTAGCCGATCGACGACTATGCACGCCAAAACCCTTCGTATGAATCATGACTATATGACGCTGGTCCATTGTCGAGATAAGGCGTGGGGCCAGCATGCCCTTACGCGGATCGGTTCAATCTTCATAGCCACGACCGCTGTCGGGATTTCTGTTCCCGGTCATTGGTGGGTTTTCTGTGTGGTTGCCATGACAATAGGCTGGGCGATTGAAGGGGTCTTCTATCGTTGGCTAAGGAATAAGATAGATCACCCTGACAAACTCGACCCTAACGATCTGCCTCGGATCAAGCAGCAAACAATTCGAGCCATTGTTTGCCTCGTCGCCATTTATGGCAGCCCATTTCTAGCGCTAGCGATCGCACCCCACCCGGGCCCCAGTCTCGGCTTGATCTTTGCCTGCGGCAGTTTGCTGGTCATCTGTGGCCAGCATGTGTTGGACCGAAACATGGTTTACTGGACGCTACCCGTCATCACGATAGCCGTAATCCTCTGCGCTATTCGTTTGGCCGATGGCTGGGTCGGCTACTTATTGGGCTTCTTGGCATTTCTCCTCTGCGTCAATACGGTGGTCTTGACCGGCGCGTCAGTCAAATCCTCTGAAGATCTGATCGAAGCACAGGGTCGCGCATTACGTTTGGCCGATGAACTTGATGAGCGCGTCATGCTACGGACACGAGAATTGGAGGAAGCAGTCAAGGTGGCAGAGGAAGCAAATCGTGCCAAGTCCCGCTTTCTGGCCACCATGAGTCACGAGTTACGCACGCCCCTCAATGCAGTGATTGGCTATGCTGAGATGGTCGGGGAGGATGTCCGGTCCGGCGACCTCGGCTCAACCGAGGCTGATCTTGAGAAGATACGCAACGCGGCGCGCCATCTCCTAGGGTTGATCAATGAAGTGCTCGACATGTCCAAGATGGAAGCCAATGAGCAAGTATGTCGACCCAATGAATTTAATGTGCGTCACATAGCACAAGAAGCCCTTGATGCGATCATCCCAAGAGCCGCAGCAAGCCAAACCCAATGCGAGTTAGAGATCGCGCCTTCACTGGAGCCTATAGCCTATAATGATGAAGGCAAATTGCGGCAGTGCCTGTTAAACCTCTTGTCTAATGCCGCGAAGTTTACCACGAACGGTACGATAAAATTGAGCTGTCGGCCAAGTGGTCCACAGCAGGAATGGATCGCTTTCGAGGTGGAAGATACAGGCGTGGGGATTGCTGAGGAAGATTTACCCCACATTTTCTTGCCATTCTTCCAAAGCGACACAAGCTTTACCCGCTCTATCGAAGGTACTGGACTTGGCCTCGCGATTAGTCAGAAGCTCGCTAACTTGATGGCGGGCGACCTCGTCGTGACTAGCCGACTTGGTGTCGGCTCAACATTCACGCTAACGATCGCCCGCCAATTCAATTAGCCCAGCCAAAGGGCACCGACCCAGTTCGCCGGGAATTCCGCCGCACAGACTTAAGAGACCTAGAAGTCCGTTACACGCTCAATGATAATGGCAGGTGCCATGCCGCCCGCTGCGCACATGGTGACCAAACCATAGCGACCGCCCGAGCGCTCAAGCTCATCGAGAGCCATACCGATAAGGATTGATCCCGTTGCTCCGATTGGATGACCAAGGGCCATTGCCCCACCATTGATGTTGACCTTTGTGCGGTCCAGCTTCAGGTCACGAATAAATTTTTCTGCCACGACGGCAAAGGCTTCATTGATCTCCCACACATCGATATCTGCAACCGCTAGACCGGCCTTCGCAAGGGCTTTCCTAGCGGCTGGGACTGGCGCATTCAGCATCAGGGTTGGACAATCGCCGACATTGGCCGTCGCGACTATACGGCCACGCGGCTTCATACCATGGGCCTTTGCATAGCTTTCCGACGTAAGCAGTAGGGCCGCAGCGCCGTCAACTACGCCAGATGAATTCCCCGCGTGATGGACGTGGTTCATCGCTCCTTTGAGTTCCGGGTATTTGCTCGTAATAAGGTCGCCATAGGTACGACCACTTTCATCCACTTTCATTTCCGCCCACATGTTGAAGACAGTCTTCAGGCCATTGAGGCTTTCCAAGGTCGTTTGCGGACGCGGGAATTCGTCATGATCCAGCGCGACTGTGCCATCCTGATTGTAGACCGGCACGAGGGACCGCGCGAACCGGCCCTCCGAGATCGCCTGAGCGGCGCGTTGCTGGCTGACATAGGCCAATGTATCTACGGCGTCACGATCAATGCCCTCCAAGGTTGCAATCGCGTCCGCGCAAACCCCCTGCTGTGACTGCGGGTGCTTCTCACGCAGGCTCCTATTGCCAGCATCCAGCATGGGTGGTGCGGTCAAATCAGCTGTCGCAGCGGTATAGCTCATCATCTCGGTACCACCGGCGATAACACACTCTTCCATACCTGACATGATTTGCGCTGCAGCCAGATTGACCGTTGTAATACCAGAACCACAAAAGCGATCGAGGGTCACGCCAGATGCCTTAATGTCGTAGCCTGCATCCAATGCCGCCATGCGCCCTAGGTCGCAACTCTGAGCACCTCTCTGAGAGCTTGTCCCCCAAATGATGTCGTCGACCGTGGCCGTATCAAGGCCGTTCCGAGATGCAATCGCCTTCAGAACGGTTGCAGCTAGATGCTGCGGATGCAAATGGGCGAGCGCGCCCTTGCCAACTTTGCCAATTCCACGAGGGGTCCGGCACGCGTCGATGATGTAAGCCCGAGTCATAGTCACTCCCTAAATTTGTTGCCCAGATCTTTCTGTCTGAGTTGTTTCGTGAGTGTAGCGCCAGCACAGGCGGAGGGCAAACAAAAAGGGGGGCCGGTTAACCGGCCCCCCGGGGAATAAGACGTGATTGGTTGCTTACGCCGCCCGGACCCGGGTCATCGCCGCCTCAAAAGCCTGGGTGATCGCTGAACCAGCATACTTTCCATATTCACACTTAGCCATCACATCGGCTGGTGGGAAAATGGTTGGGTTGTTCTTGTAAGTGTCGTCCATCAGCGCTTTCGCAGCGGCATTTGGCGTCGGGTACAGAATGGTTTTGGTAATATTGGCCCCATTTTGACCGTCCAAGAGGAAGTTGATGAAGGCATGTGCGTTGTTGGGGTTGGGTGCCCCAGTAGGAATACACATGCAGTCAGAGTTCAAAAGCGAACCCTCCTTTGGCACGACGAAGGCCAAATCGGGATCTTCGGTTTCCTTCTGCGCAATATCACCATTATACTCGAGGACGATATCAACTTCTTTCGACATTAAAAGATCTTGACCATTGTCTTCATGGAAATTTTTGATATTAGCCTTTTGCTTGATCAGCATGTCTTCGACTTGTTTAATCAATTCAGGTGTGGCGTCGTTCACACTTTTGCCGAGATATTTGAAACCCAAACGGAATACGTCTGCACTATCGGAAAGCAGCGACATGCGACCCTTGTACTCGGCACTATCATAGAGATACTTCCAGCTGTCAGGGATAACCCCACCTTTCATAGCCGACTTGCGATAGCCAATGCCGAGGACCAGCCACGTGTACGGCATGGAATATTTGCGGCCTGGATCGAAGTCTGCATCTTGGAATTCGGGGAGCAGATTCTTTTTGTTCGGAATTCTGGCATGGTCTAATGGAGCCAGCATTTTGGCTTCAATCATGCGGGCGACATATTCGTTAGAAGGCATAATGAGGTCAAAGCCTGGATTGCCGGCTCTGAATTTGGCAAACAGCTCGTCATTGGTGGCAAACAAGGTCATATTAACCTCAACACCGCTGGCGGCCTTGAAGTCTGCCAAAGTGTTCTCACCGATATAAGTGTCCCAATTATAGAAGGCTAGCTTATTGCCCTCAGAACCTTCTATAACAAGTTTGCCATCGGTCTTTGCCTCTGGCTCGGCGGGCTTACAAGCTGAGAGAGTTAGAGCGGCGGCCGTCGCACCAAATGCAGCCATAAATGCCCGCCGCGAATGGGGTCGGAGCCGCAGGAACAGATCAACTTCTTCACGTGACAGTGGTCGTTCAGTCATTCACGTATCTCCTTCTCTGGTTACATCCCTAGTTCAGGCGTTGCGGAAACACCAATCATAATCTGCTAGTGGAACATGTGCGAAGTATCGGTCCTGCTCAGTCCGCTTCACAGTGGTATACATGGCTTGAAAACGAGCACCTAGATAGTCTTTCAAGACGTCTGATGATGCAAAAGTGTCCACTGCCGCAAACCAATTCTTCGGCAAATCCACAGGCGCTTTGTCAGCTTGCGAGTATCCGTCGCCCGTGATTGCAGGGCCCGGGTCAAGTTTGTAAGTCAGCCCATGGTGCACACCGGCCAACATAGCTGCCAGCGCCAGATAAGGATTCGCGTCAGCGCCTGATACACGATGCTCAACGTGACGGCTCGCAGGCGGCCCTGCCGTGACCCGGAGGCCGACAGTCCTGTTGTTTACACCCCAAGTTGCAGCTACCGGTGCATAGGAATTACCGACAAATCGGCGGTAGGAATTCTGGTTTGGTGCGAATATAGCCATACCGGCCGGCAGCAATTGCTGCATCCCTGCAATAGCATGACGCAATGCAGGCGTGCCTTGAGGATCTTCACTGGCGAAGATATTTCGTCCGTCCTGATCCAGGACCGAGACGTGTAAGTGCTGCCCATTGCCGGCGCGCCCTTCAAAGGGCTTGGCCATGAAAGTGGCTTCTAGGCCATGGCTCACAGCACAGCCCTTCACGAGCCGCTTAAACATCATGGCCTCATCGGCAACTCGCAGCGCGTCAGCGCGATGTTCTAGCCCGATCTCTAACTGACCAGGCGCAAATTCACTAATGGCAGCCTCAATCGGTAAGCCTTGGGCTTCTGCAGCCTCGTAGAGGTCGCGTAGATAGGGCATATAATCGTCAAGTTCTCTTAGTCCGTAGACCTCATGGCCGGTCGGTGTATGGCCGGTGATTGGCGAGGATGGCAGAGATGGGGCCTGGCCGGCATAGCGCTGATCAAGGAGGTAAAACTCGAGCTCACAAGCAACGTCTGGTATGAGGCCATCCGCCGCAAACCGGTCCAAGACCCCTTGTAAGACATGACGGGGATCAAGGTCGCTGCCGGGACCATGGAGTTCGTAAAGCGACAAGATACATTGGGCGACATCATCGCCCAACCAAGGTGCCTTATACAACGTGTTCGGGGCAGGTTTGGCCAAGCGATCAGCATCGCCATCTTCCCAAACGAGGCCCGTTGCTTCGCAATCTGCACCCTGCATATCAACCACGGTGATCGAGCCGGGCAAGTAGCGGCCATGCCCATAGACGGTCAAAAGCTCATGCGGGCGAATTCGCTTGCCGCGAGGCGGCCCACTCATGGGATTGTAAAGGATGTCGATGAAACTTATGCCGGGATTGGCAGTCAAAAAAGCTTCTGCCTCTGCTTTGGTAGCGATGCCGTGCGTATGTTGAGTTGGCTTTTTAGACAAAACAGGACCTCAGACTTTCAGGAGTAAGTGTTCGCGTTCCCAGGCCGATACGACCCCTTCGAATGCATCAAGCTCGTCCAGCTTAACGGCTGCAAACACGCGACAGAATTCTTCGCCTAGGACTTCTCGCATGGGTTCGCAATTTTGGAAACGCCCCAAGGCCTCGTCCAGCGTACGTGGCAGCGAACGAGGCATCCTATATGCCGAAGTGGTTATCAAGGGACCTGGCTCAAGACCCTGAACCATACCAACATAGCCACAAGCTAAGGACGAAGCGATGGCGAGATAGGGATTGGCATCAGCCCCCGGTAGACGGTTTTCGACGCGACGATTGCGCCCGTCGCTGATAGGGGTCCGGAGGCCGCACGAGCGGTTATCGAGGCCCCATTGCACATTGATTGGCGCATCAAATTGCGGCCGCATGCGGCGGAACGAGTTCACATTGGGCGCAAACAAAGGTGCCACATCTGGCAGATACGTTTGCAAACCTCCTACAAAGGAGCGGAATAACTTGCTGTCAGTGCCATTAGTGTTAGCAAATAGATTTCGGCCAGATTCTTTATCCACCAAAGACTGGTGAATATGCATAGCGCTGCCGGGCTGATTATCCATGGGCTTGGCCATAAAAGTGGCATAAACGTTTTGCGACAAGGCCACTTGCCGCACGATGCGCTTAAACATCAAGACCTGGTCGGCCAGTTCCAGTGCGTCGCCATGATTGAAGTTGACCTCCAACTGCGCGGCACCGGCTTCGTGGATCATGGTGTCGATATCAAGCTCTGCGATCTCGCAATACTCATAGATTTGCTCGATCAAATCTTCGTATTCGTTGATTGCCTCCAAGCCATAGGGCTGGGAAACAGTTTCAGCACGTCCCGAACGCCCCACAGGGGTTTCAAGCGGGAGATCCGGATCAATATTGCGCGCCGTTAGAAAGAATTCGACTTCTGGCGCTACAACTGGCTCCCAGCCACGGTCAGCGTAGAGGTCCAAAACCCGGCGTAGAACTTGGCGCGGGGCAATATCAATGAGTTGCCCAGCATGGGTGTATGCGTCTGTCACCACATAGGCTGTCGGGGTCCGATATCCGGGGGCAACACAGATTGAGGTCGGGTCAGGGACCAGCACGCAATCAGGATCTAATGTACCTGAAAATCCGTCTTCATCGTCACTTTCGGCATCAGGATATTCACCCGTCACTGTCACGCGAAGAATAGACGAGGCGATGCGCAATGTATGGTTAGAGACCCCCTTTAGGAAGCGCGCGGCCGGTACGACTTTGCCTCGAATAATGCCGTTCATATCCGGCAAGATTAGCTCAATCTCCGAGACGCCTTTCTCTTTGATCCAGGCCTCAAGGCGCTTGTGGATGCTAGGGTCTGTTTCGAACGACATAGGTCACCAATTTCCGCTAAAGGATCTCGTTAAGAATGGAATTTAGGGCCGCAACATAGGCCGCAGGCGCTGCTCTGGATAAACTCGGTCCCGCCAACAGCATATTATGGAAAGGCGTCACCAAGAAACCACGGTTGAGAAGGCCAAGATGGAGTGCGGCCTCCAATTCATAATCAAAGCTTGCCCGCATTTGGTCGGCATTGATAGGTAAACTGGGTGCAAACACGGTCTCAAGTCGCGCACCCAACCGAATGACGGACCAAGGCAAGCCCATTTCGGCGATCAAACCCTTAATCCCATCTTCTAAAGCAATAGCCCCGGCGATCATGGCAGCGTAATTCGTCTCGGTCATGACGTCCAGCAAACAGGCCCGCAGCGCCGCCATTTGCAGGGCTGAACCTGACAAGGTTGTGCCGACACCGGAATGGCCGGCGGGTATCTCCGAGCGCACGCGTTCAATCCCGCGCTTAACTTCCTCCGTAAAGCCCCAAACCCCAGTTGGGATGCCGCCAGCCACTGCCTTGCCAGCAACCCATATATCAGGTTCAAGGCCATGAGTTCCTGTCCATCCGCCAGGCCCAGTGGAAAGTGTATGGGTTTCATCGATCAATAACAAGGTGCTATGGGCGCGAGTAAGGCGGCGAACCTCGTCCAAGAAGCCAGGAAGCGGTGCCACCATGCCGCAATTGGTCAAGGCCGGCTCCATAATAACACAGGCGGTATCCTCTAATTTGAGCGCATACGAGAGCGCTTCAACATCATTAAAGGGCACGCAGGTAGTTACTGCGGCTAGATCGTAAGATTGGCCCCAAAGGCTGGGCTTTGCGACCGTCCGACCAGCCGCCAGATTTACGGCGGTCTCATCTACCGCGCCGTGATAACAACCGTCAAAAACAAGAATTTTGGTGCGCTTGGTCACGGCGCGCGCAGCGCGAAGGGCAAAGCGATTAGCGTCTGACGCAGTCAGGGTAATCTGCCAGTATGGCATACCAAATTTAGTCTGCAGTAGCGCGCCGACTTCCTCGACATCTGCAGAGGGTAGCATGGAGGTGAGGCCCCGCGATGCTTGAGCCTGAATGGCCCTTGCAACTGGCTCGGGATTGTGACCGAACATGGCCCCGGTGTCGCCCAAGCAAAGGTCAGTCAGTACATGCCCATCGAGGTCGGTTAAACACGTGCCGCTAGCGCTATGCACAACAAGGGGGAATGGCATGGGCCAGTCCATCATCCAATGTTGGGGCACGCCACCAAAGAAGCCATTGGGTTGGTTAGCACGCGCGGCTGAGAGGGGACGGCTCCGCAGATAGGCTGCGTTCTCACGCGCCTTGAACTTCCTCAGCTTCTCCGTGACGATTGGCACATTCCACCTCAGAATTTGTTATAACGTTCGAGGGGTGGGGTTGGTCAAGCCAAAAACCGCATTAAATGCGCTTTATCATCCAATCGAGACCGTCTTGCACATCCGCAGCGATTGAAGCGCGTAGCCCTGCCTCATCTCCTGTCTCCAGAGCTTTCAAAGCATCGCCATGGCGATCGGATAGATCGAGGTCATTGACCGCGTCTGGAAACATGAGACGCATGAAAGGGCCAAAGCGCACCCAAATGCTCTCAATCATTGGGATAATCACCGTTGAAGGGCAGGCCTTATATAGTCCAAAGTGGAAGGCATGGTTGCTGGCCATATAGCCGACGATATCGCCCTGCCGCAGCGCTTCGTTCATTGAATCATTGGCTTGCGCCATCGCTCTGAGGTGGTCGGCGGTGATAAACGGGAGGGCTCTAGCCGCAGCCTCTGGCTCCAGCAAAGTCCGGGCGCGCATCAATTCAACGATCCCTGTGCGGTCCATGTCCGGCACAGTAATTCGCCTCGTCGCCCCCATACTCAAAGCATGCTCGGCCGTTAGCCGCCAAACAGCATCGCGTACTGGCGTAACGCTGCCGCCGAGCTCGGTTGCTAACGACCGCAGGCTAAGGCTTTCACCTGGAGCAAATGCTCCGCGTGACAGGCGCGCCCGCAATTCTTGATAAATTGCCTCGTGCAGCGGTTCGGCACGATCTACAGTCTCGCCTGCAAGAGTTTCAGTTTCTGACATAATACTTTTTTGGGTTATTTTGCCGGCTCTGTCGATCAGTTTCCGATCACAAAACTTGGCAAGCAGATTCGAATGACAGACGTGGCAAGCGGGGGAACAAGTCTTTGGTTGTTCCATGACCCAGATTTACCAAGAAATTGGACTTCCAGCCATTTTCGCTGAAGAATAGGCGGTCAACGCCTGCATTGTCGAAACCGCTCATGGGGCCACAATCTAGTCCGAGCGCACGGGCAGCCATCATCAAATAAGCACCTTGCAGCGTGCCATTCCGAAATGCAGCTTCTGCCCCACCATCGGGCATGTCAGAAAACCACCTGGCGGCGTCTGGATTGTGCGGGAATAGTTCTGGGATTTTGTCGTAGAACATTGGATCACTCGCCACGATGACAGTCCATGGTGCCGACATGGTCTTATCGATATTGCCCGGTGCCAAGTAGGGCTTCAGCTTCGCCTTACCTTCTGCCGAGCCAATAAAAGCAAACCGTGCAGGGGAACAATTTGCGCTGGTTGGACCCCATTTTGTGAGATCGTAGACCGCGCGCATCAAGCTTTCAGGCAAGTTCTCTTCAACCCACCCGTTGTGAGTGCGGGCATCTACAAACAATTGGCGTAAAGCTGTCTCATCAAGAGCGCCCATGATATTCTCCTCTCCAAACAAGGAATAAGCTTACAACGCCTGTTCAACCCGCAATACTTCGGGGACATAATGCTTAAGCATATTTTCAATCCCTTGCTTCAGCGTGATCGTTGAAGACGGGCAACCGGCGCATGAGCCGCGTAGCCTCAGATAGACCGTCCCGGTCTCAGGCTCAAAACGGTCAAAATCAATGTCACCACCGTCTTGCGCCACCGCAGGGCGCACACGCGTCGCCAATAGCTCTTCGATCTCGCGCACGATTTGGGCGGCGTCACCGCTATACGCACCCGCAGAGGAAACGGATTCTGACATGGCAGTGCCAATCATCACCGGGGTGCCAGACACAAATGTGTCCATGATAGCCCCTAGTAAGGATGGCTTAATGTGCGGCCAGTCAATCTCCGCATCCTTCGTCACGGTGATGAAATCCGCACCGAAAAAGACGCGACGGACGCCATCAATCTTAAACAATGCAGTCGCTAATGGTGAGGCGGCGGCCGCTTCGGGGTCATTAAACTCAACTGCCCCGGCGGGATGTACATCGCATCCAGGTAAAAATTTGAGTGTGGCGGGGTTCGGTGTGGCTTCAGTTTGAATAAACATGAATTAGACATGGCCCTCTTGGTGCAAAAATTCAACGTTTTTCATGACCCATGACCCAGCCCAAGGGGCCTCAGGTCGCGAGGTCTGCCAGTTCTTCGTCTGACAATCCGGCGGGCACGATCATAATGGCGACAGCGCGTGCCCCAAATCCGAAGCCACCGCGCATTGCGGCGGCAACGAGAGGGCCAGGTCCGCCGCGTCCGGAGGCGGCGGCGAGGAGCAAGGTTTTCACGCTCGGCGTTGCGTCAATGAATGCGCGGATCTGATGATCCAAAGTGCCCTCTTGCACGACAAGTTCTGGAGCCAGACCTGCAGCCTGCCATGCAACATCAGAAAGACCTTGCAAGTCATCTAAAGCCTCAAGACGCATACGTTCTCGCATCGCCTCTCCCATCGCCGACCATAGGCCCGGATCCATAGGTTCCACGACGCGCAAAATAATCAGCTTTGCGTCTGTGCTGGCTGCACGTAAGGCCCCAAAATAGACAGCAGCCCGGCACTCTGGGCTGTCATCCGCTATGCAAAGAAGTCTGCGCTCGCCCATGCACTAACCCGCTAGCGTTGAAGAATGTCAGTAATCTCGCGCAACTTCGAACGAGCGCGAAGGAGATAAAAGCCCTCGGTTGACAAATGGTTTGGCATCAGGAGCGCGTTTGGAGACGCATTTTGGACGATCAACGGCTGCAGACTGGCTGCAGTCGCGAGGTCTGCCAACATCGCATCATAAAGGCCGGCTACCCGCCGCTCGACGATAACGTCTTTAAAGTCCTCGCGGACGGCACGCAACGCGATGAAATAGGCATATGACTGACCTTTGACAAAATAGAATAATTTGTCTGCGCGTCGATCGATAAAGACTTTGCGGCCCGCCCCGATTTGCTTTTCCAATGCGTCGGAGGACGACCCAAGATCAAGGGCGGATCGTGCCAACAATGCTTGCAAATTGTCGGACCGGACATCGAACACGGCTTTTCCATCAGCGACGCGCGCATTGTAAGCAATTAGAGCGGTTCGCGCTTTTCGGTACTCTTGATCCGCGGAAGAAGTCGGCCAAGGATCTAGCAACCAAGTATCTGGCTGCCGAGAGAGGCCTTGGCGGGCGCGTCCTAAATCCGGATCAGCGGCAGAGGTTCCCCGCGACCGCCCAACATAGCTTTCAATCTCCACCGTGATATTCGACAAGGCCTTGACCATACCCGACTGGAAATTAGCCATATTGCCGCCGTAGCGCAGCAAAGCTGCAGGTTGGAATGGCTGAGTGTTTGGTGCCCAAGCCGTCTGATTGATTTCGCGGTCGATAAGGCCAGCAATCACAGCAATGGTTCGCGATGCGCCAGGGCCGGGATCATCCGCCTTGAAATTCAAGTCGTCATTGATGCGGTGTGTCAGAACAGCACCGGCTATATAATAGATAGGCACTACCACAAGGACGGCGGCGATCGCCCAGCCATGCCAACTCTGCTTTGATTTCGTCGCTACTGGAGCTTGCGCGGCTGCAGCGTCTGCCACGGCAAAGGGATCTTGCGGCGAACGAGGTGTAACCAAGCGCTTCAGACCAGCCAGACTATGTCGCACGCGTTGACCAAAATCCATCTGACGTCTCCGAATAAACAACCTTGATTAGCCCACTTCGGTTGTCAGTGGGACTATGTCGCACCCAGATCAATAACGACAACGCACTCTATAGCAAGTCAAGAACCTTGTTATGGCGGTGAAAAGTTGGGCAGCCCGAGCGCAGGATTAGTAAATTTCTAAGTGGTAAAAGAACCTCATATCTAGAGTCGCTGGGCGGAAGATTCTCCCGTCAATTTGAGGCGTGAGGACCAATCTTTGCGCTGGCTGAGACCATATAATTAATCGACTTGGGGCGCTTATTGATCCAAAACTAATTTTTAAACAAACATCTTTTGCGCAAAGCCAATCCAACCAGCGGATTTTGCGCGGATCACGAGCCCGTGACTCTAGACCTCAACCAATTTCGCACTATAAGTACAAATATCAGAAGGCTTGCATGCCGTTTTTGAGAGGAAAAACCATGAAAAGACGAATTTTGGGTTCTGGAGTTGCTGTCTCGCTCGCGGCGCTGGCTCTGGTCGCAGGTTGCGGCCCACAAGCCCACCAAAAGGCTGAAGCACCCGCAGCCGCGACTGAAGCCGCTGCTCCTGCAACTAACGAAGTTGCGGCTGCGCCAGCAGCGGAAGCGCCTGCAACCAATGAAGTTGCTGCTGCAGCCCCTGCTGCTGAAGCGGCTGCACCTGCCGCCGCAGCGCCTGCAGCTGGTGCCATGGTTCTAGCTATCAAAGACAATGCCGGTGCCACTCTTTCCGGCGACCCAGTAAAAGGTGAGGCTGTATTCCGTCAGTGCCAAACTTGCCACGTCGTTACAGCTGGCGTGAACAAAGTCGGTCCATCCTTGCACAACATCATTGGCCGCCCAGCGGGCCAAGTCGCTGGTTTCCGTTACTCTGAAGCCAACAAGAACTCTGGCATCACTTGGACAGAGCAAGAGATTTACACCTATCTCGAAAATCCAAAGGCCCGGATCCCAGGCACAATTATGGCGTTTGTTGGGATCAAGGATTCGCAAAAGCGCGCAGATCTGGTCGCTTATCTGAAGACCCATACCAACTAGGTTGGGATTGCCGCTCCGGCTAGACTGATTTGCCGGTGGAAAGTTCAAGGGCGGGATGTTCGGCATCCCGCCCTTTCTTGTTCGTCTGTGCGGGTAAATGTTGTCCGCCTAAACCTTGCGCCGCGCGAGATCCAACAAATGCAACGGCAAAGATAGAGTGAGGAAGAAGACCACCCAGACTAAGCTCGCTTGCGTGAGCGAGGCACGCAAAGCTAACATTAGGCAAGCACCAGGGCCAAGCGCCAGACCCAATGTGACAGCGCGCGTTGCCAAAGTCCCGCTTTTTCCAACGAAGCAAAAAACCAGAAACTCTAGCGCAATAACCCCTAATGCCACATCGATCGCCAATCCGGAGAGGAAGAGATTAGTGACGAATGCTGGTAGCGCATCAGGCATCTTAATGCCGTGCTTCTTGGTTCACGACGGCGATAGGCCCAGCAAATGGCCCATATCTTTCAAGAAGATGCGCGCATGTGCCGCAGGCTTTGCGCGCACCAACTCCTTATTCATATAGGCTTGCCAAGTTAGATATTGCACATCTGGGTCGGCGCACATTTGCACAAAGCGCTCGCGCCGCTTGTCGCTTCGGTACCAGAAATGCTGCATGACCCCTAAAACCCAGAAGACCTTGCCATGTGCTTTCATGAAGCGTTTGCGTGCGAGTTTGAGCGCGGACACCTTACCTGTCGCAAGAGCCTCAGACACCGCATTTGCAGCTTCGCGCCCACAGACCATGGCGTAGTAAATCCCCTCACCCGATGAGGGTGCCACTACGCCTGCTGCGTCGCCAGCCAGAAGTACGTCGCGTCCATTATCCCACCGCCTTAACGGCTTTAGGGGGATGGGTGCACCTTCGGTTCGCACAGTCTCATTGACATCTAGGCCAGAAGCTGCACGCAAATCCTTGATCGCGCCGCGTAAAGAGAAGCCCTTTTGTGCGCTTCCAACACCTATGCTGGCGGTCGATCCATGCGGGAAAATCCATGCATAAAAATCGGGCGACAAATGGCCTTGATAATAGACATCGCATCGACTGGGATCAAAGTCGCCCGACATGTGCTCGGGGACGGCAATAATTTCATGATAGGCAAAGACACACGGTATTTTCTCGGCACCCTTGATGGTTTGCTTGCCAACCTTTGAGCGCGCGCCATCTGCCCCAATTACATAACGGGCTGTAACCTGCCGAGCTCGGCCAACATCATCGACATAATGAATAAGGGAAGGACCATCGGCCTGATGCTCTAGTCGCTCAAATTCGCCTTTACGACGCTCCGCGCCGGAATGGGCGGCCCGTTCGCGAAGGAATTCATCGAAAGTATCTCGATTGACCATTCCAACGTAACCGCCCTCGATGGGCATATCGACGATTTTGCCGCTGGGCGCGATCATCCGGGCGGCCTTCGCGTGCGCGCAGAGGAGGTGGGCCGGTATGTCAAAGTCGCGCATGAGTCGGGGAGGAATTGCACCGCCGCAAGGCTTGATACGCCCAGCTTTGTCGAGCAGGAGAACGCGATGCCCTTTGACCGCAAGATCGGTGGCGGCTGTGGCACCTGACGGCCCTCCACCGACTACGATGACATCAAAATCAGCTGTTTGCGTCATAATTTTATCCTTGCGTCAGAGGGGAGCCACGCCCCATGAGAGATGCGGAAGCAGGGCCATCTACCCCATCCACCCGCGCTAAAACCGTCTGCTTGGAACGATCGAGCCGGCTAGCGAGATAGGCGGAGACCAAAAACAAGGCACCTTCGACTAAGAAAACGACAAGGAAGGCGTCGCCAGTCTCGGGCAAGATGGCGCGGAGCCCATCCACTCCCATTGCTCCGAAGAACCCTCCAAGGCCAAAGGCAATGGCCTGAGCGGCACCCCAAATCCCCATCCGGATGCCTACACGTGACTTCTGACCACTGCCGGCAAGTCCCATCATGGAGCCTATTGCGGCGACCGCGAAAACTCCGTTAGCAAAACCTAGCGCAAAGACTGTCGGCTTCAGTGGCCAACCCGGGCCGACTTCTGCCGCCGCGGCGAGGGCCATTAGCGCAAGTGCTGAACCAACGCAGCCAAAGACAGCCCACGCCGACATCCAGCTTTTGCCCGAACGTGTGCTACGCCCGCCAATCGCGCCCGTAAGGATCATGCCTAACAGCACGCCCATGTTCTGCATGCCAGACATCTGTGTCGACTGGCCTGGCGTCATGTAAAAGACTAAGCCTGCGAAAGGCTCTAAGATCAGGTCTTGCGCACTATAGGCCAGCATCGAAACAAAGACGAAGATGGAAAAGTTCCGTGCCAAAGGCTCGTCCCAGATTTCCTTGAGTGCCTGCCTAAACGGGACCGGCGGGGGACCGTCTTCCCCCGGTTCAAGAGCATGCGCCTTGGTCCCTTCTGGCAGTTCGACGCCGTGGACCGCCGCCAACGTTACCAGGAAGGCGCATCCGGCTACGCCTGTTGCAGCAAAGGCTAGGGCTTGAGCACTGAAAGGAGAAATTAGCTGTCCGACGATGATGGATGAAATAACAATCCCAAGAATCATCATGATCCATGTGATAGACGCGGCTGCAGGACGCCGCTCTGGTGCCACCCGCGTTGCCAAAAGCGCTAGGAGCGATGTTCCCGATGCACCTACACCCATCCCAATCATCAAATAAGCTAGAATAGAGATGAGGATGCCAAGCGCTGGGGTACTTGCCATTATCAAAGCCGCATCTGTGGCCCCTAGGGCCCCAAGACAGAGGCAAGCCATACCACCGATAATCCATGGCGTTCGACGGCTGCCAAGGTCAGATCCATAACCCCATTGGGGACGTGTAATCTGCACAGCAAAGTGCAGACCGACAAGGGCGGCTGGCAACATGGCGGGCATGGCCATTTCCACTACCATCACACGATTGAGCGTTGAGGTTGTTAGCGCAACAACGGCCCCTAGCGCACTTTGAACGAGCCCAAGTCGAGCAATGCCGAGCCATCCTAGGGGTTTCAGGAGTGTGTTGGTCATGCATGTCCTCCAAGCAGGGAGCCGACACCGATGGCGCTGACCAGCATGCCCAGCACATATAGGCTGGTTCCAGTAGCATTATACCACGGTGTATGTTTAAGGGGGTCACGCAGAAGTCGGCGCATCAGTACAAATTGCGCCAATAGGGCGATCAGAACTCCCGCAGCATACGGAAATAATCCCCAGTAGACCAGTAAGCCAATTACGAAGCTTTGCGGCAACGCCATGACTAAGCAAGCAAAGCGCGCGGCACCATCGACCCCCATCACAACAGGCAAGGAGCGAAGCCCGAGTTGACGGTCACCCTCTACAGCCTTGAAGTCATTCAAAGTCATTATGCCGTGCGCACCGGCGGCATAGAGTCCTGCAAGCAGCAATATTTTCGCGTCCGGCAAGCTCTGTGTAACGACGGCGGCACCGGTAAACCAAGTCAGGCCCTCATAAGAAAAGCCAACTGACGCGGGACCCCACCAGCCACTTTGTTTAAGGCGGAACGGCGGCGCGCTATAGGCCCAAGCAAGGACAATACCAAGCGACGCTGCCGCCAGAACCCATAGCCCAAGGGTTGAAGCGAACAACAAAGACACAACTGTCCAGATCACGGCGATCCATAGACCCCACCGGCCCGGAATTCGGCCGGACGGTATGGGGCGGTTTGGCTCGTTAATCGCGTCTACATGGCGATCAAACCAATCGTTCACTGCTTGGCTAGTGGCGCAAATCATTGGCCCGGCCAGGATTGCGCCTGCGAAAGCCAAGGGCCACTTCTCCAAAAAGGGCGCACCTGAGGAAACGACCCCACACATAAATGCCCACATAGGCGCGAACCACGTAATGGGCTTAACCAGCTCCAGTACCGCTTTAGGCGCCGGCAAATTGGATCGTGCCAAGGATGCAGCTGTCTCATTCATAGATCGAGACTATGTTGGACACTTAGAAGTGTCAATTAAAATCGACACTCAAGAAATTGGACAACTCATAGAAAAATCACTTTAATTTCAATGCCAATCTCGAGGAATGCGTGCTCAAGCCCGCCCCCAAGTGCTGGTTTGCCAAGCAACGTGCAGATGCAATTGACGAACGGGACCCACCCTACTGAGGATCGTCTTCAAAATTACCGATGCCAAAACGATGGAGCTTGGAATAAAGGCTTTGCCGGCTGACTCCCAAAATCTCCGCGGCGGAGGCCCGATTATTGCCCGTCAAATCGAGGGCCGCTTCAATACATAGCCGCTCCACAAAGTCGGTTGTATCGCGGACAATCTCTTTTAAAGACACCCGCCCCACCAATTCGCTCATATCTGCAGGCGAGCGAACCAATTCCAATGGCTGTTGTCCGCGCTCCATCTCACGTCGGCTGACTCGGCGAATGCTGAAGCCATAGAATCCCTCATCACCCTCGGGCACGGAAACGGCGCAAACTTCCACGTCCTCCAACTCACCAAACTGGGTTTGCAAGACTGTTGGGAAATTCCTAACGACACCGTATTTCACGAGGTTCTCAAGCAAGATGTTTCGGTCGACGCCGGGCCGACCCAAAAAGCGGGTCAGGGACTCTCCATTTGCTTGCTCAGGCGTCGGTAAATGGACGAGATCCAAAAACGCCGAATTCTCCGTAAGAATGTTCAAATCTCGGTCGGTGACGACAAGCCCGTCGGGAAGAAGATTGATAGCGGCCAGCATCCGATGACTGCTATCAACGATAATAGGCTCTGACCGCTCAATTGGAACAACTCGAACTAGAAAATGCATGCTTCTGTCCTGCCGGAACAGGGAAGCCGTTACATTCAGTTGCCGTCCATTGGAGGTCAGATTGGTCTGCGGCGCAGCACGGCTTGTGGATGCTTGCGCAACCGAAAGAAGAGAGGCCGCATCTTCTTGGCTCTGCACAGCAAAAAGACGTGAAAACGGCTTGCCAACGAGGGATCCATCGCCACCGATTAGCCTGTCCGCTGCCGGATTGGCTTCTGCAACGCGACGTGTCGATCCGTCAATAATCAACACAGCTTCGCTCGTTGATTGGAACAGCATCCGATAACGCGATTCAGACGTGCGCATACGCGCATAATCGCGCTCCATGGATTGCTGAGCTTGTAGCAAACGCTGCTGCAACACAGAGGCAGCACGATGATCGCGGCCTATGGCTATAATCCGACCATCATCGCCAGTGCCGACGGCAACATAGCGCAGAGCCACAGAATCGCCACGACGAGATGGATGGTTCAGTTCACGCCAGCGAATTGCTTTGTCGGAGGCGGCATCCCGCAGCATTTCCTCGACCTTAGGACGGCTGTCCTGGGTCACGGTGTCTGACCACGGCTTATTAACCCAGCTTTCAAAATCATCCAACTGGAGGTCTGAATTGCCGACCGCCAGATCACAAATGACGCCATCACGGTCAAGCACAATGGCTACATCACCACCAGCCGCCAGTACCTTCACCGCAATCGAAGCTTCTAAGTCACCGAGTGCAGCGGGCTGCAGCAATGGACCGAAGTTTTGATTGGGAGGGCGATGTTCCATGTGCGCGTTGAAAACCTTGAAACTAGCATAGACGGCTAATGCCTGTGGGTGTGCTCGTATATGACTGTTTCGGCGATTGCGATAGCTTCTCTACCGTCACTAGCAGAGAAATCAGCCCCAATGCTCGCTGCCAGATCGGGCCGCCCAACAATGTAGCTGCCGCCAACCAACACGAGAATATGGCGATTGTGTGAGACTTTACGTACCTGCCGGATCAATTCCTTTACAAAAGGCACTTGTCCCTCGGAAGAAACGCCAATTCCGAGTATATGGAAGCTTTCGCTGCCTACCATGGCTAACACATCATTGATGCGCGAATTTGGCTCACACAGGGTTCTCCATCCGGCGCGCCTGAATAATTCGTCCACCATGCGGATGCCAAAGCTATGCATTTCGCCAGCTGGAGTGACAAAAAGGCCGGAGGCAAGGTCATCGCGGACCACTTCGTCATTACGATGGGAATCGCTTAAGCGGTTTAAAAGCGTTTGCATCCGCCCGAGACCGATGGTGACATCGGAGAAAGTCGCCGTATCATTGGCCCACATGTCACCTAAGTGGCGGGCAGCAGGTGCCATGAGGTCGACGTAAACTTCGTCCAAACGCATGCCCGAATTCATATAGGCGTGAAGTATCAACTCCACATCATCCACCTCATGGGTAAGCAGCACATGGGCGAGATCAATCACAGCCGTATGGCCAAGTGCCCTTCCGGTGGCTTGGCTTTGGTTTTGTGCGCGGTGGGTTTTGTGGGCTAACATGAGACGAGGGATGATATCCCCTTCTACCATTTGAGCCAACAGCTCCATGATCTTCACGTCAGTCGATTTGTCACCATTGTGCTGGGGCGATGCACTTTGTGATTGGCCCTCTTGGCCATGGCTTCTGGGATCCAGGTGCTCCAAGGTGTCTTGATTGGACATTTGCTTCTCCAGATAACTTTCGGAGTCACACCGTCTCGTGCGCGTCCAGCTACGCGCTGCCCCCTGTTGGTGGTTCCCGCCTTACGAGGAAATCAATCACCAGGTCATCTTAAACCAGTGCAGGTGCCTTTTTGATTGGGCTTCCGCTGACCTCTGGTTTCATCAACTTACACGAAGATTCAATATGAGCCATAGCCAAATTAATTTTTTTGTCCCCAAATGTCAAAAAGTGTCATTTTTATTAGGCGTCCAAATAACTTGACAATCAAAGGGGGCATGCGAAACTGCGGGCTGGTGCGGGCATTTTCTGCAGCGGGCCACAGGAATCTTTGGATGCAATCCTTGCATATCCCTTCAAAATCAACATCTTCGCATGCCAGTTGCGAGGGTGAGGCTATGCTTGCGATAGAGTATGGTGTAGGGGGTTCAGGGGGGCAATGCGGGGCATTTCTTAGTGCAGACCAAGCGGGAGTGGACTGCATTTTGTCCAATCTACCTGTCAATTCACCACCACCAATGGCCGCAGAACGGTCTAAATCGTCAAAGAAGCCTCTCTATTCACCCGAACAAAGGGCGCGACGTGATGCCACACCATGGACTATGGTACAGGCTGTTTTAGCTCCACTACAATTTTTGGTATTCTTAATTAGTTTGGGCCTTGTCGCCTATTATTTGACGACGGGTAACGGCTACGAAGCCGCAACAATCTCAATCCTGGCCAAAACCTTCCTCCTTTACATCATCATGATCACCGGCTCGATCTGGGAGAAGGTCGTCTTTGGGGAATGGCTGTTTGTAGAGGCCTTCTTCTGGGAAGATGTTTTCTCCATGTTGGTCCTAACACTTCAAACGCTGTATGTGGTCGCCCTTTTGAAAGGCTGGTGGACCCCACAGCAACAAATCTACATCGCTGTTGCAGCCTACGGCACCTATGTGATCAATGCGGCACAATTTCTTTGGAAGTTGCGCATAGCCCGCTTAGAAGGCCAGAAACCTGACAAAGCTTCGGTATCCCATCATTGGGCGGGGCAGCAATCATGACGCCTCAAGCCCAGAAGAATGCCGCTGCTTGGCGCAGTCTTATCGTTAACATGCTGCCATTTGCCGACTCCGCCAGCGAAGACTTGCCTATTGGTCGAATTCTGCGTCTGTCACTGTTTCAAATCACCACTGGTATGGCGGCCGTCTTACTGACTGGGACTTTGAACCGAGTGATGATTATCGAGATGGGCGTCAGTGGGACTTTAGTGGCGCTCATGGTGTCATTGCCTCTCCTTTTTGCACCGTTGCGTGCTCTGATTGGCTTTAGATCTGATACACATAAATCCTACCTCGGCTGGCGCCGCTCACCTTTTGTGTTTATGGGCACCTTGGCGCAGTTTGGTGGCCTAGCCATCATGCCGTTTGCCCTATTGATCTTGTCGGGCGATGGGCAAGGGCCCGTCATCATTGGGCAAATTTCGGCGGCTTTTGCGTTTCTGCTTGTGGGGGCAGGGATGCATACCACTCAGACAGCCGGCCTGGCCTTGGCAACAGACCTTGCATCCGATGAGGCGCGACCTCGAGTGGTCGCACTCCTTTATGTGATGCTCTTGGTTGGGATGCTAATCTCATCTTTAGTATTGGGTAGCTTGCTGGTTGATTTTGACGCCATTCGATTAATTCAGGTCATTCAAGGCGCTGCATTAGTTTCGATGATCTTGAACACGGTTGCTGTGTGGAAACAGGAAGTTCGAAATCCAGAACTCACCGCGCCCGATCGTCATAGGCCTGTTTTTGGTGAGCAATGGAAGCTGCTCATGCAACAAGGTCGCACCCTTCGGCTCTTGGTTTCAACTGGGCTCGGGGCCGGGGCCTTTGCGATGCAGGATGTGTTGCTTGAGCCTTACGGCGCTGAAGTTCTCGGGATGAATGTGGGCTCGACAACTGCATTGACTGCCCTTTGGGCCGCCGGCACCTTAACTGGATTTGCTTTCGCCGCGCAGCAACTCAGCCGAGATGGCGAAGCCCACCGACTCGCGGGGTACGGTGCGTTGATCGGTATCGTTGCTTTCGCCGGTGTAATTTTGGCCGGCGCAGTCTCTTTGACACCTCTATTCTGCTTAGGAGTAATGGGCATTGGTCTTGGTGGCGGACTCTTTTCGGTTGGAACACTGACTGCGGCCATGGCATTGGCCCGCGACGGCCAGCAATCGGGCTTAGCGCTTGGAGCATGGGGTGGCGTTCAGGCGACCGCTGCCGGACTAGGCATTGCGCTGGGCGGGGGCATTCGCGATCTCGGCGCACAGATATCGAGTTCTGGCGCTTTTGGGCCGGCTTTTAGCGGCCAAGTGACAAGCTATGGCATCGTCTACCATTTGGAAATCGGGCTGCTGTTTGCAGCACTCGTTGCGATCGGTCCGCTCGCCAAGCATGCGCCAGGCCCATCGAAAATTCGTGAAGTACAGGAAATCGCAAAAAATGGAGAGCGCCGTTTTGGGCTCGCCGAATTCCCGACCCTCTAACTAAGATGGAGAAGTGACATGTATAACCATTATTTCGCGGGGACTGTGGATGTCACAGAGATTGTTCTCTATGTATTCTTTGGTTTTTTCCTCATGTTGGTCCTTTATCTCTTGCGCGAAGGTCGGCGCGAGGGATTCCCGCTTGAGCATGACGTCTCTGGCGTCTTAGAGCCAACCCCAGGCGTGTTCTTCCGTGCTTTGCCCAAGACTTATAATTTGCCAGACGGCAGCAAACTCGTGAAGCCGGACAATTCGCGCGACACCCATGCAACCCAGTATAAGCGGACAGCCGCATGGTCCGGATCACCGATTGAGCCCGATGGCAATCCTTTGACCTCCGGTATCGGTCCTGGCTCTTATGCAATGCGGGCCGATAAGCCAGACATGACCAATCATGGCACAACGAGGCTCGCGCCATTGCGCCTGGCAACCGACTACTCGATCGACAAAAAGGACCCAGATTTGCGCGGCATGCCCCTAGTCGGCCTCGACGGGGCTGCCGGTGGCGTAATTAAAGATATCTGGGTAGATCGCGCTGAATTCCTGGTGCGCTATTTGGAAGTCGACGTGACCGCCGACGGCGGCCCAGCGAAACATGTACTTGTCCCCATGACCATGTGCGTCGTACAAAAGAACCTAAGCCGTGTCCGCTTAGACGCTGTTTTGGGTAGCCAAGTCGCTGGAGCACCCGCGCTAGCGAAGCCAGACCAAGTGACCTTGCTTGAAGAAGAAAAGATTGTTGGCTACTTCGGTGCCGGCTATCTCTACTCTACACCCGCACGGTCGGAGCCCGCGATATGAGCGTCGAGCACGACTTTGAGCCAATTCGCGGCCTGCCAAGCGAGCTGCCACAGGGTGAAAACATCCTCTGGCAGGGCGAACCTGACTGGACCCTTATGGCACGGCGCGTTTTCCGGGTCGATTGGGTTGCAGCCTATTTTGTCTTGCTAATGGCATGGCGGGTTGTAGACGGCACATCGCGTGGTCAAGATCTCGGGACGTCGCTTCTTGCGGCAGTATGGGTCGCTCCGATTGGCCTCGTTGGTTTGGGCCTGTTAGTTGGTCTGGCCTATCTGAATAGCAAGACCACGGTCTATACCTTGACCAATCGTCGAGTCGTGATGCGATTTGGTGCAGCTCTGACCAAAGCAATCAATATCCCTTACAGGATCATTGAAGGCGCTGCTGTGAACCAAATGACAGATGGCAGCGGCGATGTGGCCTTGCAATTGGTAAAGCCTAACAAAATTTCCATTGTTTTGTTGTGGCCGCATGCTCGTCCAGGGTTTATCGCGCAGCCTCAGCCTTCTTTGCGTTGCTTGCGGGACGCGACGAAACCGGCGGCTGTGCTAGCCGAGGCCCTTCGCATCGCGCATGAACAAACCCATGCGACCGCGCCACGCGTCGATGAACAGCCCCAATCTACGGGTGGTGCTGGTGTCGGAGCGGAACACGCCCTTGCCTAACTTTGTATTGGCCCACCCACCAATCAAAGGGTGGGCCAATACAGCCTCAAGCGCCAACAAGTCTAACTGAAGGAATTCCCACATGAGCGCGATTGACCATGAACCATTTCCAAAAGGGGCTTTGTATGCTGCTGGCAGCTTGATCGCATTATCGCTGATCGCTGCCGCAGTCGGACGGTATCAGAATCTCAATCCGCCGGTTAACGCTGTCGTTTCGACTCCCGTTCCTAACCAAGTCCTAAAGATGCGTTTCCGCGATGAGCCAGATGGCTCCGTCATCGTGCTCAATGCGGACAATGGAGCAACACTGGACGTGATCGCACCTGGCGAAGACGCCTTCGTGCGGGCTGTTATGCGCGGCTTTGTGCGCGACCGTAAGTTGCGAAAGATTGGTGCGGAGGTTCCTTTCAACCTCTCCTTGTATCCCAACAAGCGCTTGACAATGTCTGACCCTACAACTGGGAAAGAGATTGATTTGCGCGCCTTTGGTCCCACAAACGAAGGGGCCTTCGCCCGATTTCTGACTGTACCTGAAGCCCGCTGATGTCCGCGGACAGCAACCATTTCAACAAGCTGTGGTGCCGCTGATGGACCTTGCAACCTTGGCTGTGCCGATTATCTCGACGGTGTTTGCTTGGTGGTTTAGCACCGGCATCATCCTCTTGCTCGTTCGATTGCCGCCCAAGGACTACGGCACCGCGCTCAGCTTGTTCGCTCTGGTCCTCGCCTTAGCAATTGGCGGTGTGATCGTGACTGCCGATAAAGACACAAGCTCGGCAGCTTATTTTGGAGCAGGCTGCGCGCTCTTTATCTGGGGTTGGCATGAGGCGAGCTTCTTAATGGGCAAGATTACGGGTCCTCGGCCAGCGGCTTGTCCTGCGGATGCAAAAGGCTGGACGCGCTTCAAATACGCTACACTAACTGTTATCCACCACGAGATCGCCATTTTCCTGACCCTTCTTGCACTAATTGGCTTAACCTGGGGCCAGCCCAATCCAGTTGCGGCTTGGACATTTGGCATTTTATTCGCGATGAGGATCAGTGCGAAGCTTAATATATTCTTGGGCGTGCCAAACCTGACGGATGAGTTTTTTCCCGCCCACTTAGAACATCTCAAATCCTATTTGCCGAAGCGATCGATGAATGCCTTGATGCCGGTTTCCGTCATCGGCTCGCTTATCTTATGCGCTTGGCTGATGACGCGTGCGGACCACGCCGCTGAAGGCTCTGCGATGGCAACCGGCTTTGTCTTGCTATTCACCTTGACCGCCTTAGCTTTATTGGAGCATTTCTTTATGGTCCTGCCGGTTCAAGATGCAGCATTGTGGCGCTGGGCATCACCGAGCAAAGGTACAAAGAAATCAAAGACACAGCCGATAGCGGACAAGAATTTAAGTCCAACAGCATGGGAGTCGTCGAAGTGAATCATCTCGTAGCGACCCTAACTGAGCCGCTTCTGTCTAAAGAATTGCTCGCATCATCTCAACAGCCAATCATTCCAGCAATTGGAAGCGACGGACTTTTGTTTCCGATCGAAAAGATGAAAGCACATGAGGACGGAACTCTGCATCTGGCTGTTTCCATCTTCGTCTTCTGTGGCCCTAATTTGCTCATTCAGAAACGGGCGGCAAGCAAATATCATTGCGGCGGTCTTTGGGCGAATAGCTGCTGCACGCATCCACACTGGAATGAGGCCCCCGAAGTTAGCGCGCGGCGCAGGCTCTTTGAGGAACTCGGAGCCGATCTAGTCTTAAGGCCGGCCCAAGTGATCGAATATTATGCTGAAGTCTCCAACAATTTGATTGAGCATGAGCGCGTCCAGGTTTTTAGAGCCGATGTGGCGGAACAAAACCTTGCGTTCGATTTAGCTCCTGACGAAGTTGCAGAAGTCCGTTGGGTCGATGTACAAGAACTAAAAGCGGATGCTCTGGCCAACCCTCAAAACTACGCGCCTTGGTTCAAAATCTATTTGAGCCGCTGGACTGAACTCGGGCTCTAAGAGACCTTCATCACAATGTATCAAAGAGTCAATTTAGTCTGCTAGACTGGAAAGGACATCTCCAAGTAAGCGAGTTACAACTGCGCGCGATTCTTCAATCGACAAGTCTTGCTCAAAACGCAAAGCATGCCAGTTTTGAAAACTCAAAACCACCTTAATGCTGCGAGTAGACAAGTGGTCAGCGAGAATGTGCTCCGGCAACAAAGCCTCCACGGTGGCCGCCTCAAGGTCCAACGTACGGCGATATTCCTCAGTCAAAAAGGTCGAACGAAATCGCTTGAAACTGGCCGACAGCCGAAAGGGATGAATTCGTTCAAATATAGAAGTACGACGCTCGACAATACGCAAAAGCCGCTCTTTCCAAGTCGTCCCAATCACTTCCTCGCGCAAGAGGGGCATGACTTCGGCTGCTACACGTTCGCTCACCTCTTGGTACAAAGTATCCATATCATCGAAATGGCGGAATACTGAGCGAAGACCCACACCGGCTACCTCGGCAACGCGCGCTGCGCTTGGCGAAAGGTCTCCCCCCTCAATCAAGCGCAAGACAGCTGCGACAATTTTATCGCGACTGGTCTGACTGCGGGCTCGTCGGCCGTCGCCTGGCAGATCGGAGGGTAGTGGTAAGGTTAGGATGGTTGCAGTGGCCATGTCCAATCTCTTGCCTCAAATGGCCAAAATGGCAAGACAAACCACCAGCCAACTTGCTTGATGGTGTGATATTGACATGATATGTGTCAATAAATATCTCGGAGTTTAACAAGATGGTGATTGGTAGCATCGCAGCATTTGCCGTATTCCTAACCGCCGGAAGCTCTGGCGGAGCTGTCGTTAGCGACAAGGAGCGGGACAAGGTACGCAGCACCTGTATCTCGGATGTGATGCGACTATGCCCACGAGAAGCATCGGCTCGCGATCGGGCAGGCGTTCGCGCCTGCCTCAAAGCAAATTTCGCGAAAACGTCGCTAGCCTGCCAATCAAGCCTACAGGCTGTGGCCGCTGAGCGTGGCTCCCGAACTGGACAAAAGCCGCTTCCAGCCCGACCTGCCGCACCAACCCGGTCTACCGCCTCACCGCAATCACCAAAATCATAGGAGCGAGCATGTCTCCTTGGATCATCTGGGGCACCGCCCTTGTGCTCTACATTCTCTTCCGGCTTTGGTACGACAATTGGAACGGACCAGTGAAGTTACATGAGATTGAAGCCTTTCTCGATTCTGTTGGCGAACGCCTCGAGGAAACCGGTAATAGTCGGGCAACGCTTAAAGCGTTTCTCGAGCAAGATGATGGGGGTGAGTTTCTGATGCTCAATCTCGTCAAAGCCGAAATGGGTGACGTAGAGGATCCGCGAACTGGGCAAAAGGTGCGGGGGGTTGAGCTTCTAAAACGCTATTCGGAACGTTTCATGCCTGTGCTTCTGGGACGGGGTGGCCATCCGGCAATTGTGGGGCGCAAAGTCGGTGGCTATATTGATGCATGGAATACACCTACCGACCCGGGCTGGACCCTATTTGGCCTAATGCGGTATCGCAGCCGCCGCGATATGATGCGCCTTGCTTCTGATCCAGCCTTCATTTCGGCACATCCCGAAAAAATTCTGGGAACACCCATAACCTTTTCATTCCCAACCCAACGGATGATGAGCCTTTATCTGGGCCCGCGCCTTTCGGTCTTTCTCCTTCTTGCACTCGCGGCTGCGCTAACTCACTTAACCATCGGCGCCTGATTAGCACGGCGAGGAAAGGATAGTCTGCCTCCTGCCAGCATGCTCTGGTAGGCCAGCGTCGGTCCTTGAAGCGTTTGACCATTCAGCAACACGTTGGAACCAGCGGTCTGCTCAATGAGAAGCACTTTTCCGTTGGCCAGATGAAGCTTCGCTTGTGACACTAAGGGACGGCCCAAAGTAAAATGCCCACTCGCCACTTCAACTGGATAGAAGCCCAGTTTCGCGAAGACGTACCAGGCGCTCATCTGCCCACAATCGTCATTGCCAATAATGCCGTCTGGGCGATCAGAATAGAACGTTCGTGCGATCTTATCTATCATTGTGTAGCCGCGTTCCGGCGCGTCGCTATACGCATAGAGCCAGGCGATATGGTGGCTTGGCTCGTTGCCATGTGCATACTGCCCGATCAAGGCTTCTTGACCTAAGTGCTTATTATCGCCGAGGGAGGGAATTGAAAAAAAACGGTCTAACCAATGAGCCAAACCACTTGGTCCACCAACCAGCGCTCTGAATCCTTCAACATCATGCAAAGCAGGCGTAGCGGTATATTGCCAAGCATTGGCTTCGGTATAGTCGCCGGGATTATTCATTGGTGACGTTGGCACTAAGGGGTCAAATGGGGTTCGCCAACCTCCCATTTGGTTTCGTGCTCGCATCGTCTTGGTGGAGGGATCAAACAAAAGACGATAACCTGCAGCCCGAGCCTCAAATCGTTGAGCCAATTCAATTTGGCCCAAGTACCGCGCAACGCGCGCGACAGCGTCATCACCAATACCATACTCTAGTGTTTTCGAAACCGCCTCACCCTCGTCTAGATCATAAGGTATATAGCCAAACTTCTCGTAGGCGAGCCAATCGCGCTGCGCCCAAGGAGGTGCGTTTGGTCTTGGCTGGGTTGACGTGGAGATCATCGCGGCAAGCGCTTCATTCCGGTCGAAGCCTTCAAAGCCTTTAACCACCGCATCAGCAATGACAGGTAATGCAGGATTGCCAATCATGGTCCAAGTCTCGCGCCCCCAGGCAGTCCAAAGTGGCAAGTAACCTTGTACACGATGGTGCTCCAGTAAAGTCTGAACCATCCCATCCACCCGCTCTGGCACAATCAGTGTGAACAGTGGGTGGACGCCGCGAAATGTGTCCCAAAGGGATAGGGTACTGTAATAGTGGCCCGACTTCGACCTGATTATCTCCCCGGTAGGGCCGCGTACACGCCCATCGACATCGGCAATGTCGCTAGGATGAATGAGTGTTCTGTACAAAGCAGAATAGAAAATTCGCTTCTCTTTGTCGCTGCCTTGAATCTCTATCCGACGCAGCAAAGCGTTCCATTGGCTGCGGGCGGATCGCACGACACTCTCAAAGCTTGGCTCACCGAAAGCGGCCAAATTGGCCCGTGCCCCAGCGATATCGACAGTGGATAAAGCAACGCGCGCCTCTAAGGTCTTGGCTTGGCCAAGCTCGAACTCAAGGATAAAGCGCGGGGCCTGATCACCTGGCCGAGAGGGCAAACTGATGATGTTGGCGATCGGACGATCAAATCGAACAACGAAAGAAGCCTCACGTTCGACCCAGTTTCTCGACCATATCGTGCCGCTGATTTCGCCATGGGTGGGATCCTTTTCGACGTCTGACTTCAAGACCCGAGGGCCATCTCCAAACAAAATGCCGTGCTGAAGGTCGAGTAGGACTTGCGCCTTGCCTGTCCTCTCAAAACGGTATCGCTGGATTGCCACCCGCTGGCCAGCTGTCAGTTCAACTCGAACGCCGTGATCCCTTAATGTTACCGCATAAAAGCCGGGGCTTGCTTTCTCGGTCGACTTGTCAAAGGAGCTTCGAAAACTTGTCGTTCCGAGAGTCCATTTAGTGCCTGAGGAAGGCTGCAATAAAACGTCACCCAACTCGCCAATTCCCGCCCCACTGATGTGGGTGTTGGAAAAACCAAGAATGGAGCGCGCTTGGTACTGATAGCCGCTGGAATAGCTCCACCCCCTGTCTTCCATATCAGGCCCCGGAGCAACCATTCCAAAAGGTACAACAGCACCCGGAAAGACGTGGCCAGTACCATCCGTGCCGATGAATGGGTCAACATAACGCAACGGGTGCTTCTCTAATGCGGCTGCTGGCGTGAAGAACAAGAGAATGGCAAGGGTAAAGAGCCATCGGGCGAGACGTTTTGGGGCTAGCATGCGCGTCTGACCTTCGTGCTTCAATTGGCAAAAAATAAGAGCGAACGATGCAAATTAGACGCCCAATAGTCCCAAGAATGACCGCCAGGAAGCTCTTCATAGATGTGAGCGAAGCCCGCGCTCGTCATTGCATGGTGGAGAACTCGATTCGCATCTAAAAGCGGGTCGTCCGTGCCACAATCAAACCGGATAGGTGGCAAAGACTCTCCAGCGGCTTGCATAGCCGTGAACACATCGCGGTCGATAGGGTACGAACTCCAACCAGTAGTATCTTCCTCGATAAACTTAGCCAACTGTCCCAAATTAGTTGCCGAGGAGTGTGCGCTGATCGCTTTAAATTGTTTGGGATACTTGGCGCCAAGCCGCAACGCTGCAAAACCACCCATTGAAAGTCCGGCGAGAAAGTAGGGCGAAGCAGGACTACAAGCGGAAGTTAACTGACAGGCAATGGCCGGGACTTCTTCGACGATCCATCTCTCATAATCAGCGTCTGTATGCGGAATATATCCCGAACCATCTCCCCAAAGTCCATCTGAGGGCATTAGAATAACCATAGGTGGGATCAGCTTTTGCGCCATTAGGGCCCGAGCGGTAAGGTGCGCTTTGCCCTTAAAGGCCCAAGCCCAATGTGAACCAAAAACACCGTGAAGAAGCGTAACGATCGGCAGTTTGGCCCCCTTTCCCACTTCGTCTGGGATGAAGACCGTTACATCGGCCCTTCTACCTAAGGCTTGGCTTTTGACTGTGACGTGTGACAGACCGATTGTGTCGATCGATAGGTCCGCGTGCTCAAAAGTCCTAAACATGGGCTCTACCATTCTCGAAAATTACGACCCCCTTCGCTGTGCGTCCAGCTAGCATATCATCGATTGCCATTGCCAGATTCTCGAGGTGATAGGTCTTCGAAATCATGGAAGACAAATCGAGCGCACCCTCCACTGCCCAACGCATCAACCGCGGGAAATCGCGCTCTGGGTTACAACCACCGTAAAGGGGCGTTACGTAGCGTTTGTCCCACCAGAATAAGGGCATGGGGACTTCTACCGCCCCCTGGGCACCGCTTACTTGAACCGCCATCCCGCCATTGCGAACCAGTCGTAGCGGCAAAAATGCCAACGCAGCGACACCCGTCGCCTCAAAAGCAAAATCGACGCCGCGACCATTTGTCATAGACTTAATCTGAGACGAAAGCTGATCATGATTTGTGTCAGAAGCGTCGGCGAGTAGCAGGTCGGTTGCACCCATTACTTTGGCGCGGTCTAAGCTATCTTGTCGCACGTCAATGGCGATAATTCTGGATGCCCCGGCCAGTCGAGCGCCCTGAACAACCGATAGGCCGACACCTCCACAACCAACAATCGCAACTATGTCGCCGGGACTAGGCTGCGCAATATTCAAGACCGAGCCAACACCTGTCATGACGCCACAGCCCAATATGCACGCCTGCTCGACCGGAATTCCTGACAAGATTGGCGTTAAGGCAGAACGGCGGACCAAGGTGAACTCGGAGAATGTGCCTAGATTGAACGAACGCTGGATCGCGCTTCCATTCCAGATTGTATGATCATGACCGGCCCGGCTTGTACCTAAAGTCTCGGGATCAATTCCGTGCGAGCGCTCGCAGATATTAGCGTGGCCGGTGTCACACCGCTTGCAATGTCCACAAGGAATGGCCCAATTTAGTAGAACAGGATCGCCAATCTTTAAGTCATGAACGTCGGGGCCTATGGCCTCCACCCAACCAGCACCCTCATGACCAACTACCAGCGGACCGTCCCAAGACAAGGAAGCATAATCGGTGTGACATATGCCAGAAGCACCAAGCGCTACCCGCACTTCGTCACCAATCGGTGCACGGATTTTTATAAAGTCCAGAACGAATCCGCCATGGCCATTTGTAATGGCAGCAAGACCAGTTCGGCTGGCAACATTGCTTGAAGACGTCATGCGCTATGCTCATAAATTACTGGATTTTTTGGCGTTTGGATGATTTCACCAATGCGCGCTCCAGGGCACCATTGTACCCAATCTCCTTCCTGAATCCCATTGGTTGGCTCTTGCAGCACCATGTCAACATCCATGTAAATCATGGTCATGACACTGCGCGGTTGGCTTGATACGTTTGGTCCGGCCTTATGGAAAGTCCAACCTAAGTGGAAGCTAACGTCCCCAAGGTCATAGGGGTTCTGGATCAAGGGGAAACGTCGAGCTTCCATCATTGCCGTAATTGCGGCCTCGCTCTCATCGGAAATTCCCAAATCCCGCCCAAATGCCTCATGTTGGCTTCCAGCATAAAAGCTCAAAGGACCCATTTCGGTCGGAACATCCTGCAAGGGAATCCAAGCCGTGATCGTTCGATCAGTTGAAAGTGGCCAATAGTATTGGTCGGCATGGGCGGGTGTAATGCCACCACCTGGCTCTTTATAGAGTGACTGATCATGATATAAGCGCACGCCGCGGACGCCCATCAGTTCTGTGGCAATCCGACCTAGGGTCTTGCCTAGAACAAAGGCCTTAACCCGCTCGCTTTGTTCCCAAAGATTCATGACTTGCAAGAAAGCTCGATCATAGGTCGTTCGTTCCGCTAACGGCTTGGTTTGGGTGTTTAGGGCAATGGTCAGCCGCGTTATTTCGCGACCATAGGCGGCCAATACTTCCCGAGATAAAACGGACTTCAAATGAATATAGCCGTCTCGCTCGAACTGGCGAATGTGCTCTGGCCTTAGGTCATAGGTGCGATCAAGATCTGGATCGAGGACGAGGCTCATGGGAAGCATCCTTATTCAAAAGGCAGTTGCGGGGAGACGATAAACGCCGAAACTGGACCGAGTATAATTCTGTCTGGATCAATTTGGACGGCTCCAACCGTTAAATCGGGCCGCAGGTAACCTCTATGAAAATTGGAGATCGACTGCGTTTCAGACGAGAAATTAAAGCCGGCAAGACACGTTGATTCACCGGCGGTCCGAGAGAAAATCAGGCATGCTAAGTCCTCATAAATGACCTGAAAGTCACCCAGCCGCAAAGCAGAACTAGCCCTACGAAGGGCAATAGCGTGCTTAGCGAAGGCGAGTACAGACGTAGGATTTTGTGATTGTAGGTCCACGCTGTGATCTCGATGCGCTTCCACAATCGGCAACCAAGGCGTCGTGCTGGAGAACCCCATGAGTGCCTGACCATGTGCCCATGGCATTATCGTCCGGCAACCATCGCGACCTTTATTTGCTGGCCAATTAGCTATGCCTAGGGGATCTCGCAAATCTTCAAACGCAAGTTCGGCTTGGGACAAGCCCAATTCTTCACCTTGATACACAAAGATCGTGCCACGCAGCGACACAATGAGTGCAAGGGCGAACTCAGCTACTTGATGCGTTGGGGCATCTAGTTTCCAGCGACTCGCCACACGCTCACAGTCGTGATTGCTCAATGCCCAAGATGGCCAGGCGCGCGCGCCCGCCCCATGCGTCCAAGGTTGCATCGCATCTCGAAAATGTGCCGGATCAGCACGATCACTTAACAGTTGAAAGGAGTAGGCCGTATGCAGATGATCTGTACCAGCGGTGTACTCGATCATCCGCGCAAGATTGTCATCTGACCCAATCTCGCCAACGACAAAGCTGCCAGGAAAGTCGTCAAGAAGCGCCCGTATCTCCTTCAAAAAAGGCAGGTTTTCAGGCCGACAGATGTTATAAACGTGCCGCTGCATGGTGGCCGGACTATCTCCGGGCTTTGGTGGGTTGTTTCTAAGGCTTTTGTCGTGGAAGTAATAATTGACGGTATCAAGCCGGAAGCCATCGACCCCGCGATCGAGCCAGAACCGTCCAATATCTAGGATCGCCTCTTGAACTTGGGGGCAATGAAAGTTCAAGTCCGGCATCTGGGGCAGGAAGTTGTGCAAGTAATATTGCCCGCGGCGCGGCTCCCATGTCCACGTAGCGCCGCCCATCCAGCTTTGCCAGTTTGTCGGACATGACCCGTCAAGCAGCGGATCGGCCCAGACATACCAGTCCGCTTTGGGATTTGTCCGATTTTGGCGGCTTTCTTGAAACCACGCGTGTTCAATGGCGGTGTGGGACCAAACTTGATCAATAACGACCCGCAGCCCCAAAGCATGTGCTTCTGCGATCAGCGCATCAAAGTCCGCCATTGTGCCGAACATGGGATCGATGGCGTAGTGGTCACTAACATCATAACCAAAGTCACGCTGCGGCGATGCAAAGAAGGGCGACAGCCAAATGCCGTCTACCCCTAGATCTGCGACATAGTCGAGCTTTGCTGTCAAACCCGGCAAATCCCCTATACCATCGCCGTTCGAATCGGCAAAGCTGCGCGGATAGATTTGGTAGAGCGTCGCGCCGCGCCACCAAGAAGGATCAGAGGTTTGCATCGATTATTCGAGATCATTTAGGTTTGGCGATGCCCAGATTCTGGCACTCGCATAGCTTAGTGACCAAGCCATCGAAGGGGCACCGCAAAGGGCATCATCAGATGTGCGAAAAACTATCGCCTACTCTCCTACTCAAAAAGGGTTTGGGCAGACCCCTTCGCGCTCAGACAACGTTTGGCTAAGGCCCACAAGAGGTCGATAGGGCGATTGAGATCGTACTTGGTGATGGGGCCAATAATTCAAATGTCAAAACAGATAAAAGCGGCGCTTTCCCGCTATCTTCACTCAATTCTGTGCCAGCATAAACCTTTGATACACCAGTTTCTGATTATCTATCCATTACTACACAAGGGTAATGGAAAGCTGTGTTGTTTTCGAAGGGACAAAAGACTGGTCGGCGCGGCGGGCGCGGCAATTTAGCCGTGGTCACAGGCTTGATCGCGATTCCTTTGGGAATGATCGTCGTCATCACCATTGAAATGGTATCTCTGACAAGTGAAAAAGCTCGGATGCAGGCGGCGGTAGATGCTGCAGCACTAGCTGGTGCCCGCGAGCTGTCTGTAGCTGGCGGTAGTGCCCGGAACGCAAATGGCTTTGCCGAAAACTTTGCGATGAATCAAGTTATAGACCTCGCCCCGCGCATCGCAATGAGCTTTACTGCCAGCCAAAATGCCACCGGCTTTCAGGTATCTGGGGTTGGTCTGCGCGGCTCCTTCTTTGGAAACATGGTTCCCCCTGGGGGCTTCAAGATTGAAGTTAATGCTGTGGCTGAAGCGCTCAACCAGGCCCCCTTATGTGTATTGGCATTACCGGAAAACGAAGATGAAGAGGATGAGCCTTCGGGGTTGAGTGCTTTATTGAACAGTAGTGTGCAGGCCACCAATTGTTTGGTTCACTCAAATGGCAATATGCTAACACGAGGGAAGGGTGCCGTTGCCGCAGGAACGATTCAAGCCTCGCGCACCGCTACTGGAACGGGGTTTTCCCCAGCAGCAAATAGCGGGGCCCTCAGGGTGGCTGATCCCTTTAGAACTCGGGTGATTAAACGCCCCTTCGCATGCAATGGTCTGTACCAGGCAAATCTGATCGTCAATGGAACTTCTAGTGTGACACTGCCAGCAGGTATCCACAAGCGAGCCATTCAAGTATCGGGAAGCGGCGTGCTAACGCTTGGCGCGGGCGAGCATTATTTCTGCAGTGAGCTTAGAGTTCAAGGAAGTGGAACCCTAAAGGGTGACAATGTGGTTTTGGTCTTTGATGAGGATGAAACATTTCATGCCACGGAAAGCTCCACCATCTCGCTCACCGGCCGCACGACGGGCGACTGGGCTGGCTTTGTCATCGTCACCACGCGCGATAACGACGAGGACATGGAAATTTCATCCAGCCTTGTGGATCGGCTTCTGGGTACCATCTATTTGCCTAACGCGACCCTGATTATCAATGCCGCTGGTGCGGTTGCTGAAGACTCAAAGTGGAGCGTCGTAGTAGCTAAAGACATCTTGCTCGATAGAAATGCCCGACTAGTTATCAACACCGACTATGCAGGGTCAGGCGTGCCAGTGCCGATTGGTGTGGGTGACAAAAAAGCTAATGGCAACGGGACCCGACTTAGGCAATAGCCGGTAAACTTTTGAGAAATCTAACGAGCCCTGTGCCAATATAAGGTCGGGCTTTCGAATTTCTGGGTAGCGCGCGCGGAATTCCTGTCTGACAATCTGGGTTCGCCGCTGAATTTTCGACGCGGTTAAACAATCAGCAATTTTGTTACTATATAGTAATATCTCCATTCAGTGCACTTGTGAGTTCTCGCACGCTCAACAAGGGCTGAACGAGCTTGACTCTTCAATCATCGCTTACGCGCGGAAGCGAGCGTGGTCAGTTAGCGGTTATCACAGGCTTAGTGGCTGTGCCGCTAGCAATGATCGTTGCTATATCTGTAGAAATGGTCGCGCTGACCGCAGAACGAAGCCGTATGCAGTCAGCTGTAGACGCAGCTGCGCTTGCCGCTGCCCGTCAGGCGTCACTATCCATGTCGTCCGAGAGCATCAGCGCGTATGCAATTAACTTTGCAAATCAGCAAGTCACAGACTTATCGCCACGGCTTAAGATTAATTTTACGACGCGACAAGGCGACAAAAATACGGTCGAGGTAATTGGACTTGCCCATAGAGACTCATTTTTTGGCAATTTGGTTCCCCCGGGCGGATTTACTATTCGCGTCAGAGCCACAGCCGAGTCTCTGAATCAACAGCCACTTTGCGTGTTGGGCCTGCGCGACCGCGCTGGCGACTCTGCTATTTCGGTGAATGGCAACGCCCATATCCAAGCTAACAACTGCCTTGTCCATTCAAACGGGACAATTCGATCAGCAGAATTGGGACGCGTTTCAGCAGGAGCAATTGCTACAAGGTTTCGAGTATTTGGTACCGGCTTCTCTCCCGCTGTGAATGCCGGTGCCCTGATGATATCAAACCCATTTCAAAGCCGTCAAATCACGGCGAGAGCCAACTGCCCGAGTAGAAATGACAACGACAAAATAGTTCTTGATGCGCGCGGAACGTTCAACCTGTCAGCCGGGGTGCATAAGTGGCACCTTGTCGTAACCGATCAAGCGACTCTAAGCTTGAGGCCAGGTGATCATTATTTCTGCAATGGTCTTAGGGTCGAGGGCGCTGCAGCGCTGAGAGGCAAGGATGTGGCCCTATTGTTTGAACGAGGCGCTCTTGTTGCTGAGGATGCCGCAAGGCTGGACTTAACTGGGCGAGCAACCGGTCCTTGGGCAGGTTTTCTCGTGGCGTCAGATTTCTCAAATCAGTCGAACATGGTCGTTTCTTCCCCCAATGTGGACAAGCTTTTGGGTGCCATCTATTTGGCTAATGCTAATTTGGAAATCGATTCAGCAGGCAGCGTCGCGGAAGACTCAAAATGGAGCGTCGTGATTGCTCAGAACGTGCGCTTGACTGGGAACTCTCGGCTGGTCATCAATTCAGATTATATAGGCTCTGGTGTCCCAGTTCCCGTTGGGGTTGGCAATCAGTCAAACTCGTTGCAGTCCGGCGCACGCCTGAAGCAATAGGCATTGAAGCCCAGAGTTCGAAACAGTTAGATATATTTAGGCGGGCTCCAGTGTTATAGTCGAACCCAATCAATCTGTTGTTTTGATGCGCTCATTAACCAAAATGCTGATTTTTCACTGTTTCTCACTGCACAAATCCGAATAAACCCTTACTGAATGGCGGCTTCCCGATAATTTTATCAATTGAATTAGCTACCCCTTCATTCCGTGTTACTACTGAGAATGCTTCAGTTACCGCCGAAGTGCGCATTTGGAACAGGCCGGTCGATGTCTGGAGTACGTAACCTAGCTGCACTGGCGACTTCCGCGTCAACCAGTAGAGTGCTTAATCTGAATCTAGTCGCAAAGCGTTACGCAAACGACCCGATGCGGAAAAAAGCACCTTTATTCACGGACGATCTGCTCAATCGCTCCATTCTAGTCAAGCATCGGCTACGGCGGGATGAGGCCTATCTTCTGCCAAACTCAACTTCAGTTGCCACCAAGATTATTTTCCCGCTCGACTTTGACGATCTTGAGCTGGGCGGGCGCTCGATTTTTGTGAACCAAAAAGGCTTTCGGCAAGCAATCTGTGACTTGGTTGGTTACCGTGAACTGGAACTGGAAAGAGACTTTCTGGTTCTGAGTATGTTGAACGAGCTTCCATCACTCGATCCGTTCCTAGTTCGGGAGCAATTGCGTAGAAATCATCACCAACCTGCGGAGTGCTACTTCTCAATATCCCCCGCTGACTCCAGTCGGATGCAAAGCTTCACAAGCGCCGAGATGGCTCCACTGATCCGAATGGCCTTTCGCACGAAGAATGGCGGGGAAAGTGCTGGCATGGTTGGCAAACTGGCTGATGCGCTCCTATCTGCAAATGCAGACACGCGCTTAGACCCGCTGCGAGAGACTTTGGGCCTACATGGCGATCAGTTCACCCAAGGCATCTTCAGTTGGAAAGGCTTCATTTACTACAAATGGCAATTCTCTGAAATGATCCAGAGCCTGATCCGTGTGACGCAGGAAATGGAACACATAAAACCATCTGGTCGGAATGATGCCGCCACCCGCGAGGAAATTCGAACGCTGAAGGCTTCCATTCGCAAGCGGATCCGCGAAGCTGCCAGAAATTGCAGTAAAGTGTTAGCACTTTACGATGACGCCTTTGCAGACCTAGTTCATCGCGGCAATACGGCGGCCTTCCGCAGGTTCTTGCTGGAAGCCCCAATTTTCTTCCTGGATCTTGGTCACTCGATGGGTATGATTTCGCACATCTCGTCCTTCTGGAGCTACCGCTTCAAGGGGGGCGCCGCAGATTCGCCCACGTCGGAAGAATTCCGCGACATTCTGCTTGAATTCGAAACAGGGCTTGCCCCGAGACAATCCTATTCCCAACCCTGGTAATGGCGACCCTTAGCGCTTGCCACCAGCGATCGGGTTCACGTCATAGGCAGCCAAAGTAGCCAAAGTCACAATTTCAGAGACAGGTGCCGACAAAGAGCAGATTTGCACTGGGTGACGCAGACCAACGATCATCGGCCCCAATACAGTCGCTCCGCCCAAGAACTCCACTAGATCCGTTGAAATCCGGGCAGAGTGTATGGCAGGCATGACCAAGACATTAGCTGGGCCCGACAATCTAGAAAATGGATAGAGCCGGTGGGAATCAGCGCTGAGCGCTACGCCAACCGACATTTCGCCCTCATACTCGAAGTCAATCTCTTCCATCCGGTCGAGAATGGCTGTTGCTTCCCGGCACTTCTCAGATCGCTCACCCATAGGTCGGCCAAAAGTGGAATACGCAACGAAGGCGACGCGTGGAGCAAAGCCTAAGCGCTTGGCAGCGCCGGCGGCTTGGATGGCTATGCGGGCTAAATCTTCGGCATTGGGCATTTCCGTAACATTGGTATCGGCGACAAAAATGGTTCGGCCCTTAGAAATCAGAACCGAAAGACCAATCGGCTTGGTCCGAGGCGGGGCGTCAATTGCAAGCATTACTTCACTTAGTGCTTGGTCAGTTGTCCGCGTGGTGCCCGTTACCATCCCGTCCGCGTCACCCATGGCCACCATCGTTGCGGCAAAGACGTTCCGATCCTGATTGATCATGCGCTGACAGTCGCGCAACAAATAGCCACGACGCTGGAGGCGGCGATATAGATAGTCTGTGTAGTCGACATTGCGGTCAGAAAGGCGGGCATTGAAGATCTGAAGGCCTGAATCCTCTGGTACACCGACCAAAGATTTATTCCGGCGAACCTGCTCTTCGCGACCAATCAGAATGGCTTTCCCCATTTCCAATTGTTCGAACTGATAGGCTGCGCGGATAACGGCAGGGTCCTCGCCTTCCGCGAACACGATGGTTTTCGGATTGGCACGAACCGTTTCTTGCAAACTTTGTAGCAGCGAAGCGGTTGGGTCGAGTCGTTGGGCCAATCGATCGCGATAAGCGCCCATATCTTCAATCGGCTTACGCGCAACACCGGTATCCATTGCCGCCTGTGCTACGGCGGGGGGAATGGCAGCTATCAGGCGAGGGTCGAAAGGAGTTGGAATAATGTAGCCTGGGCCAAACTTTAGTTGTCGACCATGATAGGCAGCCATAACTTCATCGGGCACATCTTCACGAGCGAGTTCAGCCAAGGCACGCGCCGCTGCCAACTTCATCTCTTCATTGATGGTCCGCGCGCGAACATCCAGTGCCCCGCGGAAGATATAGGGGAAGCCCAGAACATTGTTGACTTGATTAGCATAATCCGACCGACCTGTGGCGATAATTGCGTCGGTTCGCACTTCCAAAATCTCTTCGGGACGGATCTCGGGGTCGGGATTAGCCATCGCAAATATGATGGGGTTTGGTGCCATGCTCGCCACCATCGCCTTGTTCACAGCGCCCTTTGCCGAAAGACCCAAGAAGCAATCCGCGCCCTTCATGGCTTCTTCCAAAGTCCGAAGTGGCGTGTCGACAGCATGCGCAGACTTAAACTGGTCCATACCCTTTTCACGGCCGCGATAAACGACACCGTCACGGTCACACACAATGACGTTTTGATGAGGCACGCCCAAGGTCTTGATCAAGGAAATACACGAGAGGCCAGCCGCACCAGCCCCAGACACGACTACTTTTAAATCCTTAAAGTCACGGCCTGTAATCTCGCAAGCGTTGATGAGGCCTGCAGCGGCAATGATCGCTGTACCATGCTGGTCATCATGAAAGACTGGGATGTCGCATAATTCTTTCAGACGGCTCTCAATGATGAAACATTCAGGGCTTTTGATATCTTCCAGATTGATGCCGCCAAACGTACAAGAGATGTTGCGAACCGTTGTAATAATCTCTTCTGAGTCCATCGAATCGAGCTCGATGTCTATGGAATCGATGTCCGCAAAGCGCTTGAACAAGACAGACTTGCCCTCCATCACCGGCTTGGAGGCCAATGCACCCAAATTGCCTAAACCCAGAATGGCAGTACCGTTTGAAATGACCGCGACCAAATTTCCTTTAGAAGTATAGTCATAGGCAGTGTCGGGGTCCTTTGAGATCGCGAGGACTGGAACCGCAACGCCAGGGGAATAAGCAAGCGACAGGTCGCGCTGCGTTGCCATCGGCTTAGAGGCAACGACCGAAATCTTCCCCGGCGTAGGCAGGCTGTGAAAATCGAGGGCTTCTTGGTCTGTGAAAGTCTTGCGCTCGCTGCTCATCAGATGTTTTTCGTCCTACGCTGTCCTATTTGATCCTTGCTAGACCGGGCCGAGCATTCGATCAACGTGTGTCTTCTTTGAAAACAGTCTTTGACACTTTGCCAGCAGAAGAATCCGCAGCTAAACCCGTCTGATGACAGCCTCAGGAACCACACCCGTCATGGCGCAATACCTAGCTGCCAAAGAGCAGCATCGCGATGCGCTGCTTTTCTTCCGCATGGGTGATTTCTATGAACTCTTCTTTGAAGATGCCAAAACTGCTGCGGCGGCCCTTGATATCGCGCTGACCAAGCGAGGTCAGCACTTAGGCGAAGATATCGCCATGGCGGGGGTGCCTGCTCATTCTGCGGATACTTATATCGCGAAACTAGTCAAAAAGGGCTTTAAAATCGCGATTTGTGACCAAACCGAAGATGCAGCAGAAGCGCGCAAGCGTGGTTCTAAATCGGTTGTTCGCCGCGACGTCGTCCGCATCATTACCCCGGGAACATTGACGGAGGAGTCGCTGCTAGACCCCCGCACCGCCAACCGCTTGGCAGCCGTGGCCTTTGCGGCAGGCGGGCTTGAAGCTGCCTTGGCATGGGCAGATGTTTCCACTGGTGAATTTGCTGTGATGGAAGCACCGATTCAGCGCCTGATCGATGAAGCCTCTGCCTTATCGATTGGCGAGTTAGTGATTGTAGACGGCGATTTGGATAGAGCCGGGGCAAAGGCCATCGCCGCTGTTTCAGGTTCAGTCACGCCTCGCCCTGCCAAGACGGCAGACGCGAAGTCAGCCGCGCGCACCCTGGAGCTGGGCTTTGGCGTGCAAACGCTGGACGGGTTTGGCAGTTTCGGAAAAGCCGAGCTAACTGCCCTAGGCCTAGTATATGATTACATCAGCCTTACTCAGGCCGGGCTCGGCCCGCGTTTGACGCCACCAAAGCGGGTCGAAACCTCGGGTATCATGGCAATCGATGCGACGACGCGGATCAGTTTAGAACTAGATCGGTCGCAACGAGGTACACGGGAAGGCTCGCTGCTAGACGCGATTGATCGCACACGCACTGCCGCCGGTGGAAGACTTTTAGTCGAACGGATTGGCCGGCCGTTGTTAGATTTGGCCATAATTAAGGATCGTCTTGACGCGATCGAATATCTCATCAGCGCCAGTGAGCAACGACGCGAACTACGCGACACACTCAGCCAAATCCCCGATGTCAACCGTGCTTTGTCTCGTCTTGAATTGGGCCGCGGGGGACCGCGCGATCTGCGCGCGCTAGCCCTTGCTTTGATTGAAGGTGACCAGATCAGTGCACGCTTACCTTCAGAAATTCCTGAAGAACTTGCTATTGCACAGAGGGATATTGGTCTAATCCATCAGCCGGCTTTGGCGGCACTCGCATACCGACTAATGGCGATGATTATTCCAGAACCAGGGCTACTGACACGCGATGGTGGATTTGTCGCGACCGGGTTTGATCCTGTTTTGGATGAAATTCGTCTGCTTTCGACCAATGCGCGGCAAGTGGTGGCCAATCTGCAGGCCGAAGTTTCTGAACAAGCGGGCCTTCCGCTCAAGATCCGGAATAATGCTGTTTTGGGCTTCTTTATTGAGGCAACGCCCAAACAAGCCGAAGCTCTGATGAGCCCACCGCTCAACGCCCTCTTCATCCATCGTCAAACGACTGCCAGTGCGATCCGATTTACCAATCAGCGATTGATGGAGCTAGATGGGCAAATAGCGCGGGCATCGGAGCAGGCGCTCGCACGGGAATTAGAGCTTTGGAACGAGGCCCTTGCCGATGTGGTACGTCAAAGCGACGCGTTACGGGCTGTCGGCGATGCACTGGCGACCTTAGATGTAGCCGCTGGACTTGCAGAGTGGGCAGTCGAAGTGGACGCGACCCGACCCGTACTGGATGGTGGGCTCGGCTTTATGGTGCGTGGCGGGCGTCATCCAGTAGTTGAGGCAGCACTACGGAGGTCCGGCGAAGTCTTTACGTCCAACCAGTGCCGCCTCGATGCCTCAGGCGCAACAGCGCCACGCCTTACGCTTATCACTGGGCCGAATATGGCCGGTAAGTCCACCTATTTGCGGCAGAACGCTCTATTGGCGATCTTAGCTCAGGCAGGCAGCTTTGTGCCAGCAGAATCCCTCCACATGGGTCTCGTCGACCGTATTTTCTCCCGTGTCGGAGCTTCCGATGACCTTTCCAAAGGGCGGTCCACTTTCATGGTCGAGATGGTCGAGACAGCAACCATCTTGAACCGTGCCGGACCTCGAGCCTTTGTAATTCTCGATGAGATTGGGCGCGGCACCTCAACCTATGACGGTTTAGCGATCGCATGGGCCGTGGCAGAGCACCTGCACGATTCCAACCAATGTCGTGCACTATTTGCTACACATTATCATGAACTCACTGCTCTAGGAGAACGATTGCCCGCCTGCGGCAACGCAAGTTTGCGCGCCAAAGAATGGAAGGGCGATCTCGTCTTCTTGCATGAAGTTGTCGATGGTGCTGCTGATCGTTCTTATGGCGTACAAGTGGCCAAGCTTGCAGGCCTGCCGCCGAGCGCAGTGGCACGCGCGAAGTCGGTTTTGAGCAAACTCGAAAAAGCCCAGAACAATGGGGGTCCGGGCGCCCTAGACGACCTGCCTCTTTTTGCCGCGACTAGCCCTGTTCCGGAAGTTTCAACAACACCAAATGCTCTCGAACAGGCTTTGATAGACTTGGACCCCGATCAGCTAACCCCACGCGAAGCGTTGGACTTTGTTTATGCCCTAAAAAAAATGATCTAGTCGCAGCCGTACGCCTTTGTCGTCATTTTGTCATAATACTGAAGCGTGGATGTCATATCGGCGGACTAACGCACGGTAAAACCTCAAAGCGCGCCTCTAGCGCCCTCGCCTAGTTTGGAATGTTGAAATGAGCTTCAAGCACCTCAGCCTGACTGTTCTGGCAATTGGCACCCTGATACTGTCAGGCTGCAACCAAGGCGGCGGCCGCGACCGTGTTGCTGTTGTGGGGTCCTCAACCTTATTTCCATTCTCCGCGGCTGCCGCGGAGCAATTCTCAGCCCGCGGCCGCTTCAAGACCCCACGTGTGGAATCAACCGGCACTGGCGGTGGCTTTGCCATCTTTTGTCGCGGCTTAGGCCCGAGTTTTCCCGATATCTCAAACGCCTCTCGACGCATCAAAAAGGGTGAGTTCGAGACCTGTCAAAAGAATGGCGTTATAGAGGTAGTTGAAATCAAGATTGGCTATGATGGGATCGTTATTGCCAACTCAAAGTCTGCGACACCCGTGACTTTGACGAAGCAGGAAGTCTACAAAGCTTTGGCGAAGGAGATTTTTGATCCTGTTAAAAAGGCATTTATTCCAAATCCTTATACAAAGTGGAATGAAATCAACCCAAATTTGCCGGCCATTAAGATTGACGTGATGGGCCCGCCGCCAACCTCGGGTACCCGCGACGCCTTTGCTGAACTTGTCATGGCCAAGGGTGCGGAACAAGTGCCTGAAATGAAGACATTGAAGGAAAAAGATGACAAAGAATTCCAGAAAAAGGCGCTAACCCTCCGCGAAGATGGCGCTTGGAAAGATTCTGGCGAAAACGACAGTTTGATTGTTCAAGCGTTGTCACGATCACCGGAACAATTTGGCGTTTTCGGCTTCTCTTCCTTTGAAGAAAACATGGACCGCCTACAGGCAGCGCCTTTGAATGGCGTGGAACCGTCAGCGGAGGCGATTATCTCTGGAGAATATGCTGCGTCGCGATCCCTTTATTTCTATGTGAAGAAAGCCAATGTCGGCGTCGTGCCAGGACTTCAGGAGTTTGCGATGGAGCTTCTGTCTGACCATGCTGCGGGTTTGCGGGGTTATCTGCGGGGTCGAGGCATGGTGCCGCTTCATCCTGATGAGCGCGCGGCCAATTTCCAAGTTGCTAAGACCCTCCCCGCGATGCGTGCACCAGAGAAATAGGTGCTTGCCTCTGAAGGCACGCTGTTGCACACAAGCGCATGCGCCGTTCTCCTTTTTTGATCCTCGCCCTGTTGATTGCCACAATGGACTCATCGACCGCTAAAGCGTCCGGCTTTGAAGAGGCGACAAGCCGGTTCGCGAAGCTCGCGCTTTCCTGCATTCACACGGAATATCCCAATAAAATCGCCCATGTGCTGAATTCCGCGGAGGATGCGCGGACGCCAAGCCAATTGACGCCTGCCTTTTACGGCTGTTTCGACCATCATTCTTCGGTGCACGGACATTGGCTCTTAGCTCGGCTCGCACGGCTTTATCCGGAAGCATCTTACACGCCTGCGGCTCGACAAGCCTTGGCCAAAAGCCTGACCAGAGCCAATTTGGAAGCAGAGCTTGCCTATATGAATGCGCCAGGTCGAGCCGGGTTTGAGCGCCCCTATGGCTTGGCATGGATGCTGCAATTGGGAGCAGAGTTGCGTCAGTGGGCAAAGCAAGACCCCAGCGTTGCGACTTGGGCGGCCGATTTTGCGCCGCTGGAGCAGCGAGCCGCCAGTCAGCTTAAGAGCTGGCTACCGAAACTTCGCACCCCAATGCGTGTTGGAGAACATTCGCAAACTGCCTTTGCATTGGGTCTTGCCCGCGACTGGGCGGTTGAGGTTGGCGACACCGCTTTCATAGCCCTCATCGATGAGCGCGCGATGACCTATTTTGGCAAAGACCGCGACTGCCCGTTGCGATTTGAGCCAGGCGGCGAAGATTTCGTGTCCGCCTGTTTGGGGGAAGCAGACCTCATGCGCCGCGTTCTGGAACCACAAGCCTATGCTAAATGGTTAAGCATAGCCCTACCAGACATTCCAAAAACGGCTACAGCAGATTGGCTGCCTGTGGGCATTGTGACGGATCGGACCGATGGGAAACTTGCCCATACTGATGGTCTCAACCTATCTCGTGCGTGGATGCTGGAAGGCATGGCGGCCGGCCTACCCGTGCAGGATAAGCGCAAAATGGCCCTTATGGCTGCAGCCAAGACCCACTCAGATATTGCCTTACCCGCTGTGACAGGTGAGCACTACGAAGGCGGGCATTGGCTAGGGACATTTGCGACCTATCTAGTAACCCAGCGGGGCCTTAAGGCCGGAAACTAACGCAACAATCAGCTCTTTGGCTTCGCTTTAAGGAATACACCGATGTGAGTGGCAACCGGTCTCTCCGTACCCGGAATGCCGCCTTGGATTGGTCGGTTTAGGAGTTGTGGTCCACGGACTGGGTCGCGGTAAACCAGTGTAGTTGACCCGCCACCATCAAGATTGATGGCATCAGCAGCCCCCAAAGCTTGCAAAACCAAGGCGGTTTCGGCGAAACTTGCCCCGTCACTATATCCCTTTTGGCGGCCATCGATCGTCACAAGCCAGAGACGGTCCGCTTCGGCATTTATACCAAGGGCGGAGCGGGGATGCCGCGTTAAATTCTTTGGATCAACTTTGAGCACGTCTTCTTGAACCAAGAGCGGGCCCGCCGCCAACCCATTTTCGAAGCGCCCAGGGCAAGCCAAGGCTGCCAAGATCTGTACTTGTTTGCGGTCAAAACAGACCACGGCCTTTGCAACACCTGCGGTTTCGGGTGTAGCCGCAGGCGAAATCAAACGGCCGTTAGACTTTGCAAATCCTTGCGCATCCTGACCCTGACCTTCTGTCGCGACCACCGGACCAAAATAGCCGCCATTGATTGCAGCGACTGCCCCAGACTCCCGCAGATAAGTCGAGGTCGTTTTGGAAAGAAATTCCGAACTTTCCGACGGGCTGCCGCCCGAAACGGCTAGGGATAGTCCTTGCGCTTTCAGATCAATTTCAATGATTGCAACCTGCATTGGCACCACGCCCGGCCATGCACGTTGACTGTAAAAAATGCCATCGGCCACTACGTTCTTTGGCGGAGTTAAGTCAAAAGGTTTACCGGAGGAAAGCGGCACACCACTTGCGCAGGCCGATAAAGCCAAAAATGCAGTAAGGCCTAAATGTTGTTTGAACAGCTTCATCGGATTGGCAACCCTCTTAATGGCGACACCGCGCGCATAGCGATGGCTGTATTGACCCTAACCACACTGGGTAGCCTAGTCAGCACTTCGCGATGAATACGTTCAAGGTCTGCCACATCCCTGGCTGCGACGCGGAGCAGATAGTCAGAATCTCCCGTCATCAACCAACACTCCAGAACTTCGGGTGCGGCGCGTACCGCGCTTTCAAAAGCAGCAAGATCACGGTCAGTTTGGGCCCCCAAAGCGATAGAAACAAATACCGTCAGGCTAAAGCCCAGCCGTGCTGCGTTCAGCTGCGCCCGATACCCCTCCAACACGCCTGATTTCTCTAATACGTCGAGACGACGACGACAGGCACTTTCCGACAAGGCAATTTTATCGGCCAAAGCTGCGATGCTGGCGCGCCCATCTCGCTGCAATAAGCGGAGCAAAGCGCGGTCCTTATCATCGAGCGTAGCGATTTCCATCATGAATAGCCTTTTTGTTGGCGTTTTCCACTAGCAAATTTAGAATGGCTGGGCAAGTTTGCGCGGAAACGCCATTCAAAGCGTGTTATCTTTGCCTATCACAGGAGACAGACATGAAAATTGGCGTGCCTAAGGAAATTAAGCCTCAAGAAAACCGCGTTGGCGCAACGCCCGGTACCGTGGCACAGCTCGTAGCTGCTGGGCATGAGGTGTTCGTCGAGTCGAATGCAGGCGCTGGCATTGGTGTTTCTAACGAAGCTTATGAAAAAGTGGGCGCTAAAATTCTCCCGGATGCGGATGCCGTGTTTGCAGCAGCCACCATGATTGTGAAAGTCAAAGAGCCGCAACCGATAGAGTGCGCGCGCTTGAAGCCACACCATATCTTGTTCACCTACCTTCACTTGGCCCCAGATCCAGAACAAGCCAAAGCGCTCATGGCGTCAGGATGTACTGCGATTGCCTATGAAACCGTTGTTGGGCGTGATGGTGGCCTTCCCCTTTTGGCCCCGATGTCGGAAGTGGCAGGCCGGATGGCAACCCAGGTTGGCGCACATTGTCTTTTGAAGCCACAAGGTGGTCTTGGCAAATTGATGGGCGGGGTTCCGGGTGTCGCTCCGGCCAAGGTCGTCATTTTGGGCGGCGGCGTGGCCGGCCTCAATGCATGCGAGATTGCGCATGGCATGCGTGCGGATGTAACAGTCTTCGACCGCTCAAAGGCAGCGTTGGTTGCCATTGATCGCCAGTTTGGTGGCATGGTGACAACATTGATGTCCACCCCTGACGCAGTTGAAGAGGCCTGTATCGAGGCAGATCTCGTTATTGGGGCGGTTTTGATCCCCGGTGCCTCCGCACCGAAGCTTGTTACCAAAGACATGCTGTCTCGCATGAAAGACGGCTCGGTGTTGGTCGATATTTCGATTGACCAAGGCGGTTGCTTCGAAACCTCGCATGCTACAACCCACGCTGAGCCGACTTATGTCATCGACGGTGTGGTCCATTATTGCGTAGCCAATATGCCAGGGGCCGCGCCACTGACTTCAACCTATGCTCTCAATGGCGTGACTGCACCTTATATGTTGGCTTTGGCCAACAAAGGCGTCGACCAAGCTTTGGCAGAAGATCCAGGTTTCGCCTTAGGCCTTAATGTTCGTGGCGGACAAATCATGCACCAAGCCGTGAAAGAAGCGCTTGGCTTGTAATTGCTACCAGCGGGCGGGAGCGCAAGGCTAGCTCTCCCGCATCGCAGAGCCAAGTGAGTTAAGCTAATCGATGGGCAACTTCTTCGCCAATAGCGAAAGAAGAGGTAAGCCCCGGGGAATCGATCCCGAATAAGCAGACCAAGCCTTCCAAGCCGTGGCTTGACTGGTCGAGGATGCGGAAATCCTCAAATTGTGTGAGCGCATTGCCAACTTTCGGCCGGATACCGGTATAATCGGCCTGCATGAGGCTTTCATCCAAATTTGGCCAGTAGGCGCGGATCGACTCAGCAAAGATCGCCTTTCTGCTCTCATCCACACGATAATCCAACGTGTCTACCGGCTGGACGTCCGGACCAAAGCGGGCATGACCGCTCATATCTGGCGTTACATGAATTCCAAGACCTCCAGCTGAGGGCATTGGGTAGATCAAATGCGTGAAGGGGGCCTTTGCACCATAGGTGAAATAATTGCCTTTCGCGAATTTTGTTTCTGGAACAAAGGCCTGGTCGAGTCCATCAACCGCATGACCAGCCTGAGTGGACCAAAGCCCCGCCGACAAGATAAGTTGGCGCGTTGTCAGGGTCATCGGTTCTTCGCCACCGACGCGGACCTCAAAACCTCCGAGGATCGGTGTGGCACCTAGGAATGGTGCGTTGCGCGCAAGCGCACCACCATGATCTTCAATCACGCCTAAGAGAGCTAACATGTAAGAATGGCTATCAACGATGCCGCTAGATGGCGACCAGATAGCCGCTTCGGCAACAATCTCGGGCTCCATCTGCCTGATCCGATCAGGCCCAATGATCTCAAGGTCCGGAATATCATTCGCTAGACCGCGATCATGGATCACCTGCAAGGCTGCAACATCTGTGGCTGCGGGGGCGACAATCAACTTGCCTAGCGCACGGGCTGAAATCCCACGCTCGCCGCAGAAAGCATACATGGCGTGCTTACCCGCCACACAAAGGCGGGCCTTCAAAGAGCCTGTTGGATAATACATGCCCGCATGAATAACTTCGGAATTTCGGGATGAGGTCTCCTCGCCAAACCGACTATTCTTTTCGAGGACGATTACACTTTTACCTCGGCTAGCAAGCGCGCGACCAACCGCAAGGCCGACCGCACCGGCACCGACAACAATCACATCTGTGTCGGTCACGATGCCTTCTTCCCTTTAAGCTTCAATACCGGTGCCGATGGAGCAAGCCACACCGGTTCCACCAATCCCGCAATAACCTCCAGGGTTCTTAGCCAGATATTGTTGGTGATAGTCCTCAGCATAATAGAATTCCGGTGCCCGCATCACTTCGGTCGTAATCGGCCCATAACCCGATTTTGCCAATGCGGCTGCATACTGGGCGCGAGCAGCTTCGGCAACGGTCAAGTCCTGCACATCATGCACATAGATTCCAGAACGATATTGCGTCCCAATATCGCCACCTTGACGCATGCCCTGAGTGGGGTCGTGACTTTCGAAAAATACTTTCAACAAGCCTTCGAGGGTGATCTCACTCGGGTCATAAACCACTAGAACCACTTCATTATGGCCTGTCATGCCCGTGCAAACCTCTTCATAAGTTGGGTTTGGCGTGAAACCAGCGCTATAACCGACTGAAGTGCTGTAAACGCCGGGCGTTTGCCAGAACTTGCGCTCTGCCCCCCAGAAACAACCAAGCCCAAAAGTAACAGTTTTTAGATGCTCCGGCCAGGGGCCCTTCAAGGGCCGACCATTGACAAAGTGGCGGGCGGGCACATCTAACGGTGTAAGCCTGCCCTTCAAAGCTTCGTGAGCCGCTGGGATTTGTAATTTCTTCTGTTTGGAAAATAGCATAATAAGTTGCTCCAGAGCTTTCCTAGATATAGGTCTCAAGATTGTTTACGCCAGATGCGTCTTTCGGGTTTCGTGTCAGTCTTTGATTAATCACATTCTGCCACACCTACTAGGATGAGTATGACAGCTGAACTTGCCACTCCGCGATTGCTTCCCCGCCGCTTTGGTTTGAACAAACCAAAGTTGGAGGTGCACGAAGGCGATTTGGCACGCGCTGATCTCATTTTGTCGCGTGCGACGTATTGCGACCCGCAATCCAATGCTGCTCTGTTGGGCGACAAACGCTTGTTGTTTTCCCCTTCCGGTCGCAGCTTTTTGAGCTTTGCGCCAAAGGGCCGGACTTGGCTCGCATTTGGGGCACCAGTCGGGGAGGCCGAAGAAGCCGTCGACCTCGCACAGCGTTTCATCACCCTAGCCCGCAAGCGCGGTGCAAAACCTGCATTCTACGGCATTGGCCCAGCCTTTGACCCCATTGTCGAGGCGCTCGACCTGCAGAAGGTAAAGACCGGTGAACGCGCGGTTTTGGACCTCACTACGTTTTCGCTAGAGGGGAAGCAGAGGCAAGTCATTCGTACCCATCGCAACCGGCACATCAAGAACCAGTTTAGTGTTCACATTGAGGAGCCAGGTGCCGTGCGTGCCAATCTGGCCCGCTTGCAGACCATCTCGGATCAATGGCTGGTGCACCAAGCAGGGGGCGAAAAAGGCTTTGGGCTTGGTCGTTTTGATGTGCATTATATCGATCGTTTGCCACTGGCGACGGTGCGTGCCGCCGACGGTCACATCGCTGCCTTTGCTTCTCTCTGGCCCACCGCAGACAAGTCCCGAATTGGCGTTGATCTGATGCGCTATGGCGAAGATGCACCCAATGGCGTAATGGATTATTTGTTCGCTGAGCTGTTCTTGTGGGCCAAAGCCAAAGGCTACCAGGCTTTTGACTTAAACACATCGCCTTTGGCAGGTGTGGAACCGTGCAGCCGCTCACCCTTTGTGACCAATCTGGCCAAGCTTATGTACGAGCATGGCGAGAAGCTATATAATTTTCAGGGTGTTCGGCGGTTTAAGAATAAATTCCATCCCGACTGGGAAGACGTCTATCTGGCTGCCCCTAAAGGCGTGTCGCACTTTGTAGCCTTGGCACGCGCAACCATCCTGATAAATCGGCCCCAATAGGCGATCCGCCTAGGCAGCAAAATCCACGCTCGACTTCACAGAAAGCCTCGTTAGAGTGAAGCGATGCGGACGATCCTCTTTGCCATTTTGTCGATTGTGACCTTCTGGGTTTCACCTTTTCCAGCACCCGCCAAGCCTGTGCAGCCTGAAATTGGCAAGGGCTGGCAAGAAGTTCTGGTCCATGTCTCGGACCCGGCACCTTGGGTCACCTTCTTCACCGAGGACGCGGGCTGGAAAGTTGCATCACGTGGTCGCATCGATCCCAATATTTTGAAGGCTTGGAAACTGCCGCCCAGCGTTACCGGGACTGAGGTATTGCTGATGAACGAGGGCGATGGCAAAGGTTGGGTCCGGCTTGTAACTTTGAAAGGTGTCACCTCGGTGCCAATTAGGCCCGCTGCACAGGCTTGGGACCCCGGGGGCTGGTTCTCTTTGATGACCCGCTCTCGCGACGCAACGACAATTTATAACAAAGCAATCGCGAGGGGATGGACCGCCTATAATAGCCCGCAAGAATTTAGCTTTGGCGGCGTTCAATTGCGCAATGTGGTGATCCGCGGGCCAGATGGCGTGAATGTGTCGATCTATGAGCGGTTGGTACCGAAGCTGGAAGGCTGGGAGACGATAAAGGGTATCAGCCGCGTGTTCAATGTGATGACCATGGTGAAGGATTTTGAAGCGGAGCGGGCTTTCTTCCAAGAGGGTCTAGGGTTTGGCGCATGGTTCATCGGAAGTTATGAGGATATGACGCCGGTCGCAACGAATTTCGGTTTGCCAGTAAATTTGTCGACCCAAATCCCACGTCGATCCGGGATTCTGTGGGAAAGCCAAAGCGAAGATGGCCGTGTTGAATTAATGCGCTTTGATGGTCTTGAAGGCGTCGATCATGCCCCACGTGCAAGTTTCGCCAATCGCGGGATTGTCGCTCTACGATTGCCCGTGGCCAATCTGGATGCTTGGGCCCTCAAGGTACGAGAAAAAGGCATTCAGGTTACAACTAGCGATCAAGCCAGCCGCCTGCAGCCTTACGGACGGGTGAAAACCGCTTGGGTCCAATCCCCCAACGGCGGGATCGTCGAGGCCTTTGAAGTCTTGCCTTAGCTTGGAGCGGACGGATCAGGCGGCCCGAAAGTAGCCACCAGCTTTTCAAAGGCCGCTTGGCGCATCTCAGCCATGCTGGCCCCGGCCTGCTTTTGGATCAGACGTTCAGCCGTTAAGGTTTCAAGCATGTCTGCCCAAGCGTCTGGGAAGGCTGCGGTGAGGCGCTCGCGCACATATGAGGCAGCAGCTGGACTTCCGCCCCCCGTTCCTGCGCTCAAGACCAAGCGTCCACGACGAACAATCGCCGGCGTATGGAAATCGCACAATGGAAGCACGTCTTCAGTGTTGAGAAGGACTTTGGCCGCGCGTGCTGCCGCGCCTAGAACCTCTGCCTCGGCGGGTTCTAGGTCGGCTATCCACAAGACCTGCAAGTTCGCCAGATCATCGGAATTGGGAAGTCGGGAGATCAACGCCTCGCCCGCGGCGGAGGCAAATTCTGGCTCAGGTCGATCGGAGAAAATAAAAGGCGTCGAACCTAAACCCTGAAACCAGCCCAATCGCCGCACAGCCAATGTACCGCGCCCGACAAGGCCTATCCGGGTCTGTGCTGGGTCTAAATGTATTGGTATCATACGGTGCGGCCTTCAGAACTTGAGACCACCAGTTTAGACACCAATGCGTTGAGAATGAAACCCTCACCCTGGTTAGGACTAAATGCCGCGGCCATTGTGGCTAACTTTGCTCGACGAGGCCAAAAAACTAGCGCAAACAGATTTTCACAATCGCCTGAACAAGGATGAGAAGCCAATGGCACGTTATCATGGACATATCGAACGTCACGCCATTGCTCGGATTGGTTGGCTTCGCGCAGCCGTTCTAGGTGCCAATGATGGAATTGTTTCAACCGCCAGCCTGATCGTTGGCGTTGCGGCAGCTGCAGCAACCCGAGACTCAATCCTTCTTACTGGCGTAGCAGGCCTCGTGGCTGGTGCGATGTCCATGGCGGCGGGCGAGTATGTTTCCGTCAGCTCTCAAGCCGATAGCGAAGCGGCGGACATATCGAAAGAGCGGCAAGAGCTGATTGATACACCCGACCATGAACTTGCGGAACTGACGGCAATTTATGTCGCTCGAGGGCTGGAAAAGGAGTTGGCCCAGCAGGTTGCCGTCCAAATGACCGCCCATGATGCTTTGGCAGCTCATACCCGCGATGAATTGGGGATTAGCGAACACACCACCGCCAAGCCAATCCAGGCCGCCCTGACCTCTGCGGCCACCTTTAGTGTTGGGGCAGCTCTGCCTTTGGCGACCATCATCCTAGTCCCATCCTCGATGATCATTCCAGCCGTTTCAATTGGCGCGCTGGCATTTCTAGGCCTGTTGGGCGGACTTGGGGCCGCAACCGGCGGGGCTAAGCCCTTACCAGCAGTTGTCCGCGTAACGTTCTGGGGGGCGTTAGCCATGGCCCTAACAGCCGGAATCGGGCATGTCATTGGCACCGCAATCTAGAACACCAACGGCTTCAAGTGGATAGATGCCCACAACTGAAGCATGGCATGTGTCATTTTTGCACTCATTCTTGAGAAATTTATGTCTCATGACCGCATGTCACTGAAGTTTGGCCGATTGCGCACCGGAATGACTCCGATGAGTTCGCCCCAGTGCTTGCGCCGCTGCGCAACACGAGATTAGTATATCCTTTCTGATGGGGGCATCGGCAGTTACAGGCAAAGCGGTCGTGGCCGAAATTCCCTCATTTTTGATGTTTTCGCGTTGAGCGTTAGGAGAATACGCCATGAAACTTCGCAATTGGGCACAAGTCGGCTTGATAACATGCTTGGCAGGGCCCGCCTTGGCACAGACGGCCACAAGCACGCCAGCACCTGAAGCCAAACCGGTCGAGACGATTATTGTCACAGGGTCCAGTATTCGCCGCCAAGTTGAGACCAGTGCCTTACCGCTTCAGATTGTCGGCCGGGAAGATTTGAAGCGCGAAGGCATCTCCAGTCCTGAGCAATTGATTGCCTATCTTACCGCCAACGTCGCAGGGATCGACAATCTCGCATCCAACGCGGACGTTACAGAAAACCGCGGCGCACGTGGCGGTTCGTTCGCCAACTTACGTGGTCAAGGCTCTGCAGGTACCCTGATCTTGCTCAACGGCCGCCGCGTTGCGGCGCACGGGATCAATGGCGGCGCGGTTGATATCAACCAATTGCCGATTGCAGCTATGCAACGCGTCGATGTTCTTAAGGACGGGGCTTCGGCCATCTATGGAACAGATGCCATTGGCGGCGTCATGAATTTTATAACCAAGACTGACTTTCAGGGCCTAAACGCTCGCATCTTTACAGATGTGACCGAAGCAGGTGGCGGCAATATTTATCAGGCCTCCTTGATGGGCGGTTATGGGGATATCTCGACACAGAACTTCAACATTATGGGAGCCGTCAGCTATCGCAAAAATGACGAATTGCTGGCTAGTGAACGCGACTTTATTGATACGTTCCAGATCAACCGTGGTCTTTCACCCGACACACGCGGCACACCTTTTGGGACGATTTTCCCGCTGACGACGTCAGCCACGTCACCGTTCACACCAAACGGGACTTTGTTGGGCACCACCGCAACTGCACCACTTGTCCCGGGCTCCACCACACTGCGTTATACCAATGGCGTCAATCCTTTGGCTTTGCCAGGAGGCCTTGGTTGTTCCGCCATTAAAGATATGGACGATTATGCAGAGCAAATCTGGTTCTCGCCAACCAACTCCGTAACAGCCAGTTTGGCTTGTTCATGGGACTCTGGTGAACAAGCGAGTATCCAGCAACAGCAGGAGACTTTGAACGGTCTTGTTCGCGCAGTTTATCGTTTCGGTAAACATGAGATTGTCGGTGAATTTACCGCTTCTGACGCGACGACGGACAACCGCTTCTCGCATATCCAGTTGACACCAAACGCGACAGCTATTTCGGGTCCGGATTCGACTTCACTGAACTTTGCTTACTTCCGGATCCCTGGCGTCAATGCGGCGGTTTACGACCGTATCGCAAATGCCTTGGTCGCAGCTTTCCCAACAGATACGGCCTTGGCTGCCCGTCGGGCTTTGAACTTGCCGATCGCCATGCGCTGGCGTTGCATTGAATGCGGCCGTCGTGAAGTGAGCACAAATACCAAGACCAGCCGCTACTTTGTAGGTGCCGATGGTCCATTGCCATTTTGGGACTGGAACTATCGCGTGGGCGCTTCCCAGGCGACCAGTGAAGCAGAATCGACATTGGGTAGCGGCTATTATTACCGCAATGCCTTCACGGTGAATGGTGTTCAACGGAACAATGGCATCGTCAATGTCTTCAACTCTGGCGTCCTGAATCCATTCCTTTTGCCCGGCGAGCAGCAATCGGCCGCAGCCTTGGCAGCATTGGAGACCGCCTCTGCGCGCGGAGTCAGACTGTTTGGCGGTAAGTTTACTGTGACCCAGTTTGATGGTTCGATGTCTGGTCCGCTCTTTGAGCTCCCGGGCGGCAAAGCCTATGCGGCTATTGGCGTCGATTTCCGAACTGAAGAATATGCCTTTAACGGCGACCGGCGGGTTGCGGCAGAGCGGGCTAACATTTTGGGTGCGCCGTTTGATGATGCCAATGCGCTGGCCAATGTTAGCCGCGACGTGAAGGCGATGTTTGCCGAAATCTTCTTGCCGGTTTTGGACAATCTCGAATTCACCATCGCTGGTCGGGTCGACGAATATGATGGGTTTGGCCGGACAACCAATCCAAAATATTCGTTCCGATATAGCCCGTTTGAGATGCTAACCTTCCGCGGTTCGTACAGCACAGGTTTCCGTGTGCCTTCATTCAACCAAATCTATAATGGGGTGACAGCTGCAGACTTAGCTTTGGGTTCCGCAGTGGTTGATCCAAAGACTTGCCCGACCTTGGTTGTTTCGACCTTGCCAGGCTGCGGCAATATCTTGGATCTTGGCCCTGTTCGGGAACTGACTGGCGGCAACTTGAGCCTTGGCCCTGAAGAAGCTGAGAATCTCTCGGTGGGCTTCGTGCTGAAGTTCGCCAAGAATGCCTCTGCTACGGTGGATTGGTGGCGGATTGAGCGGACCGGTACAATTGCCTCTCTGACCCGCACCCAGCTGCAACAAAACTATGCCGACTTCGAAAGCAAGTTCGTTCGGGACCCCGTGTCGGGCCGAATTGCTGTCATCGATCGTCGGATCCTGAATGCTGGTGGCAGTTTGATGGAGGGGCTGGAAATCGGTTTGCGTAACAGCGGCGAGATCCTAGGCACCAAGTGGAGCGCAGCTCTCGACGGCACGCACATCATCAACCGCCAGTCGAAGCTACTGCCATCAGCCGCCTATGGTGCGAACGAAGTAGATAGATGGACGCGTTTTCAAGACCTAACCCTGTCTTGGCGGCATAATGCCTATGTCACTCTGAGCCGCGGTGATTGGGCGGCGACATTGTCGCAATCCTATCGTCCAAGCTATTTGGATAATGCCAGCTATCTGGGCATTGCATCGGGCGTCGTCGTTCCAGCCAATTATCAACAACGCGTAAAAAGCTATACCACCTATAACACCACGGTAACCTATCGCGGGATCAAAAACATGGTGATCACCGGTGGCATCAAGAATTTGTTGAACGAAGATCCACCATTCACCTTGAACTATGACTCAGACTTGGGCAGCGGCAGCTCATGGGACCCACGGGTGGCTGACCCACGTGGTCGGGCCTTTACGCTCAGTCTCGAATATGAATTCTAAAGCCTGGAGGCATAGGAACATAGCACAAACGAAAACGGGGCCCATCGGCCCCGTTTTTTATTTTTTGTGGATCACAAGCCGATTGGCTCGAGCCATATTTAGCGGCTACCGACCGCTGTGCCGATGCTGTTGAAGCGGAGGCTAATATTGTTGCCGAGACGCCCCAAAGAGGTGATCAGCACGACGGCGATCAAAGCTGCGATCAGACCATATTCAATGGCCGTCGCCCCAGATTCGCCCTTCCGAAACTTTTGCATAAACTTTTTCAACGGACTCTTCCTTCTGACATGCGCACGTGAGACGGCATCTTCTGAACGAGATGCCTTTCTCCACGAACGCCACACTTAAGGCAAAACCATAAACATCAAGTAAAAAGCTTTGATTGGAACTTATCAATCCGAACCATGCTAAAGCATTGATATTAAAATATTTGAACTCAAACAGGAGAAATAAGCTCTGAAAATCGGTGAAAACCACGTATTTATTAGACCGGTACTGTGATGCTTTTCCCACCAAAGACAGATTGCCAATTCTCAATCTCGCTCACTACCACATCATCAGTCGCATGGGCGAGTTCCGCGACTTGTGCGTAAGAGATCAACTCCTCAGGCCCAGCAAGTAAAATTGCGCCTCTTTCAGCGATCACATCCAGCTTCTCGGCTGTGACTTCTGAAATCGCTGAGAAGCGCTCAAAGTCACCGAAGTATCGGATTGACGCGATCGCGCCGCCGAAGGTTGGTAAAAAGACACCGAGAAAGGTGAATAGCTTTGAAAAATGGCTTGCAACTTCCTTATCAATCACATGTGCCGTACCGGCGAGTTTTAGGCCCAGATAAAGTGAAACTGAAACAACAGCGAGAGTGAAGAGGGTCTCGGACAACTGGTCTAGGCGATGGTGTGTTTTGTGCAGACGTTTCGCTTTTTGCCGATGATAGGCGCTTTGCGACGTGACGTGGCGCAGGACGAGGTCAGCAAGCGCGATCCGCAAGTAAGCTGAGGTTATGGTCACCTGCGGAAGCCCGACATCGCGCAACCCATGGCGGACATACCATTCAGGCCAGGATGTTTGTATGCCGCGCGGCCACCGGCCGCTAGGGCGGGCTACACCGAGGGTCAGCAGAATCGTTGCGTGGCGCAGGTATTCGGCAACACGCCGCGTCTCAAACCAACGTCGATGCCAGCGCCGTTTCTGCCCCACCCAAGTGATTGCCAGAATGCCGGCCAGTAGTACAAGTTCAAAACCAGCAAAAATCCATTTCTGCTCACTTGATGCTATCGGCAGGTAGGCAATGCCACCCACAACGGCAAAGGCACCGAACAAAAAGTTCAGAACCATGCCGCCCCGATAAGCGTCCGACAAATGCGACGAGATTCCATCGGCCCAAGATAGACGTTTTAGGATGTCGGTCGAAATTTTTGAGGCAAAGTGGGGGTCTTGCTGCAACAGATTTCGAGCGGCTTCAGTTTGTGAATGGCCGCTGCCAGTCAAAATCGCATCAGGGGTTTCATAAGTGACCGTCAGATTGCGGAAGCGGTCACCGATACGGTCCGAACCGAATAGCGCCTCCACACGGCGATACCCATGCCACAGAAATTGGCTCTTAGGTCGCCACTTCTCTGAATCGAGTGCCCGAAGGCCTTCTTCATGATCGCCTTTTACAGACTTGGCCTTACCTGGAGTTGGACGCATTACAGACTCAACCAGCGCACGCAACTCTTTGGTGGGTTGATTGGCCTCACCGGGCAGATGCGGTAAGGCCGCCAAATGCTCTGGAACTTGTAGGATACGCCAACTTCTAGGGTTGCGCGCATCAATCCACAAGACAGGGGTGCCCATTGATAGAGCCAGTGCAATCGTATGACCGGTACCGCCAACAAAGCTGGTACTGGCTCCGTCCCAAACGCCTACCACCATATCCGATTGCTCAATCATCACTTGCGCAGCCAAGGCGACACGTTCGGAGGCGGCAAATGAGTATGCTTGTGCGGCATTAACATCGGTTGGAGCCGAAAGCTTCGCAAGAAAAAGGGGCTCGATCAGAGCATCTCGGTCCGCCAATTCAAACAGTCGGGCCCCATCAACTAGGCCATTTATCGTCGCCGCCCGATCTTGAGTTGGCTTGGAGCAGGCCCCATCGCCACAGAGCAAAAAGCGAGCCTCCTCAACATTTGCTGGATGCGCATTAATCGCGGTGTTGAGCTTACGGCCAAATGGCAGAGGTGCCACCAATTCCCAATCGCGGTCCTTAGCTTGGCGAGCAGCAATCTGGTCCAACCCATCTACCAAAAGCGAATGCATCCGGGTTGCTGCAACGACCTTTGAAGGGTTGGCAGCACGCTCCTCGGCGACCACACCATCAAACAAATCGAACGCTTGACATAGGGCTTCTTCAATTGCTTTGCGATTGACAGAAAATGCAGGATTGGCTTCGCGATGACCGGTAACGCCAATACAAAGGCGGATAGAGGGCGCCGGAGGGGCCGAAAATGCCGCAGTTTTAGCCATTGAAACAAGCCAGCCAATTTGCGTCCGAGACATAACTGCCTCTTGCTATATGTGCTCCGGGGCTGCTGTGTCGCCAAACTAAAACATCCATTCGAACCACTTCGACATCCAACCTAGAATAAAACCCTCACTCCAGCGTTACAGGAGCCTAATGCTCTCGTCGAGGGCTTAGTCAGACCGATTTAGGCCTTTTGCATCTTGCTTTTCCAGCGCCGTGATCAATAGTCTACGACCATTCAATCGCCCGTGAGTAACTTTATGTCCATAAAAGCCTCAGCTCTTTTTGTGCGTCTATTAGGTGCAGCTGGCTTGGCCGTTGTGGCGAGTAGCTCAACAGCCTTTGCCCAGATAATCGACCAAGATGCGCCGCTCATTTTACCGGAAAATGTTCAAGGCGGAGCGGATAATGACTTCGAAGTGGCACCCTTTGACAATTTAGATGTTCTTGAAGGATGCACTTGGTTTCTCGACGGGAGCAAAAGAAACTGCGTTCGACGCGGTATTGGGGGGGTTTTTCTCAATAAGGACCAAGCGCCTTGGCAGGCCCAGCTATCAACCAACATCCCCGCCTCAGAATATAGTGCCGCGACCCTTCGTAAATATCCTCTTTGGGAGCTTAATCACCTCTGCGGCGGGTCTCTGATTGCGCCAAACTGGGTCCTGACAGCGGCTCATTGCATTAAGCGTGACGAGATGCAGCGCTATGGACTGACCGTCCGGCTCGGGGTTGGCGATCTCTCAGTCTCTGAAGGTGTCGCCTTCAAAATTGATCGCGCCATTGTTCATCAAGATTATGACCCGAAGACAAAGCTCAACGACATTGCGCTCGTGCATTTTGTCGATACGCGGGATGAGCCTACACCGCTTCGCGAGCTTGGTATTGAGCCCATCGCCTTACATGGGAGCTTGCAAGAAGGGCCTCGTCTAAAGCCCGAAGAGGACCTCATCACCATGGGATGGGGCGTAACTTCTGTAGGGCCGGATGGACGCAATTCAAAAAGTCTCTTGGGCTTTCAACTTAAACGCATGCCAAATGAGTTTTGCGCCCAAGCACTTAAGAGCCCGAACCGGATCAATGCCAGTGTGATTTGCGCAATTGGCCCAGGACGCGATGCCTGCCAAGGTGATAGTGGTGGGCCTTTGAATACCAAGGTTTACCACTATGCGAGCCAGCGTACCATCGCGGTGCAAGTTGGTATTGTCAGTTGGGGAATAGGTTGTGCCATTCCCGGAAATCCCGGCGTTTACACACGCGTGTCATCGCATCTAGGCTGGATTCGACGGGCGATGGCGGCACCCAAAGAGGTCATCCAGCTCCGCTAATCGTGGGCAGGAATGCAAAGGGCGGGCACCTACATCGCTGCACTGTGCCCGCCCCATCGTATGACTTCAGGCGACACTTCTATTTAGGAGCCTCTGGTGCCCGGCGATCGGGGTTTGCGCGGTCGTCTGCCGCGGGTGGCATCTCAGCAGGCGCAGCAGCATCAACCGCATTCATAGTTTCGGTTGGCATGGCTGCAGCCGCATCAGTTGCGTTCATGGCGGCATCAGCAGCAGCATCCGCGACAGGCGCAACCTCATTGGTGGCTGCAGCATCTGAAGCAGGTTCAGCAGGCTTTTGTTGGCTGCAGCCAGCTAAAGCGATGCCGGCAACAGCGGCAAGCGCGACGAGTTTCAATTTCAGCATTTTAGACCCTCCCAAACAAATGGAACTTGAGCTTATGCTGACCCGCAGATTTGGCAATGACTAAAATGGTTAGTCAGGCCCTTTGCAAAGAAAGAACAAACCGCCTGCGCCAGACAAATTTACCGGGGCTTCGCAATTTGTTTCGATCGCGCCAAGTCAAGCGATGGAGATAGCGTCTTGCCCACTCTACAGAAAGTGGCGTTACAGCCTATGCCAACAGAGCTCTGTGCGAAGAAACTAGAGGTGCCCGAACGGATGAACTTAAGTGTCTTGTGCCCGCGGGAGCTAGGCCGCAGGAATCTAGATAGTTAGCCCAGCGAAGAAAGCTGAGATGCTTGTCATGGTCATCGCGGCTATCCGGGCGTCTATACTCGGGTAGCGATGCATAGTGAGTGGGTTTGGGCAGCTAAGCGATTGACCGCCAATTAACGCTTATGCCCCCAAAGCGTCATTCAAATCCGATGACTTTAACCAAGCGCTGATAGGCTGCATTACCTTTTAACTTGTCCAAAAGCGGGTCGGTAAACAGATTTGCCAAACCCGCGTCTTTCACTTGAAAGGCCCGCTCCAGTTGTGCCACCGCGCGGTCTGCATCACCCCACATGGCGAGAACTTGTGCTTGCTGATAAAGACCTGAATCGCCAGCCTCACGGATTAGCCTCTCGAAATTTGCTTGTGCTGCAGCCATTTGGCCTGCTTGACGGTCCAGAATTGCGAGACCGGGCAACGCAAAAACGCGATTGGGCTCAGCCTCATAGGCCTGCCGTGCCTCCGCTCGACGACCGAGAAGCATGAGGGCAGTTCCACGAAGGCTGGGGGCAACACTCATTTTCGGATTGATGCCCAAAGCTCGGTCGAAGAATGGCAGGGCTGACTCGTAGCGGCGGGCCAAGAGCTCAATCGTTCCTGCAGAACGAAACACCGTTGGGTTTAGAGGGTCTAACGTCATGGCACGGGCGATGGTAGCAACAGCTTCATCAAAGCGACCAGTGCGCGCACAAAACACGGCAAATCCTGTTAGAACATCGCCATCGCCGCGCCCAAACTGAACCGACCTCTCAAAGACAGTTTTGGCTGCCTTTACGTCCAGTCCAACATTGAACAGACTGAAACCCAAAGCGGAATAGCCATCCGCAAACTCGGGCGCGATCGCGACAGCGCTCCGTGCGGCTTTGATCGCGTCCAAGCGCATCTTTTCAGCGGACATTGACGTAAGGGACTGGCCATACAAAACAGAGAGGGTGCGCGAACGCCATGCATGGGCCGCCGCATAATTTGGATCTAGGGCGAGGGCCGCCTCAAACTCCGCCAAGGCATCTAGGTCGGTTTGCCCGCCTAATGCAGACTCGAACAAGGCGCGGCCTTTGAGCTTATGCTCAAACGCCGCCACGTTTTGCGTACCGCCTGAACTTATTCGCCTCGTACCAGTTTCTGACTTTCTTTCAATGGCTTTGCGGGCAACCCGGTCAACCAGGGCAGTCGTAACCGAGGCGGCAATCTCGCTTTGAACCGCAAACACATTGTCAATCGGACGTTCGAAAGTTTCAGCCCAAAGGCTAAAGCCCGTTCTGCCATCGATCAACTCCGCATTCACGCGCACAAGTGACTCAGCCTTACGCGCATTGCCTTCGAGCAGATAAGCGACGCCCAGCTTGTCTGCCATTTCCTTTGCTGTCTGCGCCCGATCCTTGAAAGCAGAAGATGACGTTTGCGCCGCTACCTGCAAGGCAGCATTTCGCGCCAGCTCGGCGCGGACCTCAGCGGAAAGCCCATCAGCAAAATAATCTTGCTTTGGATCCCCGCTGAGATTTTTGAATGGCAGCACTGCGACGCGATTGTCAGCCGCGGCAGCGGGGCCAACCAAACCTCCCGATTGGTCTTGACGGTTTAACCACCAAATGAGGCCGGTTCCGACGAGGCTGATGCCGGCTGCGCCGCCGCCAATCAGGGTCCGGCGATTGAGGCTCTGCTTTGACTTGGCGGCCTTATAGACTTCCTGAATGCTGGGCTCATCTCGAGTTTGGGACGTGATCGTACCTTGGTCGACGCTTGATCGGTTCGCTAGGTGCTGTTGCACATCAGCAAGAAAAGCGCGCCAAGCGGCATCGGTTCGGTCACCCGACCAATGGCTTAGTTCAGCCGTTTGGGTGAGCTCAAACATAATCGGGCGCTCGCACGCCTCAATCATGGCGGGCACAAGGGTCTTCTGTCGATGCGCCACAGTGGCTTCTGCCCGCACCCATCGTGAGGCTGCGGATTTTTTTGACCAAAGCACCACGACGGCACCCGCTTCCCGCAGCGCCCGCTCGGTCACTTCATCATAGGCTTCGCCAGCACGCAGGGTTGTGTCCCACCAAACTTTGAAACCCTCAGCGGAAAAGGCATCGGCAAACAGCCGCGCCTTCGCTTGGTCCTCTCGGTTATAGGATAGGAAAATGTCCGGCACCCACGTTCCCCATTCTTAGGCCTTTTACTGTATAGAAGGCAGGGCGGATCGTCGAGTGCTTTGGCCAAATAGTCGATCAAGATCAAGCTATTTGATAAACTTGGTGGCACACTTGGTGCGTTCTACGCACGCACCAAGTCAGATGCCGCATGCCGCGCGGCTTCATCCAGGCCAAGGGCTGCAAGAGCAGCAGTCAGAATACCAAGGCTATCAAGACCAGCTTCGGCAATCATGGCGCTTGGGCTCGCTTGATCTTGGAATCGATCCGGTAAAATTAGCGTTCGAATTCGCAGGCCCTTGTCTAAGGCCCCCTCCTTAGCGAGGAAGTGGAGCACGAATGCACCAAAGCCGCCCGCGGCACCTTCTTCAATCGTCAGCACCACCTCATGCTCTCGTGCTAGGCGACGCACCAAGTCCTCGTCAATTGGCTTTGCGAACCGCGCATCCGCAACTGTTGTAGACAAGCCCATGGCATTGAGGCGATCCGCTGCCCGTAATGTGTCGCTCAAACGCGCCCCAAAGGACAAAAGCGCAATCTTTGTTCCTTCGCGGACAATCCTGCCCTTGCCAATTTCAAGGGGTGCTGGATCTGCCGGCATGGCAAGGCCTAAAGCTTCACCGCGAGGATAGCGCACACCCGAGGGACCTTCGTCATAGGCAGCGCAAGTTGCAACCATCCGCGCCAGCTCCACTTCATCTGCTGCACCCATCAATACAAAACCAGGGAGTGCACCTAAAAAGCCAATGTCAAACGAGCCCGCGTGCGTAGCCCCATCCGCCCCAACCAGACCTGCACGATCGATCGCAAAGCGCACAGGCAGTTTCTGGATTGCAACGTCGTGCACGACTTGATCATAACCGCGCTGCAAGAAGGTCGAATAGATTGCTGCAAATGGCTTCATCCCATCTGCTGCAAGGCCAGCTGCAAATGTCACCGCATGCTGTTCTGCTATCCCAACGTCAAACATGCGATCTGGGAAAGCCGCTCCAAACACATCAAGGCCGGTGCCCGTTGGCATAGCAGCTGTAATCGCAACTACACGGGAATCCTTGCGTGCTTCATGCACCAAGGAATCGCCAAACACTTTGGTATAGGACGGCGGACCAGCTGGAGCCTTCTGCTGTTCGCCTGTGATAACATTGAATTTCGAGACGCCATGATATTTGTCGGCTGCACTTTCTGCCGGCGCATAGCCCTTGCCCTTTTGTGTGCGGACGTGAACCAGGACAGGCTTGTGGTCGATCTCACTGGCATTGCGCAAAATAGGAACGAGCGTATCAAGGTCATGACCATCGACAACGCCGATATAGTGGAAACCCAGTTCCTCAAAGAAAGTGCCACCTTGAACCATGCCGCGAGCATATTCATCGGCTTTGCGGGCGGCATCCGCCAATGGCAGCGGCCAAACTTCAATCATTTTCTTGGCGGCTTTGCGCAAGGACAGGAAGGACCTTCCAGATAAAAGCCGCGCGAAATAATTGCTCATCGCCCCAACCGGTGGGGCGATCGACATATCATTGTCGTTCAAAATCACAATGAGGCGCTTGGTGGAGGAGGCCGCTATATTCATGGCCTCATAGGCCATGCCGGCGGTCATTGACCCATCACCAATCACTGCGATCACATGGTTGTTCTCGCCCTTCAGATCACGTGCCACGCAGAAGCCCAGCGCTGCGGAAATCGATGTCGCGGCATGTGCGGCCCCAAATGGATCATAGACGCTTTCAGACCTTTTGGTGAATCCAGATAAGCCATTGGCTTGACGCAGCGTGCGGATGCGATCTCGACGACCGGTCAGAATTTTGTGGGGATAGGCCTGATGACCAACATCCCAGATTAGAATGTCTTGCGGCGTATCAAAGACATGGTGAAGCGCCACGGTCAGTTCTACTACCCCCAAGCCTGCACCAAGGTGGCCGCCAGTCACCGACACCGCGTCAATCATGGTATCGCGGACTTCACCAGCCAATTGGGTCAATTGCTCTCGCTCAAGAAACCGCATGTCTGCCGGGGTGTGGATTTTATCCAAGAGCGGCGTATCGCGCATGGCCTGCTTCCTTCTAAGGCGAGAGTGGCGATGGAGTACTCAGAGAACAACCAGATTGGGTTGACCGAGAATCCGGGCTTATGTTTTGACCTGACGTCCCGATAAGGGCCAATTAGGGCCAATGCACTGGCATTGGCCCCAATCAGGTTTGCTAACTTAACGAGGTGGCGCGTAATTGTGCACTTCTGCCCAACCATACCAGTCGCTGACGACTGTACCGGTCAGAAGAATGCCGATGCCGCCCGTCAATGTGGTCAAGACTGCGAACCACCATGCCCAGCGGTGAATGGATTCCATCGAGGCATTGAAGCCCATGGTCCAGCGCCAGAACAAGGCAGCCCGTTCAGAAGCCGTACCCCGATCTGTGATCTGCTCAATCTCCCGCTCACCGCCATAGCGGCTAACGGCGAGAATGGTTGCCCCATGCATCGCGAACAAGAGTGCCGACCCATACAGGAAGACGATCGAGAGACAGTGGAACGGATTATAGAACAGATTGCCATAAGTGATCGAGAATGCCCCGGTCCAATCCAAATGGGTGAAAATCCCATAAGGCACGGCTTCACTCCAGCTGCCCATCAGCGCAGGACGGATGAAGCCCAAGACGAGGAACAACCAGATTGCGGAAGCAAAAGCCCAAGCAACGTGCGTGCCCAAACCCAAAGCCTTGGCACGGTTGTAAGTGCGAACCCACCATAAGATCAAAGACGTGGTCAAGAAGAACCCGGCCATGACCCACCAACCACCTTGTTCAAGTGGCGGAAACAGGTTGAAACCTTGTTCTGGTGGCGGTGGATTGAGGGTCAACCAAGGCAGACGCCGGATGAACTCAATCGGATCCCAGTTCACCGAAGCAAGCATATTGAGACCGATGATTTCAAAGGCGAGGAAGCCAAAGAAGAGAGAGGCGATGCCTGTCCAACCCAAATAGATCGGGCCGATTTGAGCATTGCCAATCATGCCCAATAGACGGGAAATGCCAATAAAGCCTTCCCCATCACGTTCCAAGCTTCCCTTAGGGAGTGGAACCCCAAGCTCGACAGGGCCTCGTACTTGGACTTGAGTAAAGATGTTTTGATAGCCAGCCATTTTGCGTGCTCCTGCCTATTAGCCCCAGATTGGGAGTTTAAGCCACATGTCCCACCACTCGGGCCAACCAAGCGACCAGACTGGACCGCTGATCACGATACACACCGCACTCCAAAAGCCAGCCGAAAGCGCCAAGAACAGGCCTAAGCGGTGGATCCCAAGCGTGCCGATGGAGTAGCCAAGAATGTCGCGGAAGAATGTGTCTTCATGTTCCGGGGTTTTAACCACCTCCCCTTTGCCAGGGTTGGTCGCGGACAGAATGAGCGAGCCATGCAACGCCAATGCAAACGTGTTCACAAAGAAGAAGGTGACCGCCACCATATGCGCCGGATTGTAGTGGAAGTTGATGTATTTGTAGCCGGTGTTTGAAACCCAGTCCAAATGCGTGAATATCCCATAAGGGAATCCGTGATACCAAGCGCCCATCAAGACGGGACGGATGACAACCAAAGTCACATAGGCGAAGATTGCCACGCTAAAGGCAAACGGCACGTGCAAACCCATACCGAGCTTGCGCGAGATTTCCACTTCGCGCAGGGCCCAAGAACAGAAGGCACCGATGGCGCACATAGTCACCACTTGCCAGATTCCACCTTCTTTCAAGGGTGCAAGGCTAAGACCATACGATTCTGCCGGTGGCTGAATATCAATCAGCCACGGGTTCCATGTCGGGCCCAACGACGCCCCATAGGCAATCAGTGCCGTGCCAAGCACGGCGAAAAAGATTGCGGTTACTCCAAAGAAGCCCACGTAAAAGGGCCCCACCCAAAAGTCGAAGAGGTCGCCGCCAATCAGCGTCCCACCCCGAACACGGTATTTGCGTTCAAAACTCAGCAAGGCCATGATCCGCGTCCTCCTTGGCTCTGAGAAGCGCCTGCTTCAAAGAATTCGTGAGATGAATGAAATGCGGGGCAGACGAACAAAGCAGGGGGGCCTTGCACGTCTGCCACCACGGACGTGTCCGAAAGGATTTTCAGACACGCGCTGTTGGTTATGCTCAGGTATTTGCTGAGCCATCATGTTGCAAAGCTGCGGCTGGAGCTGAGGCTTTTGGGCCTTCGATCCAGTTGAACCGGTCAGTGCTGAGCAAGATGAAGTGGATGAAGATCGCCAACGTGAACAGGAAGACCGTGAGGGCCACCAGGACACGACGGGGATCAAACAGAAGCCAAATCCGATACATGAGTTATCTCCCTTAACCGAAAAAGGTCTGTGCCAGTTGGGCTGCATGCTCCACAGCACCTTGAAGTTCGGCGTAACCGCCGACCCCAGGGAACCATGGACGCCACGACCAAACTAGGAAGTGTGCGACGATCGCGATCACAGTGAAACCGATGAAGCCCAGCATGAACAGACGATGGAATTCCTTCGCCTCTTGTGCTGTCAGACCGGTCAATGTGTCTGTACTTGGGTCTCTAGCCATTAATTACCCTCCATTTTGATTGGGACGGCTATTGCTGTGGTAGTCCCCACAGCTGGACCGGTCGCGGCGGAGCCCGTCGCGGCGGCTTGGAAGGCGCGCGCAAGGCGAGCCAAAGGGGTCAATCCGCGGGCTGTAGCCCGCGAAATTAGGTCGTCAGCAGGGGCGCAGTAGGACATCATCATCCCCCTCACGCCATTTCTTGCTGGGTGCGCTTGACGCGCTCCAGAATAACATTGGTTTCACCCGCAAGCCGGGCAGCTCGTTCCGCGCTATCGCGCAGACGCTTAGCGGCTGAAATGCGAACTAACACCGGTTGTTTATCAACGATGGCATCAAGGGCGGCCTTGGCATCATCATCCCACGACAGTTCGACGTGGCGGCGCGCTGGCGTAGCCTCAACCTTATCCATTTGCCCAGCCAAGGGTAGAATATGGAATAGCGCATCGAACAAAGCGTTGCAGACTTCTTGGATCAGATAAGTCGCACCTGAATAACCCATAAAAGGCGTGCCAGTGTGGCGACGAATGATGGCGCCGGGGAAGCTTGCCGGAATGAAACAGGCACGCGATCCAAGCTCGGCCATATACATCCGCTCATTCACGCTGCCGAATAAAATCAAAGGCGGACTTGTTTTCAGCGCTTCCAGAACAGCCTGGTTGTCTGGTTTCACCCCGGCACGGCGACCGAACGAGAAGGTGCAAGGCAGGCCCATATCGGTCTCTAGAAAATTGCGGACACCACGAGCATAAGTTTCATTCGCGACGATGGCGAAGCTGGCCGTGCCAAAAAAGTCCTGCGTAACCGAACGCCACAAATCCCAAATTGGCTTGATGGTGGTATGCTTTTCCTTGGCGATGAAAGGCTCAGGATCGAGGCCTGTCAGCTCACCCAATTTGCGCAGAAAAAGCGTGGTCGATTCGAGGCCGATAGGAGCCTGAAGATAGGGCCGCTCAAGGACTTCACAAAGATTTCGGCCAAATTCGCGATACATGCAGACATTGACTTCGGCTTCTGCCAGTCGCTTGACGTCGGCCAGATGTGAACCGAGCGGGAAGACCATTCCGACCTCGGCCCCAATACCTTCGATCAAGCGCCGGATTTCTGCCAAATCGGATGGCAAATTGAACATGCCGTAGGCTGGACCTATGATATTGACCTTGGGCTTTGCGCCTTCCTTGCGTGGCTTCAGCTTTGGCACTTTTTTGGTGCCAAAATTCGTCCACAACCACGTGAGGGCCCGGTCAGCGCTTTGCCACTGATCTTCATCGATGGTACGTGGCAAGAAACGCTGAATATTCGTACCTTCTGGCGTCACGCCACCGCCGATCATTTCGGCAATGGAACCGGTCACCACGACGGCCGGCAGATGGGGGTCAAGTGCCTTCCAAGCCCGCTTCATGGCAGCCTCGGTTCCAGTTTGGCCTAATTCTTCTTCGCCAAGACCCGTAACAACAATGGGTAGCTCGTGCGGCGGCAAGGCATCTGTGTAATGCAACACCGAGGTAACGGGCAGGTTTTCGCACCCAACTGGCCCATCGATAATGACTTGCAGGCCCTTGATAGCAGTGAAAGCATAGACAGCCCCCCAATAGCCACCGGCGCGGTCGTGATCGAGCACTAAGGTCATGTTCCCACGGCCTCCTCGGCTGCGCGCGAAGCGGCTAAGGCTTTGGCATATTTGGCTTTGAATTCAGGTCGCTCAACAGGCGTATCTTCCCAAACACCGGCTGTGTCATGGGATCCAACACCGTCAAAGAAGGCGGTCATTTTCTCAAACCGAGCCCGATTGGCCAAGGCGGCATTGATCACGGTGGCGAGTGAACCTGCGCCAGCTGGCCCCATCAAGGGACGTGCGGAGATGAGATTGGTAAAGTAGAGCGCCGGGATCGACAATTGCTTGGCATGTTGGACCACGGGCGTCGTACCAATGGCTAAGTCTGGCCGAATGGCGTCGACAGCCGCGATATCTTGCTCCAACGACGCGCGATATTGCACCATCACGCCTTTGCTTTCGAGCCATTCACGATCAGGCTCTGACCAGGGCGTACGTGGGCAGGCTGTGCCGACATAGGCGACTTCAGCACCGCTCTCGATCAACAAACGGGCAACCAAAAGTTCCGAGCCCTCATAGCCGGACACCGTGAGACGCCCTTTGATGGGTGCGGTCAGCAAAGCGGCCTTAATGGCGGGTAGGAAGCGATTTTTCGCGAAGTCGACTTTTGCTTGTGCAATGCCACAGGCCTCGCCGATTGCGTCGAGCCAAGCTGCCGTGCCGTCACGACCAACTGGCGCGGATCCGACAATTTTGCGGCCCGCCGTCTGAAACTCTCGAATGCTGGCGGTATAAAAGGGATGGATCGCGGCAACGGCGGCGCAATCCAATGCGGCATAAAGCTCACGCCATTCGCGCGTCGGCACCACTGGTCCAGCAGCCAAGCCCAAAGGCTCTAGCATCATGCCAATGCCAACGGGATCCGCAGGGAACATTTCGCCGAGAAGCGTGATCGTAGGCCGATCCTTTGAAAGGTTTTGCGGGGCTTGAACGGGGCCTGCTTCGGCCTCTGTCCGAGCATAGCGCAACATGGCACCTGCTAATACATCCTTTGCCTCAGCATGGGTTGGGATGCCAAAGCCCGGCACATCGATCCCAATAATGCGGACACCATTGATTTCTTTGGGCAAGAGCTGAAGTGGGACGCCTGAAGCGGTGGGTACGCAAAGATTGGTCACGACAATCGTGTCGTAATGAACAGGGTCTGCAAGTTCGAACACCGCATCACGGATGTCTTCAAACAGCTTGCCCGTGACCAAGGTCTCGGAGCTGAAAGGCACATAGCCAACGCTGCGGCGCGCACCATAGAAGTGCGAAGTAAAGGTTAGGCCATAAACGCAGCAGGCCGACCCTGAGAGCACCGTCGCGGTGCGTCGCATCCGCAGCCCAACGCGCAGTGAACCAAACGCAGGACACATGCTCTGTGGTTGATCATGCGGCCCCTTTGGATAGTCAACCGCGTAGAGATCAAGAATCTCCGACTTGCCCGCTGCTTTCGCAGCCGCAGCCATCGTTTCTGCCCCCGCATGACAACCTTGCCCTGCTTGTGTTGGAGAAGCAGATGCGTCGTCTAGCGGCGGTTGGAAGGAAGCGTGATAGTCGGTCATCGCTGGTTACACCGTGTCATAGACCACCTCCAGCGTTGGCTTTTCAGCGAATACGCCGCCGCGCATATCGGCTTGGGTTGCCGGACGCAGGACGAAGTCACCACCAGTTTGGTCGGGTGCAAACAGTCCTAAGAGGCCGTCTTGCGTGAGCGGCGTTGGACGCACAGGCGGGGCCGAAGCCACATTTGAGGCAAGCTCTTCAAACAGTGGACCCCAAGTATCGCCAGGCGTACCAATGATCTGATAATTCGCCGATTTCCGGCGAATGTCTTCATCGGCTGGAATGGCAGACAGAACAGGAATGCCAACAGCTTTTGCAAAGGCCTGCGCCTCGCCAGTGCCGTCGTCCTTATTGATCAGCATGCCAGCGACACCGACATTGCCGCCCAATTTGCGGAAATATTCCACGGCCGAGCAGACGTTATTGGCGACATAAAGAGATTGCAGGTCGTTTGAACCGACCACGATAACCTTTTGGCACATGTCGCGTGCAATCGGCAGGCCAAAGCCGCCGCAGACCACGTCGCCCAAGAAATCTAGGAGGACATAGTCAAAGCCCCAGTCATGAAAGCCGAGCTTCTCAAGAAGTTCAAAGCCGTGGATGATGCCGCGCCCACCGCAACCGCGGCCAACTTCGGGTCCGCCCAATTCCATGGCGAACACGCCATCGCGGACAAAACAGACATCTTCGATGCGAACTTCTTCGCCAGCGAGCTTCTTCTTGGCAGAGGTCTCGATAATGGTGGGGCAAGACTTACCACCAAATAGGAGCGAGGTCGTGTCCGACTTGGGATCGCATCCGATTAGCAGAACGCGCTTGCCTTGCTGGGCCATCATATAACTGAGATTGGAGAGGGCAAAGCTTTTGCCACTGCCACCTTTGCCATAGATTGCAATGACTTGCGTTTCTTTGGTGACTTCACCTGTGTGAACAGGATCAGGCTCCTGCGAAGCTTCTTCTACCAGTGCACGTCTATCCAATAGCGTTACGGTCATGCGCAGCCTCTCCAGTCCAAGATCATTTTTAGGCAGGCAGCATCGGTAAATGCTGTCCTGTAGGCACCGGCGGCACCTTGGGCTTCGACTTCGTGGGTGATCAGGTCGTCAAGTGAGAGACGGCCATCAGCAACGAGCTCTAAGGTTGCGGCCAAGTCGGCCGGGGTCCATTCTGCGGCAATGCGAAGACGCGCCTCGCGCATGAAGGCAGGCGGGAAGGCAAAACTGATTGGCTGGTCATAGAAGCCCGCCAAGACAATCTCGCCACCGCGGGCCAGTCGGCCAATCCAGCTATCGATCAAACTGCCTGCGCCGCTGGCGTCGAGGATGACACGATAGTCGCGCCGGTTATCGTCGGAAGGATCGCAGACGCCATAGCCTATAGCGCCGCCGCGACGGTCTGGATTAGTTTCCCAGACCAGCGGCGCGGGATAGCCTTCGGCCACGACGATACGGGCCAAAAGCCGGCCCAAAACACCATGCCCAATGATCAACTCAGGGGGCAAAGCGCCGTCGGCAATCGCGTGACGGGCCGTAGCCGCAAGGGCGATGAGAACGCCGCGACTGGCTAAGTTTTCCTCGATTGAAATGACGCGAGCGCTGGGGGCGATTAGGCGTTGTGCGGCACCGCCAAACAAGCCCCGCGCGCCGATGAAGCCGGTTGAGCCCGGAATGAAAACTGTTTCGCCGATGCGAGATTTTGCATCTTCGCCAGCGTCCACCACGCGGCCAACTGATTCATAACCTGGCACGAGCGGATAGCCCATGCCCGGAAATGGGGGCATCCGCCCACTCCAGAGCAAGCGCTCCGTACCGGTACTAATGCCGCTAAAATCGACATCCACAATGACGTCGTCGCGGCCAGCATCCTTAAGCTCAAGCGTTTTCAGCGAGAGTTTCTCAGGAGCCTCCAAAACAACGGCCAAAGTATCCATGCCAACATTTCCCTCGTGAATGCGTTATCCACACCCACTCTTCCAGAGTGTCACTCTAATTGGACGATTAGATATGTCAATTGAAACTGACGCAGAATCGTGATGATCACTGAGGGAAAGTTTTTGCGCCAAAAAGCCCGAAAAATGGCGTGTTTGGCTGGACTTGTCTAAGGATAAGCAATTAAGACACGGACGAGCATAGGCGTTCTGGTTGGTTTGTTCACGATGCGGCTAAAGCCAGCCGCCTTAGCCATGGTACTAATTTCGGTAGGCGTCCGGGCTTTGCCGCGGCCCATTGCCATTAAGTAAAGGCCGAAATAGGCCTCAGCCATTGGGTCAGGTGCCGGGAAGCCAGACATGGGTTCGGCAATCATCAAGACGCCGTTGGCCGGCAGAGCCGCACGCGCCGCACGCAACAGCTTCATCACGGTTGCATCATCATGGTCATGCAGGATGCGGACGAGCGAGATGATGTCCGCCCCCATTGGTAAAACGCCATCGAGGAAATTGCCGCCGAGCGCTTGTGCCCTGTGTGCCAAGGGTCCCGCTGCAAAGAGGGCACGGGCGCGATCTGCCACGGCGGGCAAGTCAAAGACGCGGACTTGCAGGTGGGACGCGTGATTAGCCGCTGCAGACGCGAAAGCCCCTTCACCGCCCCCCACATCCATCAAGACCCGATGGCGCGCCAGCGGGTAGGCATCAAGAATGTCGCTCGCGATCATGGGCTGGGTCGCACCCATGAGTGCCGAATAGGGCGAGATGGCATCAGCTTGTGTTTGGTCTGGCCGATCATAGGCCGCATAGGGCCAGAAGGATGCTAACTGTCCTTGCCCACCGCCGTGCCTCAAAAGTGCAACAGGGTCAGCAAGGTCGGCATAGAACAATGCGTGGTGCCGGATCATATCACCGAGCCCGGCATTGCCAAGTAGGGCAGCCCCTTGCATGCCCAAGGCAAACCGATCTGTACCCGCCAATTCCACCAGATCGAGAGACTGGGCCGCGGTCAAAAGCCGCGCGGCGGACACAAGCGGCAAGTCCATCGCCTCGGCCAATGCTTGCGTCGTTTTGGGACCATCTGATAAGAGTTCCGGCAAGCGCAATTGCACGCAGGCCAATAAAACTTGAGAATAAACAAAGCCAGCGACTAGACCGAACAACCGATCGGCGCTTTTATGCGCAATCGGGCGGGTCAGAAAAAAGCCGGCGGCCCAGCGCTGAAAGCTTGGATTTGAAACCAAACTATTGCGCCAAGCTGTCCAAGCATCAAGCCAGGAACGCGGTATCATGGAAATCTAGGCAGCGCTGCGGGCAAGTTGCTTAGGCACCAATCGCGTGGCCTGAACCCGCACGGTTTCGCGCAAGGCTTTTGCCCCGGCACAATCTGGAATGGATTGTGCTGCGCGGTCCAAATGCGATTCCAACAGAGCCACAGCTCCTTGCACTCCCAAGGAGGTCACCGCACTCGGCCGCTGCAAAGCGTGGTCGCGGCCGCTGGTTTTGCCGGATTCTTCACAATCCCCTAGGGCGTCCAACAGATCATCTGCGACTTGATAGGCGGCACCTAAGCCCTCGCCTAAGGCGCGCCAAGGCGCTGGGTCTGCGCCCGCGGCCAAAGCGCCTGCTGTGGTTGCAGCCACGAAGAGTGCGCCGGTTTTGGCTTGATGATAGGCCTCCACAGGTGCAGAGGTTTCGCATTCCCATGCTTGTCCCGCCACGATACCATAAGGCGCACCCACACCGCGTGCGATGCAGGAGATCAAGCCAGGCAGTCTAGCTGGGTCTTGCACACCGGCGCGTGCAAGTACGTCAAATGCCATGACAATCAAGGCATCACCCGTCAACAACGCCAAAGGTACCCCAAATTTCGCATGTACCGTTGGCTTGCCGCGACGCAGATCCGCATCGTCAAAACACGGCAAGTCATCGTGCACCAAGGAAGCGCAATGGAGAAGTTCAATCGCGGCGGCGGCCGCATCGGCCAACTCTGGGTTTGCCCCACCGCATGCAGCAGACACCGCTAGACAGAGTTGTGGGCGAACCCGCGCCCCGCCCGGGAAGACCGCATAGCGCAGAGCCGCAGCCAATCCGGGCGCTGCATCATCCGCTTGCGCCATGGCAACAGCGGCTTCCAATGCCCGCTCAATCCGTGCTGTATGCGACATATCTCGCTCTCCAACCTCAATCTGTCATATGATTTGGACACAGGTTAGCGTCTAGGTCAATTGACTTTTTAACGGTTTTACATGGAACTGGCGTCTCAATGGTGCAGCTTTCTTCCGATCAAAGCCTCAAAGGCCCCAATTTTACCGCCGCTGTCGGTGGCGATGGCGGCTATATTTGGTGGTATCTGGATGCGGTCAGCGATGATGGCAAGTATGGCGTAACCCTTATTGCCTTCATCGGCAGTGTATTTTCCCCTTATTATGCCTGGTCCAAATGGGAAAACCCATTCGACCATTGTGCTATGAATGTGGCCCTCTATCGATTGGATGGAGCCGGCGGGCGTTGGGCCATGACCGAACGGCGGGCAGATCAATTAGATCGAAGTGCGCACCATTTCGGCGTTGGACCCAGTTCCCTACAGTATAATGGCAGCGAATTGGTGGCGGATATCTTTGAAGTTTGCGTGCCCATACCTTCGCGCCTGAAAGGTCGAATCCGGCTGATCCCACAGGTCGAAACTGGGGCCAGTTTTGATCTTGACCTTCACGGTCGGCACCAGTGGCGGCCTTTGGCGCCACGGGCTCGAGTTGAGCTTACATTTGATAGCCCAAATCTCGCTTGGTCTGGCGATGGCTATTTCGACACCAATTCCGGCCAAGAGCCTTTGGAGCGGGCTTTTCAAGATTGGCATTGGGGCCGGGCCCATCGCGGGGACGACCTACGGCTCTTTTATGATGTCACAAATCGATCCGGGCCGCGCAAAGCGACTTATTTGAAAGTGGACCATGACGGACGTGTTTCACAATCGACACCCACAGCCCAGCAGCGATTAGGCCGAACATTCTGGGGGATAGATCGCGAAGCTTGGTCAGATGGGCCCGAACCTGCACGGGTAATCAAGACCCTAGAAGACACACCTTTCTATGCGAGATCAGCCCTTGAGAGCCAGCTTGAGGGCGAGACCGTGTTGATGATGCACGAGACCTTGAATCTAGACCGGCTGAAAATGCCAATCGTGCGCGCCATGCTACCCTTTCGGATGCCCAGACGCTTCTTCTGAGGCCATTTCTTTGAGCGCCGCCTTCTCTGCCTCAGCCTGCTTCTTGGCCTCTTCAGCAGCAATACGCTTTGGCGAGAGCGAGATCACTTGCCAGATCGCAAACACCAGAAACACACCGCTGAACAAGAGAAACTCGAGGAAAAACATCAGATTCGGGTTCATCGGCTTCGGCTCCCGGTGCGATCACGCATTTCAAGGTCGGAGAAGAGATCAATGACCCAATTGAGATCATCTTTCATGCTTGGCCCGCGTCTATTCGCCGGGCCAAAGCCCGGTGGGGATTGAACAATGGCAGCCACCAAGGGCCTACCGACACCACGTGCAACCGCTAATTCACCTTTCGGTGCCGGTCGGGCTGCCTTTTGCATCGCCGCGCCAACGAGCCAAGCCTTGCGCGCGGCTGTTGTGCTGGCGCGCTTGGAAATGGAATCATAGCCTTGCGCGCGAATAACTTTGCCGATTTCGGCATAGAGAAGGCGTGCCGCATAAATCGCGGGTCGAACCGTCGCGGGCAGTCTTGCAATGGCCTGATCTGCGCGGCGATACAGTTCATCAGCTCGTGCCAAAAGGCGTTCGGTTAGGCGGGCAATCCTTGGTGAAAAGTCAGGCTTGGCAAGCCAAGTTTCTGGGTCAATGCCTTCTTCACGCAACCAAACACGTGGGAGATAAAGCCGTCCTTGGCGGGCATCTTCGCCAATGTCGCGGGCAATATTGGTCAGCTGCATGGCAACGCCAAGGTCACAGGCACGCTCCACCATGGCCGCATCACGGACACCCATCAAGGCGGCCATCATGGCCCCGACAGAGCCTGCCACCCGCTCACCATAGTCTTCGACATCAGCCAGAGTTTCATAGATGCGCTCCGCAACATCCCATTCAAAACCCTCTAACAAAGCATCAAACACAGCGCGTGGAATGCCATAGGCGCGGACGACATCGGCCAAACAGCGATCCGCCGCTTCGGTCTGTGGCCGACCTGAATATACGCCGTCGAGGCGGGCACGCAGGCGCGCAATCGCGTCGCCTTGGCCATTTTCGATATCGACCGCGTCATCTGACAAACGACAAAAGCCATAAAGCGCATAGGCAGCTTCACGCAGCGCCTCGGGCAACAGCAACGATGCGGAATAGAAAGAGTGCGAGCCTGTTTTGATCAGATCGCGACAGGCCACGCGATCGGATGGCGTAGCATAGGGCAGCGGCCGAGACATAGACTCTGGCATATCCAAACTTTCAGCCGCGAAACTCAGCATGTCGATCCGTTCTGTTGTTTAAGGTTCAAGACCTGCTCCCTGCAGCTAATCATGGACTTTAGATCTAGGCAAGAAACCATTAGACGAGCTCCAAACGTTCACCCTCGAACCACGAAATGTCTTGGGTCGAGACTTGGCCAAAGGTTTGTTGCTGCCGGATCGACATAGCAATGATCGAGAATGCCGTGATCGGCATGGTGATAAAGGGCATAGGATCGCGGTCATCCCAGGTCACATCGGCCGCGGTGCGTAACACTTTCAACCGGTCCCAAAAATGCGGGCCTTTGAACATCGCAGCCTGCACTTCGGTCAGCGTCGGGTAGAATTGCTGCATGAGCTTTGTCTGTTTGAAGCGGATCGGATGCGTGCCCGGATTTAAGATTGCCAGAGCGAGATCTTCTGTCTCGATGAAATGCACGCCACTTGTGACGCGCGGATTACATTCAATCGCCCAGGCTGTGCCAGCTTCATCCACAAAGAAGTCAAACGAAATAAAGCCGCTATGGTTTGTTTGGCGAACAAAGGTCTCTACCCAGTCTTGGATGGCGCGAAGTTCAACGCGCTCAAAAGCAACGGCGACGCTGCCGGTCATCACGGCACCTTGATAGGTGACATTAATCAGGAGTTTGCCGTCATGGGCGATGGCAAACGTGCTATACTGCTTGCCCTTGACCTGAACCTGTACGACAGCGGG
>JAIXQA010000024.1 GCA_027485915.1 Alphaproteobacteria bacterium | reverse complement strand
CGATGATGCCACCCGCCTCGTCACAGGCCACCAGCCAAGGGCTGCCCCGGGTTGCAATCTTGGTCATGCGGGCTTGGATTTCTGCCAAATCAGGTGGGTCCAGCTCGAAAGTGCCGGTGCCTGTTTTGACATGATGGGCATAGATTGCTTGAATAGAGGTTGCATCCTCTAACGTGGCAGGTCGAATTGAATAGCGCATCGCAAAAGACTGCCACAAACGGCCCCTTGGGCGCAATCACGGCACGGCGGGGCAAAGTCATTTTAATGATTCTGCTGGCCTTCTTGGCGTGGGTTGCCTTGAACCTAGGCCTCGTGGTGGCCGCTTGGATGCGGTCCTATTACGCACCGATTGAGCCCGTACCCCAAGCGGCCTCGCTTGATCTACGCACCGATACATCTATGCCCGGTCGCGTCATCACCATCATCGCGACGAAGCCCACCCCATCCAAGGGTGACTTCATCGGCCATTTATGGCTGGAATGGCCCGAAACACCGCCACTGGCAAAGCCGGGCACGCGCGAGGGCGGCTATTATGCGCAAGACCAGATTCAAGCCATCAAGGCGATGGCGGCGGCCCTGATCCTGCCTTGGGGGGCGGTGACGGGTCAGGAGTTTGTGCCGGGCCTGATGAAGGTGGACGATGGCTGGTGGCGGCATTTGCAAGTTCATGTTCGCGTCGATGAAGCCCGCTATCAGGCAGCCCTGGCTGTGGATCGGCGCTGGCGCTCTGAAAACCGCTATCGCCTGCGGCCCAGCCTGATCGGCCCCGACAAAGGCAAGACCTTTGGCTGTCAGGACTATGTGTTTGATGTGGCCGCAGCCCTAGGCCTTGATACTGCCAACCGCAGCTGGACCGAATTCCCAATGGGCTCTTTCTTGCGCTTTGCGCGGATCAATAAGATTGCGATTGGCCCAAAAGCAAACGGGCCCGCCCGATAAGGGCAGGCCCGCGTTTAAAACCCTCAATGCTAACCGCCTATTGGCAGGCCAAGCACTCATCATAATTAGTGGGAGCGCTGCTTTCCATATCGACCACGTCTTCGCCCTTATTGGCCGACCCCGCGATTTGGGCGCGCTGGATGGACTTAGAGCGGCAGTAATACAGGCTCTTAATGCCCTTTTCCCAAGCCGACCAATGCAGCATGTGCAGGTCCCACTTATCCACATCGCCTGGAATAAAGACGTTGAGGCTTTGGCCTTGGCAGATATAGGGCGTGCGGTCTGCTGCCAGTTCAATCACCCAACGCTGGTCCAATTCAAAGGCGGTCTTGTAAACCGACTTCTCCAGCTCTGTCAGGCAATCGAGGTGCTGGACCGAACCCTCATTCTCGAGAATTGACGTCCAAGTCGCATCATTATTGCGGCCCTTGGTCTCCAAGAGCTTTTCCAAATACGGGTTCTTCACCGAGAAGGAACCCGACAAGGTCTTGTGGGTGTAGATATTGGCGGGGATAGGCTCAATACCTGCGCTGGTGCCACCGCAAATGATCGAGATCGATGCCGTTGGGGCAATCGCCAGCTTGTGGGTGAAGCGGGCCATCACGCCTTGTTCGGCAGCGTCTGGGCAAGGCCCACGCTCTTGCGCCAGCTTAACCGAGGCCGCATCTGCGGCTTGGCGGACTTGCTTGAAGATCCGCATGTTCCAGCTTTTCGCCATGGCGCTTTCAAACGGCACGCCTTGGGCTTGCAAGAAGGAGTGCAGGCCCATAATGCCCAATCCGACCGAACGCTCGCGGAAGGCCGAATAGGTTGCGCGCTCCATCTCGTCGGGTGCGCGCTGGATGAAGTCTTCCAACACATTGTCGAGGAAGCGGAAAATATCCTCGATGAAGTTTGGATCGTCCTTCCACTCCATATAGGTTTCCGCATTGAGCGAGGAGAGGCAGCACACAGCAGTGCGGTCTTTGCCCAGATGGTCTTTGCCGGTGTGCAACATGATCTCGCTGCACAGATTGGACTGGCGAACCTTAAAGCCCAGCTTGCGCTGGTGAGCTGGCATCGCTTTGTTAACAGTGTCGACAAACAGCAAGTATGGTTCGCCGGTTTGTAGACGTAGATCCAAGATTTTCTGCCAGATTTTGCGCGCCTTAACAGTACGTACCACTTCGTTGGTCTTGGGGCTGATCAGGCTGAAATCGCCATCATTGCGCACCGCTTCCATGAAGTCATCGGTGATGTTGATGCCATGGTGCAGGTTCAAGCTCTTGCGGTTGAAGTCGCCTGAAGGTTTGCGAATTTCGAGGAATTCTTCGATCTCTGGGTGATGTACATCGAGATAGACAGCAGCCGAACCGCGGCGCAGCGAGCCTTGCGAGATCGCCAGCGTCAAGGAATCCATCACGCGAATGAAGGGGATGATGCCGCTGGTATGGCCATTGGCCCCGATCTTCTCCCCGATGGAGCGCACACCGCCCCAATAGGTACCAATGCCGCCGCCATTAGAGGCCAGCCAGACGTTCTCGTTCCAGGACTGCACGATGCCATCCAGGCTGTCGTCGACCGAATTCAGGAAGCAGGAGATGGGCAAGCCACGCTCGGCCCCGCCATTCGACAAGACAGGCGTTGCGGGCATGAACCACAGTTTCGAGATATAATCATACAGGCGCTGGGCGTGGGAAATGTCGTCAGCATAGGCGGTGGCCACGCGGGCAAACATATCCTGATAGCTTTCGCCTTGCAGCAAATAACGATCCTCCAGCGTGGTTTTGCCGAAATCCGTCAAGAGCGCATCGCGCGACCGGTCGACCTTTACGCTTTCCACGATCCGAAGCTGAACGGCTTTAGGCTTACCCCGATGGACGGCACGGCGCGCTATTGCCGGTGCTGCGCTGGCGACAGCTTCAATGGCATTAGCAGTAGCTGCATCATTCCCGTTCATTCTTCCTGCTCCCAAATCGTTAGCGGCCCCGACAGCCGTTCAGAACACCCGATTCCCCATCCTTTGAACAGCCCCTAATGTGGCGGTGCACACAAGTTCGTTCGCGCGATTCACATCTTTGCGCAGATTGGGATGATTCGGCGTTCTGCCTAGAATTTGCGCCCGCCCCCAGAGCAAGACACCATATATAGTGGATGTGGCTTGCAGCGGCGGTCAATGGGGTTTTTCAGGCAAAATGTATTTTTCAGTTAATGAGTGATTAACGCCAGCACACAGCCGGTAGGAATTCTTCATGAAGATGAAGAGAAATCTGGCGATTCTAGTCGCTTTTTTGGGGTATCGCGAAGCCCTAGGGCCTGGTGACAGTTGGAAAGGCATCCACAATTGGTTGCAGCCACGCATCCAACGTATCCCAACCCGATTCGTCCGTCATCAGACCTAAGCGGACAATCACCAAATCCTTAGAGGGAATCACCCCAATCCATTGTCCTTGGAAGCCATGCGCTTCAAACGAATCATACGGTCCATTCTTCAACGTGCCTTGCTTGTTTGGCAGGCTCAGCCACCAATGAGCACCATAGGCCGTCGCCCCTTCTGCCGTGGTTGGCGTCCGCAAGAAGTCGACATAGCCCTCTGGCAGAATGCGCTTGCCGTCCCAGACCCCATCCCGCAGATGGAGAAGTCCAAAGCGCGCCCAATCTTGCGCGGTCGCATGCATCAAAGACGACGCGTAAAAATTACCCGCCAAATCAAACTCGGCTGCCACATTATTCATGCCGATAGGACGGAACAGCCGATCATACATGAAGTTGCGATAGCCTTCAGCGCCCGTCGGGTCCTTAAGACTGCGGGGCGACACCGCACGGGCAATGGCGGCCGAGATCAAATTAGTGGTGCCAGAAGAATAGCGCCACTTCTCACCCGGCTTAAACTCTGTCGGGCGATCGGTCACATAGGCCACAATGTTTTCACGGCCTGGGCCAAACAGCATTTTAGCAGCATCGTTCGAGACCGGGTCGGCATATCCGTCCTCGCGCCAGCGCAGCCCGTCGCTCATATGCAGGGCCTGCCGGATCGTAATGTCCCGCCGCGGGTCGCCATCATCCCACAGGGGGTCGTTCAAGGGCTGGTCTAGCTTCAACTTACCGTCCATCATCGCAATGCCGACCAAGCTGGATGTTACGCTTTTGGCCATGGACCACGATATCAGCTTCGATTTCTCGTCAAAGCCAGTTGAATAACGTTCCGCGACGATCCGGCCACCCTGAACAATGATCACGGCGCGTGTCTGCCCCATGGGAGAGCTAGAGTCGTTAAAGGCCTTCTCAAACTGCGTCTTGATGACCCGGGCAGCGGCTTCCGGCGCTTCCCCCCGTGGCCAAGTCTCAGTGGGGAACGGCACACCCTGGGGCTGAGGCGGCAGAGGCACCAATGGGGCCTTGGCATAGGCCGCCATTTGCGCCTTTTGACTGTCTTGTGCGACCACAAACGTCCCCAAACCGGTCGCTATCGCAGCGCAAGCAGCGAGGCCAAGCCAGATTGGGCGTGAAAGTGTGGGGAAATTTCTGCTGGGACGCATGGCGCGGCGCATCATTAGCCTCTAGATGAACAGGACAGACCGGATTAGGCTGGTCTCTAACGACTCTCTTTATAAGGTTCTATAGCCTGTGCGCAAACTGCCTTCTTTTTCCACGATCGTTGGCATCGTTCTCGTTGCCATATTCATCATCGTGCTGGCGGTTGGCTATCAAGCGCGCAAGTATGGCGAGATTGGTGCGGGCTTTGTCGCGCGCCAAATGTGCAGCTGTCTCTATGTGCAAAACAGGGACGAGAAAGCCTGCCGCGCCGAAATTGGCCCGCAGATCGATGGCGCTCAGATCGTTTATATGGATGAGCGGGTGATCGTGAATTTCTCTGGCCTTAATCAAGCCGAGGCACGCCTGAAGCCTGGCTATGGCTGTAATGTGCAGACATTTGTGGGCACCATGCCGGCCCCGGTTTTGAAAGACCCTGTGAATGATTAAGGCAACAGCCCTTGGGTGATCGAAGGAGTGTAGAATGATCGTAACAACAACTGGATCTGTTGAAGGCCGCAAAGTGACCCATTATCTGGGTGTCGTGGCTGGTGAGGCGGTCATCGGGGCCAACGTATTCCGGGACCTCTTTGCCGGTATCCGCGATGTGATCGGCGGGCGCAGCGGTGCCTATGAGAAGACCCTGCGCGAGGCGCGCCAAGTTGCGATTGATGAGTTGATGATCGAAGCGAAAGCCCTTGGTGCCGATGCCGTTATTGGCGTTTCCATCGATTTTGAAGGCGGCGTCCATCAAGGGACGATGATGATGGTAGCTGCGAGCGGCACCGCCGTCCGCCTTGGATAAGTAGGCGTGGCAACTTCCCCCTTTTTGGTCGCCATCAGCGGTGGTTCAGGCTCTGGCAAGACGACTACCGCTGCGCAATTAGTAGGGCTCTTGCGGCCGCTCTCGGCGCGCATTGTCTCTCAAGACGATTATTACAAGGATAGTCGCTCTCTTCCGGGCTTTGACGCCGCCACCTACGACTTCGACACGCCAGAAGCACGCGATCATGTGCTTTTGGAGCAGCATCTAAAAGCGATTAAGGCGGGCGAGGTTGTAGATGTGCCCATCTATGACTTCACGATCCACGGACGGCGCGAGGCAACTCACCGCCTGCCACCCTGTGATGTGGTCATTTTAGAAGGTACCCACACCCTGTGCGACAGTGCCATTTATGATTTGTGCGATTTGAAAGTCTTTGTGGATACGCCCTCAGATATCCGGCTGCTCCGTCGTCTGTTGCGCGACATTCACGAGCGGGGCAGGACACCTGAGACTGTTGCAGCTCAATATTTATCAACTGTCCGCCCCGCCTATGAGCGTTGGACAGGGCCCAGCCGCTTAAATGCCGATTTGATCGTGTCCGGCGGCAGTGGCGTGCAGGGCTCACAGTCTGAAACCGCCTTTGGTGCGGCGGCCCAGATTGCCGCCGCCATCCGAAAGGCGTTGGGTTTACCGGCTCTTTGATCGGCAATTGGCGTCTTTAGAGTCCACGGGTTTCATCAAGCCCCAAACTTGAAAGTCTTCCAAGCGCGATTCGAAGCGATAGTGATCTGCGATCCAACGATCCACCACAGGGTCCTGACGCAGAAACGCCATGCCGTCGGTCTGGATCGGCCTTAGACCTTCAAAGCGCTCACTTTGGGAAATCAAAATTTTGGGCGCGAAGCACTGGATATCTTCCAGATAGTCCCGTCGCACGCGGGCCAATTGATCCTCAGCCGCTTGCGCCATTTTCGGATCTTCCGCCCGAACCATCAGACCCGGAACCATCCACATCGAATAATGGCGTGAGCCAAAGCTGCGGCCTTGCTGCGCCAGAACATAAAAGCTGTTCTGCGGCACGGTCGAAAGGATCATGATGCGGTTTGAGGCTGGCTCAGCTTGGATCAATTGTCGCAAATTCTGGGAGACGGGCGTAGCACCTGTAGTCATAACGACAAGGAGAGGGCTTGCGACCATAGAAAGGAAGAATCCTAAAAGCCCGAGCCGAACCAACAGGCTGTCCGGCTTCGGCATTGGCACATCCCGCGCAAGCCAGAGCATCAAGAGGAGCACACATACCCCTTTGAGTGCGATGTAATGATAGAAAAAGCCCTTCATCTGGACAATGATGATGAGCAAGAACAACACGCTGAGTCCAAGGAACCCAAGCATGATCGGCCTTTTGTCCCTTAGTCGGACAGCAAGAACCAAAGGCACCAATATGAATTGGGCCGGTCCAACAATCATGAGGATTGCAAACCAAGCTGGCTTGCCAGTCCAAGCATTAAACGCGTCATAGGATATAGCCGCCATCGGGGCAATCTGCGTCAAAAAGTCCGGTGCAATGCGGAGAACTAGCACGCCATACCCAAGAGCTAACGCAGCCAAGGCAAGCGTTTCAGGCCGAAATGGTCGCCATTTCCGCCCAAGGCGCAGCGCAAGAACAGCCTCCACAGCGAGGGGAATGAGGACAAAATAGTGCTTCAGGGCAAAACCATAGGCGCTGTAGCAAGCTATGCTAAGCGCAAAGCCGATTGAGACCTTCAGTTGTGCGTAACGGCGTAGCGCCAGTACCAACCATAAGAGACTGGCAACCAAAGCTGATTGTTCGCGCTGGCCGACATCAGAAACCGCCACCCAAAGTATTGCGATCAAAAACCCCAAAATGGCGGCACGCTGCTCGGATTTGGAAACGAGGCCATCCATGCCTTTGGCAAACATCCATAAAGCAATCAGGCTGCTGAGATGCGCCAAGACCATGGCGACAGCATGAGCGCCGACACCAAAATCATGGCCAATCCACACACTGGGAATGGCGGCCCAGAACCAAAGCGGTGGGTTGAGATCTATAATATCGCGATAAAGCGTTTTTCCTTCTAGAACCTCGCCCGCAATGAAATAGCGCCAAGCAATGTCGGTTGTTGGCTCCAAGATTAGGCCGAAAGCCAAACTACTGAGCCATACAAATGCGAGGCATGCCGCAAGAATATTTGGCTTGGCCAGGTAATCTGAAAGCTTCTGTCGTGTCATCGGGGTTGAGATAAGCTCAAATAAACTATGAAAGCCCCATTTATAAAGTAATCAGTTTAATAATCCACTGACCACAAGAATTTTAAGATAGCTTGGGTCATTTTCCTGGCATCTGCAAACAACAGCATGGTGTTGTCGCGGAAAAAGAGTAGTTTCTCAATGCCTGCATGGCCTGAACCCATGCCGCGTTTAATAAACAAAACGGCCTTCGCTTTTTCGATCTTCAAGATGGGCCTCCAAAGGATCAGCTTTGTGGATCGCTTTTGCCGAAGGATTGGTCACATCATTTACGCCGATCACTTAGGACACGTTTGCTTGGCCAAATTCTGAGTTGATATCTGCCAACTCAAACACGTCTTAATCGGGCATTTCGGCTACTGCCAAGGAAGCATTCTTGTGTCCTGGCATCCGCCCCGCGACAGGGTAGATAACCTATTTCACGTCGACGCTTTTGGCTTTCTGCTTTTCAGCCAATTCTTACAGCGCGTGCTGGGCATGCGCCAGCGCCCTCCGAAAAGCGCTGGATTTACCGGCTCTTTGATGGGCAATTGGCGTCTTTGGAGTCCACGGGCTTCACCTGACGCCAAATTTGAAAGTCGTCTAAGCGTGATTCAAGGCGATAGTGATCAGCCATCCAGCGATCCGCCACCGGGTCCTTACGCACAAATGCCATCCCTTCGGTCTGGATCGGCCTTAGCCCTTCAAAGCGCTCACTTTGAGAAATCACAATGGTGGGCGCGAAACACTGGATATCTTCCAGATAGTCCCGGCGGACGCGAGCTAATTGATCTTCAGCGGCTCGCGCCATCTTCGGGTCTTGTACTCGAACCATGAGTCCCGGGACCATCCACATCGAATAATGGCGGGAACCAAAGCTGCGGCCTTGCTGCGCCAAAACATGAAAGCTGTTCTGCGGCACGGTCGAAAGGATCATGATGCGGTTTGAGGGCGGCTCAGCTTGGATCAAACGAACCAAATTCTCTGAAACCGGTGTCGCGCCTTCTTTAATGACAGTTTGCAGAGGACTGACGGACATTGAAAAAATGAAACCCAAAAGCCCAAGTCGAACCAGAAGGCTGTCCAGCAAGGGCATCGGCTCATCCCGTGCAACCCATAGCGCCATGATAAGCAAGCAAACACCTTTTAAGGCGATGTAGTGGTAGAAAAACCCCTTCATCTGGACAATGACGATGAGCAAAAACAGCAGGCTAAGGCCCAAAAGCCCTAAAATAATCGGCCGACTGTCTTTCAATCGGACGGCAAGGATCAGGGGCACCAATAAAAATTGGGCTGGGCCGATGATCTGAAAAAGTGCCTGCTCCGGCGGCAGCCGTGACCGTACGCCGAAAGCATCATAGGAGATTGCAGCCATCGGCACGATCTGCGTTAAAAAATCGTGCGCAAAGAAAAATACCGATAGCGCATACCCGATCGCCAAGCCTCCCAAGACAAGGGTCTCTGGCCGAAATGGGTGCCACTTTTTGCCCAGGCGCAGCGCAAGAACAAGTTCGACGGCAAGGGGAATGAGAACAAAATAGTGCTTTAGCGCAAAGCCATAGGCGCTAAAACAGGCAATGCTGACGGCAAGGCCGAGTGATACGGGTAATTGTGCATCACGCCGCAGCGCCAAAACCAGCCACAAAATACCTGCGATCAATGCCGATTGCTCGCGCTGACCCACATCGGCAACTGCCACCCATAAAATAGCGACTAAAAAGCCCACCAATGCAAAGCCACGCTCTGATTTGGATAGAATGCCGTCAACGCCCTTGGCAAACAGTGCCAATGCAAACAGGCTGCTGAGATGTGCCAAGCTCATCGCGGCAACATGAGCCCCGACACCAAGAACATCCCCAATCCACACGCTGGGAATAGCGGCCCAGAACCAAAGCGGGGGGTTGAGTTCAACCAGGTCTCTGTAAAGAACCTTGCCTTCCAGAATACCGCCCGCGACGAAGTAGCGCCAGGAAATATCCGTCGCAGGATAAAGGGCCACCGCTAAAGCTAAACTACCGAGCCAAACCAGCGCAAGGCATCCCGCAAGAATGGCCGGCTTGGCGAGGTAATCTGAAAGCTTTAGTCGTGTCATCGGGGTCTCAAAAGTGCTCAAACGAGTCTAGAAACCCTGTTAATAAAGTGATCAGTTTAATAATTCACTGATCACAATGACTTCACGATGGCTTCGGTCATCTTCTTGGCGTCTGCAAACAACATCATGGTATTTTCGCGGAAGAAGAGTTCGTTCTCGACCCCTGCATAGCCAGAACCCATGCCGCGCTTGATGAACAACACCGTCTTTGCTTTTTCCACGTCCAAGATTGGCATGCCGAAGATCGGGCTTTGCGGATCGGTTTTTGCCGAAGGATTGGTCACATCATTTGCGCCGATCACATAGGCCACGTCTGCTTGACCAAATTCTGAGTTGATATCTTCCAACTCAAAAACCTCGTCATAGGGCACTTGGGCTTCTGCCAAGAGGACGTTCATATGGCCCGGCATCCGTCCCGCGACGGGATGGATGGCGTATTTCACTTCGACGCCTTCGGCTTTCAGCTTGTCGGCCATTTCTTTCAGCGCGTGCTGGGCTTGCGCCACCGCCATCCCATAGCCTGGAACAATAATGACGCGCTCTGCATTCTTCATGATGAAGGCCGCATCTTCGGCGCTGCCCTGTTTAACGGGACGCGTTTCCACCTTGCCACCCGCAACAGCCGCGCCATCAGCGGCACCAAAGCCACCCAAGATGACCGAGATAAAGCTGCGGTTCATGCCCTTACACATGATGTAGGATAGGATTGCGCCAGATGATCCGACCAAGGCCCCAGTGATGATCAGCGCATTATTCTCAAGCGTGAAGCCCAAAGCTGCCGCTGCCCAACCCGAGTAGGAGTTGAGCATGGAGACGACAACCGGCATATCTGCGCCGCCGATAGGGATGATCAAGGTCACGCCTAAGAGGAAGGACAAGCCGACAAGCGCCCAGAATGCCCACAAAGCGGCACCCTGACTGGCGATCAAGACGCCAATAAGGGCGATAATCCCAACCAAAATCACGATGTTCAGTAAATGGCGGGCAGGTAGGATGATGGGCGCGCCACTCATATTGCCATTCAGCTTAGCAAAAGCGATCAGCGAGCCGGTAAAGGTGATTGAGCCAATGGCAATCCCAAGACCCATTTCGATCAAGGATGCGGTTTTAATGCCGCCACCTTCAGCCGCAATATGGAAAGCCTCAGGGCTGTACATGGCCGCGCCTGCAATTAGAACAGCGGCTAGACCGACGAGCGAGTGAAAAGCTGCCACCAATTGTGGCATGCTGGTCATGGCGATCTTGCGCGCCAGAACCGCCCCAACCCCACCGCCAATAGCGGTTGCAGCGAGGATGAGGCCAATCGTGGTGACATCAAGCTTGACGGCCAACAAAGTCGTAACGACCGAAATCGCCATACCGACCATGCCATACATATTGCCTTGACGGCTGGTCTCTGGGCTGGAAAGCCCGCGCAAAGCCAGAATGAACAGGACCCCGGAGACGAGATAGAGAAGGGCTGCAATGGATGGGGTCATCTTAGTGGCCGCCCTTTCCAGGAGCGGTCCGCTCCTTCTTCTTATACATGGCCAACATGCGTTGGGTCACGAGGAACCCGCCGAAAATATTGACAGCGGCCAAGGCAACGGCAACCGCGCCCATACCACGCGACACCCAGGTCGCGCCATCCGCCCCGCCATCTGGCAGCGTAGCGGCGGCCGCGATCAAAGCACCGACGACAACGACCGAGGATATCGCGTTGGTCACGGCCATCAAAGGCGTGTGCAGGGCGGGAGTCACGCTCCACACCACATAATAACCAACAAAAATCGCCAACACGAAAATAGCGAGGCGGAAAACGGTGGGATCAACGGCTTCCATGTTCAATCCTCATGCTGCTGTCAGGGAGGGGTGCACCACCGCGCCATCGCGGGTGAGCAACATGCCCTGAATGATATCGTCGTCAAAATGGGGGGCGAAGCTTTTGGTTTCTGCGTCCGTCAATAAGGGCAGAAGATTGAGCAAATTCTTCGCATATAGGGCACTGGAGTCCGCAGCCAGGCGACCGGGCAAATTGGCAAAGCCCGCAATCGTGACCCCATTTTCCGTCACCACCAATTCATCGGCCTTGGATAGCGGGCAATTGCCGCCTTGCTCCACCGCCAAATCCACAATCACGCTGCCGGGCTTCATGGCGGCGACCATTTCTGGCGTGACCAAGACGGGGGCGGGGCGACCAGGAATCAAAGCTGTGGTGATAACCACATCTTGCTTGGCAATATGATCACCAACCAGCACAGCTTGTTTGGCCTGATATTCGGCACTCATGGGCTTGGCATAGCCTGCAGCGGTCTCAGCGGCTTTGAATTCCTCATCCTCAACCGCGATGAACTTAGCGCCCAGTGAGGCGACTTGCTCTTTGGCGGCGGGGCGAACGTCTGTTGCCGTCACGATTGCGCCCAGACGACGGGCGGTTGCAATAGCCTGGAGACCAGCAACGCCTGCCCCCATCACAAAGCACTTCGCAGCGGCAACAGTCCCTGCCGCCGTCATCATCATGGGAAAGCCGCGACCATAGAGCGCCGCACCTTCAATCACGGCGCGATAGCCTGCCAAGTTTGCTTGCGAAGACAAAGCATCCATCGCTTGCGCCCGGGTGATCCGGGGGGTGAATTCCATAGATAGCGCGACCACGCCAGCTTTGGCGGCAGATTCAATCAAAGCCTTATCGCCATGAGGGTTCCAAAAGGCCACCACGCCAGCACCTTTGGGGATCAGTTTCAACTCAGCCGCACTTGGCCGGCGAACTTTCAACACCAGGTCGGCGCCCTTGAGCGTCGCTTTCGCATCGGCTGCAATTTCAGCACCGGCATCGACGAACAGGCGGTCTGGCGAAGAGGCATGATCCCCCGCACCGGTTTCAATCACGATCTGATGGCCCGCCGTGGTAAGCTTCTTGATCGTTTCTGGCGAGGCCGCCACCCGGGTTTCCCCGTCGCGCGTTTCCTTCAATATGGCTATTCGCATGAAGCTTAATCTCCCCTGAGCCCCTGCACGTGCTTTGTTAACACGATGGCTGACCTACCGCGTTGACGCAAGCCCATTCATCGCACGTGCGTCAAATCAACTGCGCCACTTCAAGCCTTGTGATAGAATTGGATTAGAGAAAGGCCGCCCCTCAGCCCGACTTTGCGCCCATTCCCGCTTAAGTTTGTTGTACCACTTAGCTTGTACGTCGATGTCGTCAATCCAAAGCATGGCTTTGGTAAAGGGCAGACCTTTATTCTGTAGGTCCACCATGCGGCCATCTTGGTCCAGAAATTCGCGGGCGGCGGGGATCAGGAATGGCTTGATCAGATCCAGCAGCGGGGCCGCCGTCCAATAGCTGATCTGGGTAATCAGGGTCGATTTACCGTCGATTGGCGTGAGACAGGTGAGGGTAAAGAATTGGCTTGTGTCGTTCTCAACCACTTCCCACCGGAAACCGGGCACCATGAAAACAATCTCGGTTGTCACCCCCTCGCCGAACAAGAGCCGGTAGGCCAGTGAATTGGAAGACGGTGCATGCCGCGCAATCGCCCAACCATAAAGCCGCGGCTCGAATTGCTTTTCCTTGACCTTGAGGCCAACCGACGGCGGGCGCCACCACCATTGATTATGCACAAAGGGCACATGGGCAGGGTCCATCAAGCCCACCACCGCATTATCCATATGGGCTTCAAACACCCGGCTGACCACGAATTTGGGCTTATCCGCTTTAATTCCGAAATCTGGCGGCGGCAGATCCGGTGTGCCGTCAAAACGGGGGTCAGATGACAGATAGATAAAGACCAGGCCGTTACGCTCCGCATGGGGGAAGCGCCGGACCTTCACTTTCGACGGGTCATAGGGTTGGCCTTCGACCAAGGACGGCATCAGCTTGCAGACGCCATCGCCGCCAAAGCGCCATCCATGATAGGGGCATTCAATGGTGGCTTGGCCATTGGTCTCAACTTGACGCCCAGCCGACAAAGGCACCGCGCGGTGGGGGCAGACGTCACGGATCGCCAAAACCTCGCCCTGCGCCGTACGGCCCAGCAGGACAGGCTCGCCCGCCATCATGCGACGGAATTGCTTGCCTGCTTTCAGCTCTGCCGAAGTGGCAGCAAAATACCAACAATCCAGTAACAGCCCATCAGACGTGATGGATTGCGCCGTCGAGAGGGGGGAAACGTCATCAGCCATAGCAAATCCTATAGACTAGTTTTGCCGACACGAAAAACATCATCCCATGCGGAAATTTAGCGCATCCAAATCCATAAGCGGTGGCGTCTTATCTGTATCCAACCAACAATAAGGATATTAAAATGAGACCGCTCCCCCTGATCCTCGCCGCCGGCCACTTTTGCTTGAGCCTAGGCCTTGCCAGCCCAGTATTTGCAGCCATGCCGCAAGCCAATGTCAAACCGCAACAAGTCGTCGCCCCCCTGAAGCCTGCCCAATTGGCTTGGGCAAAGGAATTGGCTCAGCCCGCTAGTCGCCACACATTGTGCCAATCAGATGGCCGCCAAGCCTTCAGTGCCAAGACATGCGGGATCCTAACCCGATTGGCTCCCAAACCAACCGCCGAGGGCCAAGTAATCGACATCAAAGCCCTGAAAGCCAATCGCGCAATTTGGCTGTCCTTGCCCTTGAGCGTCCGTGAACGGCTAGAGACCTATGATCTGGTAGTGATTGCCACCGCAAACGCCCCTGCCCAACCCACGATTGCTCGTTAGTCATAAAGAATGCAGCTTGCCTGCATCCAAATTCAGCTGCGGCGGCGTCAACTATCTTTGCCGTCGCCGCATATGAGAAAAGGAAAACAAAATGGAAAATGTTGGTGAACTTGTCCCGTTCATGATTTCAATCTCCATCACGATATCGGTTCTTGCCGGTTTTTATTGGAATGCCAAATTCCGCGAGAGCCAGCAAGAAACTCTGCGCCAAGTCATCGCCTCTGGCCAAAAGCTCGATGAAACGACATTAAAACTCATGGTGAAAACCCCCAATTCACCCGAAATGGACCTCCGGTCCGGCCTGATTTGCTTGTCGATGGGCCTAGGCTTTTGTGCGGCTGGCGGAATTAGCAAACTCAACTTTGACGCGGGCTTTGGTACCTTCATGATCCTGATTGGCATTGTTCTGGCCTTTACCGGCGTGGGTCAGCTCTTAAGCTGGCGCTTGCGCCGCCCTGCTCCCCCGTCCCAACCGCAATAGGACGAGGGGGAAACGCGAACCGAGGTCATGACAGTGCACACCAGCCAAACGCTTGTCAGCGATGTTGATGAAGCCTTGGTCAAACGCGCCCGCACGGGTTCCTCCAACGCGTTTGACCAACTGGTACGCCGTCATCAAGCCGCCGTTCGTGGCTTCCTGTGCCGGATGGTCTCTGAGCCCAGCTTGGCAGACGATCTGGCACAGGAGACTTTTTTGAAAGCTTGGAAAAGCCTCTCGCGTTGGCGCGGGGCAGACCAAGCGGGGGGCAGTTTTCGCGGTTGGCTGTTTTCTATCGCCGTCAATGCCGCCCATGACCAGCGCCGCAGCCAAGCCCGGTCGCAAAAGCGCGACACCGACTGGCTTGCCGATCAAGACCAAATTGGCACCCAAGAAGCAGGCCTCGCGGCCAAGCTCGACCTCGACAAAGTACTGGAAGCCCTCTCGCCTGATCAGCGCCTCGTCGTCGCCTTGTGTTTCGGGGCTGGGCTGTCCCACGCCGAAGCGGCCCAAGCTTTGTCCATGCCGCTTGGCACGGTCAAAAGTCACGCCCAGCGCGGGCGGGACCGCGCCCTCGAAGTCATGCGGGACTTGCGCCCTGCGGCCCCAGAGGCCAAAATCGACCCGTCAGAAAGCCATCAGCCATGAACCAAGACGATCTTGCTCTCAAATCTTTGTTTTACGAAGCCTCGGCTTTTGAGGAATCGACCTCTGACGACGTCTTTGTGGCGGGTGTTATGCGGGAGGTTCAAGCCGATATCGCGCGCAAGAAAATTTGGCGCGAAATAGGCGGGATCACATTTGTTGTGATGGTCTTGAGCTTGCTCGCCTATCTGGCCCCCACGGGCCTGCCCATCATCCAGTCAGCCGTTCTGGCAAGTGCTGCGGCATATGGACTAAGCCAACAGGCCGTCATGTTGACACTGCTTCTCGGCCTCAGCTTTGGCGGCTGGTGGCTGGCGACCAAATCCTAGATCGCCTCACCAACCAGATCATAATCACCCGCATCCACCACACGTGCCCGCACGATGTCGCCGGGCTTGGCCTTCTTAAAGCCGTGCAACTCAATCGCACCATCCACTTCGGGTGCATCCCAAACCGTGCGGCCAATCGGGCCTTCATCATCAACCTCATCGATGATGACGTCGACTTCTTTCCCGATCTTCGTGGCCAGACGCTGTTCGGAGACTTCTCGGGCGACTTCCATAAAGCGGTGCCAGCGTTCTTCTTTTACTTCCTCGGGCACTTGGCCTTCAAGGTCGCGCGAGGCGGCATGGACGACATTTTCATATTTGAAACAGCCAACCCGGTCGATTTGGCCTTCCCGCATAAAGTCGAGCAAGAGGCTGAAATCTTCTTCCGTCTCGCCGGGAAAGCCGACAATAAAGGTCGAGCGGATGGCCAGATCGGGGCATTCCGACCGCCATTTCGCGATGCGGGCTGCTTGCTTGTCCTGATTGGCAGGGCGACGCATCGCCTTCAACACGCGTGGGCTTGCGTGCTGAAACGGGATGTCGAGATAAGGCAGGATTTTGCCCTCTGCCATCAGATGGATGGCTTCATCCACATGCGGGTAGGGATAGACGTAATGCAAGCGCACCCACGCACCCAAACTGCCTAAATCCTTGCACAAATCATAGAATTTCGCGCGATACTCGCGGTCCTTCCAGCTGCTGGTGGCATAGCCAATATCCAGACCATAAGCGGAGGTATCTTGGCTGATCACCAAGAGTTCTTTCACGCCAGCGCCGACCAATTTTTCAGCCTCTGCCATCACATGAGCGGCTGGGCGCGACACGAGATCGCCGCGTAGTTTGGGGATGATGCAGAAGGAACAGCGATTGTTGCAACCCTCGGAGATTTTCAAATAGGCATAATGGCGTGGGGTCAGTTTAACCCCGCCTTCTGGAACTAGATCTAAGAACGGGTCATGGCTAGGCGGCAAAGCCGTATGGACGGCCGACATCACGCTCTCATATTGCTGCGGGCCGGTGATCGCCAGGACCTTCGGGTGACGCGCACGGATCACATCCGGCTCTGCCCCCAGACAGCCCGTAACGATGACTTTGCCATTCTCGGCAATTGCCTCGCCAATGGCATCCAAGCTCTCTTCCCGCGCCGAGTCGAGAAAGCCGCAGGTATTCACCAGCACCAGGTCTGCCCCGCTATAATCGGGGGCAATTTGATAGCCTTCAGCCCGCAAGCGCGTAATGATCCGCTCACTATCCACCAGCGCCTTCGGGCAGCCGAGCGATACAATGCCAACTTTGGGGATGGTTTTTTCAAGTGCATCTGTCATCGGCTGGCTTTAGCGCGCGAGGCTTTGTGGGGCAAGGCGCGTCGTTGGACATGACAAGCGATGTCATCGCGGACGGCGTGAGCCGTGTCCCATGTTTCCTGCCGCAACGTCCCCTGAGGTCCCCGCATTCCGGAGGGGATGGTGGTGGTTTTGAAGAGCTAATTTGTCTGGAAACGGTTTTGGTGATCCCTTTGGTCCACCAAACCGCACCCAAAATTGTTTCTGCGACCTCTGGGTAGTCAAGTGCGCAGCTTTGCTGCGTCGCGACGCGATCCGTTTTCGCAGAAAACGGACACTTGACGACCCAGATGTCGCGCTCATCCTCGATCATCCATTTTGGTG
>JAIXQA010000048.1 GCA_027485915.1 Alphaproteobacteria bacterium | reverse complement strand
GTCGGCGTCAACAATGGCCCCGATCCCGTTGTTCAATGCGTCTTGCAATTTGCCAACGAAGGTTTTGTGCACTTCCAAGCGCTTCGCACCCGCACCCCAGGTCGCCAATTGGGTCCCCAGCGCATTGATGGAGTTGTTTGTGTTGGTCAAAGCTAGGGCAGAAGTGGTCGCATCGGTCAGCACATTGGCAGCCGTGACGCTGATGGTCGCGCTGCCCAAGGACAAGTTGATGCCAGTGATGGTAATGGCGTTACCACCCGCAGCATCACCCAATGAAACCGCAGAACTTGGTGTCGCGTTGATCATATTGGCACCGTCGAACGAAGCATTGGCAACGATGCTGGTGATTTGATCCCGCAATTGTACGAAGTCGGCTGCGAGGGCTGCTTGGGCAGAAGTCGAGTTACCAGCTTGGGTACCGGCCAAAGCCTTACCCTTCATTTCGTTCAAAAGTTCCATGATGCTCTCGCCAGCAGCAATGCCGGTGTCGAGGATGGAAGAGGCACGATCTGCCGATTCACGCACGCGGTCATAGGCACCGACGTCGGAACGCATTTTATTGGCAATGGCAAACAGTGCGCCATTATCTTTTGCTGAAGCAACTTTCAGGCCGGTGGCAATCGCATTTTGTGTCTTGGCCATCTGGCTATTTGTGCGGTTCAGAGTTTGAAGCGCAACCATAGCGCCTTGATTGGTATTTACGCTGATCATTCTTGATCTCCTTACTGGTACTAAAATCACACCATTCAGGCATGAAAGTCATTCAGACTTGCATGGAGACTAAGACTAAGCTCGGGTTATTTGGTATGTTACATCGCTAAAATTTTATATAACTCAGAGTAAATTGATTGAAATACAAGATATTTTCAATAATATTGCATTATAAATTCAATATATGCAGATTAGATATTTATAATTTTATTATATGTATTTTACATGAACGCTAACTGGCCCTCACAAACTGGCTTAGCTAATAGGTTCGCAAAGGGGCCTAGGATTCGACTTACTGGGGTGTGATCCTGCTCATTTGAATCGGCTAGATCGGGTCCGCGCGTGATCAAATAAAAAAGGTGGGACTGGTTAGCCCCACCTTCTTTTGATGATGTTTCGTCGCAAACGCGATTTAAGCGAGCTTAGCGGCTTCCGATTGAGGTCCCAATCGAGTTAAAGCGGAGACTGATATTGTTGCCCAGACGACCGACTGACGTGATCAGAACCACCGCAATCAGGGCGGCAATGAGGCCATATTCGATTGCAGTGGCACCAGATTCGCCTTTGCGAAACTTATTTAAGAACTTTTTCATTGGACTTTCCTTCTGACATGCGCAGGGCCAATGACAGCGTCTTCGTGCACTGTCTTATAAGCCCGACGTCGAGTGTATTGTTATCTCGTCAAAAGAACCTAAAGAAACTCATGATAATTCGACGAATTTGACAATATATGTAGCGTATAAATCTGGATACATATTATTGTTTTTCTGGATATTTTTTGATTTCCCACTTAGGCATAAGTGCATATAAAGAAATTATAAAAATCTAATTGAATGTGTGCGTGTTAATGTGATTAATCACGCGGCCCTAAGAAAACGATTTTCTTCCCAATACGACTTTGTCAATTCCAAGTTTTCTCTTCCATGAAGTTTTACCATATGAACATGCACTAGATTGGTGGGCGAATGACTGCCAACATCTGAGTTTTCTCGCTCGATTTGCATAAGCGAGATGCACGGCGATTAAATTCGCCGTTACGTTATGGCCATATGATTGGCCCCATTTTCAGCATCACCAATGGTCTGATTTAATGGTGGGCGCGACAGGGATTGAACCTGTGACCCCTACGATGTCAACGTAGTGCTCTCCCGCTGAGCTACGCGCCCGCCGTGATGGCGTTCAGACCGCATGGAGCAGCGGTCTGTCAGGAAGGCGGGTTCATAGCGGACGGGTGGCGGGCCTGCAAGGGGCAGCGGCAGGCCCATTGCAGGGACAAGATGCTTGGCGCCAAGGCACGGTTTGGTTCATATTATCGCCTTGCAAGGTGCGTTGTGACAAAAGGCCGTAAGATGATTTCAGCACTGGACATTTTCCGCATCGGCATTGGCCCCTCAAGTTCGCACACGGTCGGCCCTATGCGTATCGCTGCCCGCTTCTTGGCTGACTTGGAGAAATCCGGTGCCATGGCTCAAGTCGTGCGCCTAAAAATTGGTTTGCAAGGGTCTCTGGCGTTTACCGGGACGGGCCACCGAACACCGGAGGCAGTTTATCTGGGGCTGCTTGGCTTCAAGCCAGAAACAACGGACCCGGAAGCAGCAGATATGGCGATCCAGGCGCTTCTGGAAACGAGGCTCCTACGTCTTGCCTCAGGGCAGACCATTGCCTTTGATCCAAAAGTGGATCTAATTTTTGACTATGAGACGCGGCCAAAGCTGCATCCCAATGGCATGTTTTTACAGGCGTTTGATGGCTTAGGCCAAGGTCTTGCTGCCCATACCTATTACTCAACGGGCGGTGGATTTATTGCCAGCCAGAAGCAATTAGAGACCCCATTAGCAGACGATTTGGTCGGCGGCGGCCCTGACGGACCATTTGCCTTTACCTCTGCTGAGCAATTGTTGGCGCTCTGCTTGGATCACAGACTGTCGGTCGCTGAAGTCTTACTCGCATGCGAAGATCGCAAGCGCCCCCGGGACGAGACTTTAGGTGCTTTAGACACGATTGCGCAAGCTATGGCGGCGTGCATTGCGCGCGGCTTAGTTCAGAAGGGGCTTCTTCCCGGTGGGCTGAAGGTGCGCCGCCGCGCACCAGATCTCTACGAGAAGCTGACAAGTTCACCTCAGTCAAATGAGCGGGAGGCGTTGTTCGATTGGCTGAATGTTTATGCCATGGCCGTGAATGAGGAAAATGCTGCTGGTGGACGCGTGGTGACAGCGCCCACAAACGGCGCGGCCGGCATCATCCCAGCTATCCTGCGATTTTATTTGCTCGACGCAAAAGCCCCATCGTCGGCAGTCCATACCTATCTTCTGACAGCTGCAGCGATTGGGATACTCTATAAGCAACGCGCTTCAATTTCTGGTGCCGAGATGGGCTGTCAGGGCGAGGTCGGGGTGGCTTGCTCCATGGCCGCAGGCGGATTGGCAGCCGTTTGGGGTGGTAGTCCATCACAAGTGGCCAATGCCGCAGAGATCGGGATGGAGCATAACCTAGGCCTGACTTGTGATCCGGTTGGTGGACTCGTCCAGATCCCCTGTATTGAGAGAAATGCGCTTGCAGCCGTAAAGGCGGCCAATGCGGCGCGATTAGCCCTTCAGACGGAGCAGCCAGCACGAGTGACCTTAGATCAAGTAATTGAAACTATGAGACAAACTGGTTTAGATATGTCTTCCAAATACAAAGAGACCAGCTTGGGTGGCCTTGCGGTCAATGTTGTCGAATGTTGACTTGGAGATCAGGTCGGGCGTGACTGTCCTGAAAATATGGGTAGGGAAGCGCGATGGATTTGGATTTACCGTTCGGCATGAAGCGTGCAGAGCCTGCCGATTGGCAGCAATTGGGTGCCATCACCGCTGAGGCTTTCTGTGAAGACCCTGTCAATCGTTGGATATTTGGGTCGCCAATGACATTAGACGCTGTCTTTCCAATCTTGGCCCGTACGCATTATCTCAAGCACGGCTTCTGCCACCTGGTGGGGGATGGTGGGGCTGCTATGTGGCTGCCACACGGCGCACCGTCGGAAATTTCTCTGTCTGCCACAATGGAGATTGCCTGGGCTTTGATTGCGAGCGGATCTCCCGGAGCAATTGGACGCGCCCTAGATGCCGGCACACGCATGCGGGCTAATCATCCAAAAGAACCGCACCTTTATCTCTTCACCTTAGGCACTAGACTGGCCTATCGTGGCAAAGGAATTGGAAAAAGTTTGCTGGCCCCGGTCTTGGCCGCGTGCGATCGTACAGGAACGGCTGTTTATTTAGAGAATTCCAATCCAAATAATCAGGGCTTTTATCGGTCTCATGGTTTTGAGTCACAGGGCTTTTTCCCGTGTGGGGCAGAGCGAAATGGGCAAAAAGCGCCTTTGTTGCAAATGATGTGGCGGGTGCCGAAACCCCAGTCTGCTTAAGGAAACCAGTAGCAAGCTGGATTTTGCGCCAACGCCTGGTGAATGCTGGCTGGCGCTAACGTCTTTGTGATTGAAACCACCAACAAGATATATCATTTTAATTTGAAACCGACGGGATTTCTGTCAAAAGCAACCTGACGGCGTTGGGGGCGCTCTGCGGTAGCGTGCCCATAATTTCGCGCTTTTGAACGGCCCCGATGCGGGCCATTTTTGTCAGCAACGGGGGAATTTGAGTACATGGCGAAGAAAAATCACAAGCTCGCTCTTGCCGTCACGGCAAGCACCATCGCTTTAGTCATTGGTGCTCCCAGCCTAGCTTGGGCCCAAGCGGCCTCGGCAGCATCGGACGCAGCCCCCCGGGTTGAGACCATCATTGTCACTGGATCGCGGATTCAGACTGCAGCAAATCGTGCGATTTCGCCCGTTCGCGTGATTGATTCAGAGTCGATTCTTGCAACCGGTTTGATCGATATTGACGAAGTTCTAAAGCAGCAAAACCAGTTTCTGCCTTCGAATGGCGCGACAACCAACCCAACTTTGCTGGAATCCCATGGTGCTTCGACGCTCGATATGCGTGGCTTGGGCCAGAATCGGACTTTGGTTTTGGTAAATGGTCAACGCGTAACGCCAAATGGCTTCCGTAACTCTGCAGACGTCAATTCTATTCCTTCGGCTTTGATCTCGCGCATTGAAACCCTGACCGGTGGCGCAGCGGCGGTATACGGAGCCGACGCAGTTGCTGGCGTAACCAATTATATTTTGCGCGACAATTATGAGGGCCTTGAAGTCGCCGTGAATGGCGGAATTTCTGAGCAGGGCGACGCAGAGAGCTATAGCATCGGCCTCACTGGCGGCATGAACTTCTTTGAAGATCGCGCCAATATTGTCCTACACGCCAGCTATGCCGATCGTGGCGACCTCAAACGCGAGGACCGTTCTTGGGCGCTGCCAGAAGTCAATGATGCCGGCCAGTTCATCCAGACCTTCCCAACCGCGGGTGGGGCCTTCACGCGTTGGACCAATGCCACGACCCCACCTGCGGGGACGGCTGCGCCAACCTTCGCATATGGTCCAGATGGCAACTTGGGCACGACAGCCGGTACTCAGGCTTTCTCGCAGTTTGAAGCCTTCCAAAACCCGAATGACCGCACCAATGCCGCGATTTTCGCTACATTCAAGCTGGCTAAATGGGCTGAATTCTATGGCCGCGGTACTTATTCGTTGATCAATAACACCAGCCAGCAAGTACCTGTTCGCTCCAACGGCAACACAGCAGGCATCGCGCCCGCAATTCCCGGCGGTGCCAACATCGTTACCCAAGGCGACGTGCTGATCCAGCGTACCAATCCGTTCCTGACCCCGCAAATTTTCGCAATCTTGAATCCTGTTGGCGGCACGTCGCTGTTCAATTTGAACGCAGCAGGTACCGGCCCAGGGACCGACGCAGCTCGTTTCCGCGTCTCCAAGACCCTGCTTGAATTGGGCCCGATCATCGACGAGACCGAGCGGACGAGCCACCAAGTCGTGGTTGGTGTGCGCGGTGAATTGACTGATAATATCAAATACGACCTGTCCTATGTGACGGGTAAAAGCATCGAAGAAGTGCAGCGCATTGGCTGGGGTTCTTGGAGCCGCTTCCAACAGGCAACCAATGTCACCAGCGTTGGTGGCCAAGCAGCTTGCGTCAATCCCGCCAATGGCTGCGTGCCCTTCAACCTGTTCGGCCCATCGGCTGCAAGCGCAGCGGCCGTGGCGTGGATCAATGGCGACACCAGCGAATTGTTCAACAAGCGCAACCGCCATCAGGACATTTTGTCCTTGAACATTTCGGGCAACACCACCGGCTTCTTTACTTTGCCCGGCGGACCGGTTGGCTGGGCATTGGGGGCAGAGCGTCGCGAAGAATTTGGTAACTCCGTCTTCGGGCCACGCGCGTTTACCCGTGACACGCTTCACACCCAAGGCGCACGCGCCAATCTGGTGGCAGACTTTGAACTGACGGAATATTACGGCGAATTGCGTCTGCCTGTCTTGGCCGACAAGCCCTATTTCAAGCAATTTGACGTCGAAGCTGCAGCCCGGTGGAGCGACCATTCTCGTTCTGGCGACTATGACACATGGAAGCTTGGCGTGAACTGGGCTGTAAACGACACGATCCGTTTGCGCGGTTCGAAGCAAACCGTCGTCCGCGGTCCGAATATTGGTGAATTCTTCGGCGCAGCCGTAGAGGCACCGATTACGGGCACGGGTCGCCCAACCGATTATTGCTCAGATCCAGCGCGCTTCAATGTGCCGGCTGCTCTATGCACGGCGCTTGGAGCACCTTCCACGCCGGGCTATATCCCCGTTGTCGGCACGGGCTTGCCTTTGATCGACAATGCGGTAGCAGTCCAAGGTGGTGGTGAGGCGATCAAACCAGAGTCGGGTGAGACCTACACCTATGGCTTCGTCTTTACCCCACAATTCATCCCCGGCCTCTCGGTTGTGGTGGATTATTATAATATTCAGATTGATGACGCGATCGGTTCGATCACGCCAATCCAATTGATGGATAGCTGCTATCTTGTGCTGCAAGATCCCAATAGCGCGCTGTGTAAGAAGATCACCCGCGATGCCAATGGTCGGGTTATCCGCTTTGACCAACGCGACACCAACTTGACCCTGCTTAAGACCTCGGGGATCGATTTCTCCATCTATTACAATGCGAAACTGCCAGAAGCATTGCCGGGCGACCGGATCAATATCAGCTTCCAAGGCGGCACGGTGGACAGCTTCGTCCGCCTGTTGTTCCCAGCAGATAATCTGTTTGATTGCGCGGGTGACTTTGGCGGTGGCGCCTGTTCGGATGCGGGTACCGGTATCCGTGCAATCCCAGCTTTCCGCTCTAACCTCGCCGTGGCATGGATTGATGGCCCGCTGACCATCCGTGGTGCGTGGCGCTACCAAGGCGAAGTCGATGCGCTGATCAAGCGGGTTCCTGAACCGCAATGGCGCAACGTCGCGGCCAACTTGAACAATGTCCAGCATATTGACGCTTGGGACTATTTCGACTTGGGCTTCTCGTACAGGATCAACGACAATCTGCGCATTGGCGGTACGATCAGCAATCTGTTCGACAAAGAACCCCCGATCTTGGGCTCGGCGCAGCAAGATGCAAACACGCTTCCAAACCAGTATGACATCATCGGTCGTCGCTATGCGATCAATCTGGTCTGGAAAATGTAAGTCATTTCTTTTGACGTCAACGAACGCGGCCCGCCCCCGTTGGCGGGCCGTTTTCATATCGGTCTCTCGCTTTCGCGCGCAGGGCAAGGCAAGATTGAAGGGTGTGAGTTAGGAAAGGCGAATGAAATTGAAAAGCAAAGCGCGCTTGGTTCTTCGGGTAGCCCTTGTGAGTTTGACCATATCCGCCGTCGCCCTTCTTGCTTCCATTTGGCTAGGCAGTCTTCGCACCGGTTGGTACGAGACGACTTGGCAATTGCCCACACAGGGTCTTGTCACGGCTGGCTCATTACAAGGCGATCTAGACCGCGAGACACAAGCCAATCCAAATATCCCTGGTCAATTACTTTATATTCGGGCACCCAGCCTAGGCCTCGACCAAACCCTTGTGTCTGGGCCCGAACTGCGTCCTGATGACGACGTCCGGGTGGCGTCTAACACCAAGCCCTTTGTTGCGGCTATGGCGCTTCAGCTTGTCGAAGCCGGTAAGATGGAATTGGACGGTCCGATTGGTCCAGCCCTGTCGGTGAAGGTGAAGGCCATGATGGTTAAGAACGGCTACCCGATCGATACCATTAGTCTGCGGCAACTACTGAATCATACATCCGGCGTGCCCGATTATATGTCTGTCCCAGTCTTTCGGATCATGGCACTTGGGCCAACGGCCTACGGTCTGTCGCCCCACTGGACGGCCGAAACCCAAATCTGGTTCGCCGTGACCTTCGGCCCGCAAGGCCAAGTCGGCGAGAATTTTGTCTACTCAGATACAAATTACCTTATTGCGGCAGACATGATCAAACAGGCTGTCGGCGCGCCAGCGATTGGAGTGGCCGCGCGTCAGATGATGAATTGGAAAAATTTGGGTGCAGACGAAACCTATTGGGAAGCAATGGAACCCGCCCCCGCTGGTACGCGCCGCATCCCACAATATCGCGGTGTGATCAAAGACTCCGAGCTCGATGTCTCTTTTGACCAATATGGCGGTGGTGGCCTTGTCATGAGCATGGACGATTTGGGGCGCGCGACGCGGGCGGTAGTTCGTGGCGACGTTTTCGCCAATCCAGTTGCGACACGGACCCTGATGCAAACACCCGGACCCGATGGGAGAGCTGGAGGATACGGTCTAGGGTTGCAACCTTCGAAAGTACATGGTGAGGTCTGTTGGGGCCATGGCGGTTTCTGGGGCACGTCGGCCGTTCATTGCCCAAGGCTCGATATTACAGTCGCCCGTTCGACGGGCCAGACTCATGCGTTTCCAAGTTCCGGCGAAGGCGTGAGTCCGTTGTCAGTCTTGATCCTCGCGGCTCAAGCCGTCGAACGTGAGCGTGCCAGAGCAACCAAAGACTGAAGGGCAGCGCCCGCCTCGCGGCGATTTCGACACCGTAGCACCACCCCGCCACGCTCTTCTATCTGCGCGCTCAAAGCGACGTAGCGCGGGCGGCGCGCGTGGTGGGTGGCCAAAGCCCAACGGATAGGATGCTCTGCTTCCAACCATCTTGACCAATCCTCGCGACAGCCCGGAAAGACATCGGCTCCTGAGCTGGCGCGCTGAAACGACCGATGGATCACTTGCGTCATGACCTGCCACAGAGAGAGGTCCAGCCAAACCACATGGGTCAGTCGCGGTAACACGGTTGGACGTGTCATCGCGTAATTTCCGGCAAGGACCCAATCGGAGGCAGCCGTCGCTTCGGCCACATCGGCTAAGAAGGCCTCTGGCTCTTCCGTCGACCGATCATACCAACCCGGCCGCCAATTCATTTGGTCAAGTTCAAGGTGTGCGATCTTCGCTTCTCGCGCCAGCTTTTCCGCAAAAGTGGATTTGCCCGAGCCACTGGTACCGACGACGAGGACGCGGAGGCCTGGGAGAAGTGGTTCGCGGGAGATCATTTTTCGCTCAGTCGCTGCGGGCGGTTGATAGGTCGGCGGACATAGCCCAATGCCATTCGGATTGCACGCTCGGTGGCCAGCTGAATGGCCCAAGTGCTGATGCACCTTCACGGTTCTGTGATCGTATTTTCACAAAAATGACGCCGGAACGACGTCAGCTTGTCATGCCATAGCTTTATTCGCCGCCGCGGAAACGGGTGCTGTGTGCCCGCAAAGGGGATTCCTATGACAGCTCATGCGAAGCGAGCCGCCTTAATGGGCGCAGTTGGTTCTATTGCCTTGTTGATTGCAACCGATGCGTCGGCGCAAGTTGCTGCGACCAATACAGAGACTGCGCCACCGGCCGCCGAGACAATTGTTGTCCGGGGCAGTCGCCCAATCTTTGAATCCGATCGAGCCGCACTTCAGGTTCAGCGCAATGCGCCAGCACTGGTCAGTGTTTTGTCTGCCGATGAAGCAGGTCGCCTAGCCGATCAGAACATTGCGGACGCCGTCAGCCGCCTCCCGGGTGTGGCGGTTGAAAAGGATCAGGGCCAGAGCCGTTACCTGAACTTGCGTGGCCAACCCCGTCGTTGGGTCACCTATTCCATCGATGGCATGAGCGTTGTATCCCCGGAAGGCCGGGATACGCGTTTTGACAATGTGCCAACGGCAATTGCGAGCCAAGTCACTGTTAATAAAGCTATCACGCCCGACATGTCTGGTGACACGGTTGCTGGCAATATCAATATTCGCACCCGCTCCGCTTTTGATTATCGCGGACGCCGGATCATGGGTGGCCTGTCGCTCGGTCAAGTCGAATTGGGGGGCGGTCGTGAGATCGATGCGTCGCTCGTCGTTGCAGACCGCTTCTTTGACGGCAAGTTGGGGCTGTTGGCGCAGGCGTCGTTTTATGAGCGCGAAATGGTCACCGACAATTGGGAGACCGACCCATATTTGCGGCCAGGCAGCACAACATCTGGCATCGATCGTCGCCCCGGTTCAGAAACCCGTCGTTGGGCCCGCGAACATGAAAACAAGCCGTACCGCTTAACCCGTGGGAATATCTCCGGCTCGGTCCGGGCCGATTGGCGGCCGACAGAACAAGATACGTTCTTCGCTCAATCCGTATACAGCCAATTCACGGATATCGAACTGCGAAACAATTATATCTTCCGCTTTGATAACGGCGCGACCAATACACCAGCAACTGGCTGTCCGACGACTGCCGCACCGATCACCACGAGTGCCGCCAATGACATTTGTACCGGCAATTTGCCAAACAAGGGCACAGTCTATGGCGTGCAAATGAACTGGAACTTCCGGACTGGCGACATCAAGGAATATATTTTCACCAACACTGTGGGTGGTAAGCACGACCGGTTTGGCTGGAATGTTGACTGGCGCTTAAACTTCACGGAGACCGAGGATGGTCAAGACCTAACTGGGACGCCATCTTTCCAAAGTCCTTCCACGGTTACATCGCGTCCAACTGTCGATTATGACTTTACCGATGTTCGCAACAATACCGTGCGCTTGTTCAATACGGTCTTGACGGGCACGACCCGCTCCAAAGGGGCGGCGGTGAGCAGCGTTGAGGGCTTCCCGATGGTGTTTACGGATATCATCGATGCCGAAGGGGGAGATTTAACTTCTGCTTGGACTGGCAAATTTGATGCCAGTCGCGACATCAGCCTGTTTGGTTCTGAAACGACTTTAAAGGTCGGTGGCTTATACACGACGCGCGACAAGAAGCGTCGTTTGACCCAGTATCGTGCCCGGGCTGCAGACTTCACCGCTGCCGGTGTCGCTTTGCCAACCTATAATGACTTTGCCATCGATACAGCCTTCAAAGGCAAATACGCGCTCGGTTACACATTCCGCTATTATTCGGGCGATAAGGTTGGCGACTTCGTCCAAAGCCTGAAAGACCGCCGCATCGGCTCTTACCAAGATGGCTCTGGCGAGTATTTCGAAGTCACCGAAGATATTGCCGCGGCTTATGCAATGGCTACCATGAAGCAAGATTGGGGCAGCGTCATTTTCGGCGGTCGTGTCGAGCGCACAGAGAATACGTCAAAGGCCTTGCCGATTATCGGCGGTAGGCGCGTCCTAACGCAGCTCAAAAGCGATGACACGCTTTTCTATCCCAGCGTGCATGTGAATTATGATCTGAATGAGGAGATGAAGGTCCGCCTTAGCCTCAATACAGGCGCAGCCCGTCCAGACTTTGACGATTTGGCTGCAAACTTCTCCATCGATGATGCGCCCGGCACAATTTCAGGCGGCAATCCAGAAGCTAAGCCTGAAAAGTCCGTTGGCTTCGACGCCTATTTTGAATGGTATATGAAGTCACAAGGCTACTTCCAGATCGGCTTCTACTACAAAGACATCAAAGATGCCTTGTTTACGCAAAGCGGCACATTCGGCAGCACAGTCTTAAATACGCCTGACCGCGACCGCTCTGCCTATACGTTCACCACGATACGCAATGGCGGTGATGGCAAGCTGATGGGGGTCGAAGTGGCCTTCAATCACACCATCGAGGAATTGGTTGAGTCGATGAATGGACCCGATTGGCTGGAGGGCTTCGGCGTTCGTTTGTCCGCAAATTTCAATGACAGCGAAATCAATGTGCCGGCCGTCGGCTCTGCACCCTTGCGCGTCGTCGATCTGCCCGGGGCTTCTGACTTGGTCACCAATATCGGCCTAACCTATGAAAAGTATGGCCTGTCAGCTCGCATTGCTTATCAATATCGCACCAAATGGCTGCAATCTGTGGGTGGCTATACCACGGTCAATAGCGTCCTTGTCCCAGACGGCAATGGCGACATTTACTGGAACGATTCTGAAAGCTTATCGTTCGCCGCACGTTATCAGTTGACTGATAATTTTGAGTTGACATTTGACGGCATCAATTTGGCGGATAGCCCAGGTCGTCGCTTTGCTGACAGTGAACTTTATCCGATTGAATATGAGACTTTCGGGCCTCGCTATATGATCGGGGTACGCTTTAAGTATTAAGGCCTAGTGCCCGCTCTATCCGATCCAATTAGGGCGGATCTGCTGGTGGCTTCCGATGTCGAGGTGGCACAGAGGTCGCAGGAAGACGCGCGATTAGGTAACTTGCTGATCGCTCTGCTGGGCTTTGGATTTTTGGGCCTGCCGGTTACCTCCGGCAGGCCCCTGATTTTTGATGGTTACACGAAGTACGTGGGACCGATGACCCCACAAATCTGCTGTAAGTTTGGCGCAGATCGTTTCATTCCGTCGCGCCACTGACATGAACTTTAGGCATGAAGGCTGGAAATATAGTGGGGGTAAAGCAGGTGCGGATTTCAACCTGGCTCAAGTCACTTTGCTTCGTGCTTTGCTTAACTGGGCTTTCTGCCTGTGGCTCCGACCAGCCAGATGCCGAGCTTACAGGCTGGCAAAAAGAAGTCGGTCAATTGCGCATTGGTGCGACGTCGGGCGAAGATAGTCCCACCACATTGGCGCGTTGGACAGCCTATCAAAAATATCTCAACCGCATCACCAGTTTGAAAGTCGAAGTCTTCCAAGCCGCTGACTATAATGGCGTTATTCAAGCCATGGCTTCCGGACAGCTAGAGCTCGCGCAAATGGGTGGCGCGGCCTATGCAAATGCACGGGAGCAAATGGGTGAGAAGGTAGCCCCCTTTCTGGCTTTGCGCTCGGCTGAAGGCTCTTCGGGATATTATTCAGCGCTCATCGTCAAGGCAGACAGTCCTTATCGCACGATTGAAGATTTGCGCGGCAAGTCCTTGGGCTATGTCGACTTCAACTCGACGTCCGGCTATTTGTTTCCGCGCTGGGCGATGCGCCAGCAAGGGAAAGATCCCGACACTTTCTTTGGCAAGACCGCGATGAGTGGTGGCCACACGCAGTCGGTTTTGGCACTGGCGAACGGTCAATTTGACGCAATCTTCTTGATCGCCAGTGGCGGCACGCCAGAAACCGGCTTTACCACCGGCTCCCTTTACACCTTGGCTCGGAAGGGCGCGGTAAAGATTTCGGATTATCGCATCATCTGGACGGCAGGTCCGATGCCCAACTCGCCCTATGTGATCCGAACAGACCGTCCCCAAGCCTTTCAAGACGTCACCCGTGGAGCCATGGCCGCGCTAGCTTACGAGGATCCACAATTGTGGGTGGACATAGGTCTTCAAGAGGGATCGGATATGCAGCCCATGACAGCTGCTGATTATCAGGCCGTGGTCGACATGCGTCGCGCAGAGATTGCCGAACGCCGCGCGGCTCCTGCCCAGAAGTCATCTCCCCGGAGTGCTAAGCCATGATCCGGGCGCTTGGGTCCATCCTTGTATTATTGGCCTTGATGCGGCCAGCAACGGCACAGACGCCGCCCGCAGGGTTTCGAATTGGCATCGCCGGTCTTGCCGAATCTGCCTGCTCCGCCTCGCCAAGTGATGCCGCAGCTGCCGCTTACCGCAAGCATCTAGAGGGACGGTTGGGCAAGCCCGTGCTGCTATGCGGTTATGGGGATAGCAAAGCCGTCGCGGCGGCGTTGCAGGAGGGTCAATTGGATTTGGCAATCTTGGATCAACCCTCTTTTGAGCCTTTGGCCAAAATTGCACGCCCAATACTTGCACCTCGGGCGGATGCTCAAACCGGTCGCGTTCTGGCGGTGGCCTTGTCGCTCAAATCCTCCGGGCGTGATACGCCAGTAAAGCTTGCTGGCAGCCGCCCCATTTTCATTTCCAAAATGGCGGCAAGTTATCAGGTGCCCTTGCAAGGCTTGGCCGATTATGGTGCGGATACGAAGAGCTTTAAGCCAGCTCTCTTTGTTGCTGACGAGCAAGCGGGACTTAAAGCCCTGCGTGCTGGCCAAGGTGATGCATTGATCATCACAGCTGGTGCGCGACAGCGCCTCTGCCGTGGTGATGATCCCAAAATCATTCTGTGTGGCGATGTCGTCGAGGCTTGGCGGGGTCGGCCGACGGCGCAAACGGGCCTTGTCGTTCGAAATAACCTGCCTGAAGTTGATCGCTATCAATTAGTCGGAATTCATATCGCCCTGCACCAAGAGCGGCCCGAGGCCATGGCATTTCTGGCGAGCAAGCTCGCGGGAGGGGTTGCGCTAGACCCAACCGAGGCCACAGCGATGCAAAAAGGTATCCGTTAACGTGGCGCCGAACGAAGCCCTGAAAGCCCAAATCATTCGGGAATTTGAGGCGGAGCGGCGGGTGACGCTGTTGCGATTGCGCTTGCAACAAGCTTTGGTCTTAGTAGGCTTTAGCGCCCTAATTGCAGCTTGCTTTCACGTCAGTGGATTTTTCGGTGGCAGCCAAGGATCAGACCCTTGGGGCCGAATTGCCAATCTTCTCGACATCATGATCCCCGATTTGAAGGCAGGGGTCATTTTTGAGGATCGCGCGACAAAAGGTTCGCTCGCCTCTTGGTTCTATGACATGCCAACTTGGCTGAGCCTGTTGTGGGAGACGGTTCAGATCGCCATTGTCGCGACCTTGTTTGGCATCTTTGGTGGGTTCTGGGCGTCACTTTTAGCCTCCAAAAACCTATCGCCTTCGCCCATCATTCATTGGCTTACCCGCCGCACCCTCGAAGTGATCCGTACACTGCCAGACTTAATTGTTGCGCTTATTCTGGTCGCCGCATTTGGAGTAGGACCCTTGCCGGGCGTGATCGCCATTGCGCTTGGCACGATGGCCAGCCTTGGAAAGCTTTATTCTGAAGCCAATGAGGCTGCGGATATGCGGCCCGTGGAAGCGGTACGGGCGGTCGGCGGGTCTTGGTGGGCGCAAGTTCGATTTGGCGTACTGCCGCAGGTTTTACCCCACTATGCTTCTTACGGATTGCTGCGATTGGAAATCAATGTCGGTGCCGCAGCCGCATTAGGAGTCGTTGGGGCTGGTGGAATCGGGATCGAGCTATCGCGCGCGATTACCTACACCGAGTTCGACACCTATTTCGCCCTGTTGATCCTCATTATTGGTCTGATCATTCTGATCGATCTGGTGTCCGAGGCAGTCCGCCACCGCTTGATCGGCCTGGAGTCCCCTGCATGACTAGGGTCGCTAGCCTCACGGTTCCACCGCTCATCGCAGCCCAAGAGATGGAGGCAGCGCGCCAGATTGCGCCGCATCTGATCGATACGCCTTTTGCCGTTCAGCTGCGTCGGTTTGTGCTTTGGGTTGGCTTGAGTGCGCTCTTCATAGCGCTTTGCATTGGGGTCGATATGACGCCTGCAGCCTTTGCGAGAGGCCTCACAAAACTCGCGGACTTCATGAGAGGGATGTTTCCCCCTAATGCTGCGGGCGGGGAAGTTCGGATATTGCAGGCCTTAGCTGCAACCTTTGCCATGGCCGTCACTGGGACGTTTTTGGGTGTATTGGGTGCCTTACCTTTAGGCCTATTGGGTGCGAAAACTTTCGTCGCAAATCCGGTCCTTCATTTCCTGATCCGGCGCAGCTTTGATGTGTTTCGCGCTATACCCGCGCTTGTCTGGGCCCTCATCCTCATCGTCGCTTTTGGTCTCGGCCCCTTTGGTGGCGTGATTGCTCTCGCCCTGACCGATATCCCGCGCTTGGGCAAGCTTTATGCAGAGGCGATTGAAAATTCCGACCCCCGCCCACAAGAAGGTATTCGGGCAACCGGTGGCCAGCGACGCGCCGCCATTCGCTTTGGCCTTTTGCCAGAAGTGTTGCCTGTCATGGCCAGCCAGTCGCTCTATATGCTTGAGTCTAATTTCCGTAACGCCGCCATTTTGGGCATCGTTGGGGCAGGCGGCATTGGTTTTGAGCTGGAAGAGCGCATTCGCATTTTTGCGTTTGATCAAGTCGCTTGGATCGTCATTGCCTATGTGCTTTGCGTCATGGCGCTTGACTACGTGTCGGAGAAAATCCGCTCGAAACTGGTGCATGGCTGAGGAAAGACGCGCGCGCCCAACAAATCAGCCCCCTAATTGAGGGAGTCGGTGCTGATCGTCATATAGGTTTCATGCGCCAGCCTTAGCCTCACCTTCAGCGATAGGAGGCATGCGTGCTGGAACTCAAGTCGGTAACAAAACGCTTTGGTCAGACCAAAGCCGTACAGGACGTCTCTCTCCAAATTCCGGCAGGTTCTATGGTCGGCATTATTGGTCGATCTGGTGCTGGCAAGTCCACGCTTCTGCGCTTGATCAATCGCCTGTGCGACAACCATGAAGGCACGATCTCGTGGCACGGACAGCCGGTTAGCGAATTACGCGGTAAGGCGCTCAGCCAATGGCGGGCCACCTGCGGCATGGTGTTTCAGCAGTTCAATCTGTCGCCTCGCCTTGATGTGTTGACCAATGTTTTGATCGGAAGTCTCGCCCGTCAGCGTGGGGTTGCTCCTATGCTGAAGCTCTTCCCTGCGGAAGAGCGTGCGCGGGCGATTTTGGAGCTCCATGCTTTAGGCATGTCGCACACGGCACTACAGCGCTGTTCCACCCTTTCTGGCGGTCAACAACAACGCGTCGCCATTGCGCGGACCCTCATGCAATTGCCGGAAATCATTTTGGCCGATGAGCCGATTGCGTCCCTCGACCCAGCAAACGCTCAGACCGTGATGGAGACGTTGTCCACCATTAATCGAGAACGAAATATAACCGTCCTTGTCAATCTGCATGCACTAGATATCGCGCGTCGCTTCTGTCCGCGGATCATCGGGATGGCCGATGGGCAAATCGTGTTTGATGGCACGCCAGACGACCTCAATGCTTCGGTGGTTGATGCAATTTACGGCCGTCACGTCATTGAAGGCTCTGGCCCACAAGCAGAGGCGCAGAATCTCTTGGAGGCCGTTGCGTGACAGGTCGGCTGGCGGGGCGGATCTTACCGCCAGACTATCGTTATTTTGAACATTGGAAGCATGATCCGACGGCTGAAAAGCCCGCTGAGTCAGAGCCCGGTATCTCACCTGAAGCACAAGTCCGCGATTGTATCCTGGGCCCTTGGACACGTGTCGGCGCGCGCACTTCATTGATGGAAACAGAAATGGGGCCCTATAGTTATATCGTCACGGATTCGAGCGCGGCCTATACCACAATTGGCAAATTCTGCTCGATCGCACGAGACACGCGCCTAAATCCCGGCAATAACCCCACGTGGAAGGCTGCTCTCCACCATTTCACCTATCGCTCAGTCTCCTATCAATTAAGTGAACAAGACGATGATGATTTCTTTGACTGGCGTCGCGCAGACCATGTCTCCATCGGCCATGATGTGTGGATCGGTCATGGCGCGACACTTCTTGCAGGCGTGAGTGTCGGGACTGGCGCGGTTGTCGGTGCGGGGGCAGTTGTGTCAAAAGACGTAGCCCCATTCACAATCGTGGGTGGGGTCCCTTCCAAGCCCATTCGAGAACGTTTCCCTCAAGCGGTTCAAGATGGCCTGCTAGCTTTGGCGTGGTGGGATTGGCAGCATGAAAAGCTTGCCGAGGCACTGCAGGACTTTAGAGAATTGGACGCCGATGCCTTTGTTGAGAAACATTCCTAAGCCAAACTGTGTGCCATGACTGGAACCTTGTTCTTGATTGTTGGGCCTTCAGGCGTCGGGAAGGACACCTTGATTGACGGGTCTAAGGCTGTGCTGGCAGCGAACGCCAGCTATTATTTCGCCCAACGTTTCATCACTCGGCCGCAAGATGCCGGTGGCGAAGATCATGTTGCAATCGACCCTGCCGAGTTTGAGGCTAAACGCCTTAAAGGCGGATTTGCGCTATACTGGCGCGCCCACGGCCTGTCCTACGGCATAGGTGCTGATATCGCCGCCCGACTGGGGCAAGGCCAACATGTTGTGGTCAATGTTTCACGGACAATATTGGACCAGGCAAGGCAGCATTTTTCGCCCTTGGTCGTCGTCTCCATCTCAGCACCGAGTGAGATTATTAAGCGGCGCTTGGTCGCTCGTGGACGTGAAACGGCCTCAGAGATCGCCGAACGCATCGCGCGCGCCGCCAGCTATGATGTTAGCGGTGTCGACGTCGTTCATCTCAATAATGATGACACTATGGACGTGGGTGTCGCAAGGCTGCTGGAGATATTGGGGGTAAGTTGATGGCCATCTTTGAGGTATTTTTAGAAGAGCCGGTTCCGTCTGCGGGTCTTTATCTCTTTCCCGTTCCGCCCAACACGCACGAACAAAAAATTCAGAACGTGACTTTTGAAGGCATAGAACCGCAAGGCACGGTGTGGGATGTGCAGGGTCGAACCGAAGCTTATCTTTTCGCTCTCAACGCTGGTGATCGATCCATTATTCGCATCGATTTTGAGGAACCGGGTCCTGGGCTTTGTGAAGATGCCTATGTGCCAGGTACCAGCGCGTTTGAGCAGCCATCGCAAGCCTTAATCGAACAGATCGAGATCGAGGTGCCTGCGGCACCTCTAGAAGTTTGGGTCCCTGCCCTGATCCAATTTGTGGCGGATCACTTTAATTATGGGGCCCGCGAAACGCATTTGGGCACAGGTGAAGATTCTATGCCGGCGCTTGAATGCGGTCTGACGCCCGGCACCTGTGTGGATATGCATACGCTTGCAGTCGCCGCTCTCCGCGCGATTGGGGTACCTTCGGCCTATGTCATGGGTGCACATATTGCAGAAGGGCGGGGGTATGGATCTACTGGCCATTGTTGGCTCAATCTGAAATGTGATGGGATTTCCCATCATTGGGACATCTCGCATCACGTCCAATATGGTGTGCGCGAGATGACGCCCAAACTCAATCCAAAGCCTGGACGACGCTTTGCGCTCAGCATTGGGCGGGGGCCGGAATTTGTAGGGCAGGATGGCCCAGTCACTTACCCGTCTCTGTCGGGCTTTCAGGGTCTTACCGGATCAAACACGGCTCAAAAGCTGCGCACCTTGGCAAGATTTTACGAATAGAGCCGCTTTAGCCAATCAATTGATCGTCCATATGGACCGCATGAAGGCGGGCGTAGGTTCCTTCTGGAATGGCCAAAAGAGCCTTATGGTGACCTTGTTCAATAATTTTGCCGCGATCAAATACGAGGATGCGATCCACGTCTTTGATCGTCGATAAGCGGTGGGCCACGATGATGGTCGTCCGATTGACCATCAGATCGGCCATAGCAGCTTGGATCAGTCTCTCGGTCACCGTGTCTAAGCTGGAAGTGGCTTCATCAAAGATCACAATATTGGCGTCTGCTAAAAAGGCGCGCGCAATTGCGACGCGCTGACGTTCACCGCCGGACAGCTTTACCCCGCGCTCGCCCACAAGGGTTTGATAGCCTTCCGGCAAAGACTGGATAAAGTCGTGGGCAAAGGCACGTTTTGCGGCTTGGATAATCGCTTCCATTGGCGCATGGGGATGGGCGTAGGCAATGTTGTCCGCGAGGCTGCGATGGAACAAGATAGGTTCTTGCGGTACGATTGAAATAGCCCGCCGCAGGCTGGCCTGACGAACTTGGGCGATATCTTGCCCATCTATCCAAATGGTGCCCGCCTGCAGGTCATAGAGTCGCTGGATCAGTTTGACGAAGGTGGACTTGCCAGAGCCTGAAGGGCCAACCAGCGCAATCTTCTCGCCGGGCGCGATGCGAAGATCGAGATTGTGATAGAGCGAAGGCTTACCCATCTCTGCGCCCGGGTAATTGAATTGAACCTGATCAAAGATGATTTCACCACGACCGCGCTGAAACTCTGCCGCCTTTGGAATATCTTCCACGCCGAGAGGTGCACGGTCGAATTCGATGATATCGGCGAGTTCCGCGCTGGCTCGTTGCAGCATGCGGATATGGTCGCCGACTTTACGCAAACTGCCGCCCAATTGAAAATTGGCGGTGATGACAAAGGCAACATCACCCGGGGTTGCTTGCCCGCGCATCGAAAGCCCAATCAACAAGACCAACATGGCAGCTTGTAGTGTCAGCCAAAGGGCGTGCTGAACCAGCCCCATATCTAAAGCCCTTCGCCAAGAGACAATTGCGAGGGATCGCCATTTGCCAGTTACCTGCTCAAAGCGCTCTGTTTCGCGGGCTTCTGCGCCATATGCTTTGACCGCATTATTGTTAGAGACGGCGTCGGCCACCGCTGCCCCGATGCGGGAATCTGCTGCTGCCGCGACAACATTGGCGGGACGCACATAAATGATCGCGATCACAAAAGAAGCGATCACATAGACGGCAACCATCACTAAAAAGACGATCCCTACCATCGGGAAGCGAACAAGCATGACGCCCGCCAGCCCCAATATCACCAAGCCAAGCGGCAGGAATTGCTGCCACAAAATGTCAGAAATGTGCTCATACGACCAACGACCGCGCGTGAGTTTATGAACGGTTGCCCCGGCAAAGGTATTGGCGTGCCAGTCTGAGGAGAAATGCTGAATTCTCGCAAAACCATCTTCCAGCACTTTCGCCATGCAGCGTGCAGCGACCTGGTGATAGACGCGCGTTGAGATATTCCCCAACACATAATAGAGGGCAGAAATTCCCGTCATCACGGCCACGGCCAAAAGGGCGGCTTGGCCCGCCCTTTGGTCTGTCAGGCCCTCCGCTGCAACTTTGGTCAAAGTATCCACCAAATGCCCGGCGGACAGCGGAATGCAGACTTCTGCAATCACCATCGCGACAGTCAAAACAATGACGACGGATAGAAGCGGTTTTTCCTGCCCCCAATAGCGGGCACAGAATCCAATCGTTTCGCGCCAAGAGTGGCGTGCAGGATCACTTTGTTGGGACATGCAGTTTGCTTATGGCGCTTGCACGACAGCGCCATGACATGAGCCACTTGATTTGGCCCCTAATCAGTCGATTTGTGACCCCAAGTGGGATGTGTGTCAGCCGACTGCGTCGAAGTCAGCCACGATGCCGAAATGGTCGCTGGCAACACGTCCGGTTTCAGCTTCCATGTCTTTGAAACAAAGCGCCGCACGCCTCAGTTGCACACGATTCAGGCCCACCAGGACGACGTGATCGATGAGGGCATAGGGGCGGTCGCGAAGGCTCGTCGCGCTCGGCAAAAAACGATGGGTTCCTTCGAAATGCGCTTGAGTTCGCAACCAGCTTAGGCAAGGCGCGTCAAATCTCGTATTGAAGTCGCCCGCCAAGATAGTCGGGTAATCCCAACCCTCGCGCACCCAAGACCAGATTGAGGAAAGTTGCACCTGTCGCAGCCGCCCCCCTTCATCCGTATTCAGATGAGACAGATGCAAGGAGACGATACGAACCGGACCAAGCTCTGTTTGAATCGCCCCGAAAAAGGCTTTCCGCCCGCCGTCCGCTGGACTGGTAGGCAAGTCGATACTCTCCTGCGAAAGAAGCGGCAGGCTTGATAAGAGAGCAAGGCCAGAGCTGGATAGCACCCCAGACCTTTGCTTAATCCGTGCCGGAACGCCTGTGAGGCTTAGCCCTAAGGCCTGCGCCAACCAAGCTCCGGCATCAAATTCGGCGCCGGCATAGACTTCCTGCAAGCAAATGAGGTCTGGCTTCAGGCGCCGGCACTCCGCTACCACCATCTGAAGGCGCGCAGGCAGATCACCCTCATTCTTCCAGAGATTGAGGGTGATCATGCGCATCAGCCGACGCGGACCCCGCCAGTCCAAACGCCGCGAACCAGCGCATGGCCATCGACAACTTTGACCCGCACGACATCAGCCCGCTTGCCGACTTCCAGTGTGCCGCGATCCTGCAAGCCGACGGCCCGCGCTGGCAAGCCGGTCACGGTATCCACCGCTTGTTCAATCGGCCATTGCCAAGGGCCATACGCGAGCGCGAATGCGCACTCGATCAAGCTGCGGGGCACGTAGTCAGAGGCAAAGCCGATCGGCAGGCCTGCGGCGATCAAATCCTTAGCGGGAACATTACCAGAGTAAGAGCCGCCCCGGATTAGATTGGGGCCACCCATCACAATATGCATCCCACGGGCTTTGGCGGCTTCCGCCGCCTCCATCGTCACTGGGAATTCTGCGATCGTGGCACCAAGGTCGGCTGCTTCATGAATATGGGCGGCGGTTTCATCATCATGGCTTGCAATCGGGACGCCGCGTGCCTTGGCGACTTCGACAACCAGCCGTCTGTTTGCCGCATCATGGCGGGCGACATTGGCCCGGCGCTCTGCCAACCGTTCCGCAATGGCCTCCTCGCTCAGACCCTCGCGCCGCCACATGTCGAGGAATTTATCGATATTGCGATATTGCCTTTGACCAGGCGTGTGATCCATCAGGGAGAACAAACCGGTGAGCGGCGCGTCGGCAAAGTCGGGTAGCCACTCTGCCATGACATCGGAAGGGGCCTCACACCGCCAGTGGAGTCGATGGCTTGCCTTCAATAAGGCCTTGTCATGGGCTTCGTGCAAGGCGTCGGTGAGCCGAATGAGATTGTCCGGCGTGCGGGCCGATCCCGAACCAAAAGAGCCAATCGACAAGGAATCAAAAACGGTCGTGACACCTACACTGATGCACAGCCCGTCATGGACCACGGCGGCGGAAACCGGGTTCCAATCAATATTTGGGCGCGGAAAAAAGTGGCGCTCTAAATTGTCGGTGTGGATGTCGACAATGCCAGGGATCAGCCAATCGCCATCGCAATCTTCGCCAAACTGGCTCGGACCTTCAACAATGTCTGAGATTTCTTCGCCCTTAAAGGACAGACTGCCTTGGATCACCCCATTGGGCGTTACGATTTTGGCTTTTGAAAGTTGGATGGTCACGATGCTCTCGTTTTAGCTAAGGGTGTGGGGAGGGGGGTTAGTCGAGTATAGGGCGTTGCTCATTCTCGATCGTGATTTCAACCCGGTCAGAGGCCATTCTGGCTTCGCCATATTCTAAGGGGCGGCCTAAGCCGTCGACATTCCAAGCATGTGTCACCAAGAGCGGAATATGGCGTGGCACATGGAGAAGCTGGCTTTCTTGTGCGGTTGGTAACCGCGAACTGATTTTGGTGCGCAGGCGCGTATAATCGGGCACGCCGCAATCAATCAGGGTTTGGGTAATGGATTTCGATCGGGCATAGAACACCGAAAATGTCGGAAACCGCTCAAAGGCAAACCAATGTCTTGCGACAGAAATGACCTGTCCATTGGCAAAGCCGAGGCGTTCGAGAAAAATGGTCGGTGATCCGCCCTTTAAGCCAAGAGCTGCTGCGACATGTGGCTCGGCTGGTCGAGTGTCTAGTGTCAGTGTCTTGGTCTCCGGGTTTGCGGCTTGCTCTTGCAGGCCGGCCGAAAACCGCGTGCGCTTGCCAATGCTGTAGATCAAAGTCGGTCGCCGCACAAAGCTTCCGCGTCCTTGAGTCGATTCGACCAAACCCTTGGATTGAAGATGTGCAAGCGCCCGGCGAGTCGTGTGACGATTTGTCGAAAACCGCTCACAAATCTGCAGCTCAGTTGGCAATTTGTCGCCGGGTACTAAGCGCCGCTCAGAAATTTCTATTTCCAGCCACTGGACAATTTCACGCCAATTTGCTGTCGTTTGGCTTTTTTCATCAATAATAATTGACATTATATTGCCTTTTTACATTGTTATCAACAAATTTATATTTAGTCACAGCAATGACACAATAAATCTGTTGAATTTATACTAATTGATTGGTAGCATTTTGCAAGTCCAAATGCAATCAATTCAAAAGTTGTTCACTATGACTCAATCGTACAAAGACGAATTTGTTGAAAACGCTGGCGCGGGCAATGCGGCGCGGCAAGCCTGGCTGTCAACCTTGGCAAAAGCCCCGGCATCGGAGGTTCTTCGGCTTTGGGAAGATGTGGTTGCCCCAGAAAGCCAGGTGCTTCGACCCGCTGAAACTGGCATGGTTATGGTTCGGGGCCGCACCGGCGGGGCGGGCAATCCATTTAACCTTGGCGAGATGACTGTGACGCGCTGCGCGGTCCGTTTGGCCACGGGCGAGACTGGCATTGGTTATGTGGCAGGTCGCGATCGGGCCCATGCCTATGTCGCGGCTCTCGCCGACGCAATGCTGCAATCCTCGGTTTGGCGGGACCAGGTGCGCGCCAGTCTGATTGAGCCGCTGCGCAAAGCTTATGACGCGCGCCGCGAAGCCATCAGTCGGAAAGCTAAGGCAACGCAGGTTGAATTTTTCACGATGGTCCGCGACCGGAAGGCCTAGACATGCATGCTCCTCTAAACCTCGCAGAATTGCGTCCGGGCTTTTCTGAACCCGTTCGCGACAGCCAAAGTGCTTTTCGCGCGCTTCTGACGGCCACTGCTCAGCCCGGGACGGTGGTTGAGCTTGGTAAAGCGCTCTCGCCTCCATCAGGCCTGAACCAAGCGGCTGCCGCTGTGCTTTTGACGCTGGCGGACCAAGATACATTGGTGTGGCTGGAACCCGGTTTGCGCGGCGGTGCGGTGGAGAGCTGGCTGCGCTTCCACACATCTTGTCCGTTGTCGGATCAGCCGGAGCACGCCGCGTTCGCGGTGCTGGTGTCTGCTAGCCTCACCTCCGGAATGCTGTCGGGATTCAATCAAGGCGACGCGAAATATCCTGACCTTGCAACAACCGTTGTCGTCATGGTGCCCGATCTCCACAGCGGTCCCGCGCTCGTGCTTGAGGGGCCGGGCATTGAAAACGTGGCAGAAATTGCGCCTGAAGGCCTGCCCGAATTCTTTTGGTCAGAACGCGCCGATCTGGTCGCGCATTTTCAGTTTGGGATTGACGTGATGTTATGCGCCGAGGCGGCGCTCGTCTCCATCCCACGTACCACTCGCATCCAGTTTAAAGGGGAATAGGCATGGCTTATGTGGCAGTTAAGGGCGGTGAGCGCGCAATCACCAATGCCCATGCGTGGCTCGGCGAAGTGCGCCGCGGTGATGTCGCCATCCCGGAATTGAGTGTCGCTCAAATTCGTGAGCAAATGAGCTTGGCCGTGGATCGCGTTATGGCGGAAGGCTCTTGCTATGATCCTGATCTGGCCGCTTTGGCCATCAAGCAAGCGCGCGGCGATTTACCAGAGGCCATTTTCCTGCTGCGCGCTTACCGCACAACGCTGCCGCGCTTTGGTGCCTCACGGCCGATCGAGACGGCAGATATGGCAGTTCAGCGTCGTGTATCGGCCGCATTCAAAGATATTCCCGGCGGCCAAGTCCTCGGACCCACATTTGATTACACCCATCGGCTCTTGGACTTCAAACTTGCCGCTGAAGGCGGCCATGAAGTCCCGCCGGCTCCAGTCTCTGAAGACTTGATGCCAACCCAATTGGCCACCATTGCGCAAGTCTTTGCGCACGAAGGCTTGTTGGAGGCTGATCCGGTGACCGACTCAGACAAGCCACCTTACGACTTGACCCGCGAGCCGATGGCGTTTCCTGCTGATCGTGACCAGCGTTTGCAGGCGCTTGCACGGGGTGATGAGGGCTTTTTGCTGAGCCTTGCTTACTCGAGCCAGCGGGGATGGGGTTCTACCCACCCCTTGTGCGGCGAAATCCGTATGGGAGAGGTCTGTGTTGGCTTCATGCCCGACGAATTGGGCTTTGAAATTGAACTCGCCGACTTGCCAATGACAGAGTGTATTATGCTCTCCGGCTTTGCTGGCTCAGCCGAACAGGCACCGCAATATACACGAGGCTATGGCCTCACGTTTGGCCATAATGAACGTAAGGCCATGAGCATGTCGATCGTCGATCGCGCGCTGCGCGGGCGTGAGCTGGGCGAAGAGGGCCAAGCGCCCTGCCAAGACGAAGAGTTCGTTCTTTATCATTCTGATGTGGTGGAAGCCTCGGGCTTTGTTCAGCACTTAAAGCTGCCGCATTATGTCGATTTCCAAGCCGACCTTCAGTTCTTGCGTCGCCTGCGGCGGGAGTTCTTTGACGCCCAATCAAAAGCTCAGGCTCTGCACATGAAGGAGGCTGCAGAATGATTGCCACCGAAGCACACGCCCGCCCCAATGCCGCGCCGGATGAACGCTATTACACTTATGCTTATCTTGATGAGCAGACCAAGCGGATGATCCGCCGCGCGATCCTGAAAGCGCTGGCCATACCAGGCTATCAAGTCCCTTTTGGCTCCCGCGAGATGCCAGTGCCGTACGGCTGGGGCACAGGTGGTATCCAACTGACAGCGGCGATCATTGGGCCAGAGGACGTTTACAAATGTATCGATCAAGGGGCAGATGATACAACCAATGCCGTCTCGATCCGGCGGTTCTTTGCGACGGTGGCAGATGTGGCTACAACCGAAGATACCAGCGAAGCCACGATCATCCAGTCCCGCCACCGCATTCCGGAACAGCCGTTGGCGGATGGTCAAATCATGGTGTTTCAAGTGCCGCAGCCAGAGCCTTTGAGGGGTCTAGAGCCACGCGAAACCGAAACCCGCGCCATGCATGCCTATGCAGAATATGGCCTACAATATGTCTCACTCTATGAGAATATTTCCGCCTACGGACGAATTGCCGCCACGGCCGGCTATCCTGTGATGATTGATGAGCGCTATCTGATGAGCCCGTCGCCCATCCCCAAGTTCGACAATCCCAAAATGCATATGAACCCTGCCATCCTCTTGTTTGGGGCGGGTCGGGAAAAACGGATCTATGCGGTGCCACCCTTCACGCGGGTGCGTAGCTTGGACTTCGAAGACTATCCGTTTGAAACGCAAAGCTGGGACGAGGTGTGTGCGCTGTGCGGAGCCAATGATTCCTATTTGGACGAAGTGGTTCTCGACGATCAAGGCCAGCACATGTTTGTCTGTTCCGACAGCCATTATTGCGCAGACCGCCGCGCGAAGGGCCACGCAGGGCCGATGGCAGGTCACGCACTTGCCCATATTGAGACTGAAATCGCGGTAGAGGAAGCATAGCCATGACAGACATTTTGGAGCGGCCTACTTCTGTCACCGCCACGGACCAAGCAGCGCCCTTGTTGCGCGTGTCCAATCTGACCAAATATTATGGCCATGTTGCGGGTTGTCTCGACATTAGTTTTGAGATGCGGCCGGGTGAAGTCCTCGGCATCGTTGGCGAGAGTGGCTCGGGGAAGAGCACGCTGCTCAATTGTATTTCAGGGAAATTAGCCCCCACCTCGGGCTCAATTGCCTTCAATTCGCGCCGTCATGGCTTGGTGGACATATATGACTTGTCCGAGCCAGACCGCCGCCGGATGCAGCGCGAGGATTGGGGCTTTGTGCACCAAAATCCCCGCGACGGTTTGCGCATGCGGGTATCGGGCGGAGCCAATGTGGCCGAGCCACTCATGAATCTCGGCCGCCGCCATTATGGCGACATGCGGCAGGCGACCATGGATTGGTTGAGCCGCGTTGAGCTGGACCTCGGACGGGTTGATGACAAGCCGCGGAATTTCTCCGGCGGCATGCAACAGCGCATCCAGATTGCCCGCAATCTCATTCATAACCCACGCTTGGTCTTTATGGACGAGCCAACGGGCGGATTGGACGTGTCGGTGCAGGCGCGCTTGTTGGACCTCTTGCGCGAATTGGTGCGCGACCTTGGGCTGGCGGCGATCATCGTTACCCATGACATGGCGGTTGCACGCCTGATGGCGGATCGCTTGATGGTGATGAAGGGCGGTCATGTCGTGGAAACGGGCCTGGCCGATCAAGTCCTCGACGACCCGCAACATCCCTACACCCAATTATTGGTCTCAAGCGTGCTCCAAATCTAGGGCACCACTGATCCCATTCTTTTTGGCCTTTACGTGAAGCGATCTCCTTATGACCCAAGAACCTGCCATCCGCGTGGATGATCTCAGCAAGATTTTCACCCTTCATAATCAAGGCGCAACATCGATTGGCGTCTTTGAATCGCTGAAACTAGAAGTGAAGCCCGGCGAATGTGTGGTTCTGGCTGGGGAGTCTGGTGTCGGAAAGTCGACCCTGATGCGGACCATCTATGGCAATTACTTGCCCAGTTCAGGCGGCGTTTTTGTCCTTCATGATGGCGTGCCTGTCGATATCACCAAAGCGCCACCGCATCAGGTGCTGGAGATTAGACGGCGTACATTGGGTTATGTCAGCCAATTCCTCCGCGTGATCCCGCGCGTTTCAACGCTCGATCTTGTTATTGAACCTTTGCTTGAAAATGGTGTCGCGCTGGAAGAAGCGCGCGAACGGGCGGTCACATTGCTACAGGCTTTGCGTTTGCCAGAAGCCCATTGGGACCTGCCGCCCTCAACTTTCTCTGGCGGCGAGCAACAGCGCGTCAATATCGCACGCAGCTTCATTCGCGGATATCCTGTCCTTTTATTGGATGAGCCAACAGCGTCGCTCGATGCCGCCAATCGCGCCATCGTGGTGGACTTGATTAATGCGGCCTTGGCCAAGGGTGCAGCTATGGTCGGCATCTTCCATGACCATGATGTGCGCGACGCGGTGGCAACGCGCTTGTTCAATGTCTCAGAATACAAGGCTGCGGCATAGGTTTTCCTGAGATCCATTTTTGGGTGGAGGCATAGATGCAAACCAGCTTGTTCTCAAAACGCGTCGTAACGCCCGAGGGTGTCGTCTCAGCACAGGTTCAGATTGAGGCAGGCCGCATTGTTGGGCTTGTGCCAACTGATGGTCCGCAGACGGCAGAAGTGCAGAATTTGGGCGAGGACTTCCTTATTCCCGGCCTCGTCGACATTCATACGGACAATTTGGAAAAGCATTATCAGCCGCGCCCCGGCGCGCGCTGGGACAGTTTGGGTGCCGCCTTGGCCCATGACGGCCAATGCATCATGGCGGGCATCACAACGGTGTTTGACAGCCTCAGCCTGCATGGCCGAAAAGATGGCCTCGACCGCAAGGAAGCCTTGGCACCCATGATTGCCGCGATGGATCAAGCAGCTTCTGAGGGCCTCTTAAGGGCAGAGCATCTTCTGCATCTGCGCTGCGAGATCACAAACCCTGAGCTTTTAAGTTTGGTGGAACCCCATCTCGATAACCCAAGGCTCAAGCTGCTTTCGGTTATGGACCACACCCCGGGTCAACGCCAAACTGCTGATCTCAACCGCTTTAAAGAGCGGCTGGAAAAGGCAGGTACTGCGAAAGAAGAAGTCGCCTCTATGCTCGCCACCGAGACAGATTGGCGCGACCCTACGGTCGGGCCGAAGAACAGAGAGACGATTGTCGCTCTCGCCCAAGAATATGGCATCGCCTTGATGAGCCATGATGATGCAACCCTTGAGCATGTTGAGGAAAGCCATCAGGACGGCTGTATCGCTGCAGAGTTTCCGGTGAGCTGGGCAGCAGCCCAGCGTGCCCGCGAGCTTGGCTTATTGAATGTGATGGGTGGCCCAAACTTTGTGCGCGGCGCTTCCCACTCTGGAAATTTGAGCGCGCAAGCCTGTGCAGCCGAAGGGCTTTTGGATATTCTGTCGTCAGACTATGTGCCCTTGTCGATGATCCGGGCGGCCTTCATGTTGGCTGAGGCGCCCTTCGATTGGCCATTGGAACGCGCTATCGACACGGTGGCAAAGAATCCAGCCCATATCTGCGGACTGACAGATCGCGGCGAGATCAAGTTAGGGCAACGGGCAGATTTCGTCCGGGTCTATCTTTCGTCAACGGGTTGGCCCATTGTCCGCGCGGTTTGGCGTGAAGGACAAGCAGTGGGATGATACCCCGTTACGCGATTTATTATGCGCCCAGACACGCGCACCCTCTGAGCCAAATGGCGTCTGCCTGGCTTGGGCGGGATGCCTTCACCAATCAAGTTTGTGCCCGCCCAATGCTTTCTGGGTTGGATGGGATTGACCTAGATGCACTGACCAAGGACCCGCGTCATTACGGCTTCCATGCCACGCTGAAGGCTCCCTTTGAACTCCACGCAGATCAGGATGAAGGCGCCCTGCTCACAGCCTTTAAAGCGCTTGCGGCGCGGCATGCGCCTTTCAAGGCGGGCATTGAAGTTGCCGCCTTGGGGCCATTCTTAGCCTTTGTGCTGGCAGAGACCTCCCCCGCGATGCAGGCGCTTCACCAAGAGAGTGTGATCGCCTTGGATCGCTTTCGGGCACCCTTAAGTGACTTTGATCTTCAGCGTCGCCTGCATGCTGGCATGAATCCGCGTCATGAAAGCCAGTTACGGGAGTTTGGCTATCCTTATATTTTTGAGGATTTTCGCTTTCACATGACTTTGAGCGAGCGGATTGCCGATCCGGCCCTTCGGGCACAGGTTCTCGCGGTCTTGCAAGATCATTTTCATGCCTTTGTCGGACCACATGCCTTCGAGACCTTGGCCGTCTTTAAACAAGAGGCGCGCGATCAGCCTTTTACGATTCTAGAGCTTGAATCGCTTTCCGGGCCTAGCCACCCATAGACTTGGTGCGAATGTTCAACTGACCTGCTAGGCCTGCCATCCGGTGGACTTCAATGGCTTGATAGTCGGGCGATTGCACCATCGCGAGCATGGCCGCACGCGAAGGATATTCCGCAATCGCGACCATATCCCAAAGCTCCTCAACTTGGCCTAACATCAGATCAGTGACCATGCCTGAAAAGCGGGTTTTGCCACCAACGGCTTCTACGCATGCCACCACCGCCATGCCATAGCGCATATAGGCCTCCCGGCCCGAGAGGTCAGGTTCCGCGCCATCTGGATAAGTGGCCTTTTCCTTGAACTTCAGCAAATTGACCATGCAGAAGGGGCCATCTTCCTCGCCCCCGAAGAAGGCGGCCGCACGTTCTGGGCTTGGGAAAACTTCATTGGTCACATTCATTTCGACACGACTTTCATAATAGAGGCTACAAATCCTTGTGGGTCATCTTCTTGGATGAAGTGACCGCCATGCAAGGTCGTATGAGGTTGATTGGCAGTGCCGGGCACACGGCCGATAAAGAGACGCTGACCGCCACGTGTGACCGGGTCGCCATCGCTGAAACAGCATAGGAATGGTTTCTCCCAGGCTTCAAGCACTTTCCAAGCCTTCAACTGGTCTGGCACCGCGATATTGTCGCCGATTGGCACAAAGGACGGGAAGATGCGTGCCCCTGCCTTATAGCGCGAATTCGGGAAAGGCGCGTCATAGGCGGCAATTTCATCAGGCGACAAGGTGCGCTTGGTGCCCGCTTGGACGATTTTGCCAATCGGAAAGATCGGGCTAAATTGTGAAAAAGCGCGCCAGATCTTAAAAGCCGCAGGGCCGTTTTGCCCAGCAGGCAGTCCACCATTGGACAATACCACAGCGGAGAAGCGCTCGGGCATTTCAGCCAACAGGCGTAGCCCAATCAGCGAACCCCAATCCTGACAAACCAGCGTGATGTCCTTTAAGTCGAGGGCCTCTAGCCATTGGCGCATCCACGCAACATGCCGGGCATAGCTATAATCCAGCTTGGAGGCTGGCTTATCGGAGCGGCCGAAGCCGATAAGGTCTGGGGCGATGGCGCGTAGGCCTTGGGCTGTCACAGGTCCAATCATATGACGATAGAGATAGCTCCAAGTTGGCTCTCCATGCAGCATTAGAACAACTGGCGCATCACGCGGCCCTTCATCGACATAATGGACGCGCATGGGCGTCTGGGTTTCCGGGTCCTTGATGGTCAAATAGCGAGGCGCATAGTTAAAGCCCTCAATCGCTACAAATGCCGCTTCCGGTGTACGTAGAACCTTCAAGCTCACTCTCCCCTCGCCCTTTTCATTTATTGACACTTAACGTGTCATATTTATTCGGAGGGGTCAATTGGGGATGAATCAAGTTTGATTGCTAGACTGCTCTTGCAGACATCGAGGCCTGAACATTGGGCTTTTGTTCAAATGGCATCGATCGTTTCCGATCGGTTTGCCGCTCGAAATTTAAGCTCACTGACCCAGTGAAGTTGCGAGGAGTAGCTAATGTCCCGGTCAGCGCGAGGGCTTGAAGGACGGCAACGCGCTGGATCTTGAATTTGCGAAGACCTAAGAGGTCGATGATCTGAAGGTCACGCAGCTTTGTCATCTCGCGGCTGACCGTCTCGAATGTCATCCCCAAATGGTCGGCTATGTCGGCCCGCATCATCGGGAGATCGACGAGAAGCTCGCCACCAATAGCTTGACCCAATCGTTGACCCAGAGCGGCCAAAAACCATGCAAGCTTTTGATCCGCGGGAGCGAAGCTGATCATCACCACATGTTCGCTGCCCGCTTCTTGGCCGCCATAGGCCGCGTCGATCACTTTCAAAGCGCGGGCGGGTTCAGACTGTAGCATGCGTTGCAGACCCAAATGCCCTAACCGCGAGACACGCGAAGCGCAGGCGGCTTCGGCATCAACCTGTTCGGGCCCGTGTGTGCCAAGGCCAAAGACGTCACCTGGATAGCAAAAGGATAATACACAGCGCCGTCCGCCCTCGGTCATCTTCTGAAGTCGAACGCACCCGCTTTCCACTTGATAGATCGCGCCGCTCGGGTCACCCTCGTTGAAGAAAGGGCGGTTCCTCGGTCGGCTCATGAAGAGATCCAGATCGCTTGTCTGTAAAAGGGGGTTGGCCATGCAATGAGCCTCCATCAAATCTGCTGAGTGCCCCGGTGAGATGCGCGGCTGCCACAGCTTCAGTTCAACCTTTCTGGCTGCAAGCGGTTCCGTCCTCGCATGACGTTTCTTGTGTGTTGGGCCCAAGCTGGAGGGTCGGAATCGCGGTGCGTCACGCTTTTTCGCCGTGGCGATTTGATGGCGATCAATTCGGATGGCGGGCCAACAGGAAAAGAATGGCGGCAATTCCCCACAATGAGGTAAGCGCATGACCCATATTTGCATCATCCAAGGCCATCCAGATTCACGAGGCGGGCACTTATGCCATGGGTTAGCGGCTGCCTATCGGCAGGGCGCTGTAGACGCAGGCCATCGCGTTTCTGATATCGACATTGGTGGCCTTACCGTTGATTTTATTCGCGATGCCGACGCGATGGCCCTACCGCCGAATGAGGCGATCCTAGAAGCGCAGCAGACGATTCTCGAGGCAGAGCACTTGATGATCATTTATCCTTTGTGGCTTGGCACCATGCCGGCCTTAGTGAAGGCCTTTTTCGAACAGGCGGCTTGCGGGGAGTTCTTCCTAGGCAAAACCGAGAGCGGCTGGCCGATTGGCAAGTTGAAAGGGCGTAGCGCTCGCTTAGTGGTGACAATGGGAATGCCCGCACCTGCCTATCGCTTGTTCATGGGCAGCCATGGTGTCAAAGGGTTTGAAAGCGGCATTTTGCGCATTGCAGGCATTGGCCCCATTCGCGAAACCCTGCTTGGCAATGTTGAAGGTCGGGCGCAAACCCGGGCAAAATGGCTTGCAAAAATGAGTGACCTTGGTGCCCGGGCTCGCTGACTAAACTGGCATTGGTTCCTTTTTATCAGTCGGCTTTGCAGGACCCGGACCGCTGCGGACAATTTCGATCCGCACTTTGGTGACATAAGAAGCCAATGCTCCCAAAATCGCCAGCATCGGCGCTGCCAGTACGACGGCACCGCCAGCAATGGCACCGAGCGTTAGCGGCATATCGACCACAATCTCACCATCGGGCTCAATGATCCGGATACGGCGTACCTTTCCTTCGGCGGCCAGTTTCTTGACTGAGGCGACCAATTCATCGCTCACTAATTCGACATTCTCAGTCCAAGTCGTTTTCTTCTCGTCCTTATCATGCTCCGCATGGGCTTCGTCGTCTTTATGATGGCTCATGGTCTGCTCCTAGGTTATTGGGGGTGAAGAGCACTCCTAAAGGCAATTGTCGGTGCGGGCTTGATGCTGGTCAAACGTTAATCGGCAATCATCGGCTTAGTGATGGCATGATGAGACAGCCCGCGCCCACACCCCGCATCGGACCAAAGGTCGGCGCCTTGTTTCTTTGGGTAGCCGCCACATTGGGCGCATGCGCAACGCCGCAATCAATTGGGACTTCAGCGGGCCGCACCGACGTGCCTGCCGCTTGGTCTAAGCGGCAGCCGATAAGCCCGGCAACTAACTTGCGCCACTGGTGGCAGAGATTTCAAGATCCAATCTTGAGTAGACTGATAGACGAAGCCTTGGCCTCTAATCCGACTTTGGAAGGGGCCGCAGCAAGCCTGCAACAAGCACGTGCACTGCGCGATGTCGCCGAAGCTGGGTTGTGGCCGCAGGGTCAAGGCACAGGCTCGGCCCGACGCTCCACCCAAGGCATCGCCGCAAGCAATCGCGCGGCCTCGACTTTAGTCTCGCTCGGCATTGAAGAGACTTGGACTTTGGATGTCTTTGGGGGCAAGCGCAGTACCTTAGCCGCGCAGCAGGCCGCCGTCTGGTCACGCATGGCCAATCTTGGCGACTACCGCGTGCAAATTGCCGCAGAGCTTGCAACCACCTATATCAATTTGCGGGCCGCGCAGGCACGTTTGGCCTTGGCACAGCAAACCTTGTCCAGCCAATCGCACACCCGGCAATTGGTAGGATGGCGTCGTCAGGCAGGCTTGGTTAGTGCGCTCGATAGCGCTCAGGCCGACTTTGCCTTTGCGTCCACTCAAGCAAGCTTGCCCGCCCTGCAAAACGCGATCGCCCAATCAAGCCATGCCCTGAGTATCCTCACCGGAAGGCCGCCACAGGAGTTGGTTGGTCTTCTGCAGGAGGTGCGTGCTGTGCCGACGGTTGAAATGAATATCGCCCTGAATCTACCGGCGGAGACCTTGCGTCGGCGCGCGGATGTCCGGGCTGGCGAGTTTGCAATCCTTGAGGCTTTCGGTCGACTGGGGCAGGCAGAAGCAGCCACAAAGCCCAATTTCACGCTTGGCGGCTCCATTGGTCTGTCGGCAGCAGGGCTTGCAACTTTGTTGAATGGCTCATCACTTCTGACGGCACTATCGGCTGGCGTTCAAGTCCCAATTGGGCCGGGGCCCGCCGCACAAGTGCGTGCCGATCAGGCAGGGGTTGAGTTGGCCAAACACGCCTATCGCGCCACTGTTCTTGCCGCCTTGCGCGATGTCGAGGATGCGTTGGCGCGGCTGCATGAAGATCAAGTGATATTGTCGTCCCTTAATGTGGCCAATGCAGCTGCGAACAAAGCCTATGATCTCGCGCAAATCCGGTATCGCAGCGGCCTCATCGACTTTCAAACCGTGCTTGATACCGAGCGTGCAGCCTTTTCCGGCCGCGATGGTCTTGTAACTGCGCGCGCCAATCTCAGCCTCGACTCCGTCGCACTTTATAAGGCGCTTGGTGGTGGCTGGAATGCTGATCTGCAGGAACAGCTATGACCGACCCCAACAAAATAAAGTCGTCACAGACACCGGAACCCTCAGCGTCGGCACAGGAAAAGCTCGACAAATTGTTGGGTGAGGATCAAGCTAAACCTTGGTACAAAAGACCTGTGGTTTGGATTAGCGTTGCGCTGGTAATCGCAGCAGCCTTGTGTATTTGGTGGTGGCAAATTCAACAAGCCGCACGCGCCAAACCAGTCTATCACACGCAAGCCGCACACTTGGGCGACGTCACGCTCAGCGTGATTGCCAATGGCACGCTGCAACCGATACGGACCTATGCGATTGGCAGCGAATTGTCAGGAACCGTCTCACGGGTCAATGTGGATGTGAATGACCGGGTGACACAAGGTCAAATTCTCGTCGAGCTAGATACCTCCAAGTTGCGAGACCAAATTGCGCGAACCAAGGCCACGCTGTTTTCCGCGCGCGCTAATGTAGCCCAAGCGGCTGCGACGGGAAGGCAGGCCCAAGTTAGTCTCGCCCGCCTTCAACGGGTGTGGCAACTCTCCAATGGCCAAGTCCCATCCCAAGCTGAGCTGGATATCGCCCGTGCCGATCTCGATCGGGCAATTGCTGTGGGCTCAATCGCAACCGCAGGCGTCCGCGATGCGCTAGCCGCGCTTTCAACCGACCAGATCAATTTGTCCAAAGCCTCGATCCGCGCGCCGGCGGACGGGGTTGTGTTAACCCGAACGGTAGAGCCTGGCAGCGCTGTGGCAGCCTCGTTCCAGTCGGTCACACTCCTTACACTCGCATCTGACCTCTCGCGCTTGCGTGTGTGGGGCTATGTGGATGAGGCTGATGTTGGTTCAGTCATGGTTGGCCAAGAAGCAACCTTTACCGTCAGCGCATTCCTTAGCCGCACTTTTCCAGCCCAAGTAACCCGCGTCGGTTCGGGCTCGACCATCACCGATAATGTCGTGACCTATCTGACCTATCTTGATGTCGCCAATGACGATTTGATGCTGAAGCCCGGTATGACCGCGACGGCCACCATCATTGCCACGCGTCATCAGAACGTCCTGCTGGTGCCCAATATGGCGTTGCGCTTTACGCCAAACCAAGCAGCGACCAGCGCCAAGCCCAAGCAAAATAGTCTGTTGACTGCGCTGACCCCACGCGTGCCAGGCGGGCGGGCCGCGCGCAAGCAAGACCAGTCTCCTTCAGTCGCGGGTGTCAAAGTGGTCTATATTCTGCGCGACAACACCCCAGTGGCCATTACGATCAAGACTGGCCTTAGCGACGGGCAAATGACCGAGATTGTCGGTGGCGACCTAAAGGCGGGTATGCCAGTGATTACGGATCAACTTGCAGTACCAAGTCCATGAGTTCGCTGATCTCGTTACAAGGCGTGTCCAAACGCTATGGCGAAGGGGCCAGCGAGCTGATGGCGCTCAACCAAATCAGCCTTGAGATTCAAGAAGGTGAGTTCATTGCTATCATGGGCGCGAGTGGGTCTGGCAAATCGACGGCTATGAATATTTTGGGCTGTTTGGATACGCCAAGTGCTGGAACCTATTTGTTCAAGGGTGTCCATGTCGAGGCGCTAAGTCGAGATCAGCGCGCGCGCATCCGGCGGCGCTATTTGGGCTTTGTGTTTCAGGGCTTTAATCTGTTGGCACGTACCTCAGCCCAAGAGAATGTGGAATTACCCCTGCTCTATCGTGGCGACTCCCAAGCGCATCGGAAGCGGGCCGCGCGCGAGGCCCTAGCGGCCGTTGGCCTTGCTGGTTGGGAGCATCACACACCCTCCCAATTGTCTGGGGGGCAACAACAACGTGTCGCCATTGCACGAGCGATCGTGACAGAGCCCGCAGTGGTTTTGGCGGACGAGCCAACTGGCAATCTGGATACCCAGCGTAGTCATGAGATCATGGGCCTGTTAGTCGGTTTGAATCGCGACCACGGCATTACGGTTTTGATGGTGACGCATGAACCTGATATGGCCGCCTATGCGCACAGGATGGTGCATTTCCAAGATGGGAAAGTTGCCAAAGATGCGGTCAATCCAAACCCGACATCCAGCCCGCCGTTTCAGGTCGATCAAATGCCGGAGACCGTGTGATGTTGTACTCGGTGTTCATGTTGGCAGTGAAGTCGGTCTATCGCAATATTTTGCGCTCGTTTCTCACAATTCTGGGCATCGTGATCGGCGTCAGTGCCGTCATTACCATGGTAACGATTGGCAATGGGGCGACCCAAGCCATTAAGGATCAAATATCCAGCCTTGGGACCAATATCTTATTGCTCAGCCCCGGTCAGCGCATTGGCGGTGGGGCAGGTGGGGGTGGTGGCGTGCCGCAGTTTACTGAAGCCGACGCGGCTGCGATCCGCGATCAGATTGGCGGGATCAAGTTCGCCATTGCCACGTCACAGCGGCCGGTTGTTGCCATTGCCAATGGGCATAATTGGTCGACTATAATTGCCGGCGCGGCCAATGATTATTTTGCCGCTGGAAACTGGGTTCTGGCCAGTGGTCGCACCTTTGAACCAGCCGAAGAGGAAGCTGGTGCAGCCGTATGCGTGATCGGTGAAACCGTCCGCCGCGAAGTTTTTGGCGGCACCATTGGTCAAACGGGTCTTGGCAGCGCCCTTCGGATCAAGCAATTTTCCTGTCAGGTAATTGGCATTACCAAGCCCAAAGGCCAGATCGGCATGGGGGATCAGGACAATAGTATTGTTACCCCCCTCAAAACGTTTCTGCGGCGGGTCTCAGGCAACAGCCACATCGGTTTGATCGTCATCAATATGACCGAAGGGGCCGATAGCGCATCTCTAAAGGCTCGTGTCACACAATTGATGCGCGAGCGCCGCAAGCTGGGCGACCTGACGATGGGCGGGGCGGATGATAATTTCAACATCTTCGACACCCAGCAATTGGCCGACACCTTGTCTGGGACGATGGGATTGTTGACGTCTTTGTTGGGCGCAGTGGCGGCTGTCAGCCTATTGGTAGGCGGAATTGGCATCATGAATATCATGTTAGTCAGCGTCACCGAACGGACCCGAGAAATCGGCTTGCGCCTCGCGGTGGGTGCTTTGGAAGGCGAAGTCTTGCTACAGTTTCTGATCGAGGCAGTCGTGCTGTCGGCTTTGGGAGGATTGATCGGAATTATCCTAGCAACCGCAGCCTCGATTGGCCTGTCCACTCTGATGAACTTGCCCTATCGGTTTGATCCAGGGATCAACGCCTTTGCCCTTTTCTTTTCCGGCCTAATCGGGGTCATTTTTGGCTATTTCCCTGCGCGAGGGGCAGCGCGCATGGACCCGATTGAAGCGCTTCGCCACGAATAAAAGCGGGTATTGATCCGTTGGGATCAAAGTTGCGCGCTCATTATCAATTGGAGGTATGCCCTCGGCCATTTTCAGGTGACCGAGGGCAATTAAGGGATTTTGGCGAGGTGGCGTTAGGCGGAGACACCGTCATAAACATCTAAGCGGGTCGGATCGGACTGGCTGAGCACGCCGCGAGCTTTTTCGATCTCTTCAGCATTGCCATGCGCCATGACGAGGAAGCTATCTGCTTTCACATCGGTCTCATAGCGGACGACGCTATCTTCAGGGATACCAATGCTCGAGATCGCGCCACCCAAGGCGCTCAAGCTGCCAATTACCAACGCGCCTTCAAGTGCTGATATGACAGCTGTTGCAAGATAGCCGAGCACGACGACTTGGCCAAACACCGGCACCACCATGAAGACACCACCAAACAACAGGCCCCATAGCCCGCCCCAAAGCGCGCCACGCGACCCCCACATTTGAATGCGATCGCCCATATTGTAAAAGCCCATGACCATTTCTTCAGTGTGATAGCCTTTACCAACGACGCTAATGTTTTTCACGCTGATACCGGCCGCAGCCAGAGCCTGAACCGCTTTATCCGCATCTTCATGACGGGGATAAACGGCAATAATTGTGTTTGCTTGATCCATTGGTTTCTTCATTTCTATTTGTCGAATTCAATCGTGACGCCGCTGATGGCCAAGGTGAGTTCCAAGCCTTCGCTTTGGGTATTGAGGCGAAGTTCCACGCCCTTGCGATTGGTTAGGCCACCTGTGCCGGCACCAATTGGGCCGACGGTCGCCCCGACGCCTGCGGCACCATAGACGCCTTCAAAATCGGCGAGGCTTTTCAGCTTGTAGACTTCAGCTGTCCCATCGATGCTAGACGCCCCAATTCCCAAAGCACTCAAACCTTTGACGGTGAATGGATAGGTGCGACCTTTATAACTCAACACCCCGTGGCCCCAGCTATAGCCGACGCCAATTGCGATATTGGTGGCTTTGAATGTTGCCGTTGCGCTTAAGGGTGCGGGCGCTGGCGCGGCGGCCGCGGCTGCAGGGCGTGCTTGCGTCGTTGATGTGATGGCGAGGGCAGAGATGGCGCATAGGGCCAGAATAGGAACCAATTTCATAATGTGTCTCCAAAAGCCAGATTGGCTGATGGATTTGACTGGTAAGGCTGCGCACGATTTACCGACTTGACGCCCGTCAATCGTGGTCCTGCCTTTCGCGCCTAGGTGAGGGTTTGGAGTGCCTTCGTCCCAATTGGATAGGCCTAGGAGTTATCACATGAACAAGACACGCAATACGCTGCATGAAACCATCCGCGCCCAATCGATTGAATTGCTCAATAAGCATTTGGCGGCGGCCATTGATCTGCATGCCCAAACCAAGCAAGCCCATTGGAATGTGCGCGGCCCAAACTTTATCGCCATTCATGAGCTTTTTGATCGTGTTTCAGAGCAGGTTGAGACCTATTCGGATATGTTGGCCGAGCGCGCGGGTGGGCTTGGTGGCGTTGCACAAGGCACCGTGCAAGTCGCGACCATGAACTCATTTCTAGTTCCCTATGATTTGGGCCTTGCCGATGAAAACCAGCATGTGTTTGCAGTCGCTGGGAGCCTCGCTGCCTTTGGCCAATCGGTGCGCGAAGCCAGCGCAAAATGCGCTAAATTTGGGGATGCCGACACGTCGGACCTTTTCACAGAAATGTCGCGCGGCATTGATCAACAGCTTTGGTTTGTTGAGTCCCATGTCGCACCATCGGCATAATCATCACACATCGTGGCTAATGTCTGCCAAGCCTCCATTCTTTGGCTTGGCACTCATTGCTCTGGGTTTAGGGGCGTGCGCGTCCCCCATGCCTGCAACCAAGCCGGACAAAGACCTCGTGATGGGGGATCGCATTTGTCGAGGCGAGGCAACCCAAATCTATTTCGCCAATCAAGACGAAGCTTTAAGCCCCGGCGCGGCGCAAGTATTGTCGGTCTTGAGCAATAGCCTCTTGCGTTGTCCGCGCCGCAGAATCTTGTTGTTGGCAGTTTCAGGTGATGATGGCGCACCCGCCGATGCCCGTGTGGCGGAGCAACGCCTCTATCGTGTCCGCTCAACTTTATTGGAGCGCGGGCTTTCAGAGGGAAGTTTTGAGGCAGAGCCAGCCCTAGCCCCCGATATTCGCCTTCCCAAGGGGCCCATTGGTGGCGTCATCGTCCTTACCCGGCGTTGAACAATCGGATTTAGATTGACTTTGCCGCCCAAAGCGCGCGTCATCTTACCTCTTGAAAACGGAGATGGACCTTGGGCACCACGCGCGACCACCTCCGGCAGGGCACTCGGGCTATCCACGAGCAACTTCACCACCATACAAGCTTTCACGAATTGATGGATGAGACGATTGCACTTCCGGCCTATCTCGCCTTGCTTGGCCGTCTGCACGGGTATCATTCTGGCCTAGAGCAGGCCTTGGATTCTGCCGCCTTCCCGGAGCGGCCACAGGCACCAAAAGTCGACTATCGCAGCCGTCGTCTCCTTCAGGACTTGGAAGATTTAGGGTCAAGTGGCTTGGGCCATCCCGACCACATCGCACAAACCGAGATCACCTCCTACGGGGCATATTTGGGTGTGCTTTATGTGCGCGAGGGTTCCATGATGGGTGGGCGGGCTTTGGCAGCCAAGCTGGATCATCTGTGTGGAGATAAGGCCTCAGGGCGCAGCTTTTTTCAAGGCGGCCATGGCGACGGCGCGGCTTGGCAGAGGCTGTGTCGTGCGCTCGATGGTCTTAGTGAACCAGATGCCCAAGACCAAGCACTTGAGGCCGCTCTGGCCAGTTTTCAGCTTTTTGACACGTGGATGATGCCGAGAACGGACTTTGCACCCTTTCTGGTTTAGCGCGCCTTTCGCTCGCGGGAACCAATCAACTCTTGAGGCGTTTAATGGCTATGCCCAAGACCTTTACATTAAACACCCATCCCCCCGAACCACCAACTCTGACCAATTGCGATAAAGAACGCATTCACGAAATCGGCTCGATCCAAAGCGCCGGCTTTCTGCTCGCTTTGACCCCAGACTGGATCATTGAGAGGGCCTCGTCCAATAGCCGGGAATATCTCAACCTCCCACTTGAAGATATTCTGGGTGCAAATCTAACGGCCTTGCTCCTTCCAGAGGCTGTGCATGCGATCCGCAATCGCCTATCGTCCCTCTATCGGCAAGACGTCATCGAGCGATTGTTTGCGATTGTACTCCAGGAAGATGGCTCAGCTTTTGACTTGGCGGTCCATACCAGTGGCGATCTCATCTTGTTGGAAGCAGAGCCGAGCGAAGACACCGGCGAGTTAAATGCAGGCTCGATGGTACGGTCGATGATCGACCATGTGCAGCATCAGCATCATGTTACCGATCTAACCCATGAAGCGGTCCGACTGATGCAGGCTCTGACTGGCTATGATCGGGTTATGATTTATCAGTTTCATCCAGATGGATCCGGTGAGGTAATTGCCGAAAGATGCCGTCCATCGATGGAGTCATTCTTAGGTCTGCGCTATCCAGCCACCGACATTCCCCTGCAAGCCCGCGCATTGTTAGTCCGCAATCCTATAAGGACCTTGCTGGACATTGACAGCACGCCATCACCACTCGTCGCAGCGGAATCGTCTGCCGATGCGGTGACCGACCTGTCCATGAGCAGCCTCCGCTCGCACTCGCCCATCCATCTTGAATATCTCCGCAATATGGGCGTTGCGGCTACCATGACGGTTTCGCTTTTGAAAAATGGGGCGCTGTGGGGCTTGATTGCATGTCACCATATGACTGCCCGAACCATCGGCTATGAGCGGCGCACGACTGCAGAAGTCTTTGGCCAAATCCTCGCTCTGCTCATTGATCGATGTGAGCGTGAAGAACTGATCGCCTTTGAAGCCTCGACCCGTAAGATTACTGCCGATCTTCTGGCCTCCGTCGCTCTCGCGGGCGTTGCAACTAAGGACGTCGCACAATTGGCCAATCAATTGGTCAATATCGTCCCCTGCGATGGAACAGCCTTTTGCATAGATGGTAGCGTCACCCTCAAGGGCTCTACCCCTACTTTGGAAGAATTTGAGGTGCTGCGGAAGTTTCTGGACGGCGTCTCGGCAAGCCGCGTCTATAGTAGCAATGAGATCGAAAGCGTCTGCCCGCTTGCAAATAGCTTTAAGGATCGGGCCGCGGGTATGTTGGCGATCCCGATTTCCACCATCCCCCGCGACTATCTTGTCTTCTTTCGTAAAGAGACGGCATCGACGGTGAAATGGGCAGGTGATCCAACCAAGGCCGTGGAATTGCTTGGCCAAGGCGAAGTCCGCATCAGCCCGCGCAAGAGCTTTAAAGCCTGGCAAGAAACCTTGCATGGCAAGAGTACGCCGTGGACAGATGCGGAATTGCGGGCAGCTGAAGCCTTACAGGTCACGGTGTTGGAAGTGGTGTTGCGCTTGATTAGTGCAACCGAAGCAGAGAGAACGGCTGCCAGTCAGACGCAAGATCTTCTGATTGCCGAGCTTAACCACCGCGTGCGTAACATCTTGGGCCTGATCCGCGGGCTGATCTCACAAAGTCGCGTCAATGCTAAAGACATCAATACGTTTGCGGATGTTTTGGGCGATCGTGTCCATGCTCTGGCGCGCGCTCATGATCAGATCACTGCCAAGAATTGGGGCCCTGGTTCCTTTGAAACCTTGATTGCAACCGAAGCTGAAGCCTATCTGGGTCCGGCTTGGAACACGATCCACATGTCGGGCCCGCCGGTTCTTTTGATCCCTCAAGCCTTCTCAACACTTGCCTTGGTTATCCATGAGCTCATTACCAACGCAGCCAAATATGGTGCTTTTTGTGGGGAAGGGGGCCATGTCGATATTTCTTGGCAGATCGGCCCACAAGGGGACTTAATCGCCCGTTGGGTAGAAATTGGTGGCCCACCCGTCACGGTCCCAACCCATAGAGGTTTTGGCTCGACCATTATTGAAGCCTCTATCCCCCATGAGCTAGGTGGGGAGTCTTCAATTGCCTTTCTGGCTACCGGTGTGCGGGTTAGCTTCTCAGTTCCCGCGCAATTCATTGTCATGGAGGAAAAACCGATCAATCCCGCGACGACGACGGCCGATACGCCCCAAACTGGCAGATTGAAGGGCCATGTTTTGCTGGTCGAAGATAATCTTATCATCGCTCTTGATGCAGAAGCCATGCTGTTGAGCCTAGGGGCAGAGCGTGTCCTTGTCGCCAGTAATGTGAAAGATGCACTCGCCATTCTAGACTTAGAAAAGCCGAGCTTTGCTTTGTTGGATGTAAATCTGGGCAATCAGAATAGCTTCCCGATTGCCGATCGCCTGTTTGAGATGGAAGTGCCCTTCATCTTCGCCACTGGCTATGGCAGCGGCATCAATTATCCGTCCGATCAAAATGCGCGGCCCTTCATTACCAAGCCCTATACAAAGGATTCGATAGCCAAAGCTTTGGGGGGGATTGAACCTTTTGTCGCCAGCTAATCGGGGTGTGTTTGGAACCAAGGCTGCGTTGATACGTTTCGCTTCCATAGGCTGAGCAATCTTGCCAGCGGCCTAAGGACTAAAACCATGAAACCGAAAATCCTGATCTTGTGTTTGACGATGTTGAGCGTCACCTCTTTTGCCGCCTGTAACACCATTCGTGGTGCTGGCCGGGATGTGAGCGCTGGTGGCGAAGTGGTTAGCGATGCGGCTAGCAAGGTTCAATCCGACATCGCGACCTCAAAAGCTAAGCAAGACGCGAAAGACGAAGCTGACCGCAAGGCAGCTGCACGCGCCAAGCCATACTGAAACTAGAGCTTTAGGCTCGTGTCCCGAAGGACAATTCTAATGAAACGTCAAATCAGTGCCCTTCTTTTGGCGACAGCCGTGCTGTCGCCTGCCTTCTTTGTTCCTGCCGCCATGGCACAGCCTGCTCGCATTGAGTTCGGCCGGGCAGGGGGTGGCTGGGTCGATCAAAATGGCCAGCCTAGTCGTCGTGAGCGCTCTGACGCCCAAGACCGCACGATGGAACGCCGCGACGATCGCTTGGATCAGCGCGAGGCCGCCATTCGTCAAGATCGCCGCGAACTGAACCAAGACCGTAAGTCTTGGCGTGATACCCGTCGTGGTGCCACGTGGGACCAAGGTGTCCATAATGGCTATTACAACAACAAAAACCAATGGCGTTATGGTCAGCCTTCACAATGGCAAATGCGTCAGCGCGGCTTCTCTATGGGTTATCGCCCTTGGACACGGGGCCAAAGCTTAGGCGGCTATAACCAGCGCTTCGCCGAACTTGACTATCGGGGCCACAATCTGCGTGCCCCGCCTCGTGGCTATCGTTGGGTTGAGGATGATCGCGGTGATTATCTGCTCGCTGCCATTGTCGGTGGTCTCATCGCGCAAGTGATCATCAATAGTCCACGTTAAACACAAGCCTCGCGCTTTTCGCATCACGAAAACGGCCCGGCCAACGAATTGGTCGGGCCTTCGCATGTCGATGATGGTGGAAAGAAGAAAGCCTAAGCGCGGTTCGCCGACTGCTCCCGCTGGGTTTCGCGATGGAAGAACATGGCCTGGCTGATCGTCGCTGTTACCGTTTCAGGCAGGAAAGGCTTGGTGATCAAATAGGTCGGTTCTAAAGTCTCGCCGCTCAAGAGACGCTCTGGAAACGCCGTGATGAAAATCGCAGGTACATCACAAAGGGTCAAAATATCTGCCACCGCATCAATCCCAGATGAACCGTCAGCCAAGCGTATATCGGCGAGGACAAGGTCAGGTTGGGTTTGCTCAACAAGGCGCACGGCCTCAAGCCGCGTTGTGGCGACACCGATGACGCGGTGGCCGAGGTCTTCCACCAGCGCTTGCAAGTGCATAGCAATGATCGATTCATCCTCGATGATGAGAACTTGGCCAATCGATTCAGATTGGATGGCCGCGCGCGCCTTCAGAATTTCTTCCCCGACAACAAGGGCCGATTTACCTAGGACGATCCCAGCTTCATCATGACTAAAGCCCTCAACGGCCGTGAGCAGGAGGGCACTTCGCTCGGGTCGCAATTTTGGGTCCAACGCGGGGGCGACTGAGGTCCAAACCGCGTGGAATAATCGGAACAATTCAACCTTCGGAGGATGGGCCGTAGAGATTTGGGCGGGTGCTGCCAGAATGGCCTCTAATGCCGCTCGAACACAGGCATCCCCGCTGACTTGCGAACCAGTCATAGCGCGCGCATAACGGCGCAGGATGGGAAGGTGCGGGCCGAAATTGGCTACTGTTGACATGGAATTCTCCTCAAGGCTTGCACCGCGACAACGCCCATCTTGGAAATAAGTTCCCGTCCTGTGGAACGATTTGGAAACGGCCGCGTTTAATCCCCATCTGGGGTGGCCTGAAACCTATCCCGACCCTGCTGAAGACTTGCTCGCGCCACCTTGATCCAGCGGGATCGAGAAGCGCCTTATCACAGAACGGACTCGCTGAGTGCCTCAGTCGCCATTTCCGCCAATCGATACACCGCATGATGTTACCCCTGACCTGAATGACGACCCAATTGTGGCGGGCCTTCGCACCCTCTACCGCGAAGTCCTGCTCGAACCCGTGCCCGATGATTTTAGCGATCTTCTCGCCCAGATTGATGCTGCCCTCGAAGCTGCGTCAGATGCAGCAGAGATCGAGCCTAGCGCATGACCGGAGAACGATTGCATTTTGCCCGTCGGGGTGTCGCGATTCAGCCGATTAAACTGCCGGAAGCGGACGTGGAGTTAGCGCGCACCCTGGCCGCTGAGTTTGCCTCAAAGCTCGTCTTGGTTATCCCGCCCCTGCGTGCGTTCGCCCGCGGCCTGTGTGGGCGGGCTGATCTGGCTGATGATTTGGCACAAGAAGCTTTGGCAAAAGCTTGGGCGGCGCGTGCGAGCTATTTGCCCAACACCAACTTTAAGGCTTGGATTTTTACCATCCTGCGCAACCATTATTATTCTTGGTGTCGCAAACAACGGCGCGTAGCCCCTTGGGACCCGGATGCGGCAGACAAGCTTTTGGTCTGTGAGCCCGCCCAACAAGGCCATATGGCTTTGGCCGAATTGGCCGCTGGCCTTCAAGCCCTGCCAGCGCAACAACGTGAAGCGCTGATCCTGGTTGGTGCTGGCGGTTTTGCCTATGAAGAGGCAGCGCAAATCATCGGTTGCGCCATTGGCACGGTCAAAAGCCGGGTTGCACGAGGCAGAGCCTTTTTGCGCGACTATGTGGAAAATCGACAGCGTGATTTTGGTCAGGCCAGACCCACCAGTGCGCAGGCAAGCGAGGCCATATTGGGCGAACTCCGCCGACTTGACCCAAACCGAAGCTGATGTCGCCCGCGCGTCTCTCTTCCTTTTGGCGCACATGGATTCAAAGCCAGTCCCTGCGGGGATTGCTTTTGGCCGCTGTGAGCGGAGCGATGGTCCCAGTCTTTTTGATCAGCTTTGCACAAGCCTTTGCCCGTCTGTCGCATGATCGCCAAGTTGTTCGGTCTAGTCTCACAGATCAGGTCTCAATCGCCGGCGAGCAGGCCATGCATGTCATTGAAACGGGCCAGCAAGCCTTGGTGCGTTTAAGCAGCCGCGATGACGTTCAAAGTGGCTCTGTAACCTGTCGCGAAACCTTAGCCATTGCGCTCGTCGGCATGCCCTTCGTTTCCAACCTCGCAAGGATCGACTCACGCGGGAAAATTCTCTGCGCCGCCCACCCAATCTCGGTGACAAGCAATGTGAGTGACCGAATCTGGTGGCGTGAATTATCGCCAGGCCAAGAGCTGTCCGCGGCCGGCCCAGTACTTGATCGCGCGACGGGTCAACCAAGCCTCATTGTCGCGCTTGGGCTCATTGATCAACAAGCCAATCCCGATGGCCATATCGTATTCGGTTTGGATCTGAGCCGTCTGGAGCAAGATCTAAATCGTCGCATGCTGGACAGACGCGCAAGCTTGACCTTGGAAGATGCGCAAAACGCCACGCGGCAGGCACGCGCGCGTGACCCAATCGAGGTCACCCGTGATAATCAAGGCAAGACGTGGTCAACTTCTTCCTACCTCCTCGTTCCACGCCACCTTTCGATGCGTTACGCAATGCCCGATGAGGTATTATACTCTTCCACCTTCTTTCATATGGCGACCGACATTGCGCTGCCGTTGATCGCTTTATTGTTTGCCGGTGCAGCGACTTGGTTCGCGATGGAATATTGGGCCATCCGCCCGATTGAGCGACTTCGCACCATTGCCAATCATTATGGTGCAGGTCTTGTACCTGAAGATCATTTAGGTGAGGCGTTCGAACCCCAGGAATTGCTTGAGCTGCACGAAGAAATGGTCGCCATGGCAGCCCGCGTCGATCTGCGCGATCGCCATCTTATTCAAATCGCCAAGCAAAAAGACGCTTTGGTTCGCGAGCTGCATCATCGGGTCAAAAACAATATCCAAGTTGTCTTGAGCTTGCTGAGCTTGCAGGCCCGTCAACTCGAGACGCCGGAGCAGCGCGCGCCCTTAGAACAAGTGCAGGCTCGGGTGACGGCCTTGGCTTTGGTGCAGCGTTTGATTGTTGAAAGTGATGATTTGGCGCATGCCTCGACCATTGATGTGCAGCTTTTGCTCGCTGATCTGTGTGCACAAATCCGGCGTAGCTATCCGGCCCAAATGCAGCGGATTAAGATCGAATGTGACTGCGACCCATTGCCGATTGCCACCGACTTGGCGGTGCCGATCTCTATGTTTGTGGTCGAAGCGCTGACCAATGCAATCATCCACGCTTTCCCGGGAGAAGCGACCGGGCAGGTTCATGTTTCCTTGCGGGTCGATGCGCAGGGGCTGGTGTGTCTACAAATTTGTGACACCGGGATTGGCTGGGCTGAGACGGCCTCCAAGCTTGGCACGGGTCATAGTTTGTTGACGGCCTTTGGACGCCAATTGGGCAGTAAGCTGACACTTTCCCCCTTTAATGGTGGTGGCTCGTGCGTCGGGGTGAGCTTTCTTCTGACGCAAGCTTAAACTGAGACGGCCAAGGCGCAAAGGGAACGTAAGTGCCGAGCCGGCGTTTGATCTGCATGGCGTGGGCCATGTGGACCCACCGTTTCGGAAAGGAAAACCGACATGCTGCGTTGGTCGATAAGCTTCTTGATACTGGCCTTGATCGCGGGAGTGCTAGGCTTTGGTGGCATTGCAAGTGCTTCCGTCGATATCGCCAAAATCCTCTTCTTTGTTTTTGCGGTTTTGTTTCTCATCAGCGCGATAGCGGCAGCGCTTCGCGGCAGGCTGCCCAACTAATCCAAAAGTTAAATCCTCCTCTCCTTCCTCAAATTGGATATCATGATGAAAATTCTGACAATCGGCCTGATCGCTTTGGCCAGCGCCTTGGGCGCGTGTACGACAACAGGTAATATGGAACGCAATGCAGGCGCTGGTGCTGCGATAGGTGCACTGGCTGGTGCGGTTATTGGGAACAATACCGGTGGCGGTGATGCCGGAAATGGCGCCGTCGTCGGTGCCGTCATTGGCGGGACGGCAGGCGCGGTGCGCGGCTATAGTTTAGACCAACGCCGTGATGAATGCGCAACGGCGCGCCGTGGACCAACTTACCGCGATCGCAATGGTGCCTATTATTACGTGATCCCGAATAGCAACCGCACCTGCTGGGTACGCGATCAATCGCCACGCGGCCTGTAAGCGACGATGCCCCCTTTCTTATGGTTTGGGGGCATTCTTCTGTCCTTCTAAATAAGTCGAAGCCAAACAGACGACTCCCCAACTGAAGTTGGGGAGTCGGGCCGGTTTGGCTTTTTCTGTTGCAGACGCACCCCAAAAATTGGCCGCCGCACTTGTTAAAAAGGGCAGCGGCCAAAACCGGTCAATAAACAGGGGGATCGCAGTGGGGACTGCGGTGTTTGAAAGCCCGGGTCAGGCCCACATGGCATCTAACGAGAGGACCATGTCAGATGTCGGTGGGCATGATCGATTAGTGTTCAGAGCGGTCAGTCATATCCCGTGGGCGACTAGATTCCCATTTGCTGACTTGCTTTTCAGCTTCTTCCTTCGTGATACCATAGCGCTCTTGGACAGCGCCCTTCAGCTTTTGCAGATCGCCGCTGACGCGCATGAAATCATCATCGGTCAACTTGCCCCATTCTGATTTTGCTGCACCGATGAATTGGTCGAATTGGCCTTTAATGGTGTCGTTATTCATAATCTTCGCCTTTGGTTGGGAGGTGAAGATGTAACGCGCTAAGTGGCATCTGGTTCCCGGCTGAGCCAGAGTTCGTAACGCGATTTGGCCATTGACCAGTCAGCCAATTGGCCAAAGAAGCCATCAATCCAGCCAGCCCGATCGGATGCACGGTCCAGATAATAGGCATGCTCCCAAATGTCGCAGACGAGCAGGGCAACCAGGCTCGGGTCGTCCAGCAGGGTTTGCGCATCCTGGGTAAGTTCTAGTCTGACAGCCCCTTCAGAATCGGCGACCAGCCAAATCCAACCAGAGCCGACGCGAGATTTGCCTAAGGCGATTGCCGCGTCAACAAAGCCTGCAAAATCACCGAACTTGCCATTGATCGCAATCTCCAGACTACCCTCTGGACGGGTCAGGCCGGCGGCTTGATGACACGTCCAAAAGAAGCCGTGGTTAAGGGCTTGGCCTGCCTGCTCCAAAAGACCATGCGCTTCGATGCTGCGGGCAAAGCGGATCACGTCAACGGCGGTCTCAAACTTTTTGGCCATTGGTTCTATCAACCGGTTAGCGCCGTCAACATAGGCTTGATGGTGCTTGCCCAAATGAACACCCAGTGTTTCCGCGCCTGTGATCGGCACGAGGGCTGTCACTTCGAAAGGCAGGCTGGGTAGAACGAAGGTGCCGTTCGACTTATTGAACACGCCAAAAGATTCATCGGGTGAAAGTGTATGACCTTCAAGTGACATCATGGCCTCCAAGGGTCGGGAAGCTGTCGCAAAAGAGGGATACGCGCGGCTGTGCTTCGGTAAATTCCCAGCTGTCAAAATCTTGTTCATAGAGGTGGAGGATGTGGCTTTCGTCAGGACTTGCCTGCGGCTTAGCAGGGCTGGTTTGAGCGGCCTTGGATGTGGGGGGCATTTGGATCTCCTTGTGGAAGGGTTACGCCTCCGCCCGCATGAGGTTCCAAAACAGTCTGCGCAGGTGCTTTATCAAGGAACCGTTTTTTTGTGTCGGCGTTGATGGATTAATGCTGGCCTTTGCTGGCGCGATAAGGATCAAGTCCATGCAGCCAGCTCCCCCTGATGCCCCGCGTACGACCCTTCTTCCAAGCCTTGAAGGGCTATTGCGCTTCCTGCCCCAAACAGCAGAGCCAACGGATCGACGGGTCGCGATTGTGGGAACTTTTCCACCGAGACGATGCGGGATCGCCACCTTCACAGCTGACGTTCAGCGCTCCTTGAACCTGTTGGACGGCTGGGCCTGCGATTTGGTTCGCATTTTAGATGATGATGAAGCATTGGCCGAGGAAACAGCCTTGTGCCGGATCCGCCAGCATGTTCAGTCCGACTATCGGAAGGCGGCCGATCGGCTCAATCATCTGGGGATCGATGTCGTATCGATCCAACATGAGTTTGGAATCTTTGGTGGAATTGACGGTGCCTATATTCTCGATTTGATCGACCGCCTGACCGCCCCCGTGGTGATCACCATGCACACCGTAATCGAAACGCCAACTCAAGGGCAGCGCCATGTGGTCGCAGCCCTCTTGCGGCGCGCCGACCAAGTCATTGTCATGGCCCAAAAAGGGGCCGACCTGTTGGGTGAGGTTTATGGGGCTGACCCGGCGAAAGTCACCATTTGCCCACATGGCACGCCTGATCGGCCGTTCGCGCGCCCGGATCGCTTTAAGGCGCACCTAGATCTCAGCCCATATAAAGTGCTGTTGACCTTTGGCCTCTTATCGCCCGGCAAAGGACTCGAGACATTGATTGCGGCGATGCCGGAAATTGTGGCTGCGCACCCAGACGCCCTATATGTCGTCTTGGGCGCGACCCATCCCAACCTCAAACGGGTGGACGGAGAGGCTTACCGCGATGGCTTGATTAAGCTTGCCAACGACTTGGGTGTTGTCAAACACATCCGCTTTGTGGATGCCTTTGTCGATGACGCGCTTCTTTTGACCTATCTGAGTGCTGCCGACATTTATGTGACGCCTTATTTGAATAAAGCCCAAGTCACGTCCGGCACGTTGGCCTATGCGATTGCGCTCGGCAAACCTGTTGTTTCAACCCCGTTCTGGCACGCGACAGAATGGGTCGATGACAGTTGTGGTGCTCTGGTCGATTTTGGCGATTCTGCTGGATTTGCTGCGGTTATTGCGCGCCTCTTGGACGATCCGGTGCAATTGCTGGCAGCCGGACAATCGGCTTATGCCAAAGGCCGTGCAACGATTTGGGAGCGATCGGCAGAGGCCTATGCTGCGGCGTTTCAAACTGCGATTGGGCGAAGGCAGGACCGCCATTTGGCGGCCCCGCTTTTAACAGATCAGAGCCTGCCATCTTTGCTGGCAGTCCAGCGCGTCACAGATGCTTGTGGGATCATGCAGCATGCATCTTATGGCATAGACAATCGGGCGCATGGCTATTGCATTGATGACGCGGTACGCGCGCTCATCCTCATCCAGCGCTTTCGAAAATTGGGCCATAAGAATCATACGCTGGACCATTTAGAGCGCACCTACGCGGCCTTCATTCAGCACGCTTGGAACCCCGACACAGAGCGATTTCGTAATTTCATGGGCTATGACCGCACCTGGTTAGAAGCGGAAGGCTCAGCGGACAGCAATGGTCGAACTTTTTGGGCTTTGGGCGAGACGGCGTGTCATGCAGATCAAGAACAAGTTCGCCTATGGGCTTTGGCCTTGGCCAAACAGACAGGCAGATCGATTGCAGCCTTAACATCCCTGCGGGCCCAATGCTTTGCCATCCTAGGAGCGGTCAGCCTTTTGCAGGCTGAACCGCATAATCTTTCGGCCTATGATTTAGTGGTCAGCCACGCTGAAGGTCTCATGGAGCGGTTTGAGACCCATGCAGCGCCAACCTGGCAATGGCTGGAGCCGAGCCTTTCCTATGACAATGCCCGCATCCCTCACGCTTTGATCGCTGCTGGCGTCTGTCTGGCCAGACCCGATATACTCGCCATCGGCCTCAAGACGTTGGCGTGGCTCGACAGCGTGCAAAAGGCCCCGAACGGCTTCTTTCGGGCCGTCGGGAGTTCCACGCCCCAACTTGCATTCGCGCCACCCCGGCTATTGGACCAGCAGCCCATCGAAGCTTGTGCCACCATCGATGCAGCCTTGGCGGCTTATGAAGCGACAAAACAAAGTAAATGGCTGATCATGGCCCAAACGGCGCACGCTTGGTTCTTTGGCGAGAATGATAATGGATTGCCCTTGAGTGATCAGCAGGGCGGTTGCTTTGATGGCTTGACCGAAACGGGCGTCAATCGAAATCAGGGCGCGGAATCAATTCTGGCCTTGCAAATGGCCAATTGTGAGATGGCGCGCGTGACAGGACTTACAGCCGTCAAGCCAGAGCGCCCCATCGGGCTATCCATGTGATTGACTTGTTGGAAGGCACCCTGCTGCCCGATCCGTCCTTGGTTGTCATCCGGCCCTTCCACATCGCGCCAGAGCCGCGTGACTTGCACCCGACCCAATTGGCCCGTGCGCGGCGCATCTTTCACACGGTAGCAACGCTCGATCAGGCAACGTGTCTGCATGCGTTGGACCATGTCAATGCAGACTTCAAAGGCCGACATTGGGAGACGCGCAGCCTATTTCTAGAGCGCAGCCTTAAGATTTGCGAGGCGATCGCAGGGGATTGCGACACGCTGTCGCCCGCCCATCTTGAGCTGATCGGTGCCTTCTTCTGTCTCGAATATGCCTATTGCGCTGCCGCGGTCACCAACCCCTCCATCGTGGCGCATCCAGACCAAACCGGCATGCGCCCCGGTGACCTTCGCTTCATCCTATCGCTTCGCAATGTCGGCGAGGGTCACATCTCGTCCATTTCTTTTCGGGAAGGGATTTTGACGCGCGATAATACCCTCCAGATCTGGCCACAGACGAGTCCTACTTTGGCTGCCAATTCCAGCGGACCGGATGCACATGGTGTCGTGACGGTGCAGCGACCGCCAACGGTGCCCATTTCGGCTGCCGTCATTTTTCCAGTCACAAATGCCCAGCGTAATGGGCTTGAAGACCTTCGCATGGTTCGGTTTGAAGAAGAGGGGCAGCCTTCTGCCTTTCATGGGACGTATACGGCCTATTCTGGCCTTGAAGTACGCTCGGAACTCATGACGACTTCTGACTTCACCGACTTTAAACTCCAGCCCATGACTGGGACGGCCGTAGACGGCAAAGGCATGGCGCTCTTTCCTCGCCGGGTTGATGGGGCCTATGCCATGCTAGGCCGCTATGATGGCGAGAGTCACTTCTTCATGCAGTCCGAGACCCTCTTGCATTGGGACAAGGGCGAGATGATAGCCAGTCCAAAATTTCTCTGGGACCTTGTTCAGACTGGCAATTGCGGTTCGCCGATTGAGTTGGACGAGGGGTTTCTGGTCCTAACCCACGGCGTAGGCGCGATGCGCAAATATGCGATGGGTGCCCTCCTGCTCGACAAAACAAACCCGCGCGTGGTCTTAGGCCGCACCGCAGAACCTATTTTGGCGCCAAGCGATCGGGGCCGAAATGGCTATGTGCCCAACGTGGTTTACGCCTGCGGCGCATTGCGCAATGGCGACAAAATTTTGCTGCCCTATGGGGTCGCGGATTCTTCCGTGGCCTTTGGTCTGATCGATATCCCCAAATTGCTCGATCAACTTCGCTAAAGCTGTGTGACGGGAACCAGCGGGCGACTGGGGCGTTGCCTTGCCGACAGCTTTGACTGCCCGCCCCTAAAGGATATCCCCATGACAATTTTTAATTTTCAAAAAGCCTTTGCCATTCTGCCGCTTTTGGTCCTCACTCTGGGTGCTTGCTCCACCACGACCATTGAAGCCCCCAAGCCGCAAGCTGTGACCGTTGTGACCGCGGATCCTGTGGTGATGACGGTGCCTGCGACAGGGCCTGGTGATGTCGCGACCGTTGCAGCTGGCTATGGCCAGTTCAACACTTTGTTGGCTGCTGCCAATGCCGCAGGCCTTTATGACCGCTTGACCATGTCTGGCCCAATCACGGTATTTGCGCCAACCGATCAGGCCTTTGCCAATTTGCCAGCTGGTACATTGGAGAAATTGCTCAAGGTAGAAAATCGTGCAGCGCTTCGCCGGATTGTGTCCTATCATATCGTCAGTGGTCGGGTTCCTTCGTCGGGGCTAATGGGCATGACGATGACAAGCCCAACCTTGGAAGGGCATTCAGTATCTATCGATGGCCGCAATGGCGTTCGCATCAATAATGCAACTGTCGTGCAGGCTGACATTCCAGCCAGCAATGGCCTGATCCATGCGATTGATACCGTCCTGATGCCAGCAGACTTGCCCTACATTCGCTAACCCAGAATGAGCGGCCTCTGTGCCCGCACAGGGCGCAGAGGCTCTAGCCTTGGACTAGAATTGTTTCTTCAGGCTGAGCTTATAGCTGCGGCCTTCGGGTTCGAAGAGCGCGCTTTGGTAGGCCGTTGGTACCAAGCCCGTTGAGTTTGTGACCTCCCGCTCGCTATCGGTCAGATTATTGATTTCAAATCGAATTTGTGCCCCATTTAGGAAGGGGATCGCCATGTTGAGTTGTGGCATTAAATCCGTCGAGGCGAACAGCGATAGGTCCAAAGTGGCCTGATCATCGACGAACAAACGCTCTGCCCCATATCCGGTTGCGATTTCACTCTCACCTTTCCAGACCGCAGCGAGGCGCCCGCCAAGCCCGCGATAATTGATGCCGCCATTGAGGGTCAGTTGGTGCCTACGCCCCATCTCTGTGTCGAGCGCGCCGCCATCCAACAAATCCAGCTTAACGCCGCTATTTTTCAAAATCAGCGTGTCATCCAGCGTGTAGGCATAGTTTAAGCCAATGTTCCATCGGCCACCGGGAATTTTTGCGGCTTGCAGGAGTTGATTGAAGTCAGGCGGAGAGCCGCCTGGCGGCGGTTTGAAGCCGGGTGGCGGCGTGATGCCGGGCGGTAGGCCGCCAGGCAGGGCTGTCGCGTCTGGGTTCTCATCTTGCGCCTTTTGAACCTTGGCAACAATGTCGCGGAGGAATTGCGGGGCTTGGCCAAAGTTGCGACTATAAGACAGGCCAAAGCTCAAAGTCTCAGTCTCACAGTCCCCCAGGTTTAGGGCGCGTGTGTCCTGTCCAATCAATGTTCCGGCACTGTTACGCTGGTAGCGGCTTGAAAAGGCGGTCTCTGCTGCCTGTGTGTTGACGCCAAGGCTGCCGATATAATCCTCCGTCTTGGTGCGCGCATAAGTCAAAGACAGGTGGAGACCTTCGATTTGAAGCGGCGCGAATGTGGCCCCCAAGCTAAAGTCGCGTTGCTGCTCGGGTTGTAGCGCTTTATTGCCGCCGCGTGTCTCGTCCAGCCTGAGGCTTTGGCCCGTCCGCGCATCATAGACGGAGGCTGATGGAATATTGGTTTGTGGCCCTCCCAATTGCTCCAGAGTGGGCAGTTTCTCGCTGGTGCTAAAGCGCGTGGTGAATTGAAGCGCATTGTTGGGCGACCAATTAAGGCCTGCGCCCCACCCGCCAGAGCCGCCAAGGTCGCTGCTGCTCCCCAACTCGCCATTGAGAGTTAGCGACACATCGCCCAGCTTGTTTCCGGCGGTTTTGCGGCTGGCCAAAGGAATGGTCACACTGGCGTTCAGATCAATCTTGGTGCGGTCAATATCTTCAGAGCCCGTCAGCAAACCGCGCCGATAGTCAGATTCAAGCTTTTCGGTAGAGGCTTGTGTCCGCAGATTAAAAGCACCCGTTCCAGCTAAAAGACCGGGGACCGGCCCTGCCAAGGTGCTGTCAAAGGAAGCACCCGTAAGCTTCTGATTGGTGCGGTCGCGGCTGGCCCCATCGGCCCGGTCTGTCCGCGTGGCCGTATCTTCGGAACGTGCGGAGACAATCACATTCCAGCGACGGTCCTTTACAATGCCTTCTAGCGTGGCAGAAGCCTTTGCTTTGGTCGCCTCATAATCGCGCGCCAATTGTGCGCCCGTTGATGATCGCGAGAGAATGGACTGGCTTGTATCAGATTGGGCGTCGACGCCGAGTGTGGCATAGCCTTGCTCACCCAAGCGTGTGACCGAGCGACCGATGGAACCTGAGAAGCGATAGGTCTCCGTTTCTGGTAAGATGCTCCGGATACTAGGTATTCCGCCGGGTGAGAGAGAAATCCCAAAGTCTTCCTCACTCACGCCAGAGGCCTTCTGCGCATCTAGACTAAAGACTGTCCGGCCATTGGTATCGATTTTGGTACTGTCGCGCACAAGGTCATAGGTCTGACGTTCGGCATCCGCAGACTGACCAAACCCGCCGGAGATGCCGGTGATTGAAAACGTGCCGACAAGGATCAGATTGACGACTTTCTGATCAGCCGGGAAGCCATAACGCAGCGCCACATCTTCTGGATAGACTTCTACGCGCCGGATCGCGCGCACGGGGATCGCACGAATTTCACTAAAGTCAGCGACTCTTCGGCCATTCACCAAAAGGATGGGCTTATTGTCACCGCGGCGCATACCGCTTTGGGTTTGGGGCAGGAGTGTTAACAGCAGTTCTGGCAAGGTGGTCGCACCCGTCGTGCGAATTTCGAATGTTCCCAATACCATCTCTGGCGTGACGTCGCCGGGCACGCTTTCTGGCAGGCGCGACCCGCGCACAACCACGACTTCCATGTTTGGATCGGCACCAGGCCCTGCGGGTGCAGCCTGCGCCAAAATGATCTGTGGTATACCGAGCGACAGGCAAAGCGCGCTGGAAGCAAGGAAATATGTGAGTTTCATTAGACCATCTCATTTTTCTAGGGGCGGGATGGTCTTGCTTTTAGATCAGGCCGTTAGGCGATGTGCGCCACGGATTTATGGAGTTGTGACAAACGATGTCACGGCTGCATCGAGGCTTAACCAGCTTCGAACACGAGCCGCATGATCGTGCCAGTTTCGCCGCGACGATTCTCAGCGCTCAATTGCGCTCTGTGACTTTCGGCAATCGATCGTACAATGGCCAGTCCCAAGCCAGTACTGCCGTCAGCGCTACGCGCTTGGTCGCCGCGCACAAAGGGTTCACCAGGGGCTTGGAGTACTTCTGCGGGAAGGCCTTCCCCCCAATCCCCGACTTCGATGGCTGGGTTTGGTTCTGCCAAGACACGGACTTGGACTGGACCGGACGTGTGGCGAAGGGCGTTATGAACCAGATTTCGGATAGCACGCACGACATCATTTGGACGGGCTAGAACTTTCGCCCTCGGATCTTTGAGGATCGCTAGGCGACTGCGGGCGGCGGGGTCTGCTTCTTTGAGGCCAGTGACCGCGCGTTCAACAAGCTCATCTAAGCTCGCCAGTTGTGTTGGTGGGGCGGCCAATTCGCTGCGGGCCAGAAACAGGGCATCTTCAACCACGCGTTCTATCTCGTGCACGGATTCTCGTAAACGGTTGCGCGACTCCTCATCCTCGACCAGTTCAAGCCGGATGCGCATGGCGGTCACGGGCGTGCGTAAATCATGGCCTAGGGCCCAGAGTGTTGCTCGTTGGCGGTCAAGCAATTGGCTGATCCTCTGGGCCATGCGATTGAACGCGCCAGCTGCGATCTGAAGTTCCAAGGGTCCGCGCACTGGAACCCTTTCAATTTGAGCGCTTTGGCCAATTCGCTCCGATGCCGCCGCCAACGTCGTTAAGGGCTGCGTCATACGCCCTATCAGAAAGCTGGTGCCAAACGTAATCAGCACCCCAGAGATCAATGTGGCGATAAGGGCGGCTAAAGGTGGCGGCAAATCCGGCTGAATTCGCACAAGAATAACAAGCGGTGCTTGATTGAGGGGCCTGAGGATGGCCGCCACCTGCGGGCCACCGTGCTGCACTTGCTGAAACAAATCGCTAAATGTGAATGTGGAAACTCGGGGTGTGAAAACGCGTAAGTCTTTTGATCCGGAATTGGACATGATTTGGCCCGCCAGAATTGGGGCCTCTTGCCAAATCCTTGGGTCAGCTTTCCAATTGCCAGCAGGGCGGACTGTCAAGGTCTCGTCTAAGCGCAAGGCTTCGCCCTGTTCGAGCGCGGCGACAACGGGGGTTAAACGCGCAATCGTCTCCGAATTGACGATAGTGCGAATGATCTCATTACGGTCGCCAAAAAAGAAAACAACCGTCAGAATATTGGAAAGGATGACAGCCAGAATGGCAAGCCCCCCCACTTGCATCGCAAGGGTAGAGCCAACTAGTTTTCGTCCGACCATGTGACAGCCTCCGCAAAGACATAGCCGCCGCCCCAGATGGTCTGGATGAAGCGAGGGTTTTTAGGCTCATCGCCCAGCTTCTTCCGGAGCCGAGAGATTTGGGTGTCGATGGCTCGTTCGCTGATGTCGAGGCCATGCACGCTGGAGAGATCTAACAATTGATCGCGCGAGAAGGCGATTCCGGGGCGCTGGACAAGAACTTGAAGCAGGCGTGCCTCCGTCGAGGAGAGCAGCAAATGCGCTTGGCCGTCTCGTTGTAGCCTGAATTGGGTCGGACTGAACGACCAATCGCCAAACCGCGCCTTTTTTAGACTTCCGGTGACGCTACCCCGCGGCGGCTGGACCGCGCGTCGGATTACCGCATCAATGCGCGCCAAAAGCTCACGCGGGTTGAAAGGCTTTGGCAGATAATCGTCAGCCCCTATCTCTAGCCCAACGATGCGGTCGACATCTTCGCCGCGCGCCGAAATCAAAATGACAGGTGGTGACTGGCTGGGGATCAGGGATTTACAAAAAGACAAACCATCCTCGCCCGGCATCATGATATCGAGGACGATGAGGTCAAACCGATTCACCTTCATTGCTTCTCGGGCGGCGGCGACAGATTCTGCCGTGGTAACCCGCCGGCCATGCCGCCGCAGGAATGCGCCGAGGCTGTCGCGGATCTCGCGATGATCATCGACAATTAAGATATGAGGCGTCTCCGGTGTAATCATAAGTGCAGGTTCCAAAACTGGGCGTAATGGTCTCCCTTCACCTCAGAAAGCGCACACATTCAATCACCTTGTCACAGATTGTCACAATCGAGGCGTTCCGCGTCAGACCTTGCCAACCAAAAATTTTAGACCTGATTTAGGGTCTGACCTTCTTTAGTCGAAAGGTCAAAACCATGTTGTTTAAGTTCGCAAGCAATCTCGCATCCGGCCTTGTTGTTGCGGGGCTTGCCGTCTTCGCGCTGTGTGGGGCGGCACCCGCACCCCCAGATATCATTACATCCCTCCACTTCCAACCGGGCCAATGGCAAATGAGCCAGAGCATGAACCTCGGCCCGGATGCTGGCCAAGTCCAAACTCGCACGGCCTGCTTTACCCAAGCCCAACTTCAAGCCGATGCCACAGCCCCCTTGAAACCGTCACCCCCGCAGGGGCGTGAAGCGGTCACCTGCGATACGCGGAGGCTTATGGTGGATGGCATGGCTATTCGTTTTGAAACGCGCTGTGCCATGCCCTTTGGGGTGCTGACAACACAATGGCAGGGAAGCGTTTCGGAAATGGAGTTCATCGTGGTGGGCCGTGCCCAATTTCTGCACCGCGTCCTGGAAACGAAAGTCAGCGGTAAGAGGCTCGGCGATTGTCCGGTTTAGGCGCTGCCTATTCAAACCATGCTGGCGAAAAACTGTTTTTCAAGTGGAAGCATGGCAGCACCAATGGCGCAGGCATCGACTTTCGTCTCCGAGAGCAAGAACTTTGGTAACGGTCTTGGTTCCTCGCGGCGGGCGTCGTCATAGAGTTCGAGCTTGGGGATGATCTTTTGCGACAACTCCGCAGGCAGACGCCCACCAAGTACAATCGCCTCAGGGTCCAGCAGGGCTGCAATGGATGAGGCAATCAGTGAAAGTGGATCGCGGGCTCGTTCGATCCAGGCGTCAATGCCCGGCCAATTCACATCAAATCGTGCTAGCATTTCTGAAATGCTCGAAACCTCGATCCCTTGCTCCTGGATGGAGGCCAATAGGGTTTCGAGTGTGGGCAACTCAAACATGTTACGGGGCAAGATCAGACCAATCTCGCCACCATTGCCATGAATGCCGCGCAAAAGCTGGTGGTTTGAAATGACACCGCCACCAATACCTGCTGCGATGAAGACATAGACGAAATTGGCATAACGCCGTCCGACACCTAGGAGGCTTTCGCCAATGGCGGCCGCATTGCCGTCATTCTCCACCCAAGCTGGCAAACCAAGCGCTTCGGTGAACAGACGATCAATGTCCACCATGGCCCAATCATCAAGGGCCGTTGGCGGGTTATATCGGGCCCGGCCATCAAGACTATAGCCAGATATGCCAACGCCCACGCCCAGCAAGCGGTCTTTGGCTTGGGGATGGCGCTTCAAAAATCCGTCTACGATTTTGTCAAGCTGGGCGAATACGGCGCTGCGGCTCATCCTTGGCATTTCGACATAATGATAGTCGACGACTTGACCCGCAAAATCCATCAAAAGGACGGACATAGCGTCGGTCATCAATGCCACGCCAAGCGAATAGGCGTAGCTCGGCGCGATTTCTAATTTCAGCCGGGGCTGCCCCCGTTTGCCATTGGGGATTCGGCCACCTAATTGCACGGCCCCACGCGCCAACAAGCCATTGACGAGGCGCGATACCGTCTGCTGCGACAGGTCTGTCGCCGATACAATATCGGGCTGGGCCGCACCCTTATTGCGCAGAATATGACTGAGGATCGCCATTTCGCTGTCAGAGGGCAGCCCGAACTGGTCATGGGGTAGGAACTTCTGCGTCATGGTTTTCAGTTTGACGCGAAGTTTATCGGAGTGCAACTCAGCCACGGTTGAATAATACTTGTCATAAGTTATATTCCTGCTAGTCTTGAAACATTCATGAACAGTTGGGGTCTTTGCGGAAACCCAACGACGGGGAGAGAAACAATGAAAACAACGTCAAAACTGGCGATCGCTTTGGGCAGCGTGTCGCTTTTTGCCTTCGCACCTATGGCTTGGGCCCAGAATCAGTCGGCGGCTGCTTCCGCCACGGATGCGCCAGAGAAAGAAGTCGAAGTCGTTATCGTCACGGGTACCAGCCGTAGCCGTGTTGCCTTGGATACCCCCTTGGCCGTAACCCAATTGAACGCGCAAAGCTTGTCGCGTCTATCGTCCGGTGGCCAAGCCGATATTCTAAACTCTGTACCCACTATCAAAGCTGATGGTGGCGGCGGCGAAGTTGCAGCGAACATCTTCGTCAAAGGTCTGCCATCGGGCGGTCAATATCAGTTTACGCCCCTGATGTATGACGGCATCACCGTCCTTTCGAGCTTTGGTCTGAACTCGTCCGCCTATGACGTCTATTACCGCAACGATTTGGGCGTTCAGCGTCTGGAGTTTGTGCGAGGTGGTGTGTCTAATTTGTTTGGCCCCGGATCGGTTGCAGGCCTGATCAACTATATCAGCAAGAAGGGTGGCGATTCCTATCAGGGTGTCGCGCAAGTGGAAGTGGCTGAAGAAGGCCGTGTCCGGGGTGACTTCGCGGTCAGCGGTCCACTCAGCGAAAACCTGTTCTATGCGGTTTCTGGCTTCTATCGCAGCGACAAGGGTCCGCTCGATACCAATCTTGATACGGTCGGCGGCCAAATTCGCGGCAACCTCGACTATCGCTTTGGTGATGGCAGTGGCTCGATCACTTTGTCTGGCCAATATATCGATGACCAGGCCCATTTCTATCTGCCAATCCCGCTCAATGGTGCCACGCGTGAGCGCCTGAGAGGCAATGATGGCCAAATTGTCGATTCCGTTCAGAATGATTTTGGCCCAAGCTTGGGCTTCAAGACTCCAACGGGCAATTTCGTCTCGGAGATCAATGACGGCGTGGCCACCACCGGCGGCCTTATCGCTTTGTCCTTTGACAAGAGTTTTGGCGATTCCGGCTGGGCGGCGAATGGCCGCATCAAATACAGCGATTATAAGCACAAGTTCGGCCTGTTCTCGGACGGTGACGGCGTCATCAACGTGCCCGAAACCCTCCAAAGCTTTTTGACCAATCGTGGCCTCGGCAGCACCGCCAATGCCAACTTCACCTTTGTCGGTGGTGGGACGGTGGCAGCTAATACCTTGCTGTTCGCCAACCGTTTTACCGACCGGGTTCGACCAGCAGAAGACTTCACCGCCGAAGTCAATCTGACTAAAGGTTTTGTGACCGGTGCCTTGGATCACAGCATCACTTTGGGGGCCTTTTACGGCAATGCCAGCGCTGGCGACTATAATGTCACCACGACTTATCTGGCAGAATTGAACAACCGCCCGCGCTTGGTCAATCTCGTCGTCACCAATGGCGCGACCCAAACCATCGTGTCGCGCAATGGTTTGTTGAACGCCGGTGCAGGCTATGTGAACAACCAGCATGAAGCTGAGCGCTATGCTGGCTATTTCGCTGACCAGATTAAGATTGGTGAGAAGTTCAACCTCGACATTGGTTTCCGGGTTGAGAAGCTGACGGGGAACATCAGTCGTGAACGGACGTCAGTCGTGGTCACCGATTCCACGACCGCCAATCTGTCGACTTCGCTGCGCGATGTGATCTGGGGCAATGGTGCCTTCACGAAGGGCAAAGTTTCCACAACGGAGTGGGCAGGCGCCATCGGCGGCCTCTATAAGGCAACCGACCGGGTCAGCCTTTATGCCAACTTCTCGCGCGGCTACTTCTTCCCAGAATTGCGTTCGGTCTCGTTCAACTCTCTGTTCCAGCCGTCGTCCTTCAAAGCCGAAATCATCAATCAGGGCGAAATCGGTCTGAAGATGAATATGAAGCGTGTGTCTTTGACGCTCGCTGGCCTTGCGACCAGCTTGGACAATCGCCGCCAAGTCTTGTTCGTCAATGATGGTGCCGGTGGCTTCACCGAAAGGGTGAATTTGGTTGGGACTGAGTCTTTTGCGGTTGAAGGCACGATTGACTACAAGATCAATTCCAACTTGCGTTTCAGCGGCAACCTGACCTTGCAGTCGAACCAATATAGCGCGTTTGACTCAACCCCCTCTCTGATCGGCAAAGATGTCGAGCGTCAGCCTGGCTTCTTGTACAATGCTGGCCTTTATTATGATGATGGCAAGTGGGACGCTTCCCTCTTTACCAACTTCACCGGCTCCAACTATACGTCATCCAGCAACACAATTTTGCTGGATGAGTGGAACATCGTGAATTTGGATGTTGGCTATACTTTGCCAATCGGCCAACAAAACGCGCGCTTCAGCCTCAATGTCTATAATTTGACCGATGAGGATGCGGTGACTGAAGGCTCGCCACGGCAGGACAACAACCAAGCTGCTAATGGTGCCTTCTTCGTCGGACGTCCGGTTCTGCCACGCCGGATTATGGCCCGTGTAACTTACAGCTTCTAAAGCAATCAACCAAAGACGTGCAGGGCAAGGCGTAAGTCAGGCCTTGCACGTTTTCCTTCCAACCGCTTCCTTGATGGATGCCCGATGGCTTTTGGCTAGGGAGGAGCACGCGCATCATGACGTATCGTTCCATGCTGACTGACTATTTCGCTGCGGCCATCGCCGCCGCGAGTCCTCGCCTTGCCTTGCCGCCCGCTCTGCCGAAGGATTGGGTCAAGGGCAAAACCATTGTTCTGGCCTATGGAAAGGCGGCAGCCGAAATGGCTGTGGTTGCCGCTGAAACCTTGGATCGGCCCGTGACGGGCCTTGCCGTGACACGCCATGGCCATGGTGTTGATCTAAGCCATACAGGCATTGAACTTATTGAAGCCCGCCACCCAGTGCCTGACGACTATAGCCTGCAGGCTGGCACGAGAATGCTAGAACTGGCAGCAACTGCCGGGCCAGATGACCGCGTGCTGTTCCTTGCCTCAGGCGGTGGTTCAGCCCTTTTGTGCGCCCCGGCTGATGGCATTAGTCTAGCGGAAAAGCAGGCGATGACGGACGCCTTGGTGCGCTCAGGGGCACCTATTCAAGATATCAATTTGGTTCGTCGCCATTTGTCGCGGGTCAAGGGTGGGCGGCTTGGCGCGGTTGCAGGCGCAAGGGGCGCAGAGCTTTTGACCTATGTGATTTCTGATGTCGCAGGCGATGATCCTGCGCTCGTAGCCTCCGGCCCCAGTATCGCGTCGAATTTTGATCCCGAGGGTGCTTTGTCCGTGCTCGCCAAAGCGGGCATTGAAGTGCCAGAGCTTGTTCGGCGCGCGATCCTAAACAATCAACCCGCACCGATTGGCGATCATCCAGTCAAAGTGATCGCCACCAATGGCGACGCCTTGGCTGCCGTTGAAAGCCGTGCCCGCGCGGACGGTTGGAATGTGATTGATGCTGGCAAGGCCCTAACTGGCGATGCTGCGACCTGCGGCAAAGCCCATGCGCTGCGCGCACAAATGTATGCCCGAACGCCTGGACGGCATTTGATGATCTCAGGCGGCGAGTTGACCGTGACCAAAGCGCGCAAAGACGGCCAAGGCGGCCCTAATTTGGAATATCTGGTCGGCCTCATGTCGGCACTCCCGCGTACCGCGAAGATTGAAGCGCTGGCGGGCGACACCGATGGGATTGATGGCACACAAGACAATGCTGGTGGTTATCTGCAGGCTTCTTGGGTCCAGCAGAACGAAGCCAAATACGCGCTAGAATCAAACCGGACTTATCCCCTCGTCGAGCGCTTGGGCGGCCTGATCATGACCGGCCCAACCCGCACCAATGTGAATGATATTCGCCTGATTGCCATTGAAGGAGCTTCCACGTGACGCAAGACCTTTCCCAGCTTGCCCAAGAGATTTTGCGCCGCAATGATCGCGGCGGCTATACGGTGCCAACCCATGGCCTCTATCCCTACCAATGGAATTGGGATTCAGCCTTCGTCGCCTTAGGTTTTGCGGAGTTTGACCGCGATCGCGCGTGGCAAGAGATTGAGACCTTGGTCTCGGGCCAGTGGGAAGATGGCATGATCCCACATATCATTTTCCACAAGGATGACCCGGGCTATTTTCCTGGTCCTTCGGTTTGGGCGACGGGAAAAACGCCGCCGACTTCGGGCATCACTCAGCCGCCGGTTTTGGCCACGATTGTGCGTAAGCTCTGGGAAGATGAGGGCGCGGACCCGGCTAACCCTCGCATGATCGCGCTCTATCGGGCCTGCGTGAAAAGCCATCGATGGTTCCATACCTATCGCGATCCCTTGGGCAATGGTTTGGTCATGGTCACCCATAATTGGGAGACCGGTCGGGACAATAGCAGCGAATGGGATGATGCCCTCGCGCGGGTTGATACCTCTGGCGTCGGCACCTATCAGCGTCGCGATACGGGCCATGTTGATGCGGCTATGCGCCCAACGGCTGTGGAGTATGACCGCTATGTCGCTATTCTGCAGTTTGGCCGCAACTCTGGTTGGAACCATCGTGAGATCGCAGACCACGGTCCATTCCGGATGCTGGATGTTGGCATGTCGATGGAATTGCTTCGTGCGAACCGAGACCTTTTGGTGCTGGCGCGCGCGTTAGGCGACACGGTGGTGGTGGCAGAACTTGAAGCCCGCATCGCCTTGTCAGAAGCCGGGATGGACTATCTGTGGCATGAGGGAATCGGGGCTTTTTGTTCCCGAGATGTGGTCACGGGCGAAAGTTCTGGCCTTGTGACCAATGCGAGTTTCTTGGCCTTTTATGCTGGGGTGGGCACGCCGGCGCAAAGGCAACGCCTGATCGCCGCTTTAGAGCGTATGACCAAGAGCGCAACCTATTTGGTTCCAAGTCTGGAGGCAGGCAGTCGCGCGTATGACCACAAGCGCTATTGGCGTGGGCCGATCTGGTTGGTGGTCAGCTATATGGTCGCCCAAGGCCTCGCCGAAGCTGGCCATGAAGACTGGGCGGAGCGTATCCGCACCGACTCCCGCAAGTTGATCGAATTGTCGGGTTTCTACGAGAGTTTCAGCCCAGAGACGGGCGCGGGGTCTGGCGGGCCAGACTTTTCTTGGACAGCGGCCATGTGGTTGGCTTGGTGCGGAAAGTGAGGCAGGACATGACCCAGAAACAACTAAAGCCCGCGCCGGATAATTATCCCTGGATCCTAATTGCCTTGTTGTGGATGGTCTCCTTCCTCAACGCGGCGGACCGCTCCATCCTAAATTCCGTTAAGCCGCTCCTGCGCGATGCCTTTGGCTTAACTGACGTACAATTGGGGATTATCGACACGACCTTCTTCTGGACCTATGCCGTCTGCGCCTTTGTCTTTGGCCGGATGGGCGATAGTGTCCGCCGTCGACATATGATCATTTTCGGCCTTGTTTTTTGGAGCATGGCGACCGGCATTATGCCACTTGCGACGGGCTTTGCCATGTTGCTGGGTATGCGGACCTTAGTCGCGATCGGGGAGTCGACCTATTATCCAACTGCGACGGCGCTGATCAGTTCATGGCACAAGCCCAGCATGCGCAGCCGCGCGCTATCGATCCACCAGACTGCCGTTTTCGCGGGTGGTGGCATTGGAGGCTGGGTAGCGGGCAAGCTGGCCGACCATTATGGCTGGCCGGCACCTTTCATTGTCTTTGCCGCGCTTGGCTTTGTCGTGATGGCCATTTTGTTCAAAATGCTACGCGATGATGCGCCCGGCGAGCCCGTGGTCAAGGATGAGAAAAGGGCCGAGCCCATTGGGATCATTTTGAAGAATCCAGCCGCCCTCATGCTCTGCTTTGTGTTCTTTCTGGCGACATCTGCCTCCTCGGGCGTCTTGAACTGGTGCAACACCTACGCCCACGACGAATTGGGTCTGAACCTAGCCGATAGCGCGTTGGTTGGACCGGTAATGATCACAACAGCGGGCTTTTTCTCGGTCTTGGTTGGCGGGTTCATGGCCGACAAATTTGCGGCGCGCAGCCCCATTGGACGCTTCAGTGTCTTGGCACTTGGTTTGAGCTTTGCAGCCCTTTTCCTCTTGCCATTCCCCTTGGTCTCAAACGCCACAGCTGTCGGGCTTTTGTTGTTTGCAACTAGTTTTGGCAAAGGTTTGTTTGACGGCTGTATCTATGCCGCCATGCATGATGTCATGCCGCCAGAGGCTCGTGCAACGGCTGCAGGACTGATGACGATGCTGGGCTTTATCGGAGCCGGGATCACCAGCTTTGCCTTGCCCGCTATGGCGGTTTATACCGGTCTTGCCGCAGGCTTTGCGATGATGGCAGGCCTTTATGTGATTGCCGTAGTCGTGCTCATCTTTGCACGTCCCATGTTGCGGCAAGTTGTTGCTGCGCAAAGCAGTGGGCAGACTCATGCATAATGCTCTGCAATCGGTCGCCCAGGCCACCCTTGTCAGGCGCACATTTCCCGCTAGAGGGGGAGCCCACACGCGCAGCATACCAAGAAAGGCAGATTCGTGAGCAAGTTCGGCGGTATTGATGCGGGAGGGACCTCATGGCGCTGCGCCATTTTCGACGGCAAGGACAATATCTTGTCGCGGACGGCTTTCCCAACCACCACGCCAGCCGAGACACTGGCTCGCGCGATCGCTTTCTTTAATGACCATCGCGACAAAGGCTTTGCGGTCAGCCGCATTGGCATGGCTTGCTTTGGGCCCCTAGCGGTCAATCCCGTTAGCCCTCGCTGGGGGCATATCTTGGCAACAACCAAGCCGCATTGGTCGGGTGCGGATGTTGCTGGCCAAATGGCGGCTGGGACAGGCTGTCCAATCGCGCTGGAAACCGATGTCACCGCCGCCGCCTTTGCCGAACGGGCTTGGGGTGCTGGCCAAGGCTTGGATGACGTCGCCTATGTGACCGTAGGCACTGGCATCGGGGCTGGGATCATTTTGGGTGGCAAGCCGGTTTGGGGGACCATGCATCCCGAGGCTGGCCATATGCGCGCGCCACGCCATCCTGACGACTTAAACTTTAAGGGCGTTTGCCCGTTCCACGGTGATTGTATCGAAGGGTTAGCTTCTGCCCCTGCATTGCTGGCGCGTTGGGGGATGGATGCCTCTGAATTGCCCGACGATCATCCCGCTTGGGACATTGAAGCCCATTATTTGGCGCATCTTGCGGCTAATCTTGTGCTGACCACGGCCGTCAAGCGCGTCATTTTTGGCGGCGGCGTGATGGCTCGCGGTGGCCTAGTTGACCGGGTTGCGATGCAGGCAAAACAGCTCATCGGCCCCTATGGTACCGCCGCCCCAGGTGAGGGTGGTTTTGAAGTTGTTGGGGCAGGCCTCGGTCTAGACTCAGGCCTTTTAGGTGCCCTTTGGTTGGCCGAACAGGCACAGTTTTAGTGCCAAAACCCACCTGAAACGGTGCCGCTTCGCTCAACGGGGCGGAAAGTTGGCGCAAAAAACATAAATTTGTCAAAAGGAAAGAAAATTTGTGAACTTTTTTATGCAATGGATTGCATTATCGTTCTTGCAATCCATTGCATAGGTGATATCAAAAAGGTCAGGCAGGCCATCAGAGCCTTAGCTATAAACATTCACTGGGAGTTAAGACATGAAGGTTGCCCAATTTTCTAATTGCGTTTCGGCGATTGCGCTGGTTACCGCGCTCGCGGCTGGCGCACCTGCCATGGCCCAACAGGCTGCGGCTGCACCAGCGGAGCCCGAAGGTTTGGAAGTTGTCATCGTGACCGCTTCGGGTGGTAATCGCACCCAAATCAACAGCTCGGTTTCGGTCACGACGGTTGGCGCACAAGCCATTGCCGATTTCAAGCCAAGCTCTGAATCAGAATTGCTGCGGATGATCCCAGGCATTCAAGTGGCCGGTACGGCTGGCCCCGGCGGCAACTCGAACATCGCCGTGCGCGGTTTGCCCGTCGCCACGGGCGGTTCGCCTTTCGTGCAAATTCAAGAGGATGGTCTGCCAACCGTGTTGTTCGGCGACATCCAGTTCGGTAACAACGACTACTGGACCCGCTTTGACGCAACGGTCGCCAATGTTGAAGGTGTGCGCGGTGGTTCGGCTTCGACCTATGCTTCGCAAGCTCCTGGCGCTGTCATTAACTACATTTCCAATACCGGGCAGCAAGAGGGTGGCTATGTTCAATTGAACACCGGCCTCGGCTTCGATGAAAACAAGCTCGACTTCCGTTATGGCGGCCCGATTAATGAGTCGACCCGCTTCCATGTCGGTGGCTTCTACAAAAAGGGCAGTGGCCCTCTGGATGCTGGCTATGACGTCAGCAATTCCTACCAAATCAAGGGCAATCTGACCCATGACTTTGCGGACAATAAAGGTTTTGTTCGGGTTCTGGTGAAGATCGCTGATACGCAAGAGCCAAACTACACTGGCTCGCCCGCTCTGGCCACGATCAATGGTTTGGAAGTCTCTAACATCGAGCCATTCCCCGGCTTTGATGGCCGTAAGGGCTCAAACTATTCGGTTTATAACAAAGACTTCTTGATCTTTAACCGGGATGGCGTGCTTGAGCGCGTCAAAATGGACGGCATCACCACCAAGGCGACCTCCTTGGGCGGTCAATTGCGCTACAATGTGAATGACAATTGGAGCATCGACAACAACTTCCGTTGGACAGATATGAGCGGTGGTTTCGCCTCGCCTTTCTTGAACGTGGCAACCCGCGCCAGCGTGATTGGCTCGGTCATCAGCCGCCCAGGTCTGCCGAACGCAACCGTTGCGAGCATTCGCTACGCTGCTGGTCCTAAGGCTGGCCAAGCGTTCACCGATACTTATGTCGACAACAACGTCAATGTTCGTACCAACATCCGCGACATCGGCAGCACCGCGAACGACTTCAAACTCACCGGCAATTACGACACCGGATTTGGTGCTTTAACTGCACGCGTGGGCTTCTTCTACATGAAGCAGAACATTGCCATGGATTGGCATGTCAACAAGTCGCTGCGCGAGTTGAGCGGCAACAACCCATCGCAATTGGATCTCTTCGATGCCGCTGGCAACAAGCTGACCCAAGAAGGCATCTCGGGCTACAACAACAATTGGGGCGATTGCTGCGCCCGCGATTACGACCTCTCCTACACCAACACCGCGCCCTATATCGCGCTGGAATTGGATGCGGAGAAGTTCGCCTTGGACGGCTCGGTTCGCTTTGAATCTGTCGAAGCAAGCGGCAATACAGTTGCTGGTGGTCCAGAATTCTTGGTCAATTCAGGTGGCGTCCAGATTGCGACGATCCGCGCCAATGGTGCTCGTGAGAATTTGAACTACACCCGTGACTACACCACTTGGTCATTTGGTGCCTTGTACAAAGTCAACGAAGATACCAGCGTGTTTGTGCGTCGCTCTAAGGGTGGCCGGTTCAATGGTGATCGCCAAACCGTCAGTGGGAAAATCAATGCGGATGGCTCGCTCACCCAAGCTGGTCGTACCGCATCGGTCGACTTCGTGAATCAGGACGAATTGGGCGTGAAGAACCGCGGCGAATTAGCTGGTGGCCGCTACACGCTGGAATTCACCTTGCTGCAAGGCGACTTTAAGCAAAGCACCTTTGAATTGTCGGCCACACGTTGCCCCGGCGGTTCTGGCGGCTGTGTGATCGACGCCAAATATGAGTCGAGCGGTGCAGAAGCCTATGCCACCTATCGCAATGGCCCATTCTCGGTCATCGGCAATGCCACCTATTCGAATGCGAAAATCTCGCGTCCAAATAGCACCGGTGTTTCGGGTCCATTCACCCGCGCGCCAGGCATTCCTGACTTGAGCTTCACGGTTGCAGCCAATTATGACTTTAATGACAAGGTCACCTTGGGCGTCAGCACCACCGGTCAGACTTCGTCGATCGACGATGCAGGCCGTGAATATCCAGGCGGTGCGATCCTGAACGCGACAGCCAAATACGCCATCAAAGAGAACATCGAACTCAGCCTCTCGGCTTATAACTTGTTCGACAAGTTCGACTTGCGCGGCAATGGTGGCGTCGCAAACGCGGCTGTGAACCCCGTAGTCATCAGTGGCAACCCAGCTTTGGGTCGCACCCTGACGGCAGCGATCCGCTACACCTTCTAGAGCTGAGCTCTTCAGGTGAAAGCTGCCGAAGCGGAGGCTTGAAACCAGACTTGGTTTCAAGCCAATGCTAAGAACAAGATAAGGCTCCCTTCAGGGCAGGGAGTTTGATAGATGGGGCTGATCGCAATTGCTTTCGGCCCCATTTGTTCGACTGAGCTGAAACTCTGGATCAAGGAGGCGTTATGACCCCATCAACTGATCGACGCATCCGCTCCATCGTCATCGTCGGCGGTGGGTCTGCTGGCTGGATGACCGCCGCAGCTTTAGCCAATACCCTGAAGCAGGATTGCGACATTAAGCTGGTTGAGTCCGAATTGATCGGGACAGTCGGAGTTGGCGAAGCCACCATTCCGCCAATTCGTACATTCAATGACATGCTGGGCATTGATGAGCGCGAGTTTGTTGCCAAGACCAAGGGCTCCTTCAAGCTTGGCATTGAGTTTGTGAATTGGGGCAGGCAGGGCAATCGCTATTTCCACCCCTTTGGACCCCATGGTAGGGCCTTTGACATTGTCGGCTTGCATCATTTTTGGCTGAAAGCACGTGAGGCGGGCGATACGACATCCTTTGACGATTTCTCCATGGCTTGGTCCTTGGCGCAGCGCGGCCGCTTTACGCGCCCCAACCCGGATCCACGCCAGGTCATGTCGACGTTCGACTATGCCTATCATTTTGACGCTGGGCTCTATGCGCGCTTGCTGCGGGAATATGCTGAAGCGCGCGGCGTGAAGCGCCATGAAGGTAAAGTCGTTAGCGTGCGCCAGGAGGGTGAGACCGGCTTTGTCGAAGGCGTGACGCTGGAGAGTGGATTGGAACTGACGGGCGATTTGTTTATCGATTGCTCTGGCTTTCGCGGTCTCTTGATTGGCGAGGCCCTCAAAGTGGGCTATCAAGATTGGACGCATTGGCTGCCGTGCGATCGCGCTGTGGCCATGCCATGCGCCAAAGTCGGCGACATGCTGCCCTATACACGCTCAACCGCTTGCGAAGCGGGTTGGCAATGGCGCATTCCGCTCCAGCACCGCACCGGCAATGGCTATGTCTATTGTAGCAAGTTTATCTCCGACGAAGATGCCGAAGCCTCGCTCCGCGCCAATCTCGATGGCGAAGCCTTAGCTGGGCCTAATAGGTTGCGCTTTACAACCGGGCGGCGCGACAAGTTTTGGGAAAAGAATGTGGTGGCCATTGGCCTTTCCAGCGGCTTCTTGGAACCCCTTGAATCGACCTCGATCCATTTGATCCAAGCCGGCATTTCAAAGCTGCTGGCCCTCTTCCCGCAGCGCGACTTTGATCCGCTCATCGTGGACGAATATAACCATATTGCCGCAACCGAGTTTGAGCGTATCCGCGACTTTTTGGTGCTGCATTATAAGCTCACGACCCGAGATGACAGTCCCTTGTGGCGTTATTGCGCCACAATGGACATTCCAGATACTTTGAAGCTTAAGATCGACCATTTCCGCCGTTACGGTCGCCATATTGCGCGCGATATGGATTTGTTTGGTCAGCCGAGTTGGCTCGCGGTCCATATTGGCCAAGGTAATATCCCAGAAGATGTCGACCCTTTGTTTGACTTCCGGGGCACGGATGGCCGCGAGTATCTCGGTAAACTCAAAGCCGCGATGGTGGCCAGCGCCGAGCAGGTCCCCACCCACCAAGCCTTCGTATACACCCATTGTGCGGCCGAAGGGGTCATTGCCTAAGTGACTTGCCCCCACCCCCATGACCATTCATTTCGATGACGATCGATCAGGACGAATTCAGCGTGCCTTTCTCTACCTCTCCGAACCTCGTGTCTGATCGAAACCAAGCTTGGCGGCCCAGCTTCTGGCGTGCCGCGCATTTGGCCCAGATTGATTTTTCAAACCTGCCCAGTCCGCGCGTCTTTACGCGGGACGATGTTCACCATCTCGATCCTGCTTTGACTTTGTGGGACATTTGGCCCGTCCAATTGGACAATGGCGATCTTGTTCAGCTCGCAGGCGGCAGCCTATGGGTGATGCTATCAGCACCGCGTTTGCCGGACCCCGACGAGCGCCACAACATGGCGCGGATGCGTTTGCTTTTGAAATCGGAAGCGGGTTGGCGCGATTGCGGCAATCTTTTGCCCGATGGCTTTTCGCCGGGAAGCCGCGAATGGTCAGGATCCACAAGGCTTAATCCGATCACGGGCGAAGTCACGCTTTGGTTTACCGCTGCAGGCAGGCGTGGCGAAGCCAAGCCTGACTTTGAACAACGCTTGTTCCATGCCATCGGCTTGTTGGATGAAACGGGAGAGCTACCTTGTGTCACCCAATGGCGCAATTTGACTCCGACGGTCCTCAATCCGAGCCAATATTATGCGGACCTCTCCATCACCCAAGGTGTACCCGGTCAAATTAAGGGCTTTCGTGACCCGTATTGGTTCCGCGATCCGCTTGATGGGGCAGGCTATGTACTGTTTACCGCCTCGCGGGCCGCGCATTTGCCAGCTAGTCCCTATGATGGCGTGATTGGTTTAGCCAAAGCGACCGATGTCGATGGTCATCAGACTTTTGAACTCTTGCCGCCTATTTTGGATGCCTTTGGTCTGGCTAGCGAGATGGAGCGGCCGCATATGTTTGTGCGCGACGGACTCTATTATGTGTTTTGGTCCACCCAATCCCATATTTTTGATGCGCGCTTTACAAAGGGCCCAACAGGGCTTTTCGGCATGGTAGGTCCATCGCTATTTGGACCGTTTGAGCCGCTAAACGGCTCGGGCCTTGTGCTGGCCAATCCACCAGAAGAGCCGCGCCAAGCCTATGCATGGCAAGTGCTGCCGTCACTCGAAGTGGTCAGCTTCTTGGACTTTTGGGGCCTGAAAGGTGGCGACATCCACCAAGACGCAGCGTTGAAGCAAGCCCAATTCGCGGGCTCGATTGCGCCGTCCAGCCACTTACGATTGGCCGGCGCGACCAGTAGTTTGGTAGACTAAGCCGGCTCGCGGATATCAAACGCCAAGCTTAAACGTTCACCTGCCACGATCGGTACCGTCCGGTGCCAATGGGTGGACGGGAATAGTACGAGCGTTCCCGCCTGTGGGGCAACCTGATGGCTCGCACCAAGGCCGAGATTGAGCTCGGGCGGGCTCGCCCCAAATTGTAAATAGCCCGCAGGCTCTGGCCCCACGTCGTCTGTGCTTGGCAGCTCGACATGAAGGGCAGAACTAATCCAGCCACGGGGGTGGGTATGGACGCTGTGGAACCCACCCGATTTCAATAAGACCGACCAACTGCCTTCAAACAGGATGGGCCGATCACGCGGCGGGCCAAGCAGGGGATGCCCTGATTGTGGCGCAGGCAGATCTGCGAGATAGGTCGCGACCGCCTTTTGGATCTTGTCGCGGACATGTTGGACAATCGAGAGAGGCCTGAAGAAAAGCTGTCGATCTGTCTGTGTGCCGCCTTTGACCGATTGTTCGATATAGGGCGCTTGGGCGGTATGGAGCGCGCGTAAGCTGGTTGCCAATTCAGAAAGCTCTGCCGCACTCAATCCCAACTGGATCGAGCGCACATAGTCTGATGCCGCTCCATCCAGCCAGATTTCTGCGGGATCCTTGAGGAGCCGCCAGCATAGGGCCAGATAGGGCCAGAATAGACGGGCATGGGGTGTCGCCACATAGGGTTTTGCGCGGGCTAGCGCGGCTTCTGGATTGCCGAGGCGCAGCGCATGACGCACCCTGCATAGATCAAGGCCGGGGTCGGCCCAGTCTGCCACCGCATCAAACAAATGTGGGTCATCGCTTAAAGGGCCGCCGCCTTCACTTTCGATCGAGACCCGCGCAACCTCCAGCCCTCGGCTTGGGCCTAAGGTTTGATGCGCTCGGGCAACACAGGCGCGTGCTTCCGCCCACGCATGGGCCGTCGACAATAAATGAATATGGGCCAATCGCAGGCTTAAGCTGTCGGGCAGGGCGGCAATGGCGCGCTGAAAGCTTTCATCAAAGCTTTCCCGCTGGCCGGTAGCAACCCGCAAAGTTGCAAGGCTTTTGTGCCCGTCGAGCCATTGGGGATGTTGGGCCAAGGTTTCGAGCAGGATGGATTGGGCCTGCTCTGTCTCGCCCTCCGCTGCTAAGGCCGCGGCATAGGTTCGGATCAACTGCGGATTGCCGGGATCGAGACCTAAGGCGCGTTCAAAAGCCGCCACCGCGTCGCGGCCTGTCTCGAACCGCACCTGGGCATAGGCAAAGGCGGCAATCGGGTTTGTCGGGCCCTCTGTGACTGCCCTTTCTAATGCATCAAGCGCGCCCTCCATATCCTGAAGGTCGCGCTGAGCTAGGCCTATTTTAAGCCAATCGACTGTCATCATCCTGCCTATGCGGGACGTTTCTCCCGCACCCACAAAACACACACTGCCGCAATCATCAGCATGATGCCAGCCATGGTGATCACATTGCGCGCGTCGCCGCCCATCAGGGGTTGGTAATAAAAGGGCAGAGTCGCTGCGATCAATAGCATGGGGATTACAATCATCATGTTGAAAATCCCCATATAGACGCCTGTCCGCTCTGGCGGCACAGCACCAGAAAGGATCACAAATGGATTGCCCATGATACTGGCCCAGGCCAGTCCGATGCCGATTGCGGGGATGAACAAATGTGCCTTATCGCTGATATGGGGCATGAATAGCATGCCAATCCCACCCAGGGTCAGACAGCACGCATGCATGATTTCCGGACCAAAGCGCTTGGTAAAGGGCACCATCGCAAAGGCTGCGATAAAGGCGATGCCATTGTAGAAACCGCCAATCTCGCCATTGGTCACCACCGCCATGCGGAAGCCTTCAGACACAGCTTCGGACGTGCCATATACGGACCGGCTGATCGAATAAATGATATAACCCCAATAAGCGGCCATGCCGTACCATTGGAATAAGCTCATCAGCGCCAGCTTGCGCATGGCCTTGGGCATGGTGAGGATGGCATCCCAGATTTCCAGCAAGGTGCCCTTCACCGTTAAAGGCTTGCTCTTGATATAGGCAAGCTCGGCTTCCGTCAGCGGCAGTTCGCGTACTCGGAAAACCGACCACAAAATCGTGCTGATCGATAAGACCGCACCGATGGTGAAGGCGACTTTGGTTGTCTCCGGGATATTGTGGGCATCTACCGCATTCACGTCAAAGCCCAAGAGGTTGATCATGATCGAGGGCGACAGGAAAGCCAACATCTGCGCAAGGCCGGTGAAAGCGCTCTGGGACAAGAAGCCAAATTGTCGTTGGTCTGGATTCAATCGGTCGCTCACATAGGCCCGATAAGGCTCCATGGTAATGTTATTGCCGGCATCCAAGATCCATAGGAGCGAGACTGCCATTAGGATGGATGAGCTTAAGGGCATAAAAAACAGGCCAAGCGAGCACATCACCGCGCCGACGATGAAATAAGGGGTGCGACGACCCCATTTGCTGGCCGTCCGGTCACTCATCGCGCCAATGATGGGTTGCACCAGAAGACCTGTTAGCGGCCCTGCGAGCTGTAGCAAGGGCAGGGAGGCTTCGTCAGCGCCCAGATAGCTATAGATCGGGCCCATATTGCCCTGCTGAAGCCCAAAGCTGAACTGCAGTCCGAGAAAGCCCAGATTCATTTCCGCAATGCGCCATAGGGGCAGGTGCGGCTTTAACGCCGGTTGAGTCATGTTCTTCCTCCCAAAAATACACCGGCGCTTTTGCGCTCTGTTCTCAAGGCTTAACGCTAACGCAATCGATTGCAAAAGCAAGCAGAAAAGCGAGCATATGGCACATGCCGTTGTTCATGCATCCGACTTTGAGCCAGCGGGCTTAACTGGCGGTGGCCCCGCCGCACGATTTACGCACGACAAGCTTCGGCAGAAGCGTTGCAGAAGGTGCATCTTCGCCAGCCATGCGTTTGAACAAGAGGTCGACAATGGTTCTAGCGCCCTTGGCGAGGTCTTGCTGCACACTTGTAAGGGGTGGGGTGGATTGTGCGGCGATGGCGATATCGTCAAAGCCCACAACACTGACTTGGCCCGGCACATCGATCCCGGCTGCGGAGAGCGCCTGTATAGCAGCGAGCGCGATGATGTCGGAGGTGGCAAAAATCGCATCAAAGGCGGTGCCGCTCTCAATCAATTCGCGCGCCGCTTCATAGGCGGTCTCAAACGAGAAATGTGCAGGGATCACAAGGGCAGGGTCGTGCTCAATACCCGCCGCCCGCAACGCCCTCACATAGCCTTCAAAGCGCAAACTGATTTCCGGCAGTTCCAGCATGCCCAAAAAGGCAATGCGCTTTCGTCCCAGACCTAACAGATGATCCACCGCCCGGCGCGCGCCACCAATATTGTCTGTCCCGACAGAGCAATAGACCTGTCCACTCAAATGCCCGCCCCATACCACAAGCGGGTGGTAGGACTCAGCGGCATGATTGAGCGCTTCATGTTGATCTGATTGGCCAACAATAACCAAGCCATCTTGGCGATGGGATTGGATAATCCGATTAAGCCAACCGTCTGACGTATCGGTCACCCGGCACAAAAGCACTTGATAGCCGCGCGTGGTAATCTCATCGGCCAAGCGACCAAACATCTCGATGAAGAAGGGGTCAGAGATCAATTGCCCAACGTCATGGCCGAGGGGAAACACCACACCAATCGTTTGGGTTTTGCGCATGCGCAGCGAACGCGCCGACTGGTTGATGACATAGCCTGCTTCCGCCGCAATGCGCTGAATCTCGCGGCGGCGATCTTCGGGGATCAAAGGATTATCCGCCAGCGCCCGCGAGACCGTCGACATAGAGACCTTCGCCAAGCGGGCCACATCGGCCATCTTCAAGGGGCCATCATCTGCCACACACCATCTCCTGTTGCCGGTGCAAGGGTCGTTAAACTTGCCAGCGCTTTCTGAAACTCGATTTGAAAGCGAACAGTAATTTATGCAACCGATTTCTGCATGAAGTATATACTTTTTGGGAAAGAGGTGGGGCTTTACGGCACAAGGTCCCCGATTGGCTGACGCTGTCCGGCAAGATAACCTCATGGGGGCGTGCAAAGCGCGCGGCGCCGATAGTGTTGCATTTAGCCGGAAAAAGGTGCGGCCCTGACGGCCAAAGGGAAGCCAACTTGGATCGCAAAATCAAAGCGGCCACGCTTCACAGCTTTCGCTTCCAGTTCGAGACGTCGCAAGATTTCCCGCTTAAACGCACCGCGCGGATGCCGCGCCAGCACCTCATTGACGAAGGGGCGCGGCAGATGGGCCAAACGCAATCCGGTTAAGTCAACCATCGCGCCATATTGGGTGTAACACCCCAAAGCACCATCGCGATCTGGCTTGATGCCGACGCTGATATGGACAATCAGCGCATCGTGGAGATGGTCGCCCGTGGCTGCTGGTTCGCCAGCCTCATGCGCACAGGCGCGGGCCGTTTGGGCGCTGCGCAGCGTAAAGTCCTCGCCCGCGACGTCCTCCATCAGCCCAACATCGTGCAATATCCCGCACAGATGCAGCAATTCTGGATCAACCTTCACCTTGTCGATATGGGCTAATGCTCGCCCGAAAAGGGCAGAGCGATAGCCGTGGTGCAAGAGTTCTGGGCTCTGGGAGAGAGCGGCTTCTTCGGCCAGTCGCACCAGTCGGCTATCAGGCACGGGAGGCAAGTCACTCACATCTCCCACCCGTGCCAAGCGGGGAGTTAGGCGTTGCCAAATGTTGGCCACCTGCTGCTGGCTGGCAATGGCAAGGCCGCGCGCACATTCGGGCAAATTCATGACCCCGCCTGAGCGTTCTAGCCATCCAGGACCGCCAAATCGATGTGGATCGGGAAGCGAGGGAAGGTCACGCACGTTCAAGGCTCCTGAGTCTTTATTTTGAACTTAGATAAAAATGTCCTACTCAGTCGCTGATGTCAACGCCGGAAACCTACCCCTCTGAAACTCCGATCCGATCTGCTCCGGTGGCGCGCGATGCCTGTGGCATGGCTTTGGCGACCGAGCTTTTGGGAGATCGCTGGACCCTTTTGATCCTGCGTGAGGCCTTTTATGGGGTGTCGCGCTTTGATGATTTACGCGCGGATCTCATCATTCCGCGTGGCATCTTAAGTACTCGCTTGAAGGCCCTAGTCGGTGCGGGCCTTCTGGTGAAAACGCCTTATCGACAGGGGCGCGACCGGGTTCGCTATGCATATCAATTGAGCCCGATGGGCCAGGATCTCGCCTTAACCCTGATCGCTTTGATGCAATGGGGCGAGCGTCACCTGCAAACCGGTCCGTCCCCAGTCCGACTCACCGATCGCCGGACTGGCCAGACACTTCAAATTGCCTTGGTGACCCCCGATGGTCAGGCGGTTCCAGCCGAGCAGGTCGACTTTCAAATCGTGTGAGCGCTTGAGCGCCAAGCAGTAGGGGGCAACCTGCACATCTGGTAGAAGCAGGCGACTTCACGCCGCCCGCTTCTTCCCGTCCACCATGGCACGGACTAGGTTTTCGCGGTGGCCAATTGAGGCCAGGGCAACGCCGCCGATATGCAAGATCACCAGTGCCAAAATCAGGTTTGCGCTCGCCTCGTGCACCTCTTCCCATGGGCTATCGTCGTCGTCGCGCCCGCGATCTTCAATGTGCAGCGCATTTTGAAGGGCAGCGGGCATAGGCGTGCGACCTTCCATCGCCATGCCAGTTCCAGCCGTCAAACTCATGGCGATGAGTAAGGCGATCACCATCAGCCCACCCGGGGGCGAGTGGCCGATGTGACGTGTGCCCTTGCCTGAAACCAAATCAGCCAGATACCGAAAGGCGGCAAAAGGTGAGGCGAGGAAGTTTTCAAACCGTGCATGCTTTGGCCCGGCGATCCCCCAGAACAGGCGAAACACCACATAGCCCGCGACGAAATAACCCGCTGCTTGATGCAGGGTTTCAGGCTCGCCGCGGGTGATGAGGGCCGTCGCAATGGCGACCAGCAACAGCCAATGCCCAATGCGGACGAGGGGGTCCCAAACCCTCACCCACTTGTTATGGGATACAGGTTCAGAGCTGGCGTCAGCGATGGGGGCTGCGGTGTCAGTCATGATCGCGGCCACCATGATCATCGTCAAGGTCGTGCGCTTCATCCGCGTCGCGCTCATAACGGGTACGAGTTTCAAGGCGGCGAACATCTTCGGTCAGGACTTGACCAGTCTTCTGGTCGATCACGCGCGTTTCGGTGCGGCTTGCCTGCCGCTCGTCGCGATCATCTTGATCGGGATCGTCGAGCTGGTTGGTGATTTGATTGGTTAAGGGGGTGGGTGCCGCATTGGACTTTGTTGGGGCTAATTGCCCAGAAGCGACGGCAAAGCCTGCCAGTGCGAGTGTGGCGACACCCACACCAAGGGCGACTCGAATCGGGGTTGAAAGGGCCATGTGAATTCTCCTCCACGGGTTGTTGATGGGGAGACTTTAAACGCACCTTCCTGACGGCCTGCCGCCGGCAATCGTCAGCGAGCCGTCAGCTTGATGTCAGGCCCGTTCCATTACACAGTCTGCCTATGAAGCCGGTACACGCCCCTTATCTCGTTTTGCTTGTTGTGCTGGCAGCTTGTGGCCAAGCCACTGCGCCTGCTGACCAAGTTGAAGGACCTGCGCCCAATACGATGGCGGCGCGCGATCAAGATGGCGCGATAAAGCCCGCGTCAAGCAATCTCCCATTCTTGAAGGTTCAAGCCATCGCGCTTGGCGCGGTGCCAGGCGAAGTGGTGCGGGTGGACCTCGAAGAAGAGCACGGCAAAGACATTTATGAGTTCAAGATTCTCGCCGCCTCGGGCCGGGTCATTGAGCTAGAGATTGATGCAGGGACCGGCCAAATCCTCAAGCAGGAGGCAGATTGATGCGCCTGTTGCTGGTTGAAGATGATCCTGTCATCAGCTTGGCGCTGAGGGCGAGCCTCGAAGCGGCGGGTTTTCTGGTGGAGGCCTGCGCCGATGGCGAAAAGGCCTGCACATGGGGCCATGATGAGGATTTTGACGCTGTGATCCTCGATCTTGGTCTCCCGCGTTTGGACGGCCTCTCCGTCCTCAGGGACTGGCGGCAAAGCGGACGTTCAATGCCGGTCATCATTCTCTCGGCACGCGGGTCTTGGGCGGAAAAAGTAGCGGGGATTGAGGCCGGCGCTGATGATTATTTGGCCAAACCGTTCGAGCCACCAGAACTGATTGCCCGTCTGCGCGGTCTCATCCGCCGAGCGGCGGGGCGCACCGGCAATGTGATCAATGCGGGCCGCCTCAGCCTTGATTTGTTCCGCGCCACTGCGACCTATGGCGGGGCACCGGTGCGCTTGTCGCCCTTGGAATTTCGGCTTTTGGACTTGCTCGCCAATGCGGGTGGGCGGCCCTTATCCGCGGGCGAACTCGGCGAACACTTACATGGCACAGACATGCTGGACGCCAATGCGGTCGAGGCCTTGGTGGCGCGCTTGCGCCGCAAGATTGGGGCGGAGACCATCGAAACGCGCCGTGGCTTTGGCTATGTGCTGCGTGGGCTCGCTGATCCGTCATGAAGCGCAACAGCCTTAAACTTCGCCTCTTTGCCCTTGCCGCCCTCTGGAACGCGGTGGCGCTGGGCCTGTCTTGGGTTGCACTGTCGCTCTTGTTCGAACGCCATACCGAGCGGCAGGTGACGGCAGAGCTGATCCGTTTTGGCGAGGCATTGGTTGCGGGACTTTCCTTGAACGGACAAAGGGTGCCTGTGGTGGCGCAAGGCCCCTACGATCCCCGTTTTACCCGCCCTGCGAGTGGGCTTTACTGGCATGTAAAAGCCCCGGCTGGTGCCGCGAAATCCCGTTCGCTTTGGGATGGCGCTTGGCCTGTTTGGCCAAAAGCGGCGCCCACAGGTTGGGAAAGCGCAACCACAGGCGGGCCGTTTGAGCCAAGCATGATCCGGGTTGCCCGCACCATTCGTCCCGATGCTGCGGGGCCTGAAATTTTGGTCGAATTAGGTCTGGATCATCAGGCCATTACCACGGCGCGGGGGGATTTTGCGCGTGAACTTGGGCTATTTCTCTTGGTGTTGTGGTCCATCCTGACCTTGGCGTCTGTGGTTCAAGTGACTCAAGGCCTGACGCCCTTGGTATTGGTGCGGGCGCGCTTGGCGAGCCTTAAGTCTGACTCGCAAGCGCGCTTGGATGTGCAAGATCATCCCGATGAAGTCCGACCATTGGTTGAAGCGATTAATGAACTGGCTGATGTGCGCAGCAACGACATGGGGCGGGCGCGTGAACGGGCAAGAGACCTTGCCCATGCGCTTAAAACGCCTTTGACGGCCCTGAAGATGCAAGTCAGCGAAATGACCGATGCGGCTGCCAAGCCAGGCCTACAAGAAAGCCTCAATGTTTTGAATGTTGCGGTGCAAGCCGAACTCGCGAGGGCGCAGACCAGTGCGCAAGACAAGGGAAGCTGCGCCGCTTTGCCGGCTGTCACGCGCTTAATCGGCGTGGTTGGGCGCACACCGGCCGGCGTTAACCTGCGCTTCATTACCGAGATCGCGGAAGGTTTCACCATTCCATTGGGTGAAGATGCGGCCTTCGAGGCCTTGGGCGCGCTGCTCGATAATGCGAGCCGTCACGCCAAGAGCATCATTCGGGTTAGGGCTGACAACAATGGCGCAAATTACGTCTTGGCGGTTGAAGATGATGGTTCGGGGCTGTCGGGAGATCATCGTCAGCAAGCCCAGCAGCGCGGCGTGCGCCTCGATGAAGCCAGCGGCACACAAGGCCTAGGCCTTGCCATCACCGGTGACCTAATAGCCGCAAGCGGTGGGAGCGTCGCACTGGAGACCTCAGATCTAGGCGGCTTGGCAGTAAAGCTGGTGTGGGCGAGGTAGCATGGCCAAGATCTGGTGAATGCGGGATCGTGGTTGGTTGGATTGGAAGTTGGACCAAATCCCCTCTGTCATTTAATGATGATACCAGACCGTTTCATCCACGTGTTGACCATAACGATCACGCAGCCTGCAGCAATGCCTGCGATCAAATCAAACCAAGCGACAATAAGCAGGGTCACAAGCATGGCTGCGGCCTGACCGAGTGAGCCTTTGGCCACACTGGCGATCTCATGGCGCTCGATCATGCCCCAAGCCACGACCATCAAAACCCCAGCTAAAGCGGCAAAAGGAATATGGGCGGCTAAAGGCATCAGGGCCAAGAAGGCGATGAGCACAAACACAGCATGCAGGATGCCCGCAATCGGGCCATGGGCCCCAGCCCGAATATTGGTGGCGGTGCGCGCGATGGTGCCTGTCACACAAAAGCCGCCAAAAAGGGCTGCCCCCATATTGGCTAGTCCTTGCGCAATCAGTTCGGCTTCTGGTCGATGCTGCCGGCCACTCATCGTGTCTGCGACTGTGGCCGAAAGCAGCGATTCAATCGCTCCTAACAAGGCAAATGTAGCCGCTGCGGGCAGAAGCTTGGCGATCATGGTAAGGTCCAATTGGGGCAGGCTTGGTGCGGGCCAAACACCCTTCAGGGTGCCAAACCGATCTCCCAAAGTCTCAATTGGTAGGTGAAGGCGCTCTGTTACAAGGCTGGTCACAACAATGGCCAATAGCATGCCAGGGAAGCCGGGCTTCCAGCGTCGTGCCAGAAAAATGACCGCCATGGTTGCCACCGCAAGCGCACAGGCGGCTGGGTTAAAGCTGGCTCGCGCTGCCACCAGGACGCTGATCTTTTTGGCAAGATCAGGGGGCTCTTGGGAAATGTTCAGGCCGAGAAAGTCGTGCAATTGACTGGCCGCAATAATGATGGCGATGCCAGCTGAAAACCCCAAGACCACCGCCTTCGGGATTAAGCGCACAAAGCGGCCGAGACGAAGCGCCCCTGCGAGAACCAAAAAAATGCCAGAGAGAAAGGTCGCCGTGATCAGGCCCGCCACACCATGTGCCATAACAGTTCCAGCTACAGGCACAATGAAAGCGCCAGCAGGTCCACCAATTTGAAACCGACTCCCGCCCGTAGCTGACACAATGAGACCGCCGACAATTGCTGTGATTAAGCCCCGCTCCGGCGGTAATCCGCAGGCAATCGCAATGGCCATTGATAGGGGTAGAGCGACCACAGCCACTGTCGCCCCAGCCACAGCATCCTTACCAAAAGCCTGTAAGCCATAGCCTTCCTTGAGAAGGCTCATCAACTTTGGCTTAAAGGTTCGAGTAGGATCTGGCGCGGGTTCAGTCATTTTTAAGCCTCACGCCCCTGCCGCGCGCGTTGCTCGGCTGCTCGGGGCCAATGACCTCAACGCCCAAACGATCGAGCGCGCCCAAAACTTTCATCAGGCTGTCGACCTGCGCCCTGACAACACCCTCGCTTGCCTCCATGCGTTGGATCGTGGGCAAGGAGACTCCTGCAGCGGCTGCGAGTTCACTTTGGTCGAGGCCTAAGAGCGCACGGGCAGCTTTCAGTTGAGACGCAGTCAGCATGGGGCCTACCTTATGATGTTCTAAACATTAGTTATTCATGTTCAAGCTTGTCTTCTACTGCTTTGCATATCAATCAGACAATTCTAAAGAATGAAGGGCCCCGCCATGACTTCGAACGACGATGATTATGTGTATGATGAAGCCAGCGGCGAGTGGATGCCGGCTTCAGAGCTTGCGGCACGAACACAGGCCGAAAGCGCTGTGGTAGTGCGTGATGCGGTTGGGAATGTCTTAGCCGATGGTGATGCGGTGGTTCTGGTCAAGGATCTGGATGTGAAAGGTGCAGGCCAGACTTTGCGCCGGGGGACCGTCATTCGGTCGATCCGCTTAACGGGCGACGCGCAGGAAATTGACTGCAAGCATGACACCATTCGCGGCCTTGTGCTGCGGGCCGAGTTCGTTCGCAAACATTAGAACCGGTGGCTGAATAGGACGCTTTATGGGGTCTTTTTTGTAGGCGCGAGCGGCCGCCTATGACCTCTGTCGCAGCCGCTTTAATGATCTGAGTGAGAGATTGCGGCCAGAAAATGTATGAATTGCAGTGGAGTTCAAATTTTTTTTAAAGCCCACCAAAAAAGCTCGATAGTTGCTTCTCAGGTTGTGCTCAGTCTCTAAAATAAACCATAAATATTCAAAAAATGTCATAGTATTCGGTAGTTTGATTGCCCAGTTAGCTGCGGGCAAAAGTTTATTTTTAACCAAAGTCATTACCTAACAATACCGCATTTTCTCTATCAGTAGGATTTTATTTACCATGTTTCTCAACGTCAGATTCAGAACTCGATTTTAGGCTGGTCAGGTGTTCAAAACGAATACGGCTTGCTGAACGCAAGTGAAAACCTAGTATGGATGAGGGGCTAGAAATGCTCAGCGTAAACACGAATCAAGGCGCTATGGTCGCGCTTCAGACTTTGAACAAGACCAATTCGGATCTCGACAAAACCCAAAACGCGATTTCGACGGGTTTGAAGGTCGCCTCCGCAAAAGACAATGGTGCTATTTGGGCTATTGCGAATAAGATGCGCTCCGACGTTGGTGCTTATGACCGCGTCCGTGAGTCTGCTGACCGTGCAGCTTCGATCCTCGATACCGGCATTGCGGCCGGTGAAAGCATCATGGAACTTCTCAACGAAATGAAGGGCAAGGCACTGGCTGGTACCCAAGCTGGTAACTCAGCTTCCGCTCAAGCAGCGCTTGCCGCTGACTTTGCTCAGCTCCGTGACCAAATCACCAGCATCATCGCGAACGCCTCGTTTGACGGCGCGAACATGATTGGTGGTACGCCCAGCAACGCCGTATCCTTGGGCGATGCAGCAGGTGGCAACGCCATCACGGTCAACGGCGTCAGCTTGGCCTTGGGTGGCACCGTTGTGACGGTTGCTGCAGGTAGCGTTTTGACCGACAACACCACTTCGGGCACTGCGCTGGGCCTTGTGAACGCTTCAATCAATAACCTCGGGACGCAATTGGCGACTTGGGGTGCCGGTGCAAAGCGCTTGGAAGTGCACCGTACCTTTGTCGGCAAACTGCAAGATGCTTTGAACAACGGCATCGGTGCCATCGCAGATGCCGACCTCGCCAAAGAAAGCGCGAAATTGCAAGCCTTGCAAACCAAGTCTCAGCTCGGCATTCAGGCATTGTCGATCGCCAACAGCTCCTCGCAGGCAGCGCTCTCGCTGTTCCGCTAAATCGGGCAACGATAAAAATCTCTTTCAATTGGGCTCAAGCTGGAAAGCTTGGGCCCTTTTTGATTGCGTCACGGCCGCGCTTTACGTTTTCTTGCAGCAAGCAGCAATACGCGTATTTAGGGAATTTTACAGCCTTAAGTAAAGCTGATAAATTTAATTCTTTCAAATGAAATCAAACTCAAAACTTGATATATTAGTTCAATTTTCAACTAATACATTATTCATAAAATACTTGTTTGATGTTTGAAAAATACTTTTCGATTAGAATTTTAACTATATTTGTACTGCCTTTTCCGCCAGTTGCGAATAGGAAGGCAATTTACTCTTCTCAATTTATTATTATAGTGATGTCCCCAGAGCACAGATCTGTCTTCACAGTTTCTATCCGCGACGGGGTCCCTATGTCTGGCATTCGAAGTCTTTCTGCCCTAAGCACTTCGGCATCAACCAGCCGCGTCCTCAATCTCCATAGTGTCGCCGAGGCTTTCTCAGGCGAGCTTGAGTACAGCGCCTTACCGTTCTTCCGGGATCCGACGCTCAATCAATCGATCATCGTTAAGCATCGGTTCCGCAGCGACGAGGCCTATCTCGTGCCCAGTGGCGGCCCGGTCGGTACCAAGATTATTTTTCCATTGGACCGATCCGATTTGCGTGTAGGCGGGCAGTATATTTTCATCAATGAGACCGGATACAAAGACTCATTGATCAATGTTCTGGGCTATAGGGGCGAGGATTTTGAACATGATCTTGAAACCTTGCTGCTGTTGAACACCATTCCCTCGCTCGATCCATTCTTGGTGCGAGAACAATTGCGCCGTTATAATCGGGCTCCAGCCGATTGCTACTTTTCGATCTCCCCGGCCGACACCGCCCGCATGCTGACTTTCACAGAAGTGGAGATGTTTCCGCTGATCCAATTGGCCTTCGGTTCTGGCAGTTCAGATATCAATCCCGAGATGGTTGGTCGTTTGGCCAGTGCCCTGTTATCGACCAATGCGGATTCACGGCTTGAGCCTTTGCGTTTGACGCTGGGGCTAGAAGGTAGTCAGTTTCGCGACGGTATTTTCAGCTGGAAGGGCTTTATCTTTTACAAGTGGCAATTCAGCGAAAGCATGGCGGCTTTGACCAGGATCGCGCCAGAAATGGACTCCATCAAGATTAAGGGGCGCCCAGACCGCATGAGCCGGGAACTTGCAGCCGATCTAAAGAAGAGCATCCGTGACAATATTCGGGCGACGGCCTCAAATTGTTCGCGCGTGCTGGCTTTGTATGATGATGCCTTCCGCGATCTGGTTCAGCGTGGCCATACCGCAGCCTTTCGCAAGTTCCTTTTGGACGCACCCTTCCTATTTGTTGAATTGGGTCACATGATGGGAATGGTTTCCCATATTGTCTCCTATTGGACCTATCGTTTCCGCATTGCCGAAAAGGGCGGGATCGATATGGAAGAATATCTCGACATCCTGCGGGAGTTTAGCATTGGATTGGCACCGCGCCGCCATTAGGCGCTAAAATTTCTTCATATTCCTAGAGGTTTATGACGATAATTTAATTATCTGGGGGCATTGCCGCCCTGAATTGCGCGCGTTACCCTCCGGCAAAACGGGGGATTAATATGTTAAAGATTACTGGCCTGACGCATGTCTATAGCAATGGTGTGAAGGCGCTCGATAACATCAATCTGACGATTGCCCCCGGCATGTATGGCCTCTTGGGCCCTAATGGTGCCGGTAAGTCGACCCTGATGCGCACCATCGCCACCCTGCAAACCCCCACTTCCGGCACGATCGAGTTTGGCAAGATTGACGTGCTGCAACAGCCAGAAATCCTGCGCGAGACATTGGGCTATTTGCCGCAGGATTTTGGCGTTTATCCGCGCGTGACCGCCAAGGACATGCTGAACCACATGGCCATTTTGAAGGGCTTTGCTGAGGCTAAAGAGCGTAAAGAAGTGGTGGAAGGCCTGTTGAACCAAGTCAATCTTTGGCAGGTTCGTAACAAAGCCATTGCGGGCTTTTCAGGCGGCATGCGGCAACGGTTCGGGATCGCCCAAGCCCTCATTGGGGCCCCGAAACTGATCATCGTGGACGAGCCGACCGCAGGTCTAGACCCTGAAGAGCGCAACCGCTTCCTGAATCTGTTAGCCGCCATTGGTGACGAAGTGGTGGTGATCCTTTCTACCCACATTGTCGAAGACGTCGCCGATCTCTGCCCCGCTATGGCCATTCTGGCCGGCGGGCGGATTGTGGCTGAAGGTGCGCCGAAGGACTTGACCCACGCTCTGTCGGGTCGGGTTTGGCGCAAGACAATCGGGCGCACGGCCTTGGCCGATTATCAAACGCGGATGCAAGTGATCTCGTCGCGCTTGTTTGGCGGCGAAACCGTTATCCATGTGCTCGCCGACCAAGAGCCAGAGCCTGGATTTGTCGCCGTCGATGGCGGGCTTGAAGACGTCTATTTCTCAACCCTAGCCGCTATGCGCGCGGCTGCTTGAGATTGGGACAGACACGATGAAATCCATGCGCCAATTCCTGTCTGTGGCCGGCTTTGAGTTCGGCTATCAGCTTCGCAACCCGGTCTTATGGGTCAGCTTTACGCTCTTCTTCCTATTGACGTTCGGGGCCGTCACCGTGGATGAAATCCAGATCGGCGGCACGGGCAATACGAATATCAACTCACCCTTTGCCATCAATCAAACCATGATGGTGATGGGCATTTTTGCCCTGTTTGCCGTAACCGCTTTTGTTGCCAATGCCGTAACGCGAGATGATGAGACTGGCTATGGCCCTATTCTGCGCGCGACCCGTTTGGGTAAAGGGGCTTATCTCTACGGCCGGTTTGCTGGCTCTTGGTTGGCCGCAGCAGTGGGCTATTTGTCGGTGCCGCTGGCGATCCTGATTGGCTCCTTCATGCCGTGGCTTGATCAGGAGAAGGTTGGGCCGCTGGTCCTCAGCCATTATGCCTTTGCCTATTTCATCATCGCTTTGCCGATGTTGTTTGTCTTTGGCGCGATGCTCTTTGCCTTTGCTACGGCAACGCGCTCCATGATGGGGGCCTATCTGGGCCTGATCGGTATTCTGGTTGCTTGGGTGACCGCAGACATCCTGCTAGATCAACCAGACCTCGAGGACATAGCGGGCCTGATTGACCCGACCGGGGTCAGTGCTTTGGTCCGCCAAACTGAATATTGGACAGCGGCAGACCGCAACAAGCGTCTGCCAGAGCTGGTTGGCACCTTTGTGCAAAACCGGGCTATCTGGCTCACGGTCGCTTTGGCTTGTTTAGGCTTGTCTTACTTGATTTACCGCCCGGGCGGTAAAGGGGTGAAGGCCGACAAAGCGTCCAAGGTCGGCAAAGCCATGGCTGCCCCCATTGTGGCCACTGCGCCGGTGATCGCGCCTGTCCTCAATAGCCAAACCCGCTTGGCACAACTTTGGGCGCGGACGACCTTTGACGTGAAGGCTGTGATGTTGAGTCCTGCCTTTTTCGTGCTGCTGGTCTTGGGACTCTTCAACTCCATGGGTGCGCTTCTCTATGCCGACGAAGTGCGCGGGACCGCGATTGAGCCTGTGACACGGTTGATGATCGTAGCTTTGCAAGGCTCCTTTTCCATCATCCCAATCATCATTGCAGGCTTTTACGCCGGCGACCTTGTCTGGCGCGACCGCGAGCGTCGCATGGCGGAAATCATCGACTCAACACCCGTCAATGATTGGGCCTTTGTGTTCCCCAAAGTTCTCGCGATCTTCTTGGTTCTTTTGGCAACCAATATGGTTGGCATGTTGGCAGCTATGGGGGTCCAGCTGTTTAAGGGATATGCCGACCTTGAGCCCATGGGCTATTTGCTCTGGTGGATTATTCCCGGCACGATTTCGGGGCTCCAACTCGCAATTCTCGCTGTCTTTTTCCAAGCACTCTCGCCCAACAAATATGTCGGCTGGGGCTGTTTAGTTGTTTATCTGGTCGCCTCCATCACTTTGGCCAGCATGGGCTTCCAGCACAATCTCTATAATTTTGGCGGTGCCCCCGGGACGCCCTTAAGCGCTTTTAATGGCATGGCGCACTTCTGGATCGGCAAAACCTGGTTCGACCTCTACTGGGGGACCTTCTGTGTTATCTTGGTGATCCTTGCTTACGGGCTATGGCGTCGGGGGGCAGAGACGCGTTTGATGCCCCGCATTCAACGGTTCCCCCGCCGGATGATGGGGGCGACGGGGCTTGCTTTGGCCGCCGCAAGTATCGCCTTTGCAGGTTTGGGCAGCTGGATTTTCTACAACACCAATGTGCTCAACAGCTACCAGTCGAGTATTGCGGCCGAAGAGAGCCTCGCCAATGCGGAAAAGGCGCTCGCCCAATATGAAGAAATGCCGGGCCCAACGATCACGGATGTAAAGCTTACCGTCAATTTGCGCCCGAAAGACCGCCAAGCGGATGTGACCGGGAGCTATGTTATCGAAAACCAAACCGGTGCGCCGCTAACCCGCATGATTGCCGCATTGCCGGATAAAGCGACGGTCGAGCGGGCGAGTTTGTCGGTCCCAGGCGTCATTGTGGAAAAGGCTTGGCCAGACTATAGCGCCACGCTCTATCGGTTTGAGAAGCCCATGGCACCGGGCGAAAAGCGGACCGTGACGTTTGAGACCATCTATGGCCGTAAGGGCTTTACCAATGGCAGCGGTCAAAGCCGTCTGATCGCCAATGGCACTTTCCTCAATAATTTTGAGCTGTCCCCCATCTTCGGCGTGTCGCGTGGCAATTGGCTGACCGATCGGTCTAAGCGGCGCAAATATGGCCTCGACCCAGATCGTCGGCCTTATAAGTTGGAAGACCCAAAAGGCGACGCGCATCATTACTTGCGGCCAGATAGCCATTGGGTGAATGCTGACATCACGGTCAGCACCGATGATGACCAAATCCCCATCGCGCCCGGTTATCAGGTCTCAGAGATGAAGAAGGATGGCCGCATCACGCGTCGCTTTGTGACCGAGGCACCGATCCACCACTTCTTCTCGATCCAATCCGCGCGTTACGGCGTGAAGCGGTCGCAGGTTGTGGTGGCGGGAAAGCCTGTCTCAGTGGAACTATACCATCACCCCAAGCATGTTGCGAACCTAGAGCGGATGGAGAAGGCGGCGCATCGGTCTTTGACCCTGTTCTCAGAGCGTTTCTCGCCCTATCAATTCCGCCAGTTCCGCATCTTAGAATTCCCAGGCTACGACACCTTTGCACAGGCCTTTGCCAATACGGTGCCCTTTAGCGAGGATATTGGCTGGCTTCAGGCTAATCGCGACCCCAAGAAGATCGATCTCGTTACCTTCGTGACGGCACACGAAATTGCGCACCAATGGTTTGCCCACCAGTTTGTTGGCGGCGACAAACAGGGCTCGACCATGTTGTCAGAAAGCTTTTCAGAATATGGCGCACTTTTAGTGATGGAAGACATGTTGGGGCCAGAGCATGTTCGCCAATTCCTCAAGAATGAGCTCGATTCCTATTTGGGCGCGCGCGGCGGTGAAGTGGTCGAAGAATTGCCACTGATGCGGGTAGAGAACCAAAGCTATATCCACTATGAGAAGGGTGCTTTGGTGATGTACTTCCTACGTAATGAAGTGGGGGAGGCACCGGTGAATGCCGCCATCCGCAAGTTGATCGCCCAATTCGCCTTCAAGCCAGCGCCCTATCCCACGAGCGCGCAATTCATCGCTTATTTGCGCGCTGAAGTGGGGCAGGACCCAATAAAGCAGCAATTGATCACCGACTTGTTTGAAAAGATCACCCTCTATGATGCGAAAACCACATCGGCTACCACCGTCAAATTACCCGATGGCCGCTGGCAAGTGACCGCAACCATTGAGATCAAAAAGCTCTATGCTGATGGCGAAGGCAATGAGACCGAAGCCCCCATGTTAGAAGGCTGGGAAGTGGGCGTCTTTAATAAAAAGCCTGAAGATAAGGACTTCACCAAAGCCAATGTTCTGGCCTTTGAACGCCGCCCCCTGCGCAGTGGAGCCCAGCAAGTGGTCCTGACGCTGCCAGCTGGTCCTGCGCCCGGCTTCATCGGCATCGACCCCTATGTGAAGCGGATCGACCGCAATAGTGACGATAATCTGATCGCGATTGAAGTGGCCAAAGTGGGGAAGTGACAGGGGGGGGCGCGCAGTTTGCTTAGAAAGTGTTACGACCTCCGGTTTAGCCTTGCCTAAATGCACTCAAAGAATGAAATTAACGTCCCCGCCCAATGCACATAGGTGGGGTTGCTAATTGGTTGATTTCACGGCGAGACAATACGGAGGGAACAATGGAAAAGTTCGGCAGATGTTCGATGCTTTTAGCAATGTTGTTTGCCTCCGCCTTCTTTTTGTCCTCCTGTCAGTCCAACAGATCAGCCGCTGCTAAATCAGTGACTATGCAAGCTGCGCCTGAGGCTTGTTACACGTCACCTCAGCAACAAGCTGAAGCCCTAAAGTTGGATTTTCGAGAGTTTGACCAAACTGGTGGGCATCCTGCATCTGCGAGGGACCTTGCGATGAAAGGCTGCCACACTGAGGCGGCTTATATCATCGAGCGCTATCTGGTTAAGCACTCTGGTCTTTCAAGACGCGAGGTAGATGTATTGATTTGGCATCTTGGCCAACATAAGGCCCGCCTTGGCCGCTATGAAGTCGCTTCATCGCTCTTCCTATCGACACTTCGGTCCCCGGAAGACAGTCTCGAACCTGATAATTTCGATTGGAACGCATACGTCTTGGGCTCGTGGGCATTCCTCAACAAGGAAGAAACGATACTGAAAACATCGATCGATACACTCCTAAGAAAAGGTGGACAAAGAAACTTGATCAACGCGCGCGCCTTGATTGGCCTTCATAATTGTTTCGATAAGCCCTATTCAGAGGCACTCAGTTCGGGCATCTGCCAAGCTTCAACGGTGACGCACGTGCCTTAAGCCATTGCAAGCTTTCAAGGTAACGAAAGAAAGCTTTTTGTCTGGAAGCGGTTTTGGTGATCCCTTTGGTCCACCAAACCGCTAACGAAATTGTTTTGGCGACATCAGGGTAGTCAAGTGTCCGTTTTCTTCGAAAACGGATCGCTTGCGACGCAGCATAGCTGCGCACTTGACGACCCAGATGTCGCGCTCATGCTCGATCATCCATTTTGGTGAAACAGGGTTT
>JAIXQA010000079.1 GCA_027485915.1 Alphaproteobacteria bacterium | reverse complement strand
TGGTGATCCTTCTGTCTCACCAACAATCGAGGCTCGCCTTTGGTGCAGGCAGGGCCTGCGCCAAAGCCTTCCAGACGAAAAAGAGCTTCACAATGTTACCACCTTGTGCCGCAAAGTCCTCTAAGATCCCCGCTCGAAGCTCACGCTCCGGCGGGGAAGACAAGGTTGAAATAGACAATTGATCTAGACGCGGTTTTGGTGCCCCTTCCGGCCCACCAAACCGCTTACTTTATCGTGATCGAGCGATCTGACTTGGCCTTTGGTGTAGGCAGAGCCTGCATTAAAGCCTTCCAGAGGAAAAACTACCCAAACGATGTCATCCCCGATGGCGAAGCCGGTGTAGGAGTGGCCACCCTACAAACCAAAACGGCGACCCCCGAAGGGATCGCCGCTGGTAGGTTCGAAAAGGTAGAAAAGCCTTAGTCGCGACGGCGACGGGGGCGTTCGCTACGCTCGCGGGGTTGTTCGACCTCTTCAGGCTCCCCACGCTCCGCACGCTCAGCTTTCAGCTTTTCTTCGATGTCTTCGCCCGTGGCTTGATCGACGACCTTCATCGACAGGCGGGTCTTACCACGATCATCAAAGCCCATCAGCTTCACCTTCACGGTATCGCCCTCTTTGACGATTTCGCCGACAGTCGCGACCTTGCGGTTGGCGAGCTGGGAGATATGGACAAGGCCGTCCTTGGCACCGAAGAAGTTCACAAAGGCACCAAATTCCATGACTTTGACGACTTTGCCTTCATAGATTTTGCCGACTTCAGCTTCATCGGTGATGCTCTTCACCCACTTCACCGCGGCATCGATCTTGTCTTGATCGGATGCGGCAACTTTCACGCTGCCATCATCTTCGATCGAGATTTTCGCGCCGGTCTTTTCGACGATTTCGCGGATGACTTTGCCACCGGTGCCGATCACTTCCCGGATCTTGTCGGTTGGGATCGTGAAGGACACGATCTTTGGCGCAAAGGCATTGAGTTCGCCACGGGCACCGGTCAAGGATTTGGCCATTTCGCCCAGAATGTGCATGCGGCCAGCATGGGCACGGGTGAGGGCGACCTTCATGATCTCCTCGGTGATGCCGGCTACTTTAATGTCCATTTGCAGCGAGGTGATGCCATTTTCGGTACCTGCAACCTTGAAGTCCATGTCACCCAGATGATCTTCATCACCCAGAATGTCGGTCAGAACTTCGAAGCTGCCATCATCTTGCAACACAAGACCCATCGCCACACCGGCAACTGGCGAGCTGATTGGCGCGCCCGCATCCATCAGAGCTAAAGAGGCACCGCAAACCGACGCCATCGAAGACGAACCGTTGGATTCGGTGATCTCCGACACCAAACGGATGGTGTAGGGGAATTGCTCTGGGGTTGGCAGAACGGCCTGCATCGCACGCCATGCGAGCTTGCCGTGGCCGATTTCGCGACGACCTGCGCCGCCCATGCGGCCAACTTCGCCCACCGAGTAGGGAGGGAAGTTATAATGCAGCATGAAGCGCTCTTTATAAGTGCCTTCAAGACTGTCGATGAATTGCTCATCGTCGGCAGTGCCCAAAGTAGCAACTACGAGGGCTTGGGTTTCGCCGCGAGTGAACAAAGCCGAGCCGTGTGCACGGGGGAGAACGCCCGCTTCCGATACAATCGCACGGACCTTGTCGACAGGACGACCATCGATGCGGCGGCCTTCCTTCACGATGGCGCTGCGGACGATGTCGCTTTCGACTTCTTTGCAGACCGTCTTGAAGAGCGAACCGTCCATGCCGTCTGGCTTGGTTTCAGAGGCAACCAATTCAGCTTCAGCGCGCTTCTTGGCAGCACCAACCGCGTCTTGACGAGCACCCTTGTCAGCGATGCGGTAGGCCGCGTCGATTTCGGCGCCGATCATGTCTTTCACGGCCTTATATTCAGCGCTGTGATCTTCGGCTTGGAAATCCCAGGGATCTTTGGCGGCTTGCTCGGCCAGCGAGATGATCAGATCGATCACGGGCTGCATCTGCTTATGAGCAAAGGAAACCCCGCCCAGCACCACTTCTTCGGACAGTTCGTAGATTTCGGATTCAACCATCATCACGGCTTCAGCGGTCCCTGCGACCACCAAATCCATGTCGCTTTCTTTGAGCTGATCGACGGTTGGGTTCAGCACATATTCGCCATTAATATAGCCAACGCGCGCGGCCGAGATGGGGCCCATGAAGGGCAGGCCGGACAGAACCAATGCCGCCGAAGAAGCCACCAAGGCTACGATATCGGGATCATTTTCCTGGTCGTGCGACAAAGTGGTGACCACCACTTGGGTTTCGTTCTTGAAGCCTTTGGCAAACAGCGGACGAATGGGGCGGTCGATCAGGCGGGAAACCAAGGTTTCCTTCTCAGTTGGACGGCCTTCGCGCTTAAAATAGCCACCGGGAATACGGCCAGCTGCGTAGAATTTTTCTTGATAGTTTACGGTCAAGGGGAAGAAATCGATCCCCGGCTTGGCCGAACGCGCACCAACAGCGGTCGCGAGAACTTGTGTGTCGCCATAGGTAGCCAAAACGGCCCCGTCAGCTTGGCGCGCCATGCGGCCAGTTTCCAGTGTCAGCGTACGTCCGCCCCATTCGAGCGAAACAGTCTTTATGTCAAACATCATCATTCCTTCTGGCAGATCATGGAGCCTTCCCCATGCTGCCGCCTACAAAACTCAGCCCAGGCCTTCCTGAACTGAGGGGTCCGGCGTCCTTGCCGGAGAAAGCCCTCGCCCTATGCGGGGGCCATCTTTCATCTTACCCCGATTTCCGATTTCGGTTGAGGGGCAAATAGCAAAAGGGCGGCGCATCTCGCACCGCCCTGATTGGTTTTGTCACGACGCCTTAGCGACGCAGACCGTGCTTGGTCAAAATGGCCTGATAACGTGCCACATCGCGGGACTTCACATAATCCAGCAAACGGCGACGCAAAGATACCATGGCCAACAGACCGCGACGGGAGTGGTTGTCCTTCTTGTGAGACTTGAAGTGCTCAGTCAGATTAACAATCCGCTCGGTCAGAATGGCGATTTGGACTTCTGGGCTGCCCGTGTCGTTCGGGGCGAGACCATGCTCTTTCATAATTTCGAGCTTACGCTCTGGTGATACCGACATCGTGGTTCCCTTTGGGTTGGCGGCGGGTTCAATCGCGCGCACTGAGTTGAAACACACGGACCGGCTCAAACCGCCCCGCACGTGCGTCGCCTATAGCCACGGCTTGACCTTGTAGAGTTGCCAGTGCTGCTCGGCTCATGTCTTCGCCGGATACAACACGGGGTCTGCGCTTGGAGCGCAGCTCTTCAACCTGGTGGGGGAGAAGAACAATCCCGCGGCCTTGCCGCAACCTGAAAGCCTCTTCCGCTGTTACGGCCAGCGCCGGGATGTCGTCCAGCGCGGTCTCAACTGGCAAAAGGCTGTCGGACGCGGCGTCGCTATTGCACACTTCCTGGAGCTTTTCCAGTGTTATTGCTGCGCTCTCATGAAATGGTCCGACGGATGTACGGCGCAATGCACTCACATGCCCCTCCGCGCCAAGCGCTGTTGCAAGGTCACGGGCCAAAGCGCGGACGTAAAAGCCCTTGCCACAGCGGCACTCAATGGTGGCGTGATCGGTGTCGGGCACATCGACAAGACGCGCCTCAAGCAACAAAACGGTCCGGGCCTTGAGCTCAGGCACTTCGCCATCACGCGCCAAATCATAGGACCGTTCGCCCGCGACCTTAATGGCGCTATAGATGGGCGGGACTTGCTGGATTTCACCGATGAAGCCTTTCAGAGCCTCTTCAATCGCCTCTTTATTGGGCCTCACATCGGATGTGGCGATGATTTTGCCTTCGCGGTCTTGGGTATCGGTAGAGGCACCCCATTCAACCGTAAAGCGATAGGACTTCTCCGCCTCCATCAACCACGCCACCGTCTTGGTCGCTTCGCCCAGCGCAATCGGCAAAATGCCTGTCGCCAAGGGGTCAAGCGTGCCGGCGTGGCCAGCTTTCTTCGCATCAAACGCCCGACGCACGCGCGTAACCGCATCGGTGGAGGTTAAGTGGAGGTCCTTATCCAGAACAATCCAGCCGTGGACGTCTTGGCCTTTCTTGCGCCGCGACATCAGGCCTCATCCGCCGGCTTGATCAAATCGGCACGAACCTTGGGATCGTTGAAAAGATCATTCATCTTCAAGGCTGCGTCATAGGATGTGTCGGCAATGAAGCGCAGGTCGGGCGTGAATTTGCTTTCCAAGGCCCGGCCGCATTCACCGCGCAGGAATTTCGAAGCGCGGTTCAGCGCCTTGGCGATCTCTTCGGCATCTTCAAGACCAAGAGCGGCCACAAACACATTGGCGTGCTTAAGGTCTGGGCTCATGCGGACTTCGCCGACCGTGATGCTTTTGTCCACCAAGGCAGGGTCACGAATATCGCCCCGGCGCAGGATTTCAACCAACACATGACGGATGTTTTCCCCTGCCCGCAATTGCCGCTGGGTCGGGCCAGATGAATTATCGAAACGCTTTGCCATGATTTAACTTTCAAAGCCCATGCTGGGATCGACCAGTCAAAGGCGGTTTATGTCTACTGCCCGCTGTTCCAAAGCTGCGCGGGCGACTGAAGTAGCGGCTTGGCCTGCGCGAGGCAAGGGAAACGCTGAGCGGCAAGCCTTGCGCAACTACAAAAACATATCGCCAGGACCCTCTACGTCGCCGGGGACCAGTCGAAAGGCCTTGCCATGATCTTCAAGGCTCCAACCTAGAAGCAAGGCCTCGGTTAGCTTTATCGCCCGACCGACCGGAGCAAAGGTGTTTTTGGCTTCAATAAAAGTACGATGCTCGCCGTCCGGCAATTCCACAATGACTTCGCCGGACTCTTGAGTAATGGTAACTGTTTGGGAGATAACTGTTTCCTTGGCTTCGTTCCGAGATAGTCTTTGACGTTTTGCGCCTCGTAGCCGCCCGGCCTTTGGGTGCTGGCAAAGAACCAACCGTCGGCTTTTGGTAGGGAATATGCAAAAAGGGCGTCTGGGATTGGCCCGATACTTCTGCCGCATAGGTGCCGGCCGCGCGTTGTATCCCAACGGCTCCAGCAATCAGCGGCAGTGACGTTCGCGACGCTGTACGCGTTCCGCAACTTGTCGCGCACTCGCTTTAGTCTGTCGAAAATCATGGCCGCTAGCCTCTCAAGCCCTGTTTGGCGTTTGAGAGGCTAGGTTAGCGATGGGCGAGTGAGCCGAGGACAAGGCAAGCCCCTCCTTCTAGGCGGG
>JAIXQA010000026.1 GCA_027485915.1 Alphaproteobacteria bacterium | reverse complement strand
TTCAAAACCGCCGCCATCCCCGCCGGAAAGCGGGGGCCTCAGGGGACTTTGCGGCAGGAGATCCCCGCTTGGCTGACGCCATCGGGGATGACATCGCTTGAGGATTTTTCCATCTAGACCCATTTTGGTGGAAACCATGTTTCACCAAAATGGATGATCGAGCATGCGCGCGACATCTGGGTCGCCAGAACAATTGCGACAGCGGTTTGGTGGACCAAAGGGATCACCAAAACCGCTTCCAGACAAAAAACCTTCTCTTACAACCGCCACCCCAACCGGAGCGCAAGCGAATAGCGGGGGCCACAGGGGACTTTGCGGCGTATGATCCCGGCTCGGCTCACGCCGTCCGGGATGACAGCGCACGCAATCGCAGGCTTGTGATGTTACCCCCTACAAGCCCAACACATCCGACATGGCATAGAGGCCAGGGCCGTGGCCTGCGGCCCAGCGGGCAGCAGCGAGGGCACCTTTGGCAAAGATGGTGCGGTTGAGGGCTGAATGGCGAAAGCGGATGACTTCATCGTCGCTGGCAAACATCACTTCATGCTCGCCAATGATACCGCCACCCCGGGCGACGGCATAGCCAATCTCGCCGGACTGGCGCGCTGCGGCCACACCATGTCGATCATAGATGGCAACTTCGGGGTGGGATACCCCGCGGCCATCGGCGGCGGCTTGGCCAAGCATCAAAGCGGTGCCAGACGGCGCATCGACTTTCCGGCGATGATGCGCTTCAAAGATTTCAATATCCCAGTCGGGACCCAACCGTTCTGCGGCCTGCTTTACAAGACCAATCAGTAAATTGATCCCAAGCGAGAAATTGCCACTGCGCACGATACAAAAATGCTGGGCAGCCTCGGCAATTTGGGCTTCATGGTCAGGTTCAAAGCCGGTTGTACCCAAGATGATGGCTTTGACGGGGCTTGATTGGAGTGCTGAGAGTGCCGACAGCGAGGCTGCGGGCGTGGTGAAATCAATCCAGACTTGGGCAGTCCGTGCGGCCGCACTTGGGTTATCGGAACAAACAATGCCTAAGGCGTCCACGCCTGCCAATATCCCAAGATCCGCACCCAGTGCCGAACTGCCCGGCCGCTCACTTCCGCCGACGACTTGAAGGTCTGCTTCACAGGCGACGGCCGCGACTAATGCTCGACCCATGCGACCGGCCGCCCCGGCTATGGCTAGTTGAATGCTCATGTCCCATCGATAGTCTGAGCAGGGTTAGGGATGCAAGGGCTTTGCATGTCCTCGCTGGCTTAGCGGTGGATCACCGGATCGCGCCCACCACTCCGTACCCGCGCGTTATCGTGGAGCCTCACGCGATTGTGACGGAAAAGTGGCAATTCTACGACATTTTGCCAGTTCCGCGTCGGAAGAGCCTGTGTCAGTTGGACACGGCACACTGGGTTGCTGGATCTGCTTCTTGCGGCAGGTGTCCGGGCCGGTTGTGTGATTTTCTCCCCGGGGGCTTTCAAAACATGAACACGAATAAGAATTGGCTACATAAGAAACTATTGCTCACGAGCGGCTTGGTGTCCGCTTTTGCGTTTTTCGCAGGGCCTGCATTGGCTCAAGGGACAAGTGGTCCTGCTGCTGACGCGCCGGCCAAAGAAGTCGAGACCGTTGTGGTTTTGGGTACCCGACGGACCGATCGATCCGTTGCGACCTCAGCGTCGCCCGTTGATGTGATCAGCGCGTCTGAAATCGCAAGCCAATCGAACGTCAACGTGATTGATGCGGTTAAGAACGTTGTTCCATCCTTCTTTGCCAGTCAGAATACGATTGCCGATGCCGGTACCTTCGTGCGTTCGCCAAACTTGCGCGGCCTTCCCGGTGACCAAGTTCTGGTCATGATGAATGGCAAGCGCTTCAACCGTTCGGCTTTGGTTCAGACCTTTGTCGGTGGTGATACCGCTTTGTCATTTGGCTCACACGGCCCCGATATTTCCTCTATCCCTTCGATCGCGATCAAAAACCTGCAAATCCTGCGCGATGGTGCAACCTCGCAATATGGTTCTGACGCGATTGCTGGCGTGATGAATTTCGGTCTTCGTGACAATGCGGACGGTCTCGAAGTTCTCGCACGTTATGGCAAGAGCCTTGATGCCGACGATGGCGAAAGCGCTCAAATCGGGATCAATTGGGGGCTTGGTCTCGGCGAGAGTGGTTTCGTCAATATCAGCGCAGAATATTTTGATGATCAAGGCACGAGCCGTGGCGCGCGCCGCCCAGCGGCAATCCTGTTCGAGCAGCAGAACCCAAGCCTCGCCAACCGACTGCCAAATTATCCCGGTCCAGACCAGATTTGGGGCTCTTCGCCGACCAATGGCTGGAAAGCTGTGATTAACGCAGGCTATGACCTGTCTGACAAAGTAAGCCTTTATGCCTTTATGAATGCATCCAGCAGCGAGGGCGATCAGAGCTTTAACTTCCGCCAAACCAATACCGGGACAGCCGTGAATGCCGCTGGCGTTACCGTAAACCTGCCTGCCGCAAACGCGGCGTTCCGCAACACCTTCTTCACCACCCCTTGCCCAGCGAATAATGCGACCTGCCCAGCTGGTGGCTTTATCTTGGACAACAATCGGTTTGACTTCCGGTCCATCTATCCAGCAGGCTTCACGCCACGCTTTGTCGGTTTGACCGAATCTCTAACTGCTGTCGCTGGCGTCAAAGGGGAGGCTACATCCGGCCTGACCTATGATGTCTCGGCCACGATTTCGGAAAACTCGCTCGACTTATCAATGTATGACTCCTTGAACGCTTCTTTCGGCCCGCAGTCAAAGACAAGCTTTGAATATGGGGCGTTCAAGCAGAAGTTGGAGAATTTCAACGTCGATCTGACCTATCCGATGGAAGTAGGCCTTGCCGGTCCTTTGACCCTGGCGGGTGGATTTGAGTGGCGGAAAGAATCCTACACTGTCCCAACAGGTGAGCTTCAATCCTATGCGGCTGGCCCCTATGCGACAGTCCAACGCTTGTTCACCCAAACGGCCCCCGGCGTGTTCGCGCCGGTGACCACTCTTCCTGCAGGGGTAACCAATATTGCGGTGCCGCCAGCGTCCAGCGGCTATGCCGGTGCACCACCTTCCAGCGCAGGGACCTGGGATCAAAGCAATTATGCCATCTATGTCGACCTAGAAGCCGATGTGACCGACCGCTTGAGCGGTGGTATCGCAGCCCGGTTTGAGGAATATGATACTTTTGGCACCGCTACCGTCGGCAAGATCAGCGCCCTTTATAAGGCCACTGATATCCTGTCGCTGCGCGGTTCGGTGGGTACGGGCTTCCAAGCGCCATCCCCCGGCCAGTCAAACTTGCAAAACGTGACCACAAACTTCGTGGCCGGAAACCAGGTTCAAGAAGGGATCTTCCCAGTCGCGAGTGGGGTGGCGCGTTATTATGGTGCCGTTCCGCTGAAGCCAGCGGAAGCAACCAATTATGGTGTCGGCTTCATTCTGCGACCCTTTGCGGGAACCTCTCTCACGATCGATGCCTATCAGATCGATGTGCAAAACCGGATCTTCATCACCCGGCCGTTTCTTGTGACTGCAGCGGACCTGTTGGTTCAGCCAAGCCTCTCACTGGTTGGTGCGGGCGCGAACATCCGTTACTTCACAAACGGCCTCGATACTTCGACCAAGGGTATCGATATCGTCGGCACGCACTCGACCAATCTTTTGGGCGCGCGCGTGAACTTCACCCTGGCCTATAATCGTAACGAAAATGAGGTGACCAAATCCCGGTCGACCGTGATCAGCAACGCCCAGATCATCACGATCGAGAATGTTGCACCAAAGGACCGCTTGAACCTGTCGAGCAACTGGTCTTGGGGTGATTGGTCTGTCAACGCGCGGGCAAATTATTTCGGAGAGTGGCGCAACGAGCAAGACTATCCAGGTCAAGTGTTTGGGGCCAAGACGACGATTGATTTCGATGTGAGCTACACGTTTGCCGAGAAATACACGGTTACGATTGGGGCTCAAAACCTGTTCAGCGAGTACCCAGACCGCATTGCTCAATCCTCCACCATCAACGTCTTCCCGATCAGCGGCGGTCTGGCTGATGGTCAGGTCTACCCCCGCAGCGGTGGTCCATTCGGCATGAATGGTGGCTTTGGCTATGTCAGCTTGAAGGCCAACTTCTAAACACCAGCGACCTTTGGTCTATGAAAGGCGGGAAAGCTTCGGCTTTTCCGCCTTTTTTGTTTAGGTGGGGCGCACCGTAAGTAGCCGCGCTAATTGCTCCATCGCTTGGTGGTAGAACAACCACTTGCGGCTCCGCTTGACCAAGTTGGATTCCAATGTTCGGATGCACCTCATGGGCGGGGGTGCTGCACGCAGGGGAAGGCCAGAAGGCCTGCCGCCGAGGGTCTATGGCTGGAGAAGAGCAAGCACTTTGAATTGTTTGTTGGGGTGGTATTGATGGAAGAAACAATTGCGATCGAAAAAAGGGGATTTCTGCGGCGCGTCGGCATAGGATTGCTTAACCTGCACACGCCAGGGCTTGGATTAATTCGCCTCGGTCGGTACCGGCTTGGCTTGGCGATTGCGGTTTTCTCACTGGCTATATTGCCAACCACCATATTCCTGTGCGCTTTGCTGCCAAACCAAACCTATGATGCCTTTATGCCCCTAGCGGTATTTGGTTTCGCCCTTCTCACCTGCTGCGTTGTCGCATCGATTGTGTTGAGTTGGCGGGCAAGCCCGCAGATTCATCATCGTCAAGGTCCATTTTGGCGCTGGTACAGCATTCTCGGCCTTGTGGTGATCTTTTCAGTGGTCTCAAATCACCTGTGGAAACATGTGATCGACCGCAACTATCGTAACTTAGTTGTCGTGGCTGAAAGCATGGGCCCTACTTTATTTGAAGGTGACAGGCTTGTCGCCAAAATGAGTGACTATTTTGAGATTTCGAGGGGAGATGTCGTCGTCACCGTCGATGAAGTAGGTGACACAAGCCAAACTTTCTCGATTAGGCGTGTGGCTGCGATACCTGGAGATACGTTTTCCATGAAAAAGGGTGTCGTGTTTATCAATAATAAGCCGGTGACACTGCAACCCTTGCCCGATATTGAGCGCGACCATCGTGGCAACAAGTTTGTCGCAAAGAGGTTCCGCGAACAATTGCCGGGCGAGGCAAGCGGGCATGAAATTCTCGAAATTGAAGAAAGTGACTATGATAATTTTGCTGGCGTGAAACTTGGTGAAAACCAATATTTTTTGCTCGGCGATAATCGAGATAATTCTACGGATAGTCGCTTTGATCGCGAAAGAATGGGGGGACCGGGCATCATAAATCGGTCACAGATCAAGGGACGGGCGCTTTTTCGCTACTGGCGAACCGGTGTTGGGCTTCAAGAAGGAAAGTTGTGACAGGCTCTCCGCCACCTTGTTCGCCCTTCTCCGTCTCAGTGTCATTTAAGGCAGCCGGGGCCTGCACCAGCGCCTTCTAGATGGAAAAACTACCCACAACGATGTGACGCCGGTCGGCGAGGCCCGCCCTGTCCCGACCTTGTCTCGCGAATACCCCTGACGCCCGCGCTCTCTGCTGACGCTGCGGCGAGGATGACGGTGGTATTGAAAGAGCTTTTTTCTGTGGAAGCAGTTGATGGTGATCTTTTTGGTCCACCAAACCGCTAGCAAGATAGGTCTAGCCAGAAAGGACAACCCACCGGGCGCAATAAGAATGGCTCGTTTACTTCAAAGCGAGCAAAGCAGAACTCAGAGCTGTTTCAAATGATTGAACTATCGGACCGGAGATCCCATTTCGACCCTGACGCTTGCTAGTTATCACCAACCAACGCATACAAGCCCATGCCTGAACCTCATATCCTTGCCGCGATACTCTGGGCGCTTCTTCTAGCTGGTGCCGGTGGCGCATTGACCACGATTGGTCCGTGGTATCGCAACCTCAAAAAGCCAAGCTGGCAGCCGCCCGACTGGCTGTTTGGGCCAGCTTGGACACTTATCTTATCCGCAGCGGCTTGGGCAGCGATCCTCGCGTGGGAAGGGGCCACCAGCCCGCGGGATCAGATGATTGTGATTGGGCTTTATGCGGCCAATTTCGTGTTTCACTTTTTATGGTCGCCCTTATTCTTCGCGCTGAAGCGACCCGATTGGGCCTTGAGGGAATCCTTCTTCCTTTGGGCTTCCGTGGTAGGGCTGTGTGTCGGTGTGCTGCCCTTTTCAACACTCGCCAGCGCTCTGTTGGCACCCTATGTTTTGTGGGTCACATTTGCGACTTACCTTAATTATGAGATCGTCCGACTCAATGGACCGTTTCAGAGACCAACTCCACCCGTTGGGGACGGAGCTTGAGGGCTCTGATTTGGGTCTTTAGCCATACAAGAGGTAATCTAATCGCTTACGCTTGAAGGCGTCGAGTTGCTGCTGCCACCGTACTTTGAGGTTTTCTAGGCTGTCGCCAGCGCCAATCGCCCCGCGCAGCCAAGACACCCCAGCCAGCCTGTCGAAAAATGGGGGATTGCCTGGCAGGAAGGAAAAATCTTGGCCATGCAAGCGCGCGACTTCGCGCAAGATCGCGATCCCGGTCTCTACCGGGGCGAGCCGGCTTCGATCTGTGATGTGGACTTGAATACCTGCGCATCTTTGACCCTCAAATTTCGAAAAAGTCGGTGTGAAATGCGCCGGGCGAAAGCGTACACCAGCCAAATTGCGCTGGTTTAGTTGATCCGCCAGCGTAGCTCCATCGATAAAGGGCGCGCCAATCAGTTCAAATGGCTTGGTTGTGCCACGGCCTTCAGACAGATTGGTGCCCTCGATCAAACAGGTGCCGGGATAGAGAAAGGCGGTATCCAAGGTGGGCATATTGGGCGAGGGCGGCACCCACGGCAGGCCCGTCTGACTAAAATCCTTTCCGCGTCGCCACTTGGCACAAGTCACCACAGTCAGGTCACAGCCAATGCCGAACTCCGTATTCATCATCAGGGCCAGTTCGCCCATCGTCATCCCATGGCGAATGGGAATTGGATAGGCACCGACAAAGCTTGCCAAGGCCGGGTCCAATACCGGCCCTTCAACTTCAGTCCCGCCAATTGGATTGGGCCTGTCGGCGACAATGACGCCAATTCCAGCCTCGCGCGCGGCTTCCATAACCAGCGCGAGTGTCCAGGGATAGGTGTAGAAGCGGGCGCCAATATCCTGAATGTCAAAGACCAAGGCGTCGAGACCTGCGAGCATGGCGGGCGTAGGTTTTCGCGTGGCGCCATAAAGGCTATAGACGGGCAGCCCGGTGCGCGCATCCAACTGATCTGCTACGGCAGCGCCGGCTTGCGCATCGCCGCGCACACCATGTTCGGGTCCGAATAAGGCGACGAGCTTAAAGTCTGTCGCCGCTGCCATCAGATCGACTGCGTTTTCAAGACCGCGCGTCACGCCAGTGGCATTGGTGATCAATCCGAGACGCTTGCCGGCCAGAAGCGCGCGCTTTGGCCCCATTAGGACTTCAAGGCCCGGAATAACTAACCCTGCACCTGCGGCGACGGCCTGTGTTGTAAGCCCGAAACTCGCCGCAGCGGCAATGGCCAAAGATTCACGTCTAGAAATTTCCATCATGCGACGGCCCACCCAAACCCCCAACCAGCACAGGCTTGAACGGGCCGCATTGCTGCGATGTCTTTTCGCTCTATCGCCGTTTGCGCCGCGCCGCGTCCAATTCCGCCGGCAGGTCGATATAGATTGGCTTCAGTGCTGCGATTACATCGTCAGCCCGGATAAAGCGGGCGCGCGCACCGGCCAGTTCGGGTGGGGGCGCATCGACATCTACGAAATCCACCTGAATCTCGGCGGGGATCGGAATGATCGGGTAGCTCGGATTGCCAGTGCGGAAGATAAAGCGCGAGTTCTGGCGCAGCACGATAAAGCCACTCTTGCCCCGTTCCTTGGCCAGTTCTGCAGCGCGCAGATAGAGCATCTCGTCCCCGGCAAACTTGTCCGCCCCGCCCGAATAGGTGAGTTGCCGGCCTAATGGGCGGTTCGGGAGCGGCTCTTCGCGCAATTCAGCTACCACGCGTACCCCGTCGGCGCGGCGATAGCGCTCACCGCGGGCGAGTGATTGCAGCGGGGGTAGGTCCTCAAGCACGGCTTTGGCATCAATGTTCTTGAACTGTTCGGTCTCTGGTTGACGGGCTTTCTTGGCAATGGCTTCGACCATGAAGGCGGGCACTTGCGCGGTCGTCTCCGGCTTTGTAGCAAGGCGGCGTACCAGTTCAGCCGCAGCCATTTTATCAGGCATGTCGGCAAATGAACGCTGCACGTAAGACACCGCCGCAGCTGTGTCACCGCGGCCTTCGGCGAGGATGGCCTGAGTCAGTGGGAACAGGCTACGGGCACGGTCCTCCAACTGACGCAGCAATGCCTCGCGACGGCGTCCAGCGGCGGCATCCTGCAATTGCTGGCGGCTCTGACCGGCCGCAGGTCCATTATCAGCAGTCTCCGGAGGCGGCGGGCCTGGATCTGGGATCAGCGGCTTCAGGGTTGGACCATCCAGAAGCGCCTGTGCCTTTTCGAACTGACCAGCGCGCGCATAAGCAAGTGCGGCCTGAGACAGGTTGTAGGGGTCAAGCTTGGTCGGGCGCGCGGGCGGTTCCTTCACCCCCATCACCGCCTCGAACGTTACGGTTTCCGCGCCTGCGGCCAACGCCCCATCCCAAGCGGCCGCAGCGGCCGCGGCGTCATCCGTCATGTCGAGATAGACCGCGACTACTGAGGCTTGGCTGGAGTCAAGCCGTGCCAAGCGCTCCCCGATCCGCTGACTGTCAGCGGACGGGCTCGCCTCGCCTAGCGCATAGCTGAGCGCACGGGCCTGCACGATGGGTGACCAGGGACGCCCTTCGGCTGCCTGTGCCGCCAACCGCCTAGCCTCCGCGAGCTTGCCTTCCTTGGCAAGCAGGGTGGCCTCGAACATCTGGGTCGATACGCCGAGGGAACGGGCGAAGAGCACATCGGATGTCTTGCCCGCCGCCACCGCCCGCGAGGCGGCGAGGTCTGCAAGCGCGCCTGCGGGATCATTGGCGTCGAGTTTGTGACGCGCGCGCGCATAGAGGATGGAGACCTTGCGTTCCCAGAACGGTTCCAGCACCGGGTCGGCCAGCGCTTCGGTGCAAGCGCGAACGCCTTCGGGTCCACTGGCGGCGGGCCGGCCTGTGGGGTTTTCTTCCGGCAAGAGGAAAACGCCGATGACCACGCTGGAGAGTAGGAGTGCGCCGGTGTAGCGCGCGGCCGACGCGGCGGCACTTTCAGGCTTGGCAATGCCATCGCATTGCATCCAGATGCTGGGGTTGGCGAGCGCAGGCCGAGGTGAAGCCAAAGCGATGAGCGCCACGGAAGCGAGCGCGAGGCTGCGAACTACACCCGTGCGGCGTTTCGAACTAAAGGCCATGTTCCCCCCCCCATATTTTGATGACCAGAAGAGAGACTAGTGGTTGATTTTCGGGTTGACAATCCAAAACGAACATCGCCGTGCAGTGCCTCTTTGAGCGTGTTCTTGAGTAATTCAAACGCGGTTTCAAGAAGTTCGTAACTCAATTTCAATTTACTATTGATAATTTGACGACTTTAGGAGTTCATCAATGCTAATTGAATTGGTCGATTATGTTCCGGGCGCTGAAAAGACGCCTGCGCTGCTCTTACAGATCCAGGAGTCCAGCGTAACAGTCCGAGACCTCATTCGCTTTAGGGTCGAGGCTGAGGTTGATCGCCAAAATTTTGTGGACGAGCTCGCCCAACAACAAACCAACGAATGGGATGCAGAAACGCGTTGCCGCCAGGCGCGCTGGTTGGTTACACCGAACCCAGCCGAAGTGGCACTGAATGGAGAACGCGGCGCTTTTGGAGCTGGCACAAAGCCCTATTTAGAAGTGCACAACAACCCAAACCCAACCCCAAACCCAAAAGTCCAGCCCTGCCTTGATATCGAGGCTATGGTGCAAACCGCATGGAATGGGTTTGAAGAAAATGCCTATCTTGTTCTGATTGATGATGGTCAAGCAAATGCTCTTGATGACGTCTTGACGCTTCGCGAAGCCAGCGAGGTGGTCTTCGTGCGTTTAACTCCATTGGTAGGAGGTTAAGTCATGTTGGGTCGTTTGTTTGGAGGAAAAGCTAAGGTCAGTAGGCTAGAAGACTGGAGTTCTCGGCTTCAAAGCTCTGAGATTGATCAAGACAAATTAGACCTTGATGGGATCGCCGGGGGAGGTGATTACTTAAGAAAAGCAATGTTGTGGCTCTATCAGGCGCAGACGACTACCCAAGACTATCATTCTTGCGTCGAGGCAGCTGTAAAGCAATTCTCTGAATTTGATGCAAAGTCCCGCTTGAGATATGCGGTGTTGGCTCTTCCTCGGAAACAGTATTTCGAGCATCGGCTGGGTTATTCAATTGAGGGCCTCAAGTTTTCCAGCTTTCTCTCGGCGCTAATCCAACTAGGATTAAAAGATCAACCAAAAGACGCTCAACTCGACATACAGCAGGCTAAAATTTGCCTGGCCGCTTTGGCAACAGAATATGAGAGACTTCAGTTCTTTAACTATTCGCTTGAATCTTTCCAGCTCGTTAGACGCTATGTTTTGGATTGCCCGGAGTTATTGGCCGAAAAGCGACTCAAAGCGTCCGTCGTAGATGCGCTCAGGCGGATTGTTGCCTCTGAGCCGCGGGATTGGAGCTCCGACGAACCCTTGGCAAAGCGCATGGCGCTTGCTGCTAAGCTGTCAGAAGAGGAAAATCCGGTGCTGGATTATATGCGCATCAGAGCTGACAAAGGCCGGAAGCTGCGAGCTACCTTGGCGGACTGTGTCGGCCCCGAATTTTGGGCAAGGCTGCGGCACGTGTTTGTTATCGAACAAAGGGATCGTGATGCTGGCGTGCTAAAGCCGCACCAAGTCTCGCAGCTAGACAGCGTAAAGCAACTGCTGAAGCTGAATGCCTCCTGCTTAAGCACGGCGCTGCTGGGCATGCTGCAATTCAGACAAGAGCATTTGCACAACATAGAGGAAGCTCGATTTTTGGCGGCCGATTTAGATGGACGACTAATTGAGCCAATTTGGTACGAGTTCCTTTTAAGTCGATTTGATGGGGTCATTCGTGCGATCACGCGGTGCAAGCTCGAGCTAACAGATGACCAGATGGCTGGGCTTGTCGACCGCGTTACAACCACATCTGCCCTGCATGATCGGCACTTCCTCAACAATGCCTTGCGGATTGCTCGCGAACACCCAGATGGAAGCACCGAGAGCGCCCTTTTGAAGTTAGGCTCCGATATTTTTAAGGGAAATGGGCATACCTATCTTATCAGGAGCTGGGCCTTGGACATTCAAGGTCTGCTAGCCACGGACGATGCGGAAACACTGCCAATCCCGGATGAACTCGCCGGCACTCGGAAGTTATCCTTCCAAACAGTAAGCATTGCTTTGGCAGGACACTTCAGCGCTATCCTAGATAAGAGACTTCAGGAAGCGAAACACCTCAAACTACTGCAGCCTTCACCGCCCGCTGAAGTGAGTTATCAGCAGCCATGGGTTGACGAAGAAAATGCGGTTCGTTGTCGAATTGCTGGTCTCTTGGCTGCCGTCCGCCCCTTCATTGATCAGCATCCAGAGCTCAGCAAAAAGCTCAGCACCTTCTTGGCGCACGCAAAGAAAAAATCAGAGCCGTCGCCAAAGTGGCGGAAGGAAGCGATTGAAATTCTCGCTGAGTTTCCCAATGACAGCTTTCAAGTTCTTCTAACCGATTTATTCAAAGTGCTCCAGACGCTCCCAGACACGCGGTTTGCAGAAGATTTTATACTAAAAGGACTTATTTGGATGGCTGTAAGCCATCAACCTATCCTCGGCCCACAGCTCGTCGATTTCGCACATAAATATTGTTATCAGACCATTCCGGGCGTCGGAATTAAGGCTGAGAAGTTGGGCAATGCCTGTCTATGGGCACTTATCAACATGCCTGATGGCGCGGGCATTCCTTATCTAAGCCGTCTTTTAACACGTGTGAAATATCCCAAAACTCGTGCACGAATTGATGCTGCTCTCAATGATGCTGCAGAACTGGCTGGTGTCTCGCGGGCTGCGCTGGATGAAATGCTGGTTCCAACACATGATTTGGATGCAAGCGGGCAGCTTTGTGTCCAATTCTCTGACGGCCACGCTCAAATTGCTATTGAGAGCGGGCTCAGTGTGGTCGTCAAATGGGTCAATGGTGAAGGGAAACCCCTGAAAGCGGCTTCAGATGCCATGAAGGCGGACAAGGAATCAATTAATCGCGTGAAGGCGCTGGTAAAAGAGATTGAGGCAGACCTTCGGACACAGATCGTCCGCATTCAGCGCATCTATCTCGAGGATCGGAATTGGGCCTATCCAATCTGGCAAGAAAGATACCTTGAACACCCGCTTATTGGACAGATCTCAAAAAGCTTGGTTTGGAAACTAACAGATTCACGTGGCAACAAGTCGGTTATGTGGGCTGACGGATGCCTGCGGGATGTTAGCGGAGAGCCCGCGCAAATTAGCACGGATACGTGCGTCGAGTTGTTGCACCCGATCCATGAAGATGTCGCTTCCGTGCAAGCTTGGCGAAAATTGCTTGAATCGCAACAAATTAAACAGCCATTTGCCCAGGTTTGGCGAGAAATTTATCGTGTCACAGATGCTGAGAATACAACGGGCACCTATTCGAACCGCTGGGCTGGACATATCCTCAAGCAACATCAATTCATGACGTTAGCACGCCTCAATAATTGGACTGTTACACATCGAATGTGGGTGGATGCGCCAAATGATGCGCCTGCGCATCTCGTCATCCCAGCCTATCGATTGGTTGCAGATTTTTGGGTCGAGGGGACAGGGGGTGACGATCCTCCTGTTCTGGAAAGTCAGGCCTATCAATATGTGTCGACCGATCGTCTGAAATTTTCCGCCATTGCAGAAGGTGCTGATACGAAGGATAGCAGCTATGGACCTGAACGCGGGGCCGATGTGGCACTCGATCAGCTACCGGCGATCGTATTCTCTGAAGTGATGCGCCATTGTGATCTCTTCACCGCGGTCGCCTCGATCGCGAGTGACCCGCTTTGGCTAGATCGGGGCGCGGAGGCCAATCACCCAAACCAATGGCACACTTTTGCAGGTCAGTACTGGCGCGACCAAGTGAACGTCGATCTCAGCGGATCTGGACTTGTCCGCTTGGAGTTCTTGAAAACAATCATTCCAAAATTGGCTATAGGCCCAGTTTGTGCCTTCGACGATCGTGCCCTAATTGTGAAGGGCAAGCGCCACACCTATCGCATCCATCTCAATAGTGGTGCTGTCACCCTTCAGTCCGAAATGCGGCACATTTGTATTGTGCCAGCGTCGAACCAGAAACAAAAGGCAAGTGACATTTACTTGCCCTTCCAAGGTGACCAGACATTGTCGCTAATTCTCTCAAAGGCGATGCTGTTGGCGGATGACGACAAGATCACCGATCCAGTTATCTTGGCGCAGCTTTAACCGGGTGAAAGCCTTTGCCACAGGCTATGCCTAGGCAAAGGCTTCGTTCGAGTTTGCGCAGAATCAATTGTCGGGCGGCTTCAAGGCATGCGAAGTGCGGCCATAAGCCGTTCCAAGTCATATGGCCCATCATCGACGATCTAAGGAATTGCTTGACTAGGGTGCATTCCTGTCGGAATGCACGCTACTTAGCAGAGCGCATTATTCGTATGCGGACATACTCCACATTAAGCCGTCCAGATATCACTCAGTGCCAATGTTGCCCCTTGTTGGAACGTGCCCAATAACACGGCTTGGGTTGCCCCATTGCCGTCTGCATCAAAGGAGAGGGTGCGGTTGGTTTGGTT
>JAIXQA010000021.1 GCA_027485915.1 Alphaproteobacteria bacterium | reverse complement strand
GGCGGCATTTCGACCGAACTTGGCCGAAATCGGATGGTCTGGCTTGGAGCTTGTGAGTGGCGAAAGCGGACGTTCAACGGCTGTTCAAAGCGAGTTTGGCTGTGGCAACCGGCATTTGAGATGGTACATTCCTGTCGGAACGCACCCTACGGCGCGAATCGCATCTCTAATTCCTTGTGATGAGCTGTGAAGCGAAATTCAGTGCAAAGTGACCCAATAGAGGCGGAATAAAGAATATGTAGATATTTCTTTTGGTGGGAGACATGAATAAAGCTCCAATCAAAAAATGCCCGAGCACGATAGTCCAGCAAAACAACAAGGGATAAACATTTAGCTCGAAGTAGTTTAACTGATCTCCCATTTGTAATTTGATGGGCCTTTCTGAGACAGCATTATAGTATTTGGGGAGTTGGCTAAGACCATCAACAACACCATAAGCGGCAGATGTCAGCATTCTCTCGATTCGACGCATCTTTTGAAACTTATATATACAATAGGCCTTCAAGCCTTCCTCGATTACTGGAATCCAAAGCGACCGAAAACTATAACTAATAGGAAATATTGCGTAGACAATCCAAATTAAAACTAAAATAAAAACTGAATAAGAGAATGTAAAAGGTCTTCTTCTGATTATTTCAATTGTTGAAATCATATACAGAATAAACGATGTCATAGAACTCTCGCACTGATTAACATAGCAACCACACGCTTCGCGCCGTAGCAACGCGCTTCGCGCCGTAGGGTGCATTCCATCCATGGAATGCACCGTGGTCAAGCAATTCCTGAGATCGTCTATGATGAGCCTTAGCCAAACGCTTTGGAACGGTTCAATGCGTCGCTCCGCTTGCCTTGAAGCCGCGGGACAATTGTCTCTGCACAAGATGCGGGGTCAAGAGGTGAAATCGGCTTCGCCGACACGCGAAGCGTGCCTCTTGACGCCTCATCTTGTGCGCCAAACTCGAGCTAAGCCTTTGCGGAGGCAGAGCCTGCAGCAAAGGCGATCCAAGTGGAAACAATCAAAACGAAGACCACTGTCGTTGCGGTGGTGCAGTCCTTTCGGACCGCACCCTACACGCTGGCTAATGTCCGCTTTCGAGCTTGCGCGAATTACCCGCCATTGCCCTAGTCTGGCGCAAAGCAGACGCAACTCCGGTTGGCTTGCGGCGGTTTGGCATCTCCCCCTGCTCTGGTGGTTTCAAGAGTTCCAAGCCTTTTGGCTAGAGCCTGTAAGCCCCGCTGCGGCACACCTGCACACCCGTATTGACAGCGCTGACAATTTGGCAAACTATGGTCGTACAACACGTACAAGGCCAGCTGAATGGCCACGACCTGGGAGGGTTAAGTTGACAGATTTAGACGCACTTGCCCCTTCTACGGCGGGGTCACTTGACCTTGAAGCCAAGAGAGCATTGGCAATACTGGAGCTCGAGGCGCACGCAGAGTTGGAGCGGATTTGTGACTGGTGGACCACCCACGCCCCTGCCCCCAATGGTGGATTTTGGGGCGAGATTGGCGACGATGGCATCGCCTACCCCGAAGCACCCCGCGCCATCATCTTAAACACACGCCTTTTATGGTTTTTCTCCGCCGCTTTTGAGGCCACAGGCCATCAAGCGTGTGGAAGATTAGCCGATCAAGCCTATGGTGTTCTCATCGATCACTTCCTCGATCCAGACACAAATACTTTGGTTTGGATGGTGTCTGCCGAGAATACGGTGCTGAATGCGCGCAAGCAGACCTATGCCCAAGCCTTTGGCATCTATGCCCTAGCTGCCTATGCACGGGCGAGGAAGCATCCAGGCGCGCTTGCCTGCGCGCTCAGGATTTTCGCGCAAGTTCAAGCCCATTTCGTGGACGTGGGTGATGGCGGCTGGCTAGAAGCCTTGGGCCCTGATCTGGAGCCGATTGAAGATGTTCGCTTGAGTGAACGGGACCAGAATTCGCCCAAATCGATGAATACGCATTTGCATGTTCTGGAGGCTTATACGGCACTTCATGAGACCTTGCTGTATCTAGAGCCGGATCACCCAAGGCGTGAGGCGGTTCGCTCGGCTTTGGAGGCCGCATTTGATATTTTCGACCGGCATATTGTTTCAAGGCACAGAGATAGCTTGAACCTATTCTTTGAAAAGGACTGGACGGTCCAATCAAACGTCCGTTCTTTTGGCCATGATATCGAAGCCAGTTGGTTGATGTATGAGGCAGCGCTTTCCCTCGACGCGCCAGCCTTGTTGCAAGCGGCCAAGCATTCTGCCCTTGGACTTGCCGCCGGCTCTATGCAGGGCTTAAGTGAGCATGGCGGTCTTTACGAGGAAGTAGGCCAAGACGGCCATCTTTCCCGGCTGCATGTGTGGTGGATTCAGGCCGAAGCCTTAGTGGGTTTCCTCAATGCCTATCAGATCAATCGCGATCTACTCTTCCTAAAGAGCGCCCTCGGCGTTTGGGACTTCATCAAAGCTCACCAGATCGACACGCAAGGCGGGGAATGGCTGGAGCTCGCCCGTCTTGATGACCAAACATCCAAAAAAGGTCTGATGGCTGGGCCGTGGAAGTGCCCCTATCACACCGGGCGCGCCATGATGGAAATCATCCGGCTGTGCAAAAGCCTACAGACGTCAGCAACATGAATCCTGCACCAACCCTCCTTCCTTTTCCTCTCGTCTAAGGCTTGATCCTGATGAAGCTGCCACCCCTCGATCTTGCCATTGTCTTTGCCTATGTGGCTTTGACCATCTTCATCGGTTTTTGGATTTCCAAACAAGCCAGCAGTGGGCTTAGAAGTTATTTTCTGGGCGGCAATAAATTGCCCTGGTATGCGCTTGGCTTGTCGAACGCATCGGGGATGTTTGATGTGGCTGGCACGATGTGGCTCGTGTCCATCCTGTTTGTATATGGCTTGAAAAGCATCTGGCTGCCATGGTTGTGGCCTGTGTTCAACCAAGTCTTTTTGATGGTGTTTCTGTCGATCTGGCTGCGTCGATCTGGTGTGATGACAGGGGCGGAATGGATCACCTTCCGGTTTGGAGATGATCGTTCGGCCCGCCTTAGCCATCTGATCATCGTCTTGTTCGCGCTGATCCTTGTCTTAGCTTATATGGCTTATGGCTTTTTAGGCATTGGCAAACTGGCCGCACAATTCATCCCCTTTAATCTTAGCGACATTTTGCACCTACAGGTCTTCTTACCAGATGCCTTGAAAGCGGCATCTTTGAGCACAGAGCAACTGGCCGAACGGGCCCGCCTGTTGGCTGACTATAACGACCGCGCGTATGGCGTGATCATCATCCTTCTGACCGCGATCTATGTGATCAAAGGCGGGATGTATTCGGTCGTCTTTACCGAAGTGATGCAGTTTGCGGTCATGACGGTCACATGCTTGGCCATTGCGTGGGTGGCGATGGCCCATACCGATGCGGCCAGCATCGCGGCTGCCATTCCAGATGGCTGGACCAATCCGTTCTTTGACTGGAAGCTTGATCTGGATTGGTCGCAGCTCTTGCCATCGGCTGATGAAAAGATCGCGTCAGAAGGCTATTCGCTCTTTACCATCTTCTTCATGTTGGTTCTGTTCAAAGGCATTTTGAATTCGCTTGCCGGCCCTGCGCCTAATTATGACATGCAGCGCATTCTATCCGCCCGGTCGCCAACCGATGCAGCCAAGATGAGTGGTTTTGTGAGTCTCGTGCTGAACCCTCCCCGCTATCTGATGATTGCCGGCCTTACCGTGCTTGCTCTGGTCCATTTCCAAGATGAGCTGCGCGCCATGGGCAAAAGTGCTGATTATGAGGCCATTCTGCCCTTCACTTTGGCTGAGTTTTTGCCGACGGGCTTGTTGGGACTGACTTTGGCCGGCCTGCTTGCAGCCTTCATGTCGAGCTTTGCGGCACCGTTGAACGCGGCACCGGCTTACATCGTCAATGATGTCTATCGCAAATACATGAATCCAGAAGCGTCAGAAAAGACCTTGATCCATCTGAGCTATGCGGTCTCCATCACCTTCGTGATTATTGGTACGGCCTTTGGGCTTTTGCTGCACAGCATTGATAGCGCCTTGAATTGGATCACGGCCGGGCTTTATGGTGGCTATACTGCAGCCAATGTCGTTAAATGGTATTGGTGGCGGATGAATGGTTGGGGCTATTTTGGCGGCATGGCAGCAGGTATTTTCTTTGCGCTCATTCTAGCTATCCCCCAACTCGGCTTGGACCCGCTACAATCCTTCCCGATCTTTTTTGCCATCTGTCTCGCCGTAGTTATTGGCACGTCCTTGATGACGCCCGCAACCGACATGGCCGTGTTGGAAAAATTTTATGTGAAGACGCGGCCATGGGGTTTCTGGGGTCCAGTACAGCAATCCCTTGTCGCAAAGGGTGAAGGCGTCGAACCAAATAAGGAGTTTAGGCTCGACGCGTTCAATGTGGTTGTTGGTATCATCTGGCAGACAAGTCTGGTTGCCGCACCCATCTTCTTTGTCATCCGCAATTGGACATCATTTGGGATCGCCCTAGCCATTGCTGCGGTGACAACATGGCTCTTGAAAGTCTATTGGTGGGATCGCCTGAAAGACTATCCATCTGACTATCGGTTGCAGACGGATGAGGCCCGTGACCCCGTTCCCCCTGCCGCCACTTCTTCGGTTAGCTGAATATGCCATCTGCTACGTCCACAGTTTTGGTTGAGCCGCCCCTAGAGCCTGCTTCCAATTTTGGAGACCGGCCGCTGAGCCTTGCACATTGGCCTAAGCCCCTTCAAAATCTGCCATCGGATCCAGCTTTAGAAGCCCAGATCGCCAAGCAATTGGCTAGGATGAGTCTTGCCGAAAAGGTTGCGCAAATCATCCAGGCAGACATTGCTGCGATTACGCCCGAAGAAGCTAAGACGTATAAGATTGGGGCAATCCTCAATGGTGGCAATTCCGCACCGAACGGCCGGTTTGATGCCTCAGCGCAAGAGTGGCTAAACCTCGTCGACTCCTTCTGGGAAGATGGTGGCGAAACGACAATCCCGATTATCTTTGGCACAGACGCCGTGCATGGCCATTCCAATATCGCCGGGGCCACCATTTTTCCACATAATATCAATCTAGGCGCCGCCCGCGATCTAGAGCTTACAACAGCCATCGGGATTGCGACCGCAAAAGAGATTGCGGTCACCGGCATGGATTGGACATTTTCGCCAACCGTCGCAGTAGCAAAGGATTTGCGCTGGGGCCGGACTTATGAAGCTTTCTCCTGTGATCCAGACCTCGTCTCGCGCTTGGGTGCTGCCATGATTATCGGGCTGCAAGGAGATGTCGGCACAGCGGGCTTTTTAGGGCCAGACAAAGTGGCTTGTGCCGCGAAACATTTTCTGGGTGACGGTGCTACAAAGGGCGGGCGCGACCAAGGCGAAACCGATTGTGCAGAAGCCGAACTCATCACCCATCACGCCGCCCCTTATATTGCGGCGATTGAAGCCGGGGCGACCGCCATTATGGCGTCCTTCTCATCTTGGGGTGGGCAAGGCATGCATGGCCGCCACGACATGTTGACCACGCTTTTGAAACAGCATTGGCAATTTGATGGTTTGGTGGCGGGTGACTGGAATGGGCATGGTCAATTGCCCGGAGCCACACCCAGCTTTGCACCCAAAGCGCTAGAAGCTGGCCTCGATATGTATATGGCGCCAGATTCCTGGAGCGCGCTCTTGTCCTCGACCATTGATCTGGTCGCAACCGACCCGGCCTTGCAATTGCGTCTCGATGACGCCGTGCTGCGCATGTTGCGGTTTAAGGCCCGACTGGGCCTGAAAGAAAAAGGTCGCCCGACAAAGCGGCCATTAGCTGGACAGTTTGAGCTTTTGGGGTGCGGAGAGCATCGTGAGCTCGCGCGCCGCGCCGTTCGCCAATCCGCAGTTCTTTTGAAGAATGAAGCTCAAATCTTGCCACTTTCTGGAAGCCAACATGTCTTGGTTTGTGGGCGTGGTGCAGACGAATTGGATCTTGCTTGCGGTGGCTGGACGTTGTCCTGGCAAGGTGGCGGGGACTTTAAAGGTCTATTTCCCGGCAGCCAAACCCTTCTCGAAGGGCTGCAGGCCAAGATATCAGCAAACGGTGGCAAAGTGAGTTTTGAACCAAATGGCCACTGGCAGGACAGGCCCGATGTGGCCGTGGTTGTATTGGGCGAAGAGCCCTATGCAGAGTTTCGGGGCGATTGCGATACCCTTGCCTATCGACCCGGTGACGCGACCGACTATCATGTGATCGAACGCTTCGTTGAGGCGGGGATCCCCGTTGTCACCATCCTTTATTCTGGTCGCCCACTTTGGATAAACCCAGCGCTTAACAAGAGTAGCGCCTTCATCGCGGCATTTTTGCCAGGGACGCAAGCCGGAGCCTTGGCGGACTTGATTGTTTCCGGCACACCAGAACCACAGTTTGACTTTCAAGGTCGCCTCCCCTTCCCTTGGCCGGCCTATAGCGACCATTTTGATGTATGCGCCGAAAGCCCCATGAGAGCCCCGCTTTTCCCCTTTGGGTTTGGCCTCAAGTTGTCAGACAAAGTGGCGTGGCAGACAGTGCATGAGCTTTCCAATGCCAAGAAGCATGATCCACTGACCATCTTTGATCGAGGCGTGCCGCAAGGCGACTGGACGGCCGAACTTGTCGATGCCGCAGGCTCCAGCCAGATCAAGAAAACCAGCCTGCTCGGTGGGGCCGCTTCACCGGCACGCGCGCTCAATGTTCGGCCGGCCGATTATGGGCAACAAGAAAATGCTTGGTCTGTACAATGGGCCAATGAGGCTTGGCTATGCCTTAGTCACCCGTCTATCCACCTCGCGCGGGAAGCCAATGCCGATTACGCCCTTTACCTTCTCGCGGTCACCGACAATGCGCGAGACTTCCGAATTGGCCTTTTGCCGGATGGGGCCAGCATAGGTGCAGATTTGACCCGCTTCAGCCTAAAACTTGCCGACGCCACGCAACTAGGCTCAGACTATGTGATCCCGCTCAAGCGCTTTGCCGACTTAGGTCTGGACATGAGCCGCGTAAGCCAGCTTGTGATCCAAGGACGCGAAAAGGCAAATCTTTTGCTGGTGAAAGCTCATTTTGCCCCCATGGTGGCCGGTAGTGCATAAATCGACAGCGGGTCTGATTGCAGTAGGGTAACGACAAGGCTTAGACTAGGCGGAAGACAGGTCCAAGAAAGCCAGATGACTCCAAGGCGCGCCCCCACCATTTATGAAGTTGCCGCCCATGCGGGTGTGTCCATCAAGACCGTGTCGCGCGTCTTGAATTTGGAGCCCAATGTGCGGCCCAAAGTCCAAGAGCGGGTCAAGCGTGCGGTATCCGAGCTTGGCTATCGCCCCAAAACCTCCGCGCGTGGTCTAGCCGGCGGAAGATCTTTTACCCTCGTGACCTTTCTCGATGAAGCACTTACGCTCGACCACTGGAAAATCGACCGGTCGAACCCCTATGTGGAGCGGTTGCAATTTGGCGGCATGATGGCTTGCCGGGAAGCAGGCTATCACCTCTTATTTGAGCTCTTGAACGCGGAGGCTGAAAATGCCGAGGCGATCTTGTCCTCTACCCTGTCGGCTCTGAACCCAGATGGTGTAATCCTAACACCGCCCATTTCCGACAATCAGAAAATTCTCGAAATTCTGGTGCGCATGGGCACGCCCTTTGCGCGCTTGAGTGCGACTGAAACAGACGTTGCATGCTTGTCGATCACCATGGATGAGCATGCAGGTGCTTACGAAGCCACAATGCATTTAATTGGTCTCGGCCACAAACGAATTGGCTTTATTGCGGGCACACCCGGACTTGCTTCAAGTCGCGCGCGCGAGGGCGGCTATATCGATGCCATGAAGGCCAGTGACCTGCCGGTTGATGAAGCGACCATGCTGCAAAGCGACTATACCTATGAAGGTGGCAAGGCGAGTGGGCGCGCGCTGCTGTCGCTGGCAATACCACCAACCGCGATCTTTGCTGCGAATGACGAAATGGCATTGGGTGTTATTCATGTCGCCTCTGAACTTGGAGTCGACGTGCCGCAGGATTTATCTGTCGTCGGCTTCGACGACTTCCCCGCCTCCCGCTATAGCCAACCAACTTTGACAACCGTCCGTCAACCCGTTGGCGATATGGCAGCAGAGGCGGCAAAGCGTTTGATTGCCCATGCAGCGGCCAAGACAACACAGGAATTGAACGAGGCCCTCGCCATCAGCCACGCCTTTGTCGTGCGCAACTCCACTTCGCGCCCGAAATAAATCTCGTAATCGTTAGCGTTAGGCTTGCATCATGCCAGCTTGGCGCAGGAAGACTTCATGCTCGGGCAATTGGCGCGACAGTTCAGCCAAGGCGCGATGGGACTCGGCTAGAAACTGTCGTCCAGCCTCGTCCGCATGCACTTCCACCAAAGGATTATAGCCTGCGGGCTCGATCCCTTGACCCATGAAAACTGCAACCCAACTGGTCTCCGTAAACAGATCAAAGGCACGTGGGGGTACACGGCCACCATGTTGGAACAAGGCCAAGCGTTCCTGCAAACTCTTAGGCAAAATCATATGCCGACAATAGTCCCACAAAGGCTCTCCCACACGCTGGTTGGCCATATAGTGCAAGACAAGGAAGTCACGAATGGACTCATATTCCTCTTGGCCCAACCGATTATAAGTCGCCGCATCCGCCGCATGATTTTCCTGGCTTGGGAAAAAGTCTAGCAGCTTGGTAATGCCGGTTTGAATCAAATGAATGGAGGTTGATTCCAAAGGCTCAAGAAAGCCCGAAGCCAAACCTATCGCGACGACATTTTTGTTCCAAAGTTTCTTCCGTCGACCTGTCACAAACCGCAAGGGCTTTGCATCAGCCAAAGCCGGTGCATCGAGATTTGCCATCAAGTTTTGATGTGCGGCATCATCTGAAAGAAACCGGCTGGCGTAAACATAGCCATTGCCTGTTCGATGCTGCAGCGGGATCCGCCATTGCCACCCGCCCAATCGCGCCGTGGAACGCGTGAAAGGTACGGCCGGGCCAACTTTTGCAGTCGGCACCGCCAGCGCGCGGTCAGCTGGCAGGAAATCACTCCAATCCTCATAGCCCGTCTTCAAGGTCTGCTCGATTAAAAGACCCCGAAATCCTGTGCAGTCCACAAAGAAGTCGCCTTCAATCACCTGACCATTCTCAAGAATGACAGCCTCCACATTCCCGGACTCTGCAGATTGGCGGACAGATTGAACTTTCTGATCCAGCCGCTGGACGTTCCTCGCTTCGGCGAACTTGCGCAAATAGGCCGCATAAAGTCCGGCATCAAAGTGGAAGGCCGACGTTAAAGTCGCTTGGATGGAAGCGGGGTCCCGCCCTTGTGGGGCAAACCGGCCCTGCCGCGCTGCCAGACTGCAAAGCGAGAACTCACTGAGCGCAGGGACCTGCCCTCCTGCCCGCGCACGCAGCCATTGGTGGAAGAAATTGGGTTGGTTAAGGCTTGGGCCATAGACGCCAAAAGGGTGGAAATAGCTGTGGCCGGGCCTTACCCAATCACAAAATTCTATGCCTAATTTATAGGTGCCCTTGGTCTCTCGAACAAATTCAGCTTCGTCAAGGCCGAGGATCGCATTGAAATTGCGGATAGGCGGAATGGTCGCCTCACCGACGCCAACCGTGCCGATATCCGAACTCTCGATCAAGGTGATCTTGACCTTATGGCCGACAAAGCGGGCCAAGGCCGCTGCGGTCATCCAGCCTGCGGTGCCCCCGCCTACGATCACGATCGACTTTGGCAAAAGGCCATTTGCTTCCATAAACCACCTAACCTCTTTTGGCCGCATCAGCTTGGCCCAATGCCTGGGGGTCCCGCAATAGCAAAAGGGGCAGCGTTTGCGGTTCGCTGCCCCTTTTATGGTCTAGGCCGTAACATCTGACGGGGACAAGTGCCTTGGCACTAGACCATATTGGAAATCCTAGCCGCCGAACTTCAGGCGACCACCCAGCGAAATCCGCCGGACACCCGAAAGGTATCGGAATGGCAGATTTTCAAACTGGAGATATTCGGTGGCATCTTCTGCCAGAAGGTTGCTACCTTCCAACGTCACTTGGAAGCGGTCATTAATGTCGTACGACAATTGACCATCCAGCTGGCCATAAGCGGACTGGTAGCGACCGAGATTATAGCGGTCAAAACCAAAGTTGCCGACAAAGACCTTGTCACGCCAAGCATAGGACAGGCGGGCTGCAAAGCCGTCCTTCTCATAATAGCCCGTCACATTGAAGGCGTTTTTAGCAACACCTGGAATGGGCAAATTTTTGTCATAGTCGTTTGAATAAGGCGACTGTGAATCTGAGTAGGTATAGTTGGCGGTAAAGCCATAGCCGGCATCAAAGTCATATTGCGCAGACAGTTCTAAACCTTTGATCGATCCATCATCGCCATTGGTTGGCTGTGAGAAGGAACCGACAGTCGAACCTTGGACCGTACCGTCGGCAACCGCGCGAGGAACGGTGTTGGTCTGGATGAATGAGTCGATCTTTTTGTAGAACAAGCCAACCGAAACCAGACCTTTGCGACCGAAATAATGTTCCCAAGCCAGGTCTGCTTGATCGGCGCGGAATGGGTTCAAGTTCGGGTTGCCACCTCGTCCGCTGGTGAAGGCAAATCGGTCCAGATTGGGCCCAGGCGTTGAGACCCGGGTAAAGTCATATTGCGAACCTTCACCCAATTGGAACAAATTCTGGCGGGCAACAACGCGGGCAAGAGAGGCCCGGATTTTGTTATTGTCGCTGGCGTCATAGACAATGCTGGCGCTGGGCAGAATGTCCGTATAATCGCGAACCGTGCGCTCTGGCGTTGGATTAGCCAACACGCCATTCCAAGAATCGGTACCCCAATAACGCGGTGCAACTGGTGTCCCACTCGAATTGACGGTTAGTTCGGTATTGATCACACGAACGCCACCATTGATGTGATACTTGTCATCAGGCCGGCCGACGTCGAGCATCAAATAGCCGCTCTTGGTCTTTTCCTCGACCACAAAGCTATTGAGCGGGTCGCGGTAGAAGGCAAAAGGTGTGGAAGGATAAAGCGACTTGATCCATTCAACCGCATTTTCCATCTGATCACGATTTTGGAACAGGGCGCGAATGCCGCCAACCGTCACGGTCTCAAATCGGCCTGGGGTTGTGGCTGCAGTCTGATAAGGCGTGATCAGAGCTGGTGAGTTGCCGAAGCGCCCACCTGGAGCGCAAACTGGACGTCCCGGTGTGCCAACCGGCAGTTCGCAGGATTTGAAGCCAATCGCACCATCTTGGAAGTAGCCAAAAGGGGTCCAGTCCTGGCCGACGTTGGTCCCATTCAACTCACCCTTACCGGAATAGTCGGCCAAGTAGCGACCATATTCACTGTCAACATTGCGCTCAGCATAGCGGGCACCAAAGCGCACAACCCACAAACCATCCAAGGCATCTGGCGCTTGCAAGGTAAAATCTGCGCGTACCGCGGTATTGTCGATCGTGGTGTTCTCACCAAACACCCAATGCGACTTCGCAAAGACACTTGTTGGTGTCGTGAAGGCCGAGGGATCTGCAGGTGTGAAGGTTGGGAACGCGCCATTGGTATAATTGAATACCAAGGTCGTCGGCGCGGTCGGGTTTGGAATGAGGCCCGCAGTCGTACCATTGCGGACACCATATTGGGTATAGCGCACATCATTATTGCCAGCGGTGCTCTCATAATCGGCTTTTGAATGATAGGCACCGAGATCAACTTTCAGGCGCTCGGTCAGCTCCCAAGCTAGGCCCAATTGGATGTTATCGGTCTTGGCTTCACCATTCTGCACAAAGCTGATGCCTTCGGCCGAATTGGCTGTCACCGTACCTGATTCAAAAACATTGTTGGCCCCAACTTGCAGATTAGCCGCGCCATAGGTCGCATTCTCGTTGGCGAATGGGAATTTAAGCGAGGCTTCTTTCGTCAAGATCGTCAGGTTCGAATGGAACCAGTCAAAGCGCAAATCTGCCTTGTCCGATAGCTTGAAGTCGACATTGATTGAACCCGCCAAGCGTTCGCGGTCTTGATCGCGATTGGTGACATAACGATATTCAGGCGACCAGATATTGCGGGTCGTCGCATTGCTAAGTGGGCGGTTATTGAACTGCCAGCCGCCGCGATTATCGCCGCCGAGCGCATCTGTCACCACATTGCTCTTCTCGTAGGAGAGGCTGCCCAAAACGGCAAAGCGATCACTGAAGCGATAGCCGAGCGTTGCCGATAAGGATGGCGTCGTCTCGCCATCTTCACTTTGGTTGGCGCGGGCTTGACCAGCAAAGAGCAGGCCATCTTTCAGGCTGCGGGCCGAACGCGTGCGCAGATTGATGATCCCGCCGAGGCCACCTTCGAGGAGCGAGGATTGAGGAGACTTGAAAACATCCACGCCGCCGATCAGATCCGAGGGGACACCTTCAAGCGAATCGGTTTGGGTCGCATTACCCTCCCCGATCCGGAAAGCTTCGAGGCCCGTGAGGAAAATTTCATTATTGAGAACCACGACGTTTTGATCAAGGCCGCGAATCCGAACTTTCGTGCCCTGACCATTTTCACGGTCGATCTGGATCCCAGGCAAACGCTGCAAGGATTCGGCGATGTTCTTATCTGGGAATTCACCAATATCTTCGGCGGTGATCGATTCAATGATCAGATTCGAATTGCGCTTATTCGCCAGCGCGTCAGCGACCGAGGCGCGATAGCCGCGCACGACGACAGTCTCAACTTCTTGTGCAGGTTCTGCCTGTGCATTGGTCTGTGCGGTCTGAGCAGCTGCGCTTCCGGCGCAACCCAGAACCAAGGCCATGACCGAAACGCTGGTACGCAGGCCTAGCCCATTGGTAAATTTACGCATCTCTCTGTCCTCCCAAGGAATAAGTCATCAGTTGTTTTCTGATGTCGATTTTTATCGGCAGCTTAAGTCATTTCGAACCGGACATTGGACAGGCTAGCACCTAAATCCCAACCACCCCAACAGAAATTGACAGCGCTGTTATTCATAGCCTGCTCGAAATTGATTGCGCTGTCAATTGGTAGTTTGCGTTGCTGAAAATTATTTTTGCACTCAGGCCCACAAGGATTGACAACGCTATCAATCGTGAGTGACTAAGGCTGAAACCGAGGTGCAAGAGGGTTGAAAAAATATGTCGTGGGAAGCCGTAGACGCTCGAAAACTGCGCATTCAGGCGGAATTTGAGGCCCTTTTATCACGCTCGAACGCGCGATTGCCCAGCACAAACGGGGTATTCTGCCGCTATCGCGATGCGATTCTAACGCGTGAGCATGTCCCCCTCCCTTGGCGGTTTGACTTTTCTCCCACAACAAACCCGCGCTTTCTGGAGCGGCTTGGCGTGAACGCCGTGTTCAACCCCGGTGCGATCTATTACAGGGGAAAATATCTCTTGGTTGCCCGGGTCGAGGGAGCGGATCGCAAGTCCTTTTTTGCGATGGCCGAAAGTGACAGCGGTGTAGACGGATTTCGGTTCTGGGATCACCCGCTGGATATTCCAGAAGGCTCCCCACCTGACACCAACATCTATGACATGCGCCTGACCCAGCATGAAGATGGCTGGATCTATGGCCTATTTTGTACTGAGCGAAAGGACTTCGCGCGACCGCATGACCTGACGGCGGCCGTAGCGGGATGTGGGATTGTGCGGAGCCGAAACTTAAAGGACTGGGAACGTCTACCAGACCTTGATGCAGGGCCCGGCCAGCAGCGTAATGTTACCCTTCACCCAGAATTCGTCGACGGTCAGTATCTGCTCTACACCCGCCCGCAAGACGGCTTTGTCGATGTCGGTGGCGGGGGTGGGATTGGCTGGGCGCTGGTTGAAGACATGAGCCGTGCGCGGATTGCAAGGCAGGAGATTGTCGACCCCCGCGCCTATCACACGATTAAAGAAGTGAAAAACGGTCAGGGACCCCCTCCCCTCAAGACGCCGCATGGTTGGTTGCATCTGGCCCATGGCGTGCGCGACACAGCTGCCGGCCTGCGCTATGTGCTTTATGTGCTTTTAACCGACTTGAAAGAGCCGTGGCGCGTGGTCGCAGCACCGGGCGGCTATCTGATTGCGCCACAAGGCGGCGAGCGGGTGGGCGATGTTTCCAATGTCGCCTTCTGCAATGGCTGGGCACATGATCCTGAAACCGGCCGGATTCTCATTTATTACGCCGCATCTGACACCCGCGTACATGTCGCCGAAACGCGACTCGACGAATTATGCGACTATGCGCTCCATACACCCTCGGACAGCGTGTCGTCGCGCGGCGCATTTGAACAAAGGCAGGCTCTTATTGCTGGAAACGGGTGAGCGGGGTTCTCATAAGCCACGGCCCAAGCAAACCGCTTCACATCATGGTCAAGCAATTACTGAAATCATTCAGAATTGGATGATGGAATTGCTGCAAGGTTAGGCTTGCGACTTACGGTGTCGCGCTCAAGCGGTTTGGTTCGGCCAAGTGAAGCACTTAAATTATGGTGATACCGCAGACTCACGGATCACAAGATTCAAAGTCCAGCGCCGCACAGACTGATCATCCCGGACGCCAGTATAGGCAACATCGGCCTTGTAGATTTCCATCGATCCGCGACCGCGCTTATGAACAAAGGTCATGGGAAAGCTCAATTGGGCAAGGCCTGAAGGGAGTGTTTCCGAGCGGACGGACGTGTAACCGGTATCGCCGCCCGTATCAGCTCCAATCAAGCGTGTGCCCGGAACCTGCAAAGCAATATCCACAAAAGCCAGGCAGGCTGAAATGCAGGTTCCATCGCTCAAGAGATAAATCCGCGCAGGGAATGGACTGCGACGAGAAGCCAAAGGCCGGCGTTCAGTTAGCCCAGAAGTTTCACTGGTATTCTGTCTGCCCTCCCGCCAGTAGGGCTCACTTTGAGTCAACGCGAGCGCCAGTCTCTGTGCAATATCTCGCATGCGAGGATTTTGCGAAAGAGATTGTACATAGGCCTGATTCTCCGGCGAAGCCCGCCAATCTGTTGAGGTCCCCATGCCACTATTGACCATTCTTCTTACAGCGGGCCAGCCAAAAATAGCCTCTGCGAATTTTGCAGGTAGCTCCAAATCACCCCCGCTATTGCCCCGCAGATCGATAACAATGGCGCGCCCGTTTTGCATTTTTTCGGTTGTCGTAGAGAGCTGATCGAAAAGGGCCTTTAACTTCGGTTGGGTCATCGGATTGTCAAAAAATGTCGGCAATCCTATCCAAGCAACACCTTCAACTGGGAAAGTAACGCCAAACTGCGCGGGCGTTCCAGCGCTTGCGATGACAGTACGCGACCAGAAGTCCTCGGATGGCTCAGGTATGGACCGCCACGACAAAGTCCCTGACCAGCGGCTTTCCCCATGCTGAAAATCACAAGCCTTTATGGCCGGGATCAACCCACCCTTAAGATCCAGAAACAGGCGGCTCACGGCTTGCCTTTGCCCGAACACGGTTCGAGGATCATATGTAATTGGAAAGACGCGCTTGGTTACTAGCGTTTCAATCGCTTCACCGTCACAGGCGCTAATGACTGAGCCAACTGGTGGCAGATTCTTGTCTGCTGCATCGCCAAATATCACAACGGCCTTGTTATTGACCCATGAAACAAGAAAACCTGGCCACTCCACGGGGCGATCAATTCCTGAATTTAAGAAGAAATGAGGGTCTCGAAACCCATCGACATAGGAGGTCAATAGATCATGATAGGAATTTGGTCCGTCGACCTCTTTGGCTCGCCCGGTTGCAATCTTATAGCCCTCCGCTAGCCAGGCCCGATAGGAGGGATTGACCTCATCAAACATGATCATCGTATTGAGAGCCACCGAGTATTGGATCGCGGCCAAGTCCTGCCTCGCTGCAGCCTGCCAAGCCTCATGTGTCAGTGGTGGAGGTGGAGGTGGAACGTTTGTGACCGCTTCGACGGTCTTTTGAACGTTCAGCTGAATGACCTCTGGTGTCGTTTGACCGCAAGCCGGAGTCAAGGCAGCCAAAAGTACTAAGGCCGGGAAAAGCCGAAGCAGCACCCTTGTTCCAATCTTCGAAATGCGCATCGGAAGTGCCCTCCAGACGCCGACCATAACAAGGTCAATCTGAAGTTGGCAACTCTATCAAATGTGTCTGAGGTTGGTTGGCCACTCTATACAGGGGCACACGCGTCGAACTGGCGGACAGAGAGGGATTCGAACCCTCGATGGGCTTGCACCCATACACGCGTTCCAGGCGTGCGCCTTCAACCACTCGGCCACCTGCCCGTTCGAAGGCGCGGGTATAAACAT
>JAIXQA010000043.1 GCA_027485915.1 Alphaproteobacteria bacterium | reverse complement strand
GGCCTGATTGGCTCTGCCTTTGACGACATCATTGGTGGCCTCGCGGACAATAACGAATTGCGGGGCCTGGAAGGCAACGACTTCATCTATGGCCGGGCTGGCGTGGACACATTGCTGGGCGGGAATGGGAATGATGTGCTGGATGGCGGGGTTGATGGCGATGTGTTGCGCGGCGAGGCTGGCATAGACGTCGCCTATTATCGCGATGCCACGGCCACAGTGACGGCGAGCCTGCTGAGCGGTGGCACAGGCGGTGAAGCGGCAGGTGACACCTATTTCGATATTGAGAATATCTGGGGATCGCGGTTTGGCGATGTGCTGACGGGCGACAATAATGGTGGTCAGGTTTACGGGTTTGAGGGCAATGACACGCTGTCAGGCCTTGGCGGCGATGACTTCTTCTATGGCGGCGCGGGCTTTGACACGCTGACCGGCGGAACAGGGGTTGATAACTTCTTTTTCTTGTCGTGGCGTGACCAAGTAAATGCGTTTGGCACGCCAGAGCCCTATGAGGGTGGTGATACCTTCACGGACTTCACCAGTGGTACCGACCGCATCATCCTGAGCCGTTATTGGTTCGGCTTTGGCAATATCGGCGGGCCTGCAGCGGCGTTGACAACAACCCACGCCAGCTTCGTGACCAATGGAGCTGCGACCACAAGCCGTCCGAGCCTCATCTGGAACCAAACCAATCGCACCCTCTCCTTTGATGCGGATGGCAATGGGGCAACCCAAGCCGTGCTGTTGGGCACGTTCCAACAAGGGGCGACTATGGCTCTCAGTGATATCTGGACGGCTTGAAACTGAAGCAAAACCACCTCATCGATTAGAAGCTGGCCGAGACCAGATGCAACAGGCAATATTGGCAAGCAGTCCTATTTCTGGTCTGAAGCCACTTTGTAGAAGAGAATAGCTCATGGCAATCTTACGCGGCACCAAACGCAATGACCTATTTGATGCAACCAATGGCGGCGTTACCGAGGCACCCGATGTGATCCATTTAGGTCGTGGCCGGGATGTTGCATTTGGGCTGGGCGGCAATGACGAGATTTATGGCGGCAAGGGCCATGACGAGATTTATGGTGGGGCCGGCGCAGACCTCTTGGAAGGGCAAGCGGGAGACGACACTCTGTTTGGTGACGATGGCGATGATTGGTTGTCCGGCGGGGCGGGCATTGATCGGCTATCCGGCGGAATTGGCCAAGACCAGCTTTTTGGCGGTCGTGGTAACGACTTCCTTGAGGGCGGTGAGGGCAATGATCGATTGTACGGCGGTCGTGCGGACGACGAGCTCTACGGAAATTCGGGCAACGATTCCCTTTGGGGTGAAAAAGGTGATGATGTGCTCGACGGTGCCGAAGGTGCCGACTTACTGAACGGCGGTCGTGGCCACGATAAAATTGGCGGTGGCGAAGGCGATGATCGCCTGTTTGGTGAGCGCGGAAATGATGAGTTGAACGGCGGTATCGGCAATGATGCCCTAGATGGCGGCCGTGGTGATGACACCTTGCACGGTGGTGACGGTGACGATCGTCTGTTTGGTGGTAGAGGTGATGACCGATTGGAAGGTGGTCTAGGCGACGATACGTTCATAAGCTCGCGCGGCAATGACGTGGTTATGGGTGGGCTTGGCTTTGATTGGTTGGATTTTCAGGGTCACACCCAAGATTTGACAATTTCACTTGCGGATCGCTCGATCACCGGGCTCAAAAATCAAAGCGTTGTATTTGAAGATATTGAAGGCCTGATCACCGGGCGTGGCCACGATCTACTGACTGGGGCAGACCAGAATGAATGGTTCAAATCCGGGGGTGGCAATGATACCCTCATCGCTGGCAATGGCGATGATACTTTAGACGGCGGTGAAGGCAGCGATCAATTAGTTGGTGGTGCGGGCTTTGACATCACCTCTTATCAGGGTGCCAAAGCCGGCGTCACAGTAAGTCTAATAACAGGCGGCAGCGGTGGTGAAGCGCAAGGCGACACCTATGAGGACATTGAGCACATCTGGGGCTCAAATTTCAACGACGTGTTGAGTGGCACGGATGGCGCTAACAATATTTATGGATTTGCCGGCAAAGATAACCTCTCTGGCCTTGATGGTGATGACTATCTTTACGGTGGCGTGGGGAGCGACACGATTACAGGCGGCGCTGGCATCGATAGCGTATTCTTCTTGTCTTGGCGCGAAGAAGTCAACGCTTCGGGCGTGACTGAATTCTATGAAGGGGGAGACGTATTCACGGACTTCCAAAGCGGCACAGACCGCATCATTCTTTCACGTTATCAATTTGGTTTCGGCAATATAACAGGTGCAGCCGCCGCGCTCACGGAGGAGCACACAGAGTTTGTCGTCGATGGTGTCGCATTGACCGATAAGCCGAGCCTCATCTGGAACAGCGAGGCACGGACTTTATCGTTTGACGCGGATGGAAATGGTAGTGCCAAAGCCGTGCTGTTGGGCACGTTCCAACAAGGTGTGACATTAGCTTTAAGTGATATTTGGACTGCTTGAGGATGGCCGAACGTTTTAATTCTGTGGCCCACCACATCAGTTTTTAGTCTGTTTCTTTTCACTTTTTAGTTGGTTTCGCGAAGCGGCCTCTAGGTTGAATACGCAGTCCTTTGTGAATTGCAGACTTGCCCTAGCCAAGACTTGGATCAGTGGCTATTAGCCCAAAAGCATTTGTTAGACTTGGTAATGGCCGAACGGAGACGACATTGAGTAAGACAGCGTTGATAACCGGTGTAACCGGACAAGATGGTGCGTACCTCTCTCAGTTCTTGTTGGGCAAAGGTTACAAGGTCATTGGAATGGCGCGGCGGAGCAGTCATTCTGAGAATATGCTCCATCGGTTGAAGTGGCTAGGCGTCGAAAAGGACGTTGAAATAGTTGACGGCAACTTGGGGGATTTGTCGGCGCTGAGCCGACTCGTTCGCACGGTTAAGCCTGATGAGGTTTATAATCTCGGTGCCCAGTCTTTTGTCGGACTATCATGGGATCAACCAATCCAAACGGCCCAAGACACCGGCGTTGGTGTGCTCAATGTTCTTGAAGCGGTTCGCCTAGAGCGGCCAGAGGCCCGCGTTTACCAAGCTTCATCGTCGGAAATGTATGGGCTTATCCAGCAGCCAATGCAAACCGAAGCGACTCCATTCTATCCTCGATCACCTTATGCCGTGGCGAAATTGTTTGGCCATTGGATGACCGTCAATTACCGCGAGAGCTTTGGCATGCATGCAAGCTCAGGCATCTTGTTCAATCACGAGTCCCCGTTGCGTGGTTTAGAATTTGTGACCCGCAAAGTGACCGATGGTGCTGCCCGTATCAAGCTTGGCCTAGCCAAAGAGCTGCGGATGGGCAACATGGAAGCGAAACGAGATTGGGGGCATGCCCGCGACTATGTGAAAGCGATGTGGATGATGCTTCAGCAAGAAGTCGCTGATGATTACGTCATTGCCACAGGTGTCACCACAACAGTCCGTGAAATGGTTGACTTGGCATTTAATCATGTTGACCTCGATCCCGAGGACTTTTTAGTTGAAGATCCTCGCTTCATGCGTCCAGCAGAAGTGGATGTTTTGTTGGGCGATCCCGCTAAAGCAAAGGCAAACCTAGGGTGGGCTCCGGAAACAACCTTGTCTGAGATGATCGTAGAGATGGTTGAAGCTGATCTTGAGCGATACCGCTCAGCCGCCCGTTCAAGTGGATAAAGCCAATGTCTGAACCCAATCGGTTTTTGGTGACTGGCAAGAGCGGATTTGTGGGTGCAAAATTAGTCCGAGCCTTGGAGGCACGATTTAAAGGGTGTGAAGTTTTCGGAATAGGCAAAGATGGCGAAACAGGCCGCATTGAATGCCCCGAAGACAATCGCCAAGCTGCGTTACGGCGGCCCCAAGTTGTGTTTCATCTTGCCGCGTTATCATCTGTGGCACAGTCTGGGCACAATGCATCTCAAACGGTGTTGGTCAATCTTGGAGGTACGATTTGCTTGGCCCAAGCCCTGCGTGAGTACGCACCCGATGCGGCTTTGGTATTTGCGAGCAGCGGCGAAACTTACGGCAATAGTTTTCTAGGTGGCTTACCGGTCACCGAAGAGATGTCCATGCAGCCGAATTCCCCTTATGCGCGTTCGAAAGCCGCAAGTGAGTGGGCCGTACAGGACATTTTGGCTGATCAAGCCGCAGTGATCATATTGCGATTATTTAACCACAGTGGTGCAGGCCAAGATGCGCGCTTTGTAGTGCCCTCATTTGCCGCTCAAATTGCCCAGATCGAGCGTCAACAAATTCCGCCGATAATTAAAGTTGGAAACCTCAATGCAGAGCGTGATTTTCTTCACGTTGATGACGTAATCGACGCCTACGTTGCGATAGCAGAGCGGGCCCTAGGTTTATCCCCCGGGTTGCAAACCTTTAATGTTTGTTCAGGTAACGCTATTAAAATCAGAGATTTATTGGAACGTCTGATTGAATTGTCTAAATTCGATATTGCCATAGACGTCGATCCGAACCGTTTGCGCCCTTCAGATATTCTGCGTGCAGTTGGTGATAATTCGAAGTTTTGCGCTCGATGGGGCTGGGCACCGAAGAGAAGTATTGACCAAATGTTGCGAGACGTCCTAGCCCATGCACGCGAAGTGGTCGCATAGCGCTCAAATATTAACGTGAAAGAATATGCTTAACCTCAAGCCGATCCCACTTTGGCGACGACGATAGGCTGCAAAGAATTTTTTAGCACAGATGGTGGATTTAACTCATTCGTAGGCAATTGGGGTTGAAATGACATTGCTTTGTGGTCTTCACGCGATAATCTTACGGTAATTGGGGTGCCTGAGCTTACAATTTAAATATTGTAGCGGCGTGTCCAATCAAAGTTAGCGTTGAAGTGCTCGCGTCACTTCGTTCTCGAGGAGCAATAAATATGGTCGCTTTGTCAATCTATGCACCAAAAGTTTCGGCGGCCACTTTGAGATCTGGTTTTGGCGAACGCATAGCCTTTGCTGGCTTGTGGGATTACAATGCATCGCTCGGCGATGACCTTCATTTACAGACGAGCTTTCTTGCACGAGGCAAAAGCCTGTTCTCCCTCATCCCAGTGCATGTTGGTCTTGGCGACTCTGCTGCCCCGGTAAGCAATGAAACCGCTGAAGCACTTGGTTTGGGAGGCAACAACGCGAAGGCGGGCTCAATTCTGTCTCTCTTTGCCGTTGGCCAATCCATAACTGGTACAGGTGGAAATGACAGGTTGGTTGGTACTGCCAATGATGACACGCTATCGGGATTGGCTGGCAACGACACACTTTTGGGTGGACTTGGGGCCGACGTTCTAAATGGTGGCGACGGAACGGATGAAGCGTCTTATGAAGGCGCAACATCGGGCGTATATGTATTTATGATCCCGGGTGGCTCCGACCCAAACCGTGGCGAAGCTTTGGGTGACACGTTTATTGGCATCGAGAACGTTCGTGGTTCGGCCTTTGGTGACTTGATCTGGGGTGACGCGGGTGAAAACCGTCTCTTTGGTGGCAATGGCGAAGACACCATGTATGGCTGGGACGGTGCAGGCATAAATTACTTGTTTGGCGAAGATGGTGCGGACACGCTCGTCTGCGGCGGCGCGATCGATATTGTTGATGGAGGTGCCGGCGTCGACCCCTTGCGATATAATGGCGACGTGGTCAGCTACCAATTGTCCAATGCAGGCGTGACGGTGTCGCTGCTCAACCAAGCCATTAACACAGGCGACGCCGCGGGTGATCAATATATTAGCATCGAAGATGTGACGGGCAGCAGATTCAATGATGTTATCTATGGCGACAACGGCTCCTTAAACAACCTCGATGGATTGGCGGGCAACGATACAATTTTTGGCAATGGTGGCCAGGACATTATGATCGGCGGAGCAGGTGCAGATGTCCTCAACGGCGGTGATGGGGACGATATAGCCGACTATGAAACCTATTTGTTCTCGGAAAATGAGACAGCGCCAGTTGAAGGCGTCACTGCGTCATTAATAGACCCAAGCATAAATACCAAGGATGCGGCCGGGGACACCTACGTCAGTATCGAAAATATGGCAGGTTCCCTTCACAACGACACGCTCTATGGCAACAATTCGAACAATGTATTTCTCGCTTGGGCCGGCCACGATCGCGTTTTTGGCTTGGGAGGGGATGATGCGCTAGAAGGAATGCCGGGGGAAGACACCCTTGACGGTGGCGACGGTATCGATACAGCGTCCTACGACAGCGCCGGCCGTTTGGTTATTGCTTCTTGGGGCTTTTATACCCAAGTCGGCGTCGGTGTTGTCGCGTCTCTCCTGAACCCGACCATCAATACCAACGACGCACGTGGCGATGTTTACTTGAATATTGAAAACCTGCTGGGTTCAGATTTTGCAGATAGACTTCAAGGCAATAACTCGGCCAATACGATATTTGGAGGTGCTGGGAATGACACCCTTCAAGGTGAAGGTGGGGATGACCTCCTTGAGGGTGGAACGGGCGCCGATCGGCATGAAGGTAGCAGTGGCTTTGATTTTGCCTCCTATTCTCGAGCGACCTTAGGCGTAACCGCCTCATTGGATGGCAGCTTTGCCGCCACCGGGGATGCGGTTGGCGATGTATTTGTGGGCGTTGAGAACCTTTTGGGATCGAATTTCGCCGACGTCCTATCCGGCGATGCGAGCAATAACTTCCTCAAAGGCGAGGATGGAAATGATAGTCTATGGGCGCGTGGTGGAGATGATTTTCTATTTGGTGGAAGTGGCGCTGACACCATGGATGGTGGCGATGGCTTTGATGCCGCCAGCTACGAATCATCTCTGTCCGCTGTCCGTGTCTCGCTCCAAGACAGCTCTACGAATACCGGAGATGCAGCAGGTGACGTCTATGGCAATATTGAAGCAGTTTACGGCTCAAATTTCGCCGATAGTTTGACCGGCTTCACCTTCGCGGCCAATTTCCTGCGTGGCCTTGGCGGCAATGATACGCTTAACGGCGGGATCACAAATGATATTCTCATTGGCGATAGTGGCGCTGATCAGCTTAACGGCAGCGGCGGCGTTGATATCGCAAGTTATCTCTTGTCGACTGCGGGAGTATCAGCCTCCCTGTTGAACAATACATCGAACACGGGCGATGCCGCTGGCGATACTTACTCTGGGATCGAGAACCTCGTTGGTTCCAATTTCAACGATCAGCTTGGTGGAGACAATGGGGTTAATTCGCTTTTGGGTGAAGGCGGAAATGACACCTTATTGGGTGCAGGCGGAGATGATATTCTAACAGGGGGAATGGGCGCTGATGTTCTCAATGGTGGGGATGGCATCGATACGGCTGCCTACGATAATTCCACAGGTGCTGTTTCAATCTCCCTTGCTGGTACGTTTGCTAGCACTGGCGCAGAAGGTTTGGGCGATACGTTTTCGGACGTGGAAAACATCATCGGGTCTGCTTTCAACGACACACTGGCCGGGAATGCTGTTGCCAATACGATCTTTGGCGGTGCCGGCAGTGATAGCTTGATTGGCGGTGGGGGCGAAGACCTGCTTGAAGGCGGTGCTGGTGGAGATGCTTTAGACGGTACAGGTGGCTACACATATGCCTCCTATACACGTGCCGCTTCAGGCGTGATCGTGTTTTTGGGCGGGCCTCAGCTGAATGCAGGAGACGCAGTCGGCGACACTTATGTATCGATTGAAGGTATTCTCGGGTCTGCCTTCGCCGACATATTGGGCGGCGACGCCGCAAACAATGTCCTGCAAGGGTTTGATGGGAATGACTTCTTATTTGGGTCTGATGGTCTAGATTTCTTGGTCGGCGGCAATGGCAATGATGCTATGTCAGGCGGCTTTGGTAATGATCGCCTTGAGGGTGGAGACGGCCTTGACGTGCTTTATCTCCGCGATCATGCAACAGGCTTGATTGCGAATATGACCGACACATCGCGAAACACTGGCGAAGCACAAGGGGATATCTATTTCGATATTGAGAATATCTGGGGCTCGCGCTTCAATGATGTTCTGACTGGCATAGAGGGTGCCGGTCAGGTCTATGGCTTTGAAGGTAATGATGAATTATATGGTCTGGGTGGCGATGACTTCTTCTATGGCGGTGAGGGCTTTGACACACTGACCGGCGGAACAGGGGTTGATAACTTCTTTTTCCTATCGTGGAATGACCACTTCAACCAATATGGCACGCTGGAGCCTTATGAGGGTGGCGATACATTCACCGACTTCACCAGTGGTACCGATCGCATCATCCTGAGCCGCTATTGGTTCGGCTTTGGCAATATCGGCGGGCCTGCAGCGGCGCTGACCGAAACCCACGCCAACTTCGTCACCAATGGAGCTGCGACCACAAGCCGTCCGAGCCTCATCTGGAACCAAACCAACCGCACCCTCTCCTTTGATGCAGATGGCAATGGGGCAACCCAAGCCGTGTTATTGGGCACGTTCCAACAAGGGGCGACTATGGCACTGAGTGATATCTGGACGGCTTGAGGGCGGCGTGCGGCTGCATACTGGCACGCTGACCTTATTTCATAGCCCGATTTCAATCCGGTTTCGCAATGGGAGCGACCAGATCTCCGTTGCGCTTGGTTCGTTCGACTGCCGTGCTCTGCCTAACTTACTCAACCAAGGCCGAAGACACCGGGCTATGCCGGGGCAATGCTGGGTAAAGATGACATCGATAACTTGACTATTCATTCTAGTCCCAAGGGAGGCTTAGCCCACAGGTGTTCGGAAACCTGGCTCTTGAGCGCCATTTCTTTAGCAAGATGAATAGCTTTTAGAAGCCAGCTCTAAACACAAGCCCCAATTCGACCGCGCCAGTCCGGTGTTTCGACGCCGAGGGCTTCAATCTTTGACGTGTCCAAAGTCGACCACGCTGGCCGTTTAGCAGGGGTTGGGTAGTCGGCGGTTGTGATGGGAACCATCTGAGCGGCTTTCACACCTCGCCTAGCCAACGCATCAAAAGTTGCCTGCGCAACGTCAGCCCAGCTTACGTGTCCCGCATTGGCGTAGTGATACATGCCTGCCAGTTCAGGCCGCGTCTGCAATAGAGTCGCCATCTTGATGCACGCTTCGGCGAGGTCTGGTGCATAAGTTGGTCTGCCAACTTGGTCGGCGACAACGCGAACTTCATCGCGCTCTTTGCCCAGTCGGGCCATGGTCTTTACAAAGTTATTGCCGAACGGGCTAAAGACCCAGCTGGTTCGCAAGATGGCGATACGGCCGCCGACGGACATTATCGCAGCTTCACCTTCGGCTTTGGATTGGCCATAGGCATTGACCGGCGCAATGGGATCATCTTCTTTCCAGGCGGGTCCGTGCTCCCCTGAAAACACATAATCGGTAGAAACGTGCACGAATGGGATGTCGAGTTGTCGACAGACCTGTGCCAAGGCAGCAGGAGCGTGCGCATTGAGAACACGCGCTTGATCGAAATCCTTTTCGGCCTGATCTACCGCTGTCCAGGCCGCCGCATTAATCACAACACTCGGCCCAAGTTCCCGAAGCCGCAATGCGGCCTGCTCTGGGTTTGTCAAATCCAGCTGCGCACGACCAAGGAATGTCGCGCCGACCATATCTGGGCGAGCGGCCAAGGACTGCGCCAATTGGCCGGATTGACCAAAGATAACCCACATCACTTTAATCCGGGCAGAGCGGCCTTGGCGATAGCTGCCAATCCAGCATAATATGGGTTCTTGAGCTTATCTCTGGTTTGATCCCACATTTGTTCGGCCGAAATATAACCCTGGGTAAAGGCAATCTCCTCCGGTGAGCAAATGCTTAAGCCCTGTCTGTGCTGAACCGTGCGCACAAACTCCGAAGCCTCCAGCATGCTGTCAAAAGTGCCGGTGTCAAACCAAGCATAGCCTCGGCCCAAAAGCTCAACATTCAACTCTCCAAGCTCGAGATAAATCTGGTTCAAGCTGGTGATTTCCAGCTCTCCTCTAGGCGAGGGCTTGATGGTGTGAGCCAATTCCGAGGCGCGCCCATCATAGAAGTAGAGCCCGGTAACCGCAAAGTTCGACTTGGGCTTTGCAGGTTTCTCCTCGATACTAATCGCGCGCTGATTCTCATCGAATGCGACCACACCATAACGCTCCGGGTCGTTGACACGATAACCAAAAACGCTGGCCCCTTTCTTTTGAGCCTCTGCGCGACCTAAGGCATCAACAAGTCCGTGACCGTAAAAGATATTGTCACCCAAAACCATCGCCGATGGCTCACCGTCTAAGAATTCCTCGCCAATGATGAAGGCTTGTGCCAATCCATCTGGCTTAGGCTGTTCAGCATAGGAGATCTCAATCCCCCACTGCGACCCGTTCCCAAGCAAGCGCTTAAAAGCGCTTGCATCACCAGGTGTCGTTATCACCAGGATCTGTCTGATCCCCGACAGCATCAACACGCTGAGCGGATAGTAAATCATTGGCTTGTCATAGACGGGGATCAATTGTTTGGAAACGGCTAAGGTGGTCGGTGCCAAGCGGGTACCGCTTCCACCGGCTAGGATAATACCTTTTCTCATAACCCGGTTCCCCATTCGTGCATGAAGGTTCTTTTAAATGTCTGTTCTAACTTGACCGGCGGCTAACGGCACTCAGCTGCGTTTGTCAAGAGTCACCACCTTAGCCGGGCGCAATGTAGCTTTGTATGGCATCGCACTGGACAAACGCAAACCCGCACGATTAAGAGATGACGGAAAGATTTGAGCTTAGACGGCGCAAAGAGTGGCTGATTCTCGACTGCGAATGGCTGCTTAGTGGGAGTGTCGACTCGGACTTGCTGGAGTTTGACCCATCTAAACCAATTTAGGCATTGATCAGATGCTTGTGGAGCAAATCGTATGCGAATTCTCGTCACTGGCGGAGCCGGCTTCATTGGTTCAGCTCTTTGTCGTCGGTTGGTTCGAAACCCTGACGTTGAAGTCCTCAATCTCGACAAACTAACCTATGCTGCAAACCTTGCCTCACTGGCGTCAATCGAAGCACAGCCGAATTATCGGCTACTACAAATAGATGTTTGTGACCAATTGGCCGTCACCAACGCCATTGAATCATTCCAGCCCGATGCAATCATGCATTTGGCTGCTGAGAGTCACGTCGACCGCTCAATTACTGGGTCGGCGGAGTTTATTCGAACGAATATTAATGGCACCCATGCCATGCTTGAGGCAGCTCGCGCCTACTGGGACAAGTTGGCGAGTGCCCGAAAATCGGCGTTCCGGTTTCTCCATATTTCAACTGACGAAGTTTTCGGCTCCCTAGGGCTCGAAGGCCTGTTTCACGAGTCGACGCCCTATGACCCTCGATCGCCCTATTCTGCGAGCAAGGCTTCATCGGATCATTTGGTACGCGCGTGGCACCACACTTATGGATTGCCGACTCTGATCTCAAACTGCTCAAACAACTACGGGCCTTTTCATTTTCCTGAAAAGCTCATCCCACTCATCATCTTGAATGCTCTGGAAGGCTTACCTCTGCCTGTCTATGGGAATGGGTCCAACATCCGTGATTGGCTGTTTGTTGATGATCATGCGGCTGCGCTCCAATTGATCGTTGAGCGGGGGCAGCCGGGTGAAAGCTATAATATAGGCGGTCGCAACGAGCGTACAAACTTGGAAGTTGTGAATGCGATATGCGATTTACTGGACCAGCGCCGTGCGCTCAAGAGCGGGAAGGCCCGGCGAGAATTAATCACCTTTGTGTCCGATCGCCCTGGGCATGATCAAAGATATGCCATCGATTGCTCAAAAGTTGAAGCAGAGCTTGGCTGGCGTGCTCGTGAGACGTTCGAAACTGGCTTAGCCCGCACAGTTGATTGGTATTTGGAAAATGAAACTTGGTGGGCGCCGATCCGTGCTTCAAAATATTCTGGGGAGCGATTGGGTCTAAAGTCCTGAATTCAGCTTGCCTAGAATGGTGGAAATCACTATCAAACTGCCCAAACGCTAATCACCCGAAGATCATTTGTGCCCGAGGTGGCTTATGCGCTGGTGCATGTACTTGGTCACCGGCAAATTTATAGGTGCTGTCAGGCACGCCATAATCAACAGGACACGGTAGAAATGAAGTCAGCCCAAAGAACATGCGTTATTGTGGCCGGCATGCACCGTTCAGGCACGAGTGCGTTAACCCGCGTGTTAAATCTCTTGGGCTGTGATCTGCCCAAGCAAGTCATCGGTGCTGATGCCAATAATCAAACCGGCTATTGGGAACCGGTATCTATTAACACGCTTAACGACCAATTGCTGGAGTCCGCTGGGTCAACTTGGGATGATTGCACCCCGTGCACACCAGGATGGTTTCAATCGCCCCGCGCAGATGAGTTTCGCGAGCGTTGTGGCCTGTTGTTCGACGAAGAATATGGCAGTTCCAGACTCACAGTATTGAAAGAGCCCCGGATTTGCCGCTTGTTGCCGTTTTGGCTTGACGTGATCGAAAACAAGGGCATCGAGCCGTTAATCATATTGCCCATCCGCAATCCGCTTGCTGTTGCGGACTCGCTGTCCAAGAGAGACTTTAGCGACCCTCTATACAATTACCACTTATGGCTTCGCCATGTTTTGGACGCGGAAAAGGGATCGCGTGGCAAAAAGCGCTTCTTTTGTGGGTATGACGATTTGATTGACTCTTGGTCTAGCGTAATTTCACGATCTCAAGAGGTGCTTTCTTTCAAATGGCCAAGGTTATCCGCAAAGGCCAGTGACGAGATTGATAATTATATTGCGTCGCGTCACCGCCATCACACCTATACCCATTCAAATGTCCTCAACGATTCGAGCCTGCCGTCTTGGCTGCGCGCCACCTATCGAATTATGCGTAGCTGGGTTGAGAATGGTGAAAATCCAAACGACTACGAAGAGTTAGATGAAATATCGAAAAGCTTCGATCAAGCCTGCACTGCGTTTGCTCGACTCCTTTACCGTGGGAAGACCGCGCAATTGGAGCTTCACCAAATGCACGCCACTTTGGCCCAGCGCGACCAGGCTCTCAGTGACCTCAACCATCAGGTAAGCGCATTGACCTTGGAACTAGATGGCGCGCGGGCGACGATTGGGGAGATCATTGAAAGTCGGGACACGCATGCCCACCGCCTTAATGAGCTTGAGGCGACGCACCAAGCCATCGTGGACCAAAGTGCGAGCGTATCGCATGAAAGGCAATTGTTGGAAGAGAAGTGTGGCGATTTAGAACATCGTCTTGCACAAGTGCAGAGTGAATATGACACCCTTGCAGCGGCGTCAGTGCAAAATGAAGCGCTGCTCAATGAAGCTTTCACAGCGCGCGCCGCGGTTCAAGAACAGTTTGAGGCCCTCCAAGCACAAGCCAGCGCACGCGATTTAGCGTTCCAGCACGAGCTGAACGATAGAGTGACCCAACTTACTGCCCAAGCAGAGGCTGATCACGAGGCGCAGAGAGCCTTTGTGCTGGGCCTTGAAACAAAAATCACCGATCTTGAATCATCCCTTTTGGCGACACAGAATGAAAAGAAGCTCTTCGACGAAATCGAGCGCGATCTAAGGGCAAAAATTGACGTGCTCTCCACCGAAGTCGATGCGGCAACTCGGGCCAAGGAAGCCTTGGAAGTCAAGGCGCAAGATGAGGCCGAAGTATTCAAAACTAACATCGCTACCATTTTGGCAGAGCGTGACGCACTCATGGCGCAACTTTCTGAACGATCAATTGAACTTCAGAAGTCTCACCAACAATCCAGCGATCTGATCCAAACGCTCGAAATGGAACTCACGCAGGCTAACAAGGTCGTTGAAGGTCTTAAGCAACATGTCCATCTGTTGTTAGCCGATGTTGAATCCAATAATGCGGAATTGGAGACCGAAAAGGCTAATCAGACGGCATTGTGGCGCATTATCGATCAGGTCCAAGCGGATCTATCCGCTGCTGAAGCCCGAGAAAAGCTGATGCAAGAAAAGTTGGACAGCCTAATCGGCGATATGACCCAAAAAATAAGCGAATTGCGACAGCGCCAGGCGGAAACGGATGATCTGAATCGTGAGGTCCAAGCCGCAAGAAAAGCGCTAGAGGCGGAGCAGTTGAAATCGCAAAACCTATCGATGGAAAGAGCCAGCACGATCGCGCAAATGAACGCACGCATCTCGCAGCTTGAGCATGACCTAGCCCAACGCGAACATGAAATGGCTCTGACAACTGCGGCGCTAGAAGCCTTGCAAACCAGCTTCGCTCGCCAAGCAGCGGAGCATGAGGATGCACTCCGAGAAAAGGAAAAGAGCACATTGGCCGTTGTAAATGCGTCCATGCAAACAACTGAAAAGTTGCGTGGGCAGGTCAACGCCCTCGTTCGTGGCCTCGCAGACGAAAAGCATCGTTATTTCATACGTAAATCTGCTGCCATCCAGCGCAAAGCGGCTTTGCTTGTTGAATCTGGTGTTTTGGATGTGGACTGGTACCTTTCAACAAATACCGATGTCGCGGCGTCCGGCGTCGATGCAGGTGTTCACTATCTGACAGCCGGGCTGGCTGAGGGCCGCGCGCTTTCGTCGAGCTAGGAGTCATGCTTGTTCGCCATTGATCATAAATCAGGCGCTATTCGGAATGGAAAGTTCAAAATGAGTTTAGACGATTTTGATGCGGCCACTTACTTGGAGCGCTACCCGGAGGTCTTGGCGCTGGGTATGGATGCCAAACAGCATTATGAAAATTTTGGAAAGCGTCTGGGATATGTGGCTAATGCATTCCACAGGGGGAATCGCATCAAGCCGGCTTCGTTGCCGTCGGTATTTGAGGCGGAAAACGATTTAGCGCTTGATGAAACGTTTAGACAAGTTGAAATCCGCCGTCGGCTAAAAAGCGTCAATGTCCAAAAATTGGAGGGTGCTTATTATCATGATATGGTGTCGCAATCGATAGGCGACGTATTACTCTGGACAAGCACAGGTACCGATCCGCAAATGCTATTGCACCGAGAAGGTGTGGTTGTGTCGCTTTTGCCCGGCGAATACCTAATTTACTTTAAGAGTGAGATTGTTAGTGGGCAATTTTCTGCCCCTAAGTTGTACTTGGATTTTGGCGACGGTTTTAGCGAGCAGCAAGAAAAAACCATGGACTTCATTCCTGCCACCAGCGGGGATGAGTACTTCGCGGTCGTCAATGTGGCTTCAAAGATCGAACGAATAAGATTTGATCCAAGCGTGAGCGACTTTAAAGCGTTTGTAAAAGAATTCATTATTGAGACATTTGAATACGTCGATAGTAAATCGCCTATTTTGAATCCAAGTAATTCTCGAGTTGAGCTCTTAGAAAAATCATTAGCTCAAAAGTCCTCTAGTAAAGACCGCTATAAAGAAGTTTGGCGCAATGGCTTCGGCGTAGCGACTGGTGCTCGGTCGCCGCATTTCGCACCACTCAGTAACGTCGGTGTAACGCCACATCGCGAGACCCCCAAAGTTGTGGCGTTTTATCTGCCGCAGTTCCACCCGTTTCCTGAGAACGATGAATGGTGGGGACGCGGGTTTACTGAGTGGACAAATGTATCCAAATCTCAACCTCAATTCGTCGGACATTACCAACCAAGGCTCCCTGGGGAATTGGGCTTTTATGACTTACGCTTGCCTGATGTGATGAAAAGACAGATTCAGCTTGCAAAGCAGTTTGGGATTGGAGGATTCTGCTTTCATTACTACTGGTTTGGCGGAAAGCGACTGCTTGAGCGGCCAATTGAGGACTTTCTGAAAAATAAGTCCGCAGAGTATGACTTTCCTTTTTGTTTGTGCTGGGCGAACGAGAATTGGACCCGCAGATGGGATGGCGCTGAATCTGATGTTTTAATGGCGCAAAAGCACTCCGATGAGGATAATCGCAAGGTATTTGAAGATCTTCTAAGGTTCTTTAAAGACAGCAGGTACATCCTTGTCGATGGTAAGCCGATGATTACGATCTATCGTCCGGGGATAATAACCGGTCTGTCGGGCTTAATTAAAACATGGCGTGCCGCAGCAGTCGAGGCTGGTTTCCCGGGCATCTATCTTGTGGCGACAAATGCTTTCGGGTGTGACGATGCTGCGGCAATTGGTTTTGATGCATTAGTTGAGTTCCCGCCGCATGGGGTGGCCAGTTCTGTGTTGAACAATCAAATGCAGATGCTCAATGATCGTTTTGAGGGACAGGTTTATGATTACCAACAGGTGGTAGACTTCTCTACAAATCGGCTAGAAACACTAGTGCAGAGGGACAATTCAAGTGGCTATTTTCCAACGGTAATGACAGGTTGGGATAATGAGGCACGGAAGCCCGGAAAGGGCCACGTGTTCCATGGCGCTACTCCAGAAAAATTTTACACTTGGTTGTCAAAAGCATTAGATTTCTCGAAAGCGAAAAATTCCCAAGCTGAACGTTTCGTGTTTGTAAATGCTTGGAACGAATGGGCCGAAGGTACCTATCTGGAGCCGGATCGGCACTTTGGCTATGCCTATCTACATGCTGTGGCGAGCGCTTTGAGGAGTAAAACCCCGACGTGTCGGAAGAAACGCGATCTTGTAGAAATTTACAATTTGTCGGCCCCGGGCAAGTCAGCAGAGACCGCTGTTTGTGTGCATGTCTTCTACCCGGATCTGATTGATGAAATTGCCAGTTCAATAGCCCAAGCCAGAAAAGCGATCGAGTTGGACGTATTTATTACCGTTCCAACCACTTGGGATGAGGGACACATTCGGGATGCATTGTCGAAACTAAGTCCGACTAAGTGTGTCATCACGGAGAATGTGGGGCGTGACGTTTGGCCATTTATCCAAATTTTACGAGAAGTGGACCGTTTGGGATACAAATACGGATGCAAAATTCATTCAAAGAAGTCCCCCCATTTGGCAAATGGCGCTTTATGGCGGCAAAATTTGTACAATAGTTTGCTATCGATTGAATCCATTGACCAAGTCACCGCCGCATTTAATGACCGCAGAACAATTGGTATCTGTGCCGCTGCATCAAGTATTGCCAGCTGCAAAGACCCTAGCACTATCCGAGATAACCGTGAAAGCTTAGGCCAAATACTCGGCAAAGTCGGTGGGGATATTGAAGAGCTAGACGAATTTGTAGCTGGGACCATGTTTTGGTTCCGCGTTGCGGCTTTCAAGGCCCTTCTCGACCAGCCATGGTCGGTTGACGATTTTGGTCCAGAGCTTGGAGCGATTGATGGAACAATAGCCCATGCCTTTGAAAGGGCATTTCCATACCTTGCTTCGCTCGCTGGATTTGGGCTAAAAACTTATGAGATTGATGGAAATTTAAATCCATACGCAGGCTGACAAGCCGAGGCGGAGTCGCTCAGTCACCTTGGATCAAAGGTGACATAGCGGTTAGGCGCGGAAACTGAAGGATGGAGCAAACGACTAATGGAAAATTCAAGCATGTTTGGTACCTCTCCCTTAGCTGCTGACGCGAACACCGATGGACCTCTGCCATGGTTTATGTTCTCAGATTACACCAACGACAGCCGCTATAAGAGGTTGTCATCTCATGATAAGGACCTTGCGGACCGTTTCATGAAGGATGGATTTCTTGTTTTTAAGAACGAAATCTCCGACGCGCAAACTAGAGAAACTGTCGCGCTCTTTAACGAGTTTGCAGCCAGAAATGCTGATTATTTCGACCCCTTTCGAGACGAATTTGGTTACCTACATCGTATCGTAAACTTACATTTAGCTTTCCCACCATTGCTCAAGTTATTTGCGGCGGCGAAAAATGCTCTCGCCTTTCAAGATGTGCTTTTTGGAGGGCCGACATCAATTTACACAAGCCTTTATTACGAGCGTGGCTCGTCGCAGACGATACATCGCGACACCCCTTATTTTACGACGAGACCTGAGTACAATTACTTTGGAATGTGGTTCGCTCTTGAAGATGCGACACAGCAGAACGGGTGCTTAGAAGTTGTACGAGGTGGCCACCTGATCAATGAGATCAATCGAGCCAACTTGGCGGTGGAACATTTTGGAAGTTTGGACGCAGTACCTGCGGTCCCTTCGGGCCTCTTTGATGACTATCAAAACATCGTAATCGAACAGTGCAAATCCAACAACTTAGAGAAAGAAAAAGTTGAGCTAAATCGTGGGGACGTATTGATTTGGCACCCTCAACTGCCGCATGGCGGGAGTATAATTGAAGACCGAACAAAAACGCGTCACTCAATTGTTATGCATACCGTGGCTGCGCGCACCCCAGTCTATCAAGCAAATGCTTTCTTTAACCCGCAGCGCTCCTTGCCTTTAGAATCATATTGGGAAATGGACGAATTTGACGGTCGGCAATTTGCTAGGCATGCAACTGTTGAGGTGATGCACCAGGGTCCGCGATCCCCTTCAGAGTTCAGGTAGCGAATTGGCATTTTAAATTTCGCTGACGCGAGACATGCCAACTAAATCGGAAGCTACCCGCATGCCCCAACCATCCAATCGACCATCCCCTTATTGAGAGCCCTAATGGCCCGCTCCGTGCCGAATGATAAGTTGATCCTGGTTTTCATTCCTGGCTGAAACTAGACAAAGGTCGGATGCCTCATGCAGGCAAGGGGACGCGCCCCGAAACGCAGCGCGATCGGCCATAAAGCGCCGAGCGTACGGACAGATCAGGTTCACGATCCCCTGTCGCCAACGTGTCTTAAACTCCCACCATCTTGAGGATTGGGTGACCACGAAGATGGCAACCTTATATCGACGCCGATCTGGGTTGACCCCCTTTGGGGCTTGTCATAGACACAGCGTTCCTATTGGCCAGCTTTTCATGGCATCGCGAAAAATGAGGTCAAAAAATGCCGGGAATAAGCAATCCTTTTGGACGGATATTTCGAGAAACCCCAGCAGCTTCGCATACAAATAGCCCTATTAGTCTGGCGACGTTGGGACCATCTGAAGCCAAGGCGAGTTCAGAAAATTTAAGTGACGCAGCCACTGCTAAACCGACAATCATGTCGCGCATGCTAAACATTGGATGCGGCTACGATAAGCGACCTGGCTATTTGAATATCGACATGGATCCCGCTTGCGAGCCAGATTTCCTTGTTAATGCCGATAATGCCGACGACCTTCCCACAGACTATTTCCACAAAGTTTTGGCCAAGGATGTTTTGGAGCACATTCCCCGGACGGAAACACTTTCAGCCCTTTTACAATGGGCGCGCTATCTTCAACTCGGTGGCCGCCTAGAGCTTCAAACAAGCAGCATTTATGGCGTCGTGGATATGATGCGCGCGCGCGAAACGTTTGAGTATCATTATGGCATGACCGTCTGCATGTTTGGAAGCCAAGCGCATCCGGGTGATTTTCATTACACGGGCTTTACGGAGCAAACCTTACGCGTTCACCTACTCGCGGCTGGCTTCATACCCATTTCAATAAAGTTGGACGAGGGTTGGTTATTTCATGTTCAAGCTATGAAGTATGAAGATTGGACGACGGAGCCTGCCGAGGGTGACAAGATCGCTTTCTTGTGTGATCGTGCGCTCGGCCGTGCGCCCGACCCGCATCATTATAGCCTTTTCAAGAACATATCATATTTGGAAGCGGCGCGCATTGTGTATGGTAGCTCTGAACGGCTCTTCCATGTTGCCTCAAAGTTTGGCCTTTGAGGTCGAGCTAGACGTTCACACCGTGCGTAAAGTCTGGCATGAATTAAATCGACGTCACTTTACCGTCCCGTGCCGTGGGCCAAACCGGCAAAACTGGGCATTAAAAAGACAAGGAACACACGCATGAATCGAGAGGCCGAATTGGAAGCTGCCTTGCAAGAGGCTTGGGCTGAGCTAGAGCGCAAGCAACGCTATATGCAAGACGCGGTCGATACCGCAAATCGCTTGCAGGCGGAGCTTGATCTGCTGAAGCAAGCTGCGGCTGATCAGGCCCAACATGGCCCAGATAATGGAGATGGGCCTCTCCAGGCTGCGCTCAATGAAGCTTGGGTTGAGCTAGAGAAGAAGCAACAATTCCTTGAGAATAGTTTTGAGGAAATACGACTTCGCGATGAAGAAATAGCCTCGTTGCGCCAACAATTGGTGGATGAGGCTCATACTAAAGGTCAGTCGCAAAGCTTGCTGCAGCCTGATGTTCAAGCCGCTATGCAAAAGGCTTGGGATGAATTGGAAGATCGCGATAGACAGATCGCCGCCCTGACCGGCCAATTGGAAGCGCAAGCCGCGCGTCTGGACTGGCTAATCCTTGAGAACAAGACGTTGTCGAGTGCGATTGGCGTCGATAAAATGCGTCAATAACTTAGATATACCCGATTTTCGTGTGGGCCTTATTCGCGCTGAAACGGCTGCTGCAACCATGCCCTTGGCATTCGAGGATGCGGCCTATTTGCAGAATACTTCGGTAGTCCAAGTTAGCGTGACCGAAAATTGAGACCAGTGGCTACAATTGGCCGGACAAAATTGTTTCATGATAACCAAAGCGGGCGGCGAGTGGGTTAGCCCAAAAAGCCAATGGCTTCCTCATTGATGCTTTCTGAAAGAGCCATCAATAATTCAGCCTCCGACAATGTCAGAGGCCGGCAGATCTGAAACGTGACCAGCTTTGCTATAAGTTTATTGTCCGGTGGCCTTTTTTATAGGGGGCATAATCTGCCGCGCAAATGCCTTCCAAATCTAGCTGTGCCGCAACTTTTTGATAAAGCGATGAACCAAAAAGGGGTGATGGATAGGTCGGATTTGGGCCTGGTGCTGTTAATGCGCGAATATGGTGATTACGCAAAACAGTCCCGGCGTCGTTGGAAACCAAATGGCTGAGACCTGAGAAACTATTGTTTCCGTGGAACCGATACTTATAAAGTGGCTCGTCGACGAAAACAAACTCATCGTGCCATGCACAGGCCAAGACAAATGCCCAATCGTGGCAATAAGACAGCGACTGGAATCCGCCAACGGCAAGCGCCAGTTCCCGAGTAACCACAATGTTCCCGGTCGATATACTAGCCTGAAGCTGAAGCAGAGACCATGAAGGCGCTGGAAAGGCATGCTGTAACTGGGCTGGCTCAATGCTGAATATATGGGCTTCTCGACTTGCCCAGTATGGGAACCCATCTGGTCCGATGGGGTCTATTCTCGAGAAGCCCCATCTGCGCTTTTTTTGTGCCATGGCATCCAGAATGGTCGTGAGGCGCTCTGGGACATAAAGATCGTCTGAGTTTAAGAACGTGAGAATGGAGCCTTTGGCCACCGCAATGCCGCGATTTAAAGAAAAAGCCGCACCCCGATTGCGGCTATTTCGCACCAGCTTGATGCGGGCGAAGCGATCTTGCATGCCATTAATTGTCATACGCGCGAGATCAAAACTCCTGTCGGTCGAATGATCATCCACAATGACCAACTCTAATTCAGGATGTGTTTGTGCGGCAACGCTTTCAAGACAAGCGGTAATGTAGGCCTCATGATTGTACAGGGGTATGATCACTGATACCAAGGTCATCTAGTTGGCTCTAATACTACCAAATTATCCTGAAGTGTTGACTTGAAGCACGCGTCGGCTGTCACTTCGAGAATGGATAGTCTGTAAATCCCAGGGGAGAGCTCTCTACTTTGAAAGCCAACCTGAAAAGCTGAACCACCTGCGTTGTTTGACGCAAGCGTGCCGTAGTGATCGTTAGTTGCAGCCGAAGTAACACATGGGACAAACCAAGCGGGCCCACCCTGCGCTGCTTCGATCAAGAGATAGTGGTAAAGTGGCTTTGCTTTTGGCTGGCCAATGGTCCAACCTCCAAGCAGACACGATGTACCTTGCTGCATATCGGGCAATGCTGTTTGCGCTAAGCCGTCAACATATCTGAGCTGGCAGCCTTGACCGGCTTCAATCGTAAAATCCAAGCAAACAGGGGGATAACCAGATCGTAGCGGACCTGTTTTCAGAATAGGCATTAAGTTGGAGAGCCAACTTCCCAAGAATTTGTTCTCATTAACCAGTGCAGCAATTGTCTCATTGGTGCCTTCAACACCTAGTTCGACGCAAGTCCCGATTGGTTTGGATACGGCGTTGCGGACGGCGTCGAGATAAGATCTTCCAGACGCGCGATCAGGCTCTAACACGGCACCTTCGGCCCACTCATTCCAACTATTCACAAAAACGAAAGGTGCAGATGGGTTTTCTTTGCGCGTCTTCGCGATTGCGGTTCGCAGCCAAGCTTCAAAAGCTTGAGGTGTGGCATTGTGGAACAAATGTGCTTTGGAACCACGTCGGGCGGCATTGTCCCAACGTGGCATAACACCGGGAAACCATTTGGAACCTCGCCTTTGCGCCAGAGCCGCCGATGCGGCTGCTTCGTAATCATAAATTTGCCCCTCAAATGACCTGTCGGCACCAAGGGCAGCAGGGTCCAGAGCTCTTACACCCATTTCATGAGGGGGAAACTGCACACCGAAATCACAACCAAAATCTACTGGATCAGGTTCCCCATGGCTTAGCACACCTGCCAGCATAAGGTTAGGAAAGCCGAGTTCCTTAGCGCGCGTGCGAAGGTTTAGGATGAACTTTTCTGGCTCTGGCATCATGGACAGATGATAAATCAGGAAAAGCGGCGCATCATCTATTCGGATATACCTCGGGTCGTCAAAGAAGCGTGCCAAATCGTCAACAATTGCTGCATCGGCAGCGGCATCATAGTTCTGCGCAATGATGACTTCTTCTTCCGAGCCATCCCAACGACGACTCCAAGTTTCGTTGGCCCAACACAAACAGAATGGCAGGGAGGGTTCGCCATCGCGCAGAATTCTTTGGATCACGTCGCCCATAACTTGACGTCCTGAAAACCAATAAAAATAGTAGCAAAAGCCGTTTATGCCATTTTGCAGGGCAAGTTCAGCTTGTCGCGCGCGAACATCGCGTGATCTTAGATCATAAAAACCTAAGTCGGCGGGAATTAGGGGGGACATGTGATCAGCAAACAACTTTGGCGCGGTCACAACATTTGTCCACTCGCTAAAGCCTTCCCCCCACGCCGCATTATTCTCAGAGAACGGATAAAACTGGGGTAGATAAAATGCTATGATTTGAGGGAGTGCTGTCGCGCGTGCCCAATGTGCACGATTTGCGGATAATTCCAGACGCGTGGTCGCTGCGTCATCATCTAGGTCCATGTCGAAAAGGTCGGCCCAGAATTGAAGCGCTTGTGCATCTGTTGGGCAAGTGAGCCGGCTTGCAGCAGGGCTTGCCTCTTGTTGATTGCTGTTGGTGAGAACAACTGAGAATAATTCTGTCTCTTCGGAAGGTTCCCCGCGTCGCTGGCGTTGTAATTTGCTTTCTAAAGCACGCATGAGCGCCGCTGCCGTGGTTTTCAATTCAAAGGAAATGAAGAATCGACAATTCACACCCGCGGTTTCAGTCTCCTGAAAAACTGGCCAAATCCTTTGGTTGCAAAAATAGGCCTGTGGGCCGAACCCCGACCCGCAAGAGTTTGGATCAAAGCGGCCTGCTATGCCGTAAGAGTCGATTGATACAACTTCGCCGCCTGTAGGGAGTGTACGAGGAATTGTGCGCAGGTGACTGGCCTCTAAAGATTCTTCGACAAGGCTACCGAATTGATCCCAAGTCACATGCTCACACAGCGCTTGGTAAACCGACCCACGTGCAAGCGTCACCTTTCGGCCCACTTCTCGCATTGGCTCTCGCATCAAGAGCCAAAATAGAGTCCATCGCCAACCACTCATGCCAGTTAGCGAGCTTGAAGGATTTAGCTCGCAAAAGCGCTGCATCGCATAACGAAACAAGATCGAGACGTCGCCTGAAACGATGCCAAAAGTGGGCTGACTACCGGGTTGTGCATCTAAGCGCGGGGCCAACCGAAAGCTGAATTCATCCGAGGCTAAAAATGTGTTGGCGAGTTCCACAAGGCTTTTGCCAATCCAGCCAGCCACATGGCTGTCGCTTTCAGGTAGCCTAAGCAAGAATAAAGCGTAACCGCACTTTACGTCGTTGGCGTCGCGCATGATAAAGGATGCCGCTTTATCGTCGACAAGGTGCGCGTTAGAGCTCAATTTTGGCACTCCGTAGCTAGTTAAGGCGTATCTGTTGAAGAGGTCTTCGGGATCGTAGGACTGTTTTGTCTCGCTTGTAGCGCGAGTATCTCGGCCACAATCTGGTCGGCCGCCTCCGCAGCGCTCAAGGCTTGAGTATCAATATACATCTCTGGGGCAACCGCTGGCTCATATGGGCTATCGATGCCGGTGAAGCCTTTGAGTTTTCCGGACCGAGCTTTCCGATAAAGCCCCTTTGGGTCACGCCTTTCTGCCTCTTCGAGAGAAACATGGACATGAACTTCCAAGAAGCGGCCTGTGGGCATCATTTGCCGAATGGCTGCTCTGTCCGCCAGAAACGGGCTAATGAACGCGGCTATCACAATGAGCCCCGCGTCTGTCATGAGCCTAGCTACCTCGCCAGCACGCCTGATGTTCTCGCGTCTATCTTCAGGTGAAAAGGCCAAATCGCGATTTAAGCCATAGCGCAGATTATCACCTTCTAGCAGATAGGTATGATAACCCAGTTCAAACAGCCTCTTTTCCGCCAAATTTGCGATGGTTGATTTCCCGGCGCCGGACAGCCCCGTTAGCCACACAACAAGCGGGAATTGCCCTTTTAGGTCTGCGCGTGCTTCCGCATCGATCTCAGTAAATTGCCAATGAAGATTCTCCGACGCAATATTCGTCGACCGATCAATCATCCCTGCCGCCACCGTTGCATGTGACAGCCGGTCAACCAAAACGAAGCCGCCTAAGGCCTTGTTATTGGCATAGGCCTCAAAAGCAAAAGGCTTTGTTGTTTCAATCACAACCTCACCTAGGCCGTTCAATTCCAACGATTCTGCCTGGCATAACTTCCCAGTGTTTATATCCAATCGATGATTGATGGCGATCACTGTTGCCACAGTGGTATTGGCACCGATTTTCAACCAGAAGCGTTGGCCTATAAGTAGCGGATCTTCAGACATCCAAACCAAATCTGCAACAAAGGCGTCCGCCATCTGGGGCGCACTACTTTGAGCACACACCAAGCTGCCGCGCCCGCAATCTGTTTCCTGAGCCAGTGTGAAGGTAATGGCGCGGCCAACTTGGACACCATTGTCAGCATCTGATGGCATCAATATCTCAGAGATACTTGTTGTTCTTCCTGAGGGCATGATCCTGACAGCTGCACCGATTGTGGCAGTACCGGCTGCCACAAATCCTGTAATGGCGCGATGATATGTATCGCCCCGGCCGAGCGAATTAATCACACTGCCCTGCACAATAATGCGCAATGGCGTGTCCATCGTTTCGTGATCGACACTTGGCACGGTCTCTAAGTACTCCAAAAGGCATGGTCCTTGGTACCACGGCATCCTTTGACTACGATCGACTACATTAGCGCCAAGAAGTCCGCTCAGTGGGATGGCCGTAACCTCAGTAAAGCCAAGGCCGACTGAAAACTGGTCAAAGTCGTTTACGATGCTATCAAAACGTTCTTGATCCCAGTTAGCGAGATCCATTTTATTGACCGCCAAGACGATATTTCTAATGCCAAGCTTGCTTGCAATTAGGCTATGCCGGCGAGTTTGGGGAAGAATGCCCTTGGTCGCGTCAACGAGTAAAATCGCGAGTTCACAGTTTGATGCGCCGGTGACCATATTCCGAGTGTATTGTTCGTGGCCTGGACAATCGGCAACAATAAAGCTTCGACGAACAGTGGTAAAAAAGCGATAAGCAACGTCAATTGTGATGCCCTGCTCACGTTCCGCACTCAATCCATCAAGAAGCAGGGAGAAGTCTAGTTTAGCAGGGTTGGACGCAAACCCTCCAGAGTTTGCACGCAAACTCTCAAGCTGATCATGCGTTAAAACTTTCGCGTCAAACAACAATCGACCAATGAGCGTGGACTTGCCGTCGTCTACCGAGCCGCATGTCAAGAAACGCAATTGTGACTTAAGACTGTGCTGATCAATCAATAGCGATTTTTCGTGTGCGCCTTTGAGTGGCTTTTCCATTAGAAATAGCCCTCTTGCTTCTTCTTCTCCATACTAGATGGTTCATCGAAATCAATGAGGCGCCCTTGTCTCTCCGAGACTGTTGCTTCCATCATTTCCGCAATGATGGCGTCGATGTCGGTTGCGTCGCTTTCAACGCCAGCCGTCAATGGATAGCAGCCTAAGGTTCGAAATCGCACGTTTCGGGTCTCAATGACCTCGCCGGAGTTCAAGGGAAGCCGATCATCATCTACCATGATGATTTGTCCATTTCGCATCACAACCGGCCGTGGGGCCGCAAAATACAGCGGCATCACTTCAATCTTTTCTCGCCTTGTATAGAGCCACACATCCAATTCGGTCCAATTAGAAATTGGAAAGACGCGTACGCTTTCATTTGGCTTCTTCTTTAGGTTGAAGATATGCCACGGCTCTGGTCGCTGATTGCGTGGATCCCAAACATGCGAACGGGACCGAAATGAACAGACCCTCTCTTTTGCCCGACTGGCTTCTTCGTCACGTCTCGCGCCGCCAAAGGCTGCATCGAAGCCATAGAGGTCTAAAGCCTGCTTCAGTCCCTCGGTTTTCCAAACCCGCGTATGATGGCTTGCCCCATGTGTGAATGGGTTTATCCCATTGGCAATACCTTCAGGATTTTTGTAAACGATGAGTTCCAAGTCTTTTGACGCAGCGACTTGCTCGCGCATTCTGTACATGTCTTGAAATTTCCATGTTGTATCGACATGGAGTAGCGGAAAGGGCAGGGGGCCAGGGAAAAAGGCTTTGCGCGCCAAGTGAAGCAAGACGCCCGAGTCCTTGCCAATTGAATAAAGCAAGACAGGTTGCTTACATTCGGCAACCACTTCACGAAATACGTGGATTGCTTCATCCTCTAGTCGATCAAGATATGAGGTTGGGCGCACTGTGATAACAATTCTGACTGCTGGGCTAGGGTTCGCGCAAGTGTGACAGAGTGTAGCCGGTGTCGCTATAGATTGCATCACACCAACATGCAGTGGGTGACCGGCAATCTCGAACCAAAGCGTGCCGCCGTCTATTGACCAGCCCCCTGACTGGAAAGAGCCGGGTACCTCTGCTACAGATTTGGGCGACTTAAGAGGTAAGAAAACTTGCGCAAATCGGTTGAAAATCAGTCAGGGAAACGTGCCGTTTTCACCATTTGCTCAAACAACTATCTGGCATTTGCAAAAACCCTGCTCAATTCCTTAGAGCAATTTGAGCCCAATGTGGACCGCTATTTGGTTCTCGCAGACCAAATGAACGCACCTCATCATTTATACCCAGACAATGCGACAATTATTCCGGTAGAAGATTTAGGAATTCCCGACTTTCAGCAATTCGCGTTTCGTTATGATATTATGGAGTTTAACACCGCAATCAAACCCTTTGCTATTTTGTCGCTGCTGGAAAAGCACGGCTATCATAGTGTGATTTATCTCGATCCTGACATTGAAGTTTTTGCCCCGTTAGCACCTGTGACCAAGGCGCTTGATGCCGGTGCATCGGTTGTGTTGACACCACATGTTTGCAATCCCGCCGAGGGTGAAGTGATGCCAAGTGATCTGCAATTTCTGCAGGCCGGTACCTATAACCTTGGGTTTTGTGCTTGGGGTAGATCGAGGGAAGCGATTACAACATTGCGCTGGTGGGCCCGTCGCCTAGAATTTCAATGTGTTAACGAGGTTGGCAGGGGGTTATTCGTCGATCAAAAATTCATGGATTTGGTGCCGGGGTTTGTTGAAAAAGTCGCAATTCTGCGTGATGCCAGCTTGAATGTAGCTTATTGGAATTTGGCCCAGCGCGACCTCCAGTTTAATGGATCGATATGGACCGTTGACGCAATCCCGCTAATCTTTTTCCATTTTAGTGGCTTTGCGCCACAGAACCTTAATCGGTTGTCTAAGCATACGCCGATGTTCCAAGGGCGGACCATAAGTCCAGCACTTGCCGAAGCGATGCGTAGCTATGCCGATAAGCTCATATTGAATGGATATGGCTTGGTTCCGGCCGCAACCTATGCCTGGGGCCACTTTAAATCTGGGACTCGTATTCACCCTTCAATTCGAAAGATGTTCCGCGAAGAATACTCAGGTTGGGAAGGCAGCCCGTTTGAAACATTTGAAGCTGCTATTCAAAACCCATCACAAATGAGTCCCCAAATTGCGGCAAACTTCGAACATGCCACTCCAATTGTCCCTGCTCACGCGCTCTATTTACGCAAGGGTCTCAATTGGCTTCAATACATGTATGATGTGAGCCATGAAGCTGGCGCGAAAGCTTTGGCGAACTGGTACGTCGATTGCGTCGGTGACGAGTGGCAACTTGACGATCGCTTGTTGGCTCCAACGATCGCGCGCCTCAGTGAGAGACCAAGTATTGCAAGTCCCCCAGAGCCATCGAGTGGGCGGAGTGATGTATCTCTTGTTGGTTATCTGAAAACGACTTCCGGGGTTGGGCAAATCGCGCGAGCGATGCTGCGCACGTTGTCGGGTTTGCCTTATGCGCTAGAAGCACGGGACATTGGACTGCGAGTTGGTGGCGAGCGCTCACATACGCGCTATGAAGGGCTGGAAAGCAAGGAAGTTTCCGGACGTTTGCAGATATTCAATATCAATGCAGATCAAATCGCGCCTGTTCTAGAGAATATTGGTGCAGAGCGGTGGTGCGACGCCTATAAGGTTGCGGTGCCATTTTGGGAGTTGGATAAATTTCCAGCTCAGTTTGCAGAACCCTTGGAACAGTTTGATGAGTTGTGGGCAACAACACGACATATTCAAGCCGTGTTGTATCGTCAGTTTCGCGATAAGCCGATCATCTATATGCCACCTGACCTAACCCCCGAAATGAGATCTATACGCGATCGCAAAAGCTTCGGAATTGGCGATCATGAGTTTGTAGTATTCTTTGCATTCGACTTTTTATCCCAACTCGAGCGCAAGAATCCAAAAGGGGCTTATGAAGCCTTCAAGCGCGCTTTCCCCGTATCCAGCGAAATAAAAGCGCGTTTCATCCTCAAAACTCTAAATGGCCAATATGCACCGCCCGACTACGCGTCATGGCGCGAAGAATTGTTGGGAGATCAACGCGTGACGCTGATAGATACGGCGATGACTCATGGTGATTTCTTAGCGCTTGTTGCTTGTGCTAACGCCGTATTGAGTTTGCATCGTGGTGAAGGATTGGGTCTTTTGATAGCGGATGCGATGGGACAGAATGTGCCAGTGGTCTGCACGGATTGGTCAGGCAGTGTTGATCTCATCAATCAACAAACCGGCTATCCAGTAAGTTTCAAATTGGTGCCCACTCCAGAAGGTGCTTACCCTTATGTTGATGGCCATCGGTGGGCAGAACCGGATTTGGACCACGCTGCATGGCAGTTAGCGTGTATTTACCGTGATCCTGAGACCGCTCGATTAAAGGCCCGCTTGGCACGTTCAAATCTGATCACTCGGTTTGGGGCAGGGGCAGCCAGTGCCGCCATAGCCCGCAGAATTGAGTCGATCTTTTCGAAATCTGACCATCCTGCTGCGATGATTTCCCAAGTTGAAAAAGCACGAGATTCCAATGGGCTTTTGGACAATGGATAGCATAAGATGACTGAAAAATCTCCCCGAAAGCCAAAGGTTACTCTGGCAAAGCCTGTCCGCAAGACGAAAAAGCCGAAAGAACCCGGGGCACTAAAGATATCACCTGATCTCACAGCCACCCTGACTTCAAGCGCCGCCATGACGGCTAGCCCGCAGGTTGAGATCAGCACACAGGACGATCCGTTTCTTGCGGCTCTGACCGCACATGAGGTTGAAATCGCGCGTTTACACGACATCATTCTTGCGCTGCGCAACCAAGAGGTCCGTCATCGCAATGCCAATTTGGGAGTGCGGCCAGTACAAGCAATGCCAATCTCTGTCGATCGCATGTCTCGACTGCAATCCCAAGTCGAGGAGTTGAAGGCATCTCTGCAGGAAGCTTGGGCTGAACTCGAGCTAAAGCAAGCACATCTGCAAAGTGCCGTAAGCCAGGCCAAAAGCCTCCAAGCACGGCTTGACGCCATTGAGGCGGGAGGGGGGGCACACAGCGATGGAGTGGTTCGCACTGGCGAAATGGGGCCCCCAGATGCTCTGTCGAGCACGAGCGTACCTAATGACTTGCCAGAACTTTTATCTCTTCGCCAGCAACTTGCTACCGCTAACAGTCGCCTCGCAATTGCATTGGGTGTGATTGCGCGCCACGGATATACGCCCGCGCCGGAATGACTTAAATCACAAGGTTACAAAATTGCTGGACCAACCAGTTGCTATTCTGCTTCTGGCAGGCGGAGAGCCTGCACTGTTCCAGTCATGATGGTTAACCAAAGATCGTACGAGAAGGCATTGACAAAAGCACCTCGCTATCAGTAGCAGCCCTCCGCATAACTACGTAGTTAGCCCCAAAGGGAAAGCTAAAATGACCAAAGACTTTGGTGGTCGCGATCCGAAATTGGATGACCAAGTTATTGCAATGGGTGAAGAAATTGCCCGGTTACGAAAACTTTGTTTGAAGATTTTGGACGAACGCGTCGACGGCAGTGTGCTTACCGTTAGTCAGTCAAAAGAGCTGAAGAACTCGCTTCAAGCTGCGTGGGCGGAATTGGAGCGCAAACAAGGCTATCTTGCAGATGCCCTGAAAGAAAACGCGGACCTACGAAACCAGTTAAACGTTGTGGGACAAGATTCACAGGTCAAAGCGCTACAGGCATCGCTTGAAGCGGCATGGGCGGAATTGGGCCGGAAGCAGGGCTATTTGGAGACCGCCTATGCGGATTCTAAGCTTCTTATCGACGAATTAGCTGCGCTGCGAGCAAAATATGGCGTTTCTTCATAGGAAGTTTCCCATGCACGCGAACCCCAAGCTCTTCAGTTGGGTGAGCTAGTCCCCTGTGGCGCATTCTAATAGCTAAAGGGTGATACTAAGGCGGCTAAGGTCGGCCAATCATGATCGCGGTCGGATGTTATGGCTTGATCCTTTGTTATGGGCCAGTCGATACCCAAGTCGGGGTCATGCCAGAGTAGTCCGCCTTCACAGTCCGGCGCATAGCGTCCCGTGACTTTATACATCACTTCAGTTTCATGCGTGAGTGTACAAAATCCGTGTGCGAAGCCGACAGGCACCAACAGCTGCTGCCAATTATCTGCTGAAAGCTCCACCGCAACGTGCTTGCCATAGGTAGGTGAACCCACGCGAATGTCCACCACCACATCCAGAATCGCGCCACGCGTCACCCGTAACAATTTTGCTTGGGCTTGCGGCGCTCTTTGGAAATGTAGCCCGCGCACGACCCCGCGCGACGTCGAAAACGAATGATTGTCCTGGTTCCATGGCAGGTCGATTCCATGATCGATCAAGACATGATTCTTGAACGTCTCAGAAAAGAAACCTCTGTGATCGCCATGTTTGACAGGCGTGATGATCAGGACTTCCGGAATGGCCGTAGGGGTGATTTGCATAGGGGGCCTTGGGGTGCAACGTGAGTTTATAAAGTACGGTTCCTTTAAACTTTGATTTTCGAACAAGTCGCAACTTTTTTGCAGTTATCTAACCGCCCAAGCGCTCTACGTAACCGATCGCCGCTGCGTGAACGTTGCGTCATTGGGTGCCTTGGACGACCTGATATATTGGCTTGCTGACCTTCTTCGACACCGGCTATAGACCGCAACAGAGATGGTCTAGCAATTAGGCAACTTCAAGTGTGGTCGTTTGACTGCAGACTCGCAAACTTGAGGGTGTCTAGCGGTTTGCGACAAGCCAAACTGGAACAGAATCGAATGAAGTTGGTTGAAAAACAAGCTTGGGCAGACTTGGTCCTCGGCGCAAAAAATGTGCGTGGATGGGCTTTGCTGGCAAGCGACGATCTTAAATCTCGTTACGCGCGGACTGTCTTGGGGCCATTTTGGATGGTGTTGGCACAAGCGATGTTTGTCGCTGCTCTGGCCTTTTGGTCGTCCTCCTTGACGGGCAAAGAGATTAGTCAACAAGTTCTCTATGTTGCGGCCGGTATGGCTGTTTGGGCAACAATCTCTACTTCCATCACAGACGCTTGCAGCATTATGATACGCGCCGCAACTTTTGTGAGTACCTATCGGCTGCCGGTATCTCTGCATGTTCATCGATTTGTTTTGGGTCAATTGCTCACAATGGCGCACTTGCTTAGCGTTTACGTTGTTGCCGCAGTAGCTTTTTCGGTCCCGTTTTCAATGAACATGCTTCTCTTTGTACCGGGCCTCGCCATAACCTATGTTGCTATGACAGGCTGGTCCCTAGCATTATCCATGTATGGAGCTCGCTATCGGGACATCGCGCCCTTGTCCTCCGCCGTACTTGGTGCTCTGTTTATCCTGACACCTATTTTCTGGCGCAAAGAGGACATTTCAGGTGCGTCTTGGATGGCAGACATCAACCCGCTCTTCCACATCCTCCAGATAACGCGCGCACCATTGTTGGGGGAAGCTCCGACTTTAGAAAACTGGATCGGTGCATCAATTGTTGCGCTTTTATCGCTGGCTCTTGGTGTCTTTACTTTCATAAGCCGTCGTAGAGATATCAACTTTTGGATATGACCTCATGAGAAGTTCCATAGAACTGGCATCCGTCCACCTGCGCTATCCGGTGATCACGTCGGGCAAACAGCAGTCCATCCTTGGACAGGTTGCAAGAAATGCGACTTTTGGACTGATTGGCAAAAACAATTCCGGGCTCAGAATCGTCCATGCGCTTCGAGGCATTAATCTCAAACTTGGCCCAAAGGCCCGGCTGGGCGTCATCGGCCGAAATGGCTCGGGCAAAAGCACGATGCTCAAGACAATGGCGGGCGTTTTGCATCCAAGCGCCGGCCAATTGTCTGTCCGTGGTAAGATCAATTCCATCCTTACCCTTGGAGCTGGTCTTGACCCGGAGAAGACGGGTCGAGAGAATGTAGCGATGATCCTTAGCCTGTTCGGCTTTGATCGCTCAAAAATGACAAATGTCAGCGACGAGATCGAAGAATTCGTGGAACTTGATGAATTCTTTGATATGCCCGTGCGCACCTATTCCAGTGGCATGTCTGTGCGGCTTAGTTTTGGACTGGTAACCGCTCTCGAAGGCGACATTTTGATCATTGACGAGGTGCTAGGTGCTGGCGATGCACATTTTATGCAACGTGCGAGCGAACGAATTGAGAAGCTTGCGGAGAATGCCTCTATCATGGTGTTTGCATCGCATTCTCGCGCTGATTTGAAGCGTTTTTGTAAAGACGCGATCTGGATGCATGGTGGGAAAATTGTTGCCAGTGGGCCAGTCGATGAAATTTTCGATGCCTACGAACTGAACGGCGACGGGGTTCCTCCGGTTTCAGACAAAGTTAAAATTGAATTTTAACAAGGCCTTTTATAGGCGGTCGAGCCCGAGCCAGTGAATGGAATGTGGATACGAGATTAGGACCCATCTGTTCAAGTTTGTGGTTGGGCCGCGGTGGCGGTTGTCAGTGACGCACGTTGGGGATATCCCACGCAAGCGCTGCAGGGGATAATAGAATTATGAAAGAGCAGACACTCTTCATCGACATTACAACGAGCCTAAAATGGGGCCAGATAACTGCAGTCGGAATTGTCCGAGTAGAGCATTATATCATCCGGTATGTTTTGGAAAACTACAAAGGGCCGATTGGCTTTGTTGTATTTGAAAGTAGTGCGATTTGTTATCGCAGCGCCGCGCAAAATGAAATCGCCGCGATGCTACAATATATCTATGGGATGAGCTCAGAAGCGAGTAAACCAACTAAAATTGAACTGATGCGTACGCTGACCTATGATCAGGTCCGCAGCATGTCCAGCGATTTCTTTGATGCACGCATCAAGACTCGACTGGCTGAGATGGGTGTACCAAAAATTATAACGTCGGTGGGGGGTGCCACCTTTAAGAATGCGGCGGCAATTGCCTCGGTTGTCATCAAAGCGATTGGCCCCAATAGCTCGGCCTTGCCGACATTGGGTGATGTCACCATTGCTGATCGTCAAATTCAATCGTTCGAACCTTTCCGCGACAAAAAGAACCGTGACGGCGCGTGGTTGCTGATCGCAGGGTTTACTTGGGATTATATGCATTATCCCTATTTATTCGAGCTGAAAAAAAATTCAGAAATGAAAATCGCGCATGTCATCTATGATACTATTCCGGTTGATTTCCCCCATTTCGCGCCTAACGTCAGCCATTTATATCACCGCCACTTTGTTGAAGTAGCGCATGTTGCGGATGTTTTGTATGCGATTTCGGAGTATTCCGCTTCGCGCTTTACAGAAGCCGTCTTGAAGCCAAATCTAATCGACAAGCCCATTGCGGCCTGTGGCCTCCCTGACTTCCTTTCGCAATGCGACGGTGCAAAATCACCAAAGCCCATTGCTTCTCTGACGCGATCGAAATTTGTGGCTTATTGCTCCACGATCGAAGTTCGCAAGAACCATCTGTTGCTAATCAATATTTGGGACCGGTTACTGCGGACATATCCGGCCAACCAAATTCCAAAGCTGGTTTTAGTCGGCAAATGGGGTTGGGCGTTTGAGGCTGTTAAAAATCAAATCGAGCAAAACCCAGTCCTACGTAATCACGTTGTCGTACTTTCAAACCTACCAGATGCCTCATTGGTTTGGCTTTATCAGAATGCCCAATTCACAGTGTTTCCTTCTTTTACAGAGGGTTGGGGCCTTGCTGCTGCGGAAAGCTTGAATTGGGGCACACCCGTAGTCATCAGCGATGCCCCCGCTTTGAATGAAGCTGCTCAAGGTCTGATGCCGCGTTTGGATCCGCTTGAGTTTAGCGCTTGGCTTCAAACCATAGAGGAACTCATAACAAATCCCGAGGCTCTTGCAGCGCTTCGCGAGAAAGCCAAGGAATTCTCCCCGCTTCCAATTGAGAATTTCGCACAGGGCTTACTTGATCTGATGGCAAACAAAAAAGCGAGTGATGGCCAATGAGCCTTGTTAACCCAAAAATGGTACCACCACGCGTCCTTGTTATTGCGCTTTACCCTTGTGTGGTCCCGTCACATGGCGGCCAAGTGCGGCTTAAGGGCATTGTGGATGGCATGTTTGCAATGGGTTTGCACGTGCGGACAATGGGTGTTTACGCAAACTTCCAATTCCCTGCAGATCAACGCGGCTCCTCCGATATCGTCATCGTCGACGATGAGTTTAATGATGCGTATTTTCAAGACCCACTATTTGGTGACGTGCTTATTACTAAGTTTGTCATGCAGAGGTCTATGCTTGCCAACCAGTTCATTGACACGATCGTATCCTTCTCCCCTGATATAATTTGGCTTGAGCAACCTTTCTTGTACCCATTGGTCGAACGAGCTTTGGCCAGCGTCGCCAATATTGGTTCAGAAAAGCCTAAGATTATACTGTCGAGCCAGAATGAAGAGACAAAGCTGAAGTATCATCTCGCGGACATGCCAAATGGGCTTGGAGTCTATGATATCGGTCTATTCCAACAGGCTGAGGAAATCGAAAACCATGCACTAAGGAGTGCAGACTTAATTGTTTGCATCAATGATGAGGAGGCAGCTCGGTTGGACGAGCAGGGTTTGCAGACGGTTTATTTGCCTGCAACGACAGCGATGAACTTTCATATTCAGCCCTCCACAAGTAAGAGAGCCGCGAGCGTCAATCCTGAAGCCCCCTACATCGCCTACGCGGCAAGTTCATATTGGCCCAATGTCGAAGGCTTTTATGACATGTTTGGCGACGGACTTGGATTTTTACGCACACATGAAAGGCTCAAGATCGCGGGCAGCGTCGGTGAGGCCATCAAAAAGGATAGCCGCTTCGAGGCCCGCCGCTCCATCAACGAGGCGAGGGGCGAGTTTCTGGGATTCTTACCTGAAATCGACTTAGAACTGCTTTATGTAAACGCCTCAGCCATCATTGTTCCAATAACAACTGGCGCTGGCGCTAATCTGAAAATGGCTGATGCGTTAGCGTCGGGTCGGCCCGTATTGAGTACTCCCAACGGCTTGGAGGGCTATCGCAGTATGGTTTCGGAGGCCTTGGGGCAAGGTGTCTATGAGGCCAGTACGCCGATGGAGTTTCGGAGATTGTGCCGGTTGGCGGTAGAAGGGCAGTTGCGAGCGCCGTCCCCAAAGCTTCGGGAGAAATTCCTCCCGAGCACAATTCAATCTAGGCTTTTGGAAATTTTTACTAAAGTTACGGCACGTCCATAACAAAACTTTGGAGTTTAAACGATCGCGTAGTTACAACTTTTTGGGTTAGATGAGTTTCACCACCATGCGACTTTTATTTGTCCATCAAAACTTACCTGGCCAATATGTCCATCTCATGCATTGGGCGAAGACTACAACCGGTGTTACCTCGGCCGCGATTACGGATCAAAACAATAAGCGTCCGGACTCCATACCTACTCTCAGATATCGACTGAAGTTGCCATCAACCAACGCACTTGCGCCAGCTTCTCGGCGCTTTGCGGAGTCTGTCGCTCGTGCCGAGTCAGCGGCCAAGGCAGCGATCCTGTACAAGGAGCGCGGCTTTGTTCCGGATATTATTCTTGGGCATGGTGCGTGGGGGGAGACCTTTTACCTCAAAGAAGTTTTCCCGGATGCCAAGATCATTTGTTATGCCGAGTTTTACTATCGATCCATGGGTCAGAATATTGGCTTTGATCCGGAGTTTGATCAGCTACAGCCCAATGCTATCCGCACGGTGTCAACTCAAAACGCTACCATGACCACCTCTCTATTGGCCAGTGATGTTGGTCAGGTACCGACGCAGTTTCAGGCCAATACATTTCCCCCAGAGTTAAAAGAAAAGCTTTCCGTCATATTTGATGGGATCGATACCGACACAATTGCGCCAGACTCTCAAGCAACCTTTAGCCTTAGTGACGGTCGGGTGCTGCGGGCAGGTGACCCCATAATCACCTTTGTCAATCGCAATTTTGAGCCCTATCGTGGGTATCACACCTTCATGCGTGCGCTGCCAGAGATTTTCCGGAGAAATCCCTCCGCCGAGGTAATAATGGTCGGGGGCGATAGCGTGTCCTATGGACCTCCGCCTCCAGGCCAAAAGAGCTGGAAGGAGATATTCTTGGACGAAGTGCGCGACCGCATTGATACCTCTCGCGTCCACTTTATTGGGCAAGTCTCTGCCGGTGAGTTGCGCCGTATTTATCAAGTGAGTGCGGTCCATGTTTACCTGACCTACCCATTCGTCTTGTCGTGGTCGATGATGGAGGCAATGTCCGCGGGCTGTTTGGTGATCGGATCCGATGTAGCCCCGGTTCGCGAGGTTCTACACCACAACGAAAATGGAATTTTGACAGATTTCTTCGATCACCAACTGCTTGCAGAGCAGGTCACAAAAGCACTGGCAAGCCCGAGCCACTATCAGCATCTTCGAGATAATGCCCGCGTGCACATACGCAAGAATTACGATTTAAAGACCATCTGCTTACCGGCTCAAATCAACTTACTCCAGAAGCTGGTCTGAGAAGTGCTATTCGGCAAAGAATAAATGGCGAAAGCAGCATCGCTTTCTGACTGGACTTGATTGTTACAGGAGTGCCATTGCTCCGTCGCGGATGCAGCCACACTCCCTCGACGATTTGGATGCGCACGCTCAGGTAAAATCTGAGGCGAGTATCGCGTTTTTGACCTTGGCCAATCTTGCACATGAAAAACAATTTCTATTTCCGGTGGACCCGCGCTAGAAATAGTAGTGGATGGCGTGCGCGTCTTGGTTTTAACAATGCATGACCCAAAACACTTTGGCCGAAGCCATGAGACCCTATTTGGAGTTGATAAATGCGCGGGAAGTTTATTTTTAGCCTGTTGGCTTTAGTGTTGCTCGCTTCTGGATGTACAACGCGTGTTGGGCCAAATGAATTTTCCAGCGATGAAATTGGAATGGTTTCGCGCGTTGAGGAAGGCACAATTGTAAACGCACGATACATTGGCATCACCGGCATCGTTCCTTTTGGATTGCATCCTTTCAGCGGGTCGGCAGTACCCGCACCCAATTCAAAAAAGGTCTCCAATCGCAGGCTGGGCATTACCTATGTTGTCCGTCTTGACCGGACAGGGGAGTTATTATCTGTCACGCAGGGTGATGATTTCGCTCTTGGGGTTGGTGCGCGCGTTTTTGTTGAATATGCTGATCGTGTGCGTGTTATTCCCGGTACCCCCCCAGCGGCGCCGCGCTAAAGCCTTTGGCATCTTGGCGCATGCGCTAAGCTTTACTCTTCAGGGCCCAAGACCCGGCGCACAGCTCTCTGACGTGTCCGTTCAATCTGGCGGGTCTTTTGATCCAGTTTCTTTTGCACTTTAATCAGCGGTTCTTCCCAAATGGCGGGATCAGACGATTGCATAAACGCGCTTGGCTGTGGCCGTGAGTCAAAACTTGCAGCATCGAGTGACCCAATTGCAATCAGGACACCAAAGTGAGCAACAAGCTCATCTCTTTCACTTTGGATCAGAGAAATCTGTGCGGATGCGAGTTCGGTTTGTTGGTTGAGCACATTGAGTTGGTCGCCCAAGCCATAGAGGAATTCGGCTTGAGCGCCTTTAAGAGCTAGCTTTGCCGCAGATACCTGCTGTTGTGATGCTACAATGGAAGCTCGGCTCGACACTTGCCTGCCCCAAGCGGTGGTAACGCGCGATTTCACTAAGCGATCGACATCAAGAGCACGCATCCGAGCAGCTCCAGCCAACGAAACTGCTTCGCGGGTTCTAGACGGCGCTGCCCCACCCGTCCAAAGTGGAACTGTGTAGCGAAACTCGACTTGTGCATTATTGTTTCGGCTGCCCTGAAATCCTTGATCCCGGTCACTAGACACCGTTGCTCTCAAGGCAATTCGACTATTGGAATCAACCTCTATTTCGCGCACTCTTGCTCTCGCAATATCTTCTTCGAGACGTGCGCTGATAAGTTCAGGATTGATATTACCTGCACGATCAAGTGCGGTCTCAAGGCTTTCCGGCAATTCTGGCAGGATCCCTTGATCACTTGGTTTAAGCCCATTTGTACCGGTAAAGCGCTCGAAGTTTGACAGGCTCGACAGGAGATTTGCTTGAGCAACGGCTAAAGCGGCACGCTCAGATGAAAGGCGCGCCTCGGCTTGGGCGGCTTGAGTAATGGTCGCCTCACCAAGCCTAAATCGTTCTTGGGCACCCTGTAGGAGTTCATAGAATGCGTTGATCGTTTCTCTTCGGGTCTCAATGATCGCTAAATCACGCCGCACATCGGCCCACGCAATAACAATGCCTTGAATGACCTCCAGTTCGGCTGAGCGAAGCTGTGCTTCTGCCTGACGAATCTGAGCTTCTGCCAGAATCCGAGCCGCGTCATATCGGCCACCGGTATAGATTGGTTGTTCCACGGATAAACTTACGCCAGCGGGTGCGGTCTGAAAGTTTCGTACAGTGGTTGGCCCTAGAAAGCCTTGTTGATTCCGCTTCGAGGCGGATAGACCGCCTGATGCTTCTCCTTGAATTGTGGCGCGACGCAATGCGTAAGCTTGGATCCGACGCTCGCCTTGAGCGGCAAGTTGCAATCTCCGTGCTTCAACAGACGGGCTCGAAATCAGGCCAGCTTGGACGCTTTCAAAGAGGCTTTGGGCCATGGCGAAGCTAGGCGAGCCCACCCATATTGCAGCCATGACAGCCGCGTTGGCGGCTCTGCGCGTGGATGCCATGAAGGGCAAAGGAGAGGGTCGAGCCGACTTCGCCATAATTATGGCTCTCGCATCGCTTCGTCAGCAGTCCGAATCAGAGGTGAGATAAGAAACGACATCACGCTGCGCTGGCCTATGACCACTTCTGCGGTAAAGGGCATGCCGGCATACAGGCGAAAATCCGCTGGCACATCACGCAGCTTTGGCTTCTCGACCTTAATGCGCGCCCTGTAGACTAAGGATCTTGGATCATCCGCTTTTGTCAGGACTGCTTCTTCCGCCAAGGCTAGGACGCTGCCATCGACAATACCATGCCGTTGAAAAGGAAATGGTGCCAATTTGATGCGAACCTGATCTCCAACACGGATCCGTGCGATATCTGACGGGCCAAAAGAAACCTCTCCTTCCAATGGCACGTTCAAGGGAACAAGTGTTAGAAGGGGGCGCCCAGCCTCGGCAACAGCCCCAACTGAAGCGCCAGACATATCAACGATCATCGCATCAGTTGGCGCTTCAAGCCTTACCAATTGAGCGCGACGGTCTGCAACTGCCAACTCATTCCGCAAAGTTGCGATCTCTTTGGAGAGTACAGCTTGGCGTTCGCTACCCTCTTTTCTTGCAGCGGCTATCGTCGCCGCCCGTTCCTGTGTGAGTCGATTAATCTCTTGTGCGGTTTCAGTGACGGTATTGCTTTGCTCCTGAAGTTGGAGCTCCAATTCTAGGCGCTCAGAAGTCGCTTGGTAGACACCTACTTTGGCAAGTAAACCTTGAGCTGCGAGCTCCTTGCGGGCAGCCTCGATGCCTCGTATCCGACGAAGTCGCTCTGAATAGTTTCTCTGCGCTCTTTGGGCCCCAGCGGACTCAAGTTGCAAACGGGCAATTGTTGCTGTGATAGAGGCGATGCGCGCATTGAGTTCATCGCGTTTTGAAATGAAAATCTGTTGCTGTTCTAGCTCCTCAGGGCTTTTGCCGTCAAAGCTTGGGTCGCCGCGCAATTCGGCTTTAATCCGCGCGTCTTCCGCTTCCAGTTTCGTTAAGCGTGACCGAGCCTCAGCTGCCTGGGCTACACCAAAAGTTGGATCAAATTCGATCAAGGCATCACCTTTCTTGACCGTTTGACCAATCCGGACCTTGACGGCTGTTATGATGCTGCTTTCGAAAGGTTGAAGCACAATGGAGGGTGCCAAAGTTACAAGGCGGCCTTCGCCTATAACAACTCGGTCAATGCGAGCAATCGATGCCCAAATAATTGCGACTAAAACCAGTGTAACAAGAATAGCGAGTAGACTTCGCGCCACGCGAGGTGCTGGCGCATCTTCAATCGATGCAGCTATATTGCGGTAGCTGACCGAGACAGCGTCGACCTTGGTTTTGGCGGTTGATTTGGAATTGTCAAACAAAAAACCAATAATGTTCTTGACCAATTTCATGATTAAACTTTTAACCGATCAGTAGTGTTCTTGCAATGCATGGCATTGACGCGTGCCTCTCTTAGGTGGTGGGCAAGCGCGCGCTTCTGCCGTCTGCAAATGCCTGCTCTAAAATCTCAAACAATCAGGGTCCTTTGACGGATTAGGCGCGGCGGGCCGTAATTATGCTGCGATTTCGCTCTGGCTTTCGGACGATATGTCATGCTTATTAGCGGCAAGGCTTTAGGGAAATGACGGAACGTCGATGAACTCCATCCATGCCATTGCAGTTTTGTTACGTCAATTGGGCGTCGATATTACCCCCGCAGATGTAGCCCAATCTTGGGCAAAGTCCGAAGCACCGACGCCAAAGGACTGCGTGCACCTATTCAAAAAATTCGCGGTAAAATCGGTTGCCCGAAAATTGAATTTCGATCAACTGATCGAGCAAGGAACCGCAATTGGGGATACACGTGCGGCCCCTGCATTGTTTTTCTTGGCAGATGGGGAGGTCCTGTTTCTTGCTGGTGCCCGTACCGAAGCAGAACGTTCGGAGATAGTGCTCGCAGATCCAACCAAACAAGGCGCGGCGAGGTTTTCATTTCTGAGCCGCGAGGCCTTTGCCGAAAGCGCAACAGGGTGGGTCCTCCTCGCAAAACAACCTGCTGAGGGCCAAGACACAACACGATTTGGTTTGACTTGGTTTTTCAACTTGATGAAAGAGCAAGGATGGGCCTTCCGAGATGTCGCTATTGCCGTTGGCATTTTGCACATCATTGGCTTAGCAACACCCATTTTTTTCCAGATTGTCATAGACCGAGTCGTCGTCAATCAAGTGCAATCTACTTTGATCTCGCTTGGAATTGGGGTGATTATTGCTCTTATCTTTGAAGCTATCTTGAGCTATCTCAAAGGTTACTTATTGGTTCACGCGACTGCAAAAATTGACATTAAAACAGCTACATATGTTTTTTCGCGGCTCTTGAGCTTACCGATCGGCTTTTTCGAGACAAGCCCAGCAGGGGTCCTTGTTCAACACATTCAACAGGATAAGCGCGTACGAGAATTCTTGACGGGGCGCGTATTCTTGACCTTTCTCGATGCCACGGCGATTCTTGTATATTTGCCCTTATTACTTTTCTACTCGCCTGTTTTGACTGCTGTCGTTCTCGGATCTGCCTTAATCCTGGTGGCGGGCCTCGTTGCGGTCATCGGACCATTTCAAAAATTACTTCACCGCCAATATAAAGCGCAAGCTAAGCGGCAAGCTCTGCTAGTCGAAACGACACACGGGATCGCTACAGTGAAATCCCTGTCCCTTGAACCCGCGCGCTTGAATAGTTGGAGCACTGTATCTGGCGAAGCCGTCCTGAGCCAGAAAGATGTTGGCATTTTCGGTGTCGGAGCAAGGTCGCTTTCGACTTTAGTGGAGCGCCTAACCAGTGTCGCCATCATTTGGATCGGCGTCTTTTTATTGTTCGACAACAAGCTGACCATTGGTGAACTTGTCGCGTTTCAAATGTTGTCTGCCCGCGTGAGTGGGCCGCTCGTATCGCTTGCCGGTTTGATCCATGAAGCGCAGGAAAGTCTGCTTTCGCTTCGTATGTTGGCCGGGGTCATGAACGTGGCACCTGAGCCTGGTTTTGGTCGTGGGCTTCGAACGCCGGTTCGTGGTGCTGTTAGTTTTGAGGGCGTTACATTTCGCTATCCCAATGTCGACCATGCGGCTTTGGATAACGTATCTTTCTCCGCACCAGCAGGCTCTGTGATTGGGGTGGTCGGGCGATCGGGATCTGGAAAGACCACGTTAGTTAAGCTTCTGCAAAGTGTTCTGATTCCAAGTGGCGGGCTCGTAAAAATCGACGGGCACGACTTGCGGGAGTTTGAAAAGGCTGCTTATCGCCGGCAAATCAGCGTCGTCCCGCAGGAGAGCTTTTTGTTTGCCGGTAGTGTTCGCGATAACATTGCGGTCGGCTTTCCTGCCGCGACAGTTGAGCTTGTGGCTGCCGCTGCACGAAGGGCAGGCGCTGAGGAGTTCATCCAAAGGCTGCCTGCAGGGTATGAGACCAGCCTCGAAGAAGGTGCGTCAAATCTTTCCGGCGGGCAAAAGCAGCGGCTGGCCCTTGCCAGAGCCATCATGCGTGACCCCAGAATTCTCATTCTGGATGAAGCAACCAGTGCGCTTGACCCCGAAAGCGAAATGATAATCCAGCAAAATTTGGCCCAGATCGTCAAAGGACGTACCACATTCATCCTTTCGCACCGCTTGTCACTTCTGGTAAATGCAACGGCGATTATTGTGATGGACCAAGGCAGGCTCGTCGATATGGCACCGCACTCAGCCCTCTTGGAACGATGTGAGATTTACAAACAGCTTTGGAAAGCCCAAGCAGATCCTTATGTCCATGCGAACGGAAAAAAAGTTAATTAAATTAGTATTTTGTGAAATTTGAAGTGTGTTTGAGCACATTCTAGCTGACAAGGCTGTGTAGCCTTGGATTCGCCCAAAAGTACTCACCATCACGCGTCGTCATTCCGACCATCGAAGTGGCGTTTGGATTATAACCATATTGACAAGGCGTTGCATGAAGCAGCTTCCACCCAGCTTGTGTCAGCACCTTGAAGAGCTTTTCTTCAATGAGCCGGGCATGTGTCCCCACTAACATAAGTCTAACGCGCTGGTTTAGCTGCTCTAGCCAAGCCGGGATAATGTGCTCCTCAGCGCCTTGAACGTCAAAATGAACAAGATCAACCATGTCCATCCCTTGGAAAATCTCTTCAAAGCCAAATGCTGGAACATCGCGCATCTCCATCTGATAGCCGCGAATATCGTGTTCTGACTTTGTAACGGCAGCCCCAATATCTTCTAGGCTCAAGCTGTCGTCACTCGGAAACCTTAGAACATCATTTTGCGTCCAAGCAGCTCCACTTAAGGGGCGTACGCGCATTGTGTCGCTATCAACCAGACCATTCTCGATCAAATGCTCAGACAATCTCAAATGCTTGCGTGGCGAGGCTTCTACCGCCACCAAGTCAATCTTGGAGAAACGTCCCAATCGTCGACCAACGACGCCTGCAGCAGATACCCAAGGGCCCCAGGCAGCCCCAAGTTCACCAACCGATAGTGTTTCGCCAGCAGTCTCAATCGCATACAAAAGTGAAGCATACTCCGACCACGATGCATGAATCATATCATCTGGAAAAGGGATTCGGCTCATTCTAGCGCCTGCCAAGGCCTTATGCGCAGGAAAGAAGTCTGAAGGTGTTTGAACGCCAAGGTAATTCACCCATAGCGGTGATCGGGCGACAAGCTCCTCTGTTGGCGCGGCAAACTTTTGCAAAATAGACGGTTCTAGGCGGATCATGGATACATCCTTGCATAGAATGAGAAGAATTTGTTCGCATAGGCCGCTTGACCGAGCACAATTGTAAAGGTCGCATCATTGATATTGGTTATGTATGGGGGATCATATTTGTAGAGATTATCCATGGGCGTAATTGTTATAGTCCTTGGTATACCACTGCAGAAGTGATAGACATCAACGGCTGTCTGTCCATTTAGAATGCACGCCTGGCCGGAGAACTCGGTAACGAAGCCGAGATTGCCGCGAATATCTTTAAACGATGTTGTCGCTTCGTCTTCAATCAATCGGCCACAAGCGCCACTCAGTTGGTTGTCAGTGATTGCGACATGGGCTGTGCCTTCTGGGCCACTGGGCGCTAAATGAATATTGTGTGCATGCGAGATTTTTTCGCTCGCCCAAGCACCGATTGAGCATCCAGCAATGCGGACATAGTTAGTTCCATCCCCAATTTTCAGCCCGACAAATTCGCCAATTTGCCCGGTGGAATTGTCAGCTATCCGGCAGTTAATCGCGTTCAAATTGCGGATGGGGGAATGCGCGGTCCGATTGCTACTACTTGTGCCAATCAAAATACCCTCGCGTCGATTACCCAATATCTTGCAGCCAATCATGTCGATGCCATCAAGCTGGGCAGCCTGATCTGCCTTTTCGATCTGAATTCCAACACCGTTGTTCTGTGCAAGACAATCACGCAAGGTCAAGCCGGCCACGACGGTATCAAAGCCTTCGGCGTCGCGAATGCCCGCATTGATCAAAAACCCAGGACCATCACTCTTCAGCACACGGACCTTCGATAGCTCACATAAATCAACTTGCTGACTTGGGGTGGCAGCAACCTTATTGGGATGAATGCGAACGCCAATTGTCGCGCCATAGACATTGGCTGTGCTAATTTCAACGCGCGATGCTGCCTCGATATCGATGCCGATTGTTTTCACGCGCTCGGAGGTCAGGTTTTGGAAGTCGGCGCTAAAATTTTCGATCAGGCTATCGGCAAGGCCATCAATCTTTACGCCAGCGACGTCCGCTTGAAGCATTTCGGCACTCAACTCGGCCCCAGTCGGATCGTTGGCCGCAACAACCCGTACGTCGGTCAATCGCAAAAATTCACAATCTTTCACCCACACAGCGGTGGTTGTAGATTGAATGCTAACTCGCTGAATGACAGCATTCTTTGCCCCAATGATCTGCAGACACCCGCCGTTGATCTGCGGTGCAGCTGCGTTGGAATGACGCTGCAACACATGCAGATCTGTTAAAGAAGGTGCATGGCTTCCATCGCTCTCGTCAGCGGGGCGCAGCACGACGCAGCCATCTGGTCCAAGCCGCAAACTAGTCACTGCTGGTCCGGCACCTGAAAGCTTTACACCTGTGTTGAGCAAGATTTGGCCATCAACGCGAAAGTCACCACTGGTCAGTGTTACTGTCTTGTCGCCTGAGCTTTCCCATGATTTTCGACAAGCCTCATTGATGATCTCGGTATTGTCTGCTCCGTCGATGGCCGGACTTACTTCAACTGGCATATGCCAAATCCCCCAAAGGTCATGGATCGGTGCGCTCGTTGAATTTCACTAATTAAGTTCGAAATACGATGCAACAAACCCCAAGATCAACTCAATTGGAGTCCTTGAAGTCTAGCTGAATCAATTGAACTTTTGATTTTGCAAGCTGCGCCGTTGGAGAATCACTAAGCCCTTAAACACGTACCTGTCACCTAGACGATTTGTCTGTCCAAAAAAGCACGCCGCTAAACCCAGATCCCCACTAAGCGGATAAGCCTACTTGCTGCAAGCGCGGTGGCTGGAGCGATAAGGGATTCGCGAACGAATAAGAGGTTTGAGTTGGAGATCGGGGAGAGCACATTGGTAAAGATGTCTGCGAAGGCGCTTTGACGAGAGCCATCGCTATTGGAAGAATTGCCCAGTGCCGTCCCGACCGCGCCGTTACCAGAGCAATCCAAACCCGCCCGGCCCCCCACCCCTTGGACTGAGAGCGACAGCTTCAGGCCGCTTTGCGGAAATACGACACCAAAATTGTTGAAAAGATAGTCGCTGATATCAAGAGCGATCATGCCAAGGCTGTTCGTGCCGCTCGGATTTGGATCGCCGAGGCGCAGCATTTCACCCGCGGCCCAGCCAGCAACATCTGTAGCTTGGTGGACGTTGAAGACGTTTGCAGCACTGTTCCAATTGACCCAAGCTGACCTGGCCGGGCTCTTGGAGACGTTCCAAATCCTCACCTTTGAGACCCCGCGAAGCGATTGGCTAAAGATTTGTTCGACAGTATTCGTCGCAATCGTGATCGCATCGCCCGACACGCTCGCAACGATATAGGTTCGTGGCGTAGCAGGCGACTCCATATCGGATCGCCAGATATCTTTTACAACAGCGGGAACCAGGGTGAGGGCGCGTAAGCCAGTATTGGGGTCAATCAGGCCGCCATGGGCTTTAAGCCCGCCACTGGTTCGGTCGATACTTAGAGCGGTTTTAAAGGAACTACCATCTGGGCTTACTTTGAGGCCAAAGTCGTCTGAGCCAAGGAGACCTAGTTCAGCGCGGCTCGACCAGCCGGTTTGAAATGAGAGCGAGCCCGTCGCGCTGGGTTGCGACTTGTTCAGCTTAACACACAGATTGCCGATAGTCTCATTGGGGTGGGACAGCAGTACGGCCTCGCTCTTTACAGCCAAGCGGTTGGTCGCGTCGGCCGTTGTATTAACTCCGATTTGGTCAATTGGATTGACGCTAGATACTATTGGAACCGCATGCCAAGTTGAGCCGTCGAAGCGGATGTTGACGGCTTCATCCAGTAGCCAGCCGAGCCATCCCGCTTTGGCTGGTACCGGCTGCCAACTGCCACCTTGAAAAGCGATCAACTGATTGTCGAACCCGCTCCAAGCCCCACTGGCGAGGGCTTTGGGAATGTAGCAATCGCCTTCAGTCGGGGTGTCAGGTGGGGCGCTGAGGGCGCGGCTTAAGACGGTCAATTGGACACGAACATCCAAGGCGAGCATGGCTTCATTATAGCTGACATGTTTGTCGGCTTGCGAGGCAAGTAAGAGGGGAAGATCTAAGCGGCTGGTGCGTGACATGGACATTTCATCTGGTTGGCTAAAGGTCACACCAGCCTAGGGATTGGGCTTAGTCAGTCTGATAGATTTATGAGGTGAATCCTTTGGCCTTATCCGGTTTGGGTCAAGTGCCGCTCCCAAGCCAAAGCCGCAGCAACGATATCATCGAGGTTTTCGAACTTGGGCTGCCAAGGGACAAGTGATTTTAGATGTGCGGAGTTTGCCACCAAAGAAGGGGCATCCCCGGCCCTTCGGGGCGACATCTTCGCCGCAATTGGATGGTTCAGCTGCTTTTCAAGTGCGGCCAAAACTTCCAGAACAGATGCGCCTTTGCCATAGCCGCAATTGGCGGTGACATTAGCGCCGCCTGCCAATAAATGCTGCGCCAACAGAACATGCGCGTCAGCCAGATCACTGACGTGAATATAGTCGCGGACGCACGTGCCATCTGGCGTGTCGTAATCAGTGCCGAACACGTCCATACTTGCACGCTGACCCGTGGCCACTTGGCACGCGACCTTGATTAAGTGGGTGGCATTTGGGGTGCTTTGTCCGGTTCTGCCTTGAGGATCCGCCCCTGCAACATTGAAATAGCGCAAAACACCTATTGATATCCCGTGGGCCGCGGACATGTCGGCCAGCATCAATTCCGTCATGAGCTTGGACTGGCCGTAAGGGCTCAGAGGTGCTTTTGTGTCGCTTTCCGTCAACGGGCCAGAATTACCTGGCGCATAGACAGCCGCTGTCGATGAAAAGATGAAGGCCTTCACACCCGCCTTAACGGCCTCTTGGATCAGCCCTAAGCTTTTAGCCGTATTATTCTCGTAATAGAGACCCGGATTAACCACCGACTCTGGCACCACGATTGAGCCTGCAAAATGCATGATGGCATCAATTTTGTGTCTGGTTAGAACTTCGGCAACGGCCGCCCTATCCCCAATATCCATTTCAATCAGACTTGCTTTACTGGGAACGTTGCGAGCCACGCCGGTAGAGAGATTGTCGACAACAATCACCTCATACCCAGCATCGACACAAGCCCAAGCCGCATGACTGCCAATGTAGCCTGCACCGCCGGTGATCAAAATCTTGGTCAAACCCAAAGCTCCCCAATTACTTCATAGCCAACCCAGCTTTAGGCAGTGCTGCGCAAAACTCAATGCGCCTTTTTAGGATTGATCGTCATCCCTTGACCCAATGTTCGGCAGCAAACCGCTGACCCATCCGTTCTTGACCTGCTGCATTCGGGTGCAGGTGGTCAGGCAAGTCCGCTTCGTCCGCAGCACCAAAGAGGCTCAGACCATCTCGATAGAAGAGGTGGACATCGCCAGTCCTTTGTCGGCGCGTCACAACATCGGCTATGATGGCGCGACTTTCAACTAAAGTTAGCGCCCCGTCTGCCGCGCTATGAGGCCGTTCGGTTTGGCCGTAATGCGCTAAACTGTCGCGTACGAGTGGCCCCGGGTGAGTTTCCAGCAAGGGGCAAAAGATGGGCGAGATTACAAGTAAAGGCGTATCCGGTTTCCCCTCACGTATGGTGTCGAGGAAGCTATGGAGTGCACTTGCGAACACCCGCCGTCGCATCGTGTCAGCCCCGATGATATTGATGCCGATTTCCATGCTGATGATGTCAAACGGTCCGTCGCGCAAGCTGCGCGCCACAAAGCCATCCAAATGGCATTGTCCTGCCAAACCGATATTGGTGAGCTCATGGCCTAATGCGCGGGCTGCCACGGCGGGCCAAGTCCAAGACGGGCCCTTGGCCTCCATGCCATGACTGATGGAACTGCCATAATGGGCCCAACGCAAACCTAGAGCTTCCGGGCTGGGGTGAAGTTCAGCTTCATTTGAGATCGATAGGCCGAGGATCTCGACCTGTGCCGACTGTGGCAGCCATAGTTCGACTACCTTTCGCTCGCTTCCTAGTCCGTCAAACCGGACCTCTGAAGCGGTCCCTGCCGCGAACGAAGGACCTGTCGGGTTCACCACAATAGTATGACCTGAAACAACCTCCGCTGTGGCATGGTATGCGCCATTCAGATAGAGCTCGAAGGTCACTGGCCGTCGTGGCGTGCCGGCAAGTTGAATCCCGGTCTCGAGGATATTCAAGCAAAATGCCGCTGCATCCGTCGTAAAACACAAGCGGACCCCGCTGGTCATGCCAACCATCAAATCTACGGCTGGGTCGGGTGATTGGGCCCAAGTCCACGCCGGCAGCCGCCAAGCCTTCAGACTGGTGGGCGTTTGAGCCACATGCATGGCTCCGCGTACAGATATGGCTGGATGGTTGAGGGCAACGGACTTCATACGGGTAACCTTCTGCTGTCCGCTGGTGGTTTTAAAGCGGTGTCAAGGCGGCTCGAATATCACCCATCGCCTCTTTCAAGGCGGCACGGGCTTCTTCGACAGCGCGCTGTAATTGTACTTCGCGCGCTTTTGCCGCGTCCAACTCTTCTTGCAATAAGGGGTTCACATCGGGTGTGGCGGGATAACCGCGTGCTTCTTGCGCCTCTCGAAGGCCACTTTGGTGACCTTCTTCATAGCCGGTCCGACGCGCGGCCTCGCTGACCCGCGTCATGGAGGCGGCCAACGCTGTTTCAAGGCGCGACAACGCACTATTGAAACGAACGAGAGTTTGATCCAGCGGTGGCGGCTTTCCAATGCTCATGACAATTCCATAGCTGAGTCCTGCCAAAACCCCAAATCCATGGCAGGCAAACACCGCCATTGGGTGGACGATTCGACAGATGATGGCTATAGCGACGCTACAAATGGCATGGGCTCCCTCTACATGCCATGTTCCCGCAAAATAAGGCAAAAACGCCTTGATTTTGTAGTTTTACTACGGAGATTAGTATGAGCGTGCGCGTCGCGATCAATGGATTTGGCCGGATCGGCCGTCTGGTTTTACGGTCCATCATCGAGAATGGGCGAGATGATATTGAAGTGGTGGCTATCAATGATTTGGGCCCCGCTGCAACTAACGCGCACTTGTTGAAATATGATTCCGTGCATGGCCGCTTTCCGGCCAGCGTCAGCGTTGAAGGCGACAATATTGTCGTCAATGGTAAGCCCATCAAAGTAACCGCGCTACGCGATCCTGCGACCTTGCCTTGGGGTGAAAACCAAGTCGATATTGCAATGGAATGCACAGGCTTGTTCACCGCCCGCGAGAAAGCTGCCGCGCATTTGACCGCTGGTGCAAAGCGCGTACTGATCTCCGCACCTGGCGAGCAATCGGATAAAACCATCGTTTTCGGTGTAAATCATACATCCCTCACAAAGGATGATTTGATTGTCTCTAACGCGTCGTGCACCACCAACTGCTTGGCGCCGGTTGTGAAGGTCTTGAACGACGCCATTGGCATCGACAAAGGCTTTATGACGACGATCCACTCTTATACGGGTGACCAGCCAACGTTGGATACAATGCACAAGGATTTGTACCGGGCACGTGCGGCGGCCCTGTCCATGATCCCAACATCAACCGGTGCAGCCAAGGCGGTGGGCTTGGTTTTGCCGGAACTGGCAGGTCGCTTAGATGGAGTTGCCATCCGCGTCCCAACACCAAACGTTTCGTGCGTGGATCTCAAGTTTGTCGCCAAGCGTACCACCACGGTGGATGAGATTAATGCTGCGATCAAAGCGGCTGCAGATGGTCCGTTGAAGGGGGTGCTCGGCTATACTGCAGACCCCAACGTGTCAATCGATTTCAACCATGACAGCCATTCCTCGACCTTCGCCTTGGATCAAACCAAAGTGATGGACGGCACGCTGGTGCGCATCCTGTCTTGGTACGATAACGAGTGGGGTTTTTCGACCCGCATGAGCGATACCGCCATCGCCATGGCAAAACTGATCTGATGGATGTGACTGAAGCCAAGTCTGATTTCGTACCGTCGCGCTTCAGCAATGGGGTGGTTGAGGCAAGTCTCGCCTCAACCACGATCCTCCTCGCCCTCTTTGGCCTGTCTTTGTGGGCGGCCATAGTGATGATGATCTTGGCGACAATCTGGTGGGCTTTTGTGCACCGGCGCCGGGTAAGTGGCATGGTTCATGCGAGCTTAGGGCGCGCCATTGGGACAACAGCAATGGCTTTAATTCTGATTGCGGTCGTCCATGGTGTCGGATTTGGTTTTGGTGCGGCACTTCACGCACTGATAGGGTAAAAATGACTTTTCTATCGCTCAAGACGGCGGATCTTCAAGGCAAACGCGCCTTTGTCCGCGTTGATTTCAATGTCCCAATGCAAGACGGTGTCATCAGTGATGACACACGTCTGCGCGCAGCTGTTCCAACGATTGAGCTCTTGGTCGAGAAAGGCGCGAAAGTTATCCTCGCGGCCCATTTTGATCGCCCAAAGGGCAAAGTTGTTCCAACCATGTCCTTGGCACCCATTGTACCCGCCTTGGCGGCGCTCTTGGATAGACCTGTGGCATTCGCGGCTGATTGCGTAGGGCCAATTGCCGAAGCTGCCGTTGCCGACATGGTTGCAGGCGATGTGCTGTTGCTGGAGAATACCCGCTTCCAGCCCGGCGAAGAAAAAAATGATCCAGAGCTTGCCAAGGGCTTTGCTGATCTGGCCGACATTTATGTGAACGATGCCTTCTCCGCAGCGCACCGTGCGCATGCGTCAACCGAAGGCATTGCGCACTTGCTGCCTGCTTATCCCGGCCTGTCAATGGCCCATGAACTCGACTATCTCGACAAGGCACTCGGCAACCCAACCCATCCTGTGATGGCCGTTGTGGGTGGAGCGAAGGTTTCCAGCAAAATCGACCTTCTCCAGAACCTTGTTTCTCGCGTTGATATCTTGGCCGTCGGTGGGGGTATGGCAAATACATTTCTCGCCGCACGTGGTACCCATGTCGGCAAGTCTTTGTGCGAACATGATCTTTTAGAAACCGCCCGCGCTATCGAAGCGCAGGCGGCCGCCAACAAGTGCCAAATCCTGCTGCCAACCGATGTTGTCGTAGCCGAAGCTTTTGCCGCCCACGCGCCAAACCGGACCTGCGAGATCGACGATGTCAAGGATCGAGAAATGATCCTTGATGCTGGGCCGAAATCTGTTGCTGCCTTGGCAGCCGCCCTAGAGACCGCCAAGACCTTGGTTTGGAACGGTCCTTTGGGTGCATTTGAACTGCCACCGTTTGACATTGGCACCATGGAAGCAGCCCGCACCGCAGCGGCTCTGGCACGTTCTGGTCGCTTGGTGGCCGTTGCAGGCGGTGGTGACACAGTGTCAGCCCTCAATCAGGCCAAAGTGGCCACAGATTTCACCTTTGTTTCTACCGCAGGCGGAGCCTTCCTTGAATGGATGGAAGGCAAAGCCCTTCCCGGCGTTGAAGCACTAAAACAATCATCCTAATCCAACTGTGTATCTAAGAGGACAGCTATGAATCTCGATCAACTCGTCGCGACCGCCAAGGCCATGGTCGCCCCAGGTAAGGGCATTTTGGCTGCTGATGAAAGCACTGCAACCATTCGTTCGCGCTTCGACGCCATTGGTGTTGAGTCTACCCCCAACACACGGCGCGACTATCGGGAATTGTTGTTCCGATCCGAAAAAGCGATGAAGGACCATATTTCGGGCGTCATCCTCTATGATGAGACCATTCGTCAATTTGCGCGCGATGAATCGCGCTTGGTAGACATCATCAAGTCGCATGGTGCCATCCCCGGCATTAAAGTCGATATGGGTCCGCGCGAAATGCCCTTCTTCCCGGGCGAGCGCGTGACCGATGGCCTCGACAATCTGCGTGATCGTCTCCGCGATTATTATGTGCACGGCGCGCGTTTCGCGAAGTGGCGCGCAGTCATTGATATTGACGCCCGTCGTCCAAGTGCTGGCTCGGTTAAGGCCAATGCGCATGCTTTGGCGCGTTATGCTGCCATGTGCCAAGAAGAAAGCATTGTGCCGATTGTTGAACCCGAAGTCTTGATGGACCTCGACCATGATATCAATCGCTGCTTTGAAGTGACCGAATATGTGTTGAAGATGACCTTCCAAGCACTTTATGAAATGCGCGTCCAATTGGAAGGCATCGTTTTGAAGCCGAATATGGTGATCGCGGGCCGTAAGTGTAAAGTTCAGCCCAGCGTAGAAGAGGTTGCAGAAAAGACCGTTCAGTGCCTGAAAAACACGGTGCCTTCGACGGTCACCGGCATCGCCTTCTTGTCGGGCGGCCAGTCGGACATCGACGCAACCGCGCATTTGAACGCCATGAATGCCATGCATGCTTTGCCTTGGAACCTGACCTTCTCTTACGGCCGCGCGCTGCAAGCCGCCCCGCAAAAAGCTTGGTCCGGCAAGGAAGAAAATATCCCGGCCGCTCAAGCTGCCTTCTACAAACGTGCCCATATGAATGGCTTGGCTTCGCTTGGCCAATGGTCGCCTGAGCTGGAAGACAAGTAAGCCAAACGCTCCCGCGTTGGAGAAAAGGGCACCAGACTTTTGGTCTGGTGCCCCTTTTTGTTTAGCCAGCGAGCCCGGCGATGGCCTTGGCGGTTGCGATCCAAACTGGACTGGTTGAGACGGGCACGCACAAAATCTGTACCGCGATGATGGCGACCGCCCCCCAAACGGTAACGGGGTGGAAACGGCCCGTGACTTTGCGGTCATAGATCAGCATTGCGACCAGGATGAGGTCAATGACGATCGCTGGCGGCAAGGTTACGAAAACTGGTGGCGGTCCTATGGCCCCCGGCGGTGTCATAAGGACCGCAAATGGTCGTGCCATTGGGGCTTGCAACAAGGGCACAAAGGACAAGGTCATCAAGCGACTATGCCAATCTGACCGATGCACATTCATGATTGCCAGCGTGATAAAGACTGCAATGATGGCGATGCCCGAGAAGGTGACAATGGAGAAAGAGGCGGCTTGGGTCGCAAAGCCAGTTGTTTCCCCGAGCTTGATTGTATTGATCGCCGCAAGGATGATGGAGATGCCGAGCGCCGTGAATAATGAGACGCCTGCAATCCCCCAGCTTCGATGATCAGCTATCTTGCGGTTGGCTACAAAATTGACCTGTACCGCATAAAACAACACCCAAGCAAACAAGAGGAACCCATGAATGTGCAGGATAGGCTTGCCAGCAAAGCTACCGTCCATCAGCTTCAGCCAATAGGTCGGGATAAAGCCCCCAAAAGCAACGGCCACAAAGACCCACGCCATGGTTTGATAGAAGCGCTTGGGCTTCTCAAGAGTTTCAATCGTAGTCATTCCCATCCCCCTAATTCAAGCCATCTGGCCGATGGCTTCGCGCCAAGCCTCAATCGATGACGTGGCTTGATAATCCGTCTGCATTTCAGAAGTCAGGACTTCAATCATAGTGGCATTTTCAATCCAAAATTCGATGACATCAAACATGCCACCGCGCGAGCAGCGGACCGACCGCCAGCCTTCGCGCTCGGCTATGGCCTGAATTGCGTCTTGGTTCTTGTGGCATTGGATTGCCAAATGGGTTGCGCCATAGCAAGATGGATGATCGAGATCGGTGGTGTCAAACATGGCATCGCCAGAACCGGGGATCAGGGCGCGGCCTTTGGGGTAAACCTCGATCCCGGTACCACGCTCGTCCCCTGCCATGGCAATCCACGCTCCGGAAACTGGGGCAAAGGGCAGGGCCTCCCCCTCCCAAAGTTCGGCAAGCACCTCAGCCACATGCCTCGGGTCGATCGCGGAAATAGAGGCATGTAAAATCATTGGATACTCCTACAAAGTGCCTTCACGTGCGGCAGAAAAAATGGCTTGGATGGCGCGTCGCGCGATCTGCCCAGACTGGTCGCCCTTCAGATCCCAATAGTCCCGCATGGTAAGCCAAGCGGTTGCAGATTGGAAAAGTTGCACGCTGGCGCACACGGTTAGCACCGTCTCTTCCGAAGCTTCCGGGCCAAGCTCTGCTTGCACAGCGCGGCGGATTGCTGCTTGCCGTTCTTCATTGCGCGCAAGGGTCATGGCCCGACCTTGTGGGGAGAGGACAGCGCCGCGCATGATCTCGGCTTCCTCATCAAAGGCGGGGAAGGCCTTCACCGGAAAGGCAAGCAGTGCAGCCAGCGTGTCTGGGAAGGCCTCTTGGTCCAGCCGCGACTTATGGGCGCGCCACCAGCCATCCAACAGGGCTTCTTTATTTGGGAAGTGACGATAAATTGTCCGTTCACCCAAGCCCGCAACCCGGGCAACTTGGGTGAAGGTCAGGTCTGCCAACTCCACATCTTCCAAGCACCGCCCGACCGCTGCCAAGATGATCTCAGCGGTAGCGTCACGTTGGCGGTCGCGATGGGATTTGGTCAAAGTCTCATTCATGACAGTCATACTGTCATGATGGCAGTGATGCTGTCAAGAACATTTTAACGGGCTAGCGTTCCTGCAAAAGTCGGTCAATATAGTCACGTTCGTTTTTGTCGCGTTGGGGATCAGCTTGGCGACGTCGCAATTCATCGCGCACATCACGAGCGCGCCGCTTTTCAACGGCATCCGGGACTTTGGTGGCCTTGCCGTCGTCCTGTTTCGGGAGCGTCCGGCCTAAGGGGTCTTCGGGTCCACCCGACCCGGATGCTTGACCCTGTGGGTTGGATTCCGCTGCTTGTCGCAAGGCTTGCATGGCACGGGACTGCGCATCTTGGGCGCGGTTAAGATCACCGTCTCTTAGGGCTTGAGCAGCCTCCCGCATGGCCTCGGCTGCTTGGCGCTTATTCTGATTTTCTGCGCTTTCCTCTTTCGATGGATCACTCTGGGTATTGCCCCCCAATGCATCGGCCAAGCCTTCTTGTTGGTTGGCAAGGTCTTCTGCCGTTCTTTGTGATTGATCTGAAGGCGAGGTTTCCCCCAATTGTTCTGTTTGATCCGAAAGCGACCTCTGCTGGCGCATCGCATTGTCCAGAGGCCCGCCTTGGCCCTGACCCTCAGCTTGCCCCTCGCCTGGCCCGGAGCTGCCCGGTTGGAGATTTTCGAGCAGCTCATCGAGCTGATCTAATTGCGCCAAGGCGTCTTCGCGTGCGCCTGAGCTGCCCGATTCTTCTAGCTCTCGCAGGCGATCTTCCAGATCACCGGCACTAATTTCGGGGCCTGATGTATCTTGCTCGCCCCCTTCACCCGAAGCACCCTGCTGGGCCAATTCCTGCAGACGCTCACCCACCGCTTCGCGCAGCTCTTGCGTCAATTGCTGGATTTGCTCGGGCGACGCACCTTGCTCGAGCGCTTGTTTCAAGGCCTCGCGTGCTTGGGCGATCTTCTGTTGGGCGGGGGTTTGGTTGCTGGCTTCAATCTGCAAAGCCATTTGCCATAAGAGAGGGGCCACGCTGTGGGCATCAGCCACCGTGCGCGCGAGGCGCAAGCGCTCCAGCGTATAATGCAGGCTCAATTGACCAAGGTCGCTCAAGCCCAGTTGCGCCATCGCTTCGGCAATGGCTTCAAGATGACGGGTTGCCTTCGCAATACCCTGTGGGGCACCGGGCTGCGGGTCGGTCAAGTCTAGCTTGATGGGCCCCAAATAGACCGCGTCGGTTTTTGGCCCGCCATCGTCAATAGGCTCAAGCAAAGTGGCAAAGCGCGGCAAGGGGCGTTGATAGGGCCGCGCTTCGCGCAAAATCATCAACCTTACCTCTTGCAAGGCACCAGCGAGGCTGGATTGCCAATTTCGTTCCGGCAAGGTCAGTCTGGTTGGCTTAGATGCTGTTTCCTGCCCCAAGCCGTCGCGCACAACGACCTGCGCCTCAACTTGAAGCCCAGTCAGCGGGTGATCGGCGACTTCCACAAAGACTCGCCTTGCCCCATTTTCACCCGTGGCCCCCTCCAACGGGATGGGTGTATCAAAGACCGAGCGCCCAGCCAGACCTTCCGGCACCTTCATTGGCCGGATGCGCACAAAGGCTGCGGCCAAGCCATAGTCATCGCTGGCTTGAAAGGAAACATCCAGCCGCCCTTTTGGATCAATCTGGATCGGATTGGGTAAAGTTAGCTGAGGCTTCTGATCTGGGGTGGCTTCTATATGCCACTGTGCTCGCGTCCCGAGGCGATCAAGTTTCAAGGTGCCAGAACGGGTGATCTCAATTTGGCCTTGCCAGGCTGCGCCTTGCGCTGGCTTTAGCCGCGCTGTGCGGGATGGTCCCCGCAGTACAGGCGCACCGCGCGCGCCGTCGACACGGGCCGTGATGCGCGACCCTAAAGGTAAAGCTGCCTCGCTTTGGTCGCGGTCAAGTCGGATAAGGGGCAAGCCCGTATAGCTGGGCGGTTCGGCCCATACTTCAACGACAAGATCACTGTCGCCCATCAAGGGTGACAGATCAAACGTCAGGGCGCGTGCAGTCGCCAAGGGGTTCAACCAGCAAAGCCCGAGCGCCACAATCAAAACGAACGCCTTCGAAGCGTCTTGCCAGTTTAGCTTCGGCTTCACAGGGGTGGATAAAGCCGCTGCTGCTTCAATCAAGCGACGTTGGTGCCAAGACCAGAGAGCGTCATCGCCGCTGATCCGCCGGTCTTCGCCACCTGTCAGCGGACGTAATTCTTCTAGGCCAGCGGCTTTCTCCAAGACGCGACCGGCTTCGTACTCCGTCATGGGGTGGAAGACGTGCCAGCCACGCCAAAACAAATAAGCGCTGAACAACCATGTCAGACCTGCCAAGGCCGATACCAATGCTGGTGGTAAGCCTTCTAAGTAGCTGCCTGCTGCCCCGACACTAGCCAAGAGACACAAAGGCGGCCAGAGCGTTCGCAGCCCTTTTACCATCGCATCCGCGCGAATGGTCTTCGCAAGGGCGCGCCGCGTCGACAGGGGAGGGGTGGTTGGTGCTAACACCTGCTTGGTCTACCACATGCACGGCTTGTTTGTGAATCGATTTAGGAGCCAGAAACAGGCTGAATTCAGGGCTTGCTGGTAGCTGGTTTTGGTTTGGCGGCGATGGTCTCCAACTGCGCTAACAGGCGGTCGGCGTCGGGAGAAGAGCCTTTGGAAACACGAGCCCATTGGACAGCAAGCTCAAGGTTCTGCGGCGTTCCTTCGCCCTTGGCATTGACCAAAGCCCAATAAAAAGCCCCATCGAGGTCCCCGCCTTCAGCTGCTGCCTTAAACCATTGCGCAGCCCCTTTCAGATCGCGTGCGACACCCCGACCCTGATAGAGCATCAGCCCATAATCCGCCGAGGCATCGGCACGCCCAGCTTGGGCGGCCTGACGGAGATAGTTGATGGCCTTCAAGGGATCGTCCATGGGATCTGGGTCGCCATCGGCATAGAGGATGCCTGCTGCATAGGCAGCATCAGCATCGCCAAAGGCAGCGGCCTGAGCATAAATGCTTGCAGCCCGTGTACGATCCTTTGGCCCAGCCGCACCGGAAAGAAATAAGTCGCCCAAAGGGGCCAAGGCTTCTTTTCGTCCATTGGCAGCGGCCCGTTGCAGCATGGTGAGCGCTTCGCTCGGGGTTGACCCGCCCTTTCGCGCCAGCCCTAAGCGCGCCAAGCCCAACATGGCATCGCTATTGCCGCCGGTGACCGCGCGGCGATACCAGCGCACAGCGGCTTCTGGCGTTGCCGTATCAATCAGATTTTGCTCGTAGATGGACCCAGCTAAGGCTGCCGCCTTAGGATTGCCGCGCGAGGCCAAGTTTTCAGCTAGGCTGAGCGCATCGCGATACTGACCAGCCCGTAAGGCAGATACGGCAGCTTCTAGCGCGCGTTGATCGGCTTCCGCTTCAAGAGCCATCGGGCTTGCGGGGGCTTGCGCCATCGCGTGCCCGGGCAACACAAGGGCTAAAGCGAATAAAGTCTGGCGCAGACGGGTTAAGCGCATGCGTCGAACATCTCCTTAAAAGCAGCACTTGCCGCGATCGGACCCGATGGCCAGGACCAAACCCCGGCAGAAACGGCCAAAAAGTCCGCCCCGGCTCTCACGAGGTCTGCCCCATTATCTGGCGTGATGCCGCCAATAGCGACGCAGGGAATTTCCATAATCTCTTGCCACCATGAAAGTATGTCCACATTGGCGCGTGTTGGTGCCGCTTTTGTGGCGGTGTCGAAAAAGGCACCAAAAGCGACATAATCGGCCCCCGCTTCGGCAGCTTCCATCGCCAAGTGGCGGCTGTCGTGACAGGTGACGCCAACGATACCATCCTTGCCAACATGTTTGCGCGCCGCTGCCAAGGTGCCGTCTGACTGTCCAATATGCACCCCATCAGCGCCCGCAAGCTTGGCCAGATCAGCGCGATCATTCACCAGGCATGCTACCCCCAACTCTTGGGCTAAGGGAAAGATTGCGGCTGCAGCGGCTAGGATTTCAGCATCACTGGCCCCTTTCAGGCGCAATTGCAGGCAAGCCACATCGCCAGCCTCTATGACTCCCTGCAGGGTCTTGGCAAAGTGGTCGAGATTTTCAATTTTCGGCGGCGTGATGAGATAAAGTCGCGATTTTGGACGGTCCGACACGAATGATTGGCTCCTAAAGGATGGCTGAATAGAACATATGTCGGACAGATGCCAACATTGTGAGATGCACAGCCACTGAGAAACAGGCACATGACGCGCCTTCAACGATTTCCGAGATGTCTATGACCCAAGCCACGCCTCCCGCCAAGCCTGTCCCAAACACCCAGCGCGGTTTCCTAGCGTGGGTTGAGCGTGTCGGAAACCTATTGCCCGACCCAGTCATGATTTTTGTCTGGCTGATTGGCTTTTTAATGGTGCTCTCCGTGATTGGCTCTGCGTTGGGCTGGTCTGCCTCGCTACCCTTCTCCGGTGAGAAACCACCCAGTGGCGCTGTGCTGAAGGATGGGCTTCTGATCTTCGACGCAACTAGCTTGTTCTCTGAAGAAAATCTCAAGAGGCTGATTGTGGATATGCCACGTACCCTGACCGGCTTTGCGCCTTTAGGCGTGGTTTTGGTCGTGATGCTGGGTGCGGCGGTGGCCGAACGTTCCGGCCTGTTTAGCGCCTTGATCCGCAACAGCCTACGCGATTTGCCCCGCGCCTTTCTGACCCCTGTGGTCTGCTTGATCGGCATGACCAGTCACCATGCCTCAGACGCGGGCTATGTGGTTTTCATTCCTTTGTGCGGCTTGGTCTATGCGGCCGCAGGCCGTCATCCGCTGGTGGGGATTGCCGCCGCTTTCGCAGCGGTTTCTGGTGGGTTTGCCGGCAATATCACGCCGGGTCAGCTCGACGTGCTCTTGTTCGGCTTTACTCAAGAAGCCGCCCGCATCATTGACCCGACTTGGACGATGAACCCCTTGGGCAATTGGTGGTTCATTCTGGCCATCGTTATTCTCTTCACTCCGATCATCTGGTTTATCACAGACCGGGTTTTAGAACCGCGTCTCGGGCCGTGGACGGGCAGTCCCGACGATGATCTGAAGGCGGAATTAGCCAAGTCAGTTGTCACCTCAGAAGAAAAGCGTGGCCTCGCTTGGGCTGGGGTCACAGCGCTATTGGTCATTGCCCTATTTGCGGCCCTGTCCTTGTGGCCTGGTTTCACCCCGCTGATTGATGAAAGCCAGAAGGGCACAGCGCAGTTGCAACCCTTCTATCAGGGCCTGATTGCAGCCTTTACACTCATTTTTCTGTTGGGCGGCATCGCGTTTGGCGTGTCGGTCAAGTCGATCCGCTCGTCGTCAGATGTTGTTTCCATGATGAATGAGGGTATCCGTTCGCTCGCCCCTTATATCGTCTTTGCTTTCTTTGCCGCCCATTTCATCGCGATGTTCAGCTGGTCAAACCTTGGCCCGATTGCTGCGATCAATGGGGCAGCCGCTTTGAAGGAATTGAGCCTGCCAGCCCCCTTCTTACTCGTCTGCGTCCAAGCCTTCTCGTCTTTCTTAGACTTGTTCATTGGTTCGGCTTCGGCGAAGTGGAGTGCGATGGCACCTGTCGTCGTGCCGATGTTCATGCTTTTGGGCATCTCGCCTGAAATGACCACAGCGGCATACCGAATGGGCGATAGCTATACCAATATCGCCACGCCCTTGATGTCTTACTTCCCGCTTGTCCTCGCCTTTTGTAGGCGATGGGACAAGAATGTTGGCGTCGGCACGCTTCTTTCCATGATGTTGCCATTTGCTTTGGCCTTCATGGTTGCTGGCATGGCGATGACAGCGGCTTGGGTCTATTTCGACTGGCCTTTGGGACCGGGTGCCTCGGTGCATTACAGCCTGCCCGGGGCCAAATAGGAAGCCGTTCAGCCGCGCTGGAAGGGATAGAAGTCTGAGCCCAGTTTCATGATCTGGGTCAGCTCGTCCAAGGCGGTCCGCCCTTCAAGGAGGAGGTTGGGGTCAGCCAGATCATTTGGCCCCAATGTCTCGCGATAGTGGCGGTTCACCCACGCGACCAAGTCGTTATACAAGGCCTCATTGAGCACAGCCCGCGCGCTGATCGCTTCCAGCTTGGCATCATCCAGCACCACCCGCAGGCGCAAACAGGCTGGCCCGCCACCATTGCGCATGGACTGACGCACATCAACGAATTGGACTCGACCGATCGGTCCATTGCTGGCCACCAGCTTTTCCAGATAGGCATGGGTGGCTGCATTCTCGCGGCACTCTTCGGGCGCGATGAGCACCAAGCGGTCTTCACCGGGCATCGCCAGCAATTGGGTGTTGAATAAATAGGATTTAATCGCGTCCGCCAAAGGCACATCGGCCTCTGTTACCTCTACAATCGCCACCTCCATCAGGCCATCGCAGGCCCGTTTGATCGCCTCATAGGCGCCCAGTCGATCTTCGAACGCGTGCTCGTGACAGAACAAGACCTGCAGGCTCGCCACGGCCACCACGTCATTATGGAAAGCACCAGCCTCAATCGCTTTCCGGCTTTGCTGAAGATGCAGGACGCGCTCAGGTGCAAGGCCATGACGGCGCGCAATGGCTTCGCCTGTTTGTAGAGTCTGGCGAGCCGGGAAGCGGGTTTCCTGTTGGCCAAAGCCATTGCGGCCCCAAACAAAGATCTCCACGCCTGCGTCACCATGATTGGCACATAGGCGCATGTGGTTGGCAGCGCCCTCGTCGGCAAAAAGGGGCTGATAGGGTAGGGCCTTATGAACGGTGAAGTGGTTCGGATTGGCAAAGATTGCGCGCAAGCTGCGCTCGGTTTGGCTGGCCTCCAAGGCCCGATGAGGCATGGTTAGTAAGTTTGCTGGACTGAAATGCAAACGCCCATCCGCGCAATCAGCGGAAGGCGACACCGTCGACGCATTGGCCGCCCACATTTGTGCGGAAGATGAGACATTGCGCACCAAAGCTGGATCTGCCTGCCAAGCTTGCGCAAGGATATCGGCGTCAGAACCAGAAAACCCAATAGCTTTCAACGTGGGCAGATGCGGCCGTTCATGGGGTGGCAATAGGCCTTGAACCAGTCCCGCATCGGCAAGTCTTTTGGCTTTGGCTAGGCCTTGAAGGGCACCTTCTTTCGGGCGAGACACCGCGGTTGCATTGGCCGCAGAGGCCAAATTCCCCGTGCTGAGCCCGCCATAATTATGGGTTAAACCAACCAAACCATCGAAATTTGCTTCAAACGCCAAGACCGACCCCTGTGAGGTGTTTCAATCACGGGCTATAGACATAGGCTTGGGTGTCAAGCCTATTGTGCCAGCATCTTTGCGTGTGGTGAGCGGTCACCCCGTACCAAAATCCAAACCCCGATGATCAAATTGCTCAATAAGGTCACGGCAAAAGCAATTGAGCTTGGAATTTCTGTCTCGGGCCAGCCTAAAGTCACGATGGAACTCACCAGAATGAGCATAGCACCTACCATCGCGACGATGGACAGAAGGCGCGGCAGGCTGCGCGCTTGAAACAGGATAAGGAAGCCGATCAAAGTCGCCAAAGCCAGTCCAATCGCCCCAAGGTCAAAGGCCGCATTGGAGGTATCGCGCCCGATGCGATGCAGCGCCTCTGCCCCCGCTGGTCCCAGAAGATTGGGCTTGATTTGATTGTCGACCAAGGCAAAGCGGATGGCCCAAGCCATGGTCGAGGCGATGGCTTCAAACAGACGCCAGCCGAGGACAAGCCCCGCGCCTAATCGGCTGATCGGTGCGATCCACAGCGCAAAGGTGATGGCTAGCGCGACGCTTAAGATGCTGGAGGCGCTGTAGCTGAGGAGCGCCAAACGATAGAGTCCTTCGTCATGGGCGATCTTTGCGCCCGTCGCTGCAAAGTCGCCAGCGACAACAAAAGAACTAGCGATCTGAAATCCGGCCATATGGGTCAGCGTCACCACCAAAAGCAGGAGGCCGGTAAGGCGAGCATAAGTCCAGAATTGCGGGCGAGAGGTCATAGGCTTGGCCTTGTTGAAAGGGACAAAAAAGGCCACCGACACACGGTCGATGGCCCTGGTGGTGAGTTGGTTCGCCGACCCTTAGAGTGCCCGACGGCGGCGGATTTCGCTGGCGGCAAGGATGAAGGCTCCTGCCACCCCTATGCCAATCCAGAAGCCGGGCTCGGAAAGACTACTGGACAATTGCTCTAGAATCTCAGCGACAGGGATTGAGGGCAGATTCTCGCTATTGGGCACATTTATGTTGCTCATGCCTTGGGTCATCGGCTCGCCAATCAGTCGGCCAGCAGGTTCCCACAAGGCGTTGAGGATCGCGTCATTGTCATCGCCACGATAAGCAATCGCCATATAGACCAAGGGGACTACGAACAGTGGGGCGAAGGCTGCAACGAAGGGCATTTTAGGAGCCCAAGCGCTGACCATGCTGACCCAGCCATAAACCGGCAATGCCCAACCGACATAGATCAGGAGCCCTACCGCCAAAACCGTCCATACTTTGGAAGCATTGGCGAATACCGTGGCAGCGCTGATGCCTGTGATGCCAACATTGCCAATGGTCGCAACAGCCAGACCGGTGATCGCTATGTGCAAGACAATCGTTACGGCGAAGGCGAAGAACAGACCGACCCCAACAATAGAGACGAGCTTGGCACTGGTGGTTTGAAGATCACTGACCGGCATGGATTTCCAGAACAGAATGGTGCGATCCTTGCGCTCGTCATGCAACGAGCCTGCCAAGACGAACAAGATTGTAATCAGGGCAATCACGAGCGGAAGGACAGATGCTACTGCCGTTCCGAGCGGCAAGACGGTTTCAATGCCGGCTTTGGTTTTGGGATCAATCGTCTGATCCAACGTCTTGGTACGTCCATCGGCGCTGGTGATGGTGATCTTGCCATCCAGGCCACGTTTAACGGTAGCTGGTCCGTTTTCAGCATCAATGACCACTTGGCCTTGAGCGCCCCGGTTCTGAGGAGCATTGGCGTAATCTTCTGGATCAAAGCCAAAGCGGGCATTGCCAGTCAAAGTTGCAAACAAGGTGACGGCCAATAGGATAGCGGCGATCACCATGGGGGTGATAACCAAAGCACCACGATTATCGGCCATGTCCCGCCGAATGAGGGTCAAAAATTTGTTCATGAGAACACTCCCGCAGGAAGGGTGAAGCTGACAACAGCTGTTTGAATATTGAGGCCGTTGGCGGGGTCAAAAGACCATTCCACGCCGCCAACGCCCAGAAGCACGAGGCCGACAAGTGCCAAAACGACACCCGATGTGCGCGCCAGCTTCACGACAACATCGCCACTGGATGGAATCAGCGTTTGCTTTGGCGCGCCAGCTTTGGCGTTCAAAGACTTGCCCGGAAAGGGCCGACCTTCGGCCGGTGCCTGACGTTGGGCTAGGGTGAATAGTAGTCCAGTAATCATCATCTCCCCCTATTGAGCCAAAGCGACAAACAAATCGGCGAGGCCAACCCGACGTGGTTCGCCAAAAGCCTTCAAGTGGTCGGCGGCAACGCCGTCGAACACAAAGGTGGTGCGCCCAAGTAGTGAGCGGCTGTAAAGTGGCCGCAAGGCTTCGGCCTCTGCTTTCTGGTTGTCGAGGACATCCACGGCCAAAAAGCGCTCAGCAACCACGTCCATCGAAGCATCGAGTGTAACGGCCCCATCTCGGATGAAGATCGCATGGCTCAAGATGGGCTCGACTTCATCGACCTGGTGGGTCGTGATGATCACGGTGCGGGTCTCGTCAAAGAAGTCCGACAGGATGGCGTCGTAGAAGCCGCGACGATTGACGATGTCGAGGCCCAAAGTTGGCTCGTCCAAAACCAAAATGCGCGCATCAATCGCTAGGGCAATCGCCAAATGGACTTGCACGATCATGCCCTTGGAGAGCGACTTGACCTTGGAGTCCAACTGAACCGTTGTGGTCTTAAGGCGCGCTACGGCTTTGGCTTGGTCAAACTTTGGATGTAGGCCAGCAACCCAGTCGAGAATGTCGGCCACTTTGGCCCAGCGGGGCAGCGTGGCGACGTCGGCGATGAAGCAGACTTGTTCCATCAGCGCGGCGCGTTGCATCAAGGGGTTCATCCCCATGACTTGCAGATCGCCTTCATAGTCAGACAGACCGAGCAGGCAGTTGAGCAGGGTGGACTTACCGGCACCATTGGCCCCGATCACACCAACAATCCGACCAGCTGGAATTTCGAGGTTGGTTGGCTTCAGCGCTTGCTTCTTGCCATAATTCTTCGCCAAACCCTTGGCCGAAATCAATACTTCCGTCATTGCCCATTCCCCTCAACGTCTTTTAACAATTCCTGCACGCTCAAGCCCAAGCGTTTGATCCGTGTCACCACGACAGGCCATTCTTCTTTTAGGAAGGTGTTGCGTTCGCTGGCGCTTAAGCCTTTGCGCGCACCGTCGATGACAAACATGCCCAGCCCGCGGCGACGTTCGACCAGCCCGTCATCGGCCAATTCTTGATAGGCCTTTGAAACGGTCAGAGGATTGACTTGAAGGTCCAAAGCCACCTGCCGAACAGACGGCAAAGGCTCTCCTTCCTTTATACCTCCATCCAGAATGGCAGATAGGACACGGTCCTTGATCTGCCTCCAGATGGGTTGATCGTCGCGCCAAGCTTGCGTCATAGACAACTCCCAATGGACTAGAACTTGCTGTTCTAGCGTTCTGGTGTGTTGGTATAGTAATACACCATCCGTGTCAAGCGACTTTTTTGACGGAGCGGAATCGCCTTCTGGCCTCGCACGGAAACCTCCGGGGGGGGCTTGTACCCTTAAATGCTGCGCATAGGCCCCACCCCCCGACCACGCTCCCACCAGGAGAGGAGAGCGCTTACATCCTGTCATCGTCGCGGGAACGACGTGGCGCGCTGGGACCTCAGAGAGGTTGCTGCAGAAGGCCCCCTTCGGCTGATGCCACCGGGTATGACAACATCATGGAAAGTGGATTGCGCGGCAGAAGATTCGGGACCCGCTGCGCTATCCGAGACAACAAACCCTGTTCGAAACGTCACCGCACTGGACGGGCACGGGCTGCGCTGAAATAGATGGCGTTCATGATCAGCGAATCCAAGCCGTCGGCCATGCCGCGATAGGTTGGATCAATCGTGAAAGCTACAACATAGCCACGTCCCTTGGGTTGGACGGCGAGAGCAGGCTTAAAGGCCAATTGTTTGCCGATATCATCCCAGACGATCCCGCTGGCCCGCACTTGGTTTGGCCCGGCAAATCGCACGACATTGTCGCCGACATCGGCCGTCAGGGGCCGATAGATGTCAGATCCTGCAACCATCATATGAAGCGTTGGCGCAATACCTGCCGTTAGCCAATGATCTTTAGCGGTCTCGCCGCGCAAAATGGCCCCGTCTAGCTCAGTCGGGTCGCGGCTTGTTTCGGCAATAGCTTGCTTATAGCTGGCCTCATCCGCGAAATTCACGCCATCGACGCCCGAAGCACCGGGCTTCGCTTTGGCTTCTGGCAAGCGACCTTTAGCTTCAGCTTCTGTAACACTTGCCGCCTCTCGGCGCAGTCCGATCAGATCAACGTCCGGGTCTGCCAACCAACCTGTCGCAGTGCCAAGCGAGATCAGTACGCCGCCATTTTGCACAAAGGCCCGCAGGTTTCGCGCACCGGCCTCGCCCAAGGCGGCCCCATAACTGCCTTCGCTATCGGGCAAGATAATAACATCATAGCCGCTTAAGGGTTGGCTCGCCAAACGCCTGATCCGAACGGGTGTTATGGGCACACCAAACTTACGCTCTAGCACATAGCGGGTCGCGCCAGCGGAATTCCGGTCGGTGGGGCTATCCCACGCCAAAACGATACGCGGATTGCGCAGCTTGATCGCCTTATCCGAGCCTAGGCTTGGGCCATTGGTGACCCAAGAGGAGTTGAAGCCAGTCAAAACCGCGCCGGTTTCGGCCGCGAGGCTGGAGAGCTGGTTTGTAAGGTCGGTGCCATTTTCGCTGCGGGCAACCACCAAACTGCCAGCTGGATAGGTTTTGCCTTCTAACGTGAACGCTTCTTCCATCGACCGAAGCACAATTCCGCGCTGCAGCGCCTTGGCCATGAAGCGGGACGTGGCGGTGGAGCCTGAGGCTGCAATAAAGGCGACTTGGGCGTCTGGATTGATCACTTGGCCGGGTTGGATCATTGCCGTGCTGGCTCTCTGGCCACTCACGTTTGGATCGATCGTGCAAGGTACCGTCTCGACATTATAGAGTAACGGCAAGGACCAACCTGTCACATCATAAATTTGGTCGCCCAAACCCGCACGGCGCCGGCGCTCTTGCTCGGCCACAAAGTTGGCTTCCATGGCCGTATCGGCTTCCAACAAATTGCGGATCAGGCGTTTTGCAGGCTGCGCGGATGACACCACATAAGAGCCGGCGGCAAAAGTCCGTCCACAGGCCGTGAAATTGCTGGTCGTACGGCTGACTTCAATGCCTTGCCGGCTGAGCAAGGCGGCTAATTTATCAGTGCTGGACTGATCGGTCTGCGTTGGCAGGATATAGGACTTTACCGCCTCGCTTTTGCCTTCTGCAATGGCTGTGCGTCGGAAATCGTAGAACGAGCGGACAAAACGTCCCCGCTCACGCGCGGCGACTTCAATCGTCGACAAAACGGCGACGAATTGGCTCTTGACCGTATCTCGGAAGGCAAACTGTGTGCCGTCTGATCGCTTGGCGATCATGCCGCGCGATGACCCCTGCTCGAACGTCATGGCAATGCTGCCATGAGCGGTCGGCCAGCCGTCGCCATAGCCCGGATAGAATAAATCATAGCTCTCGCGGGTGAAATAGGGCAGGCCGAGCTTATCAAACCAGCGTCCATTGTTTTGACCCAAAAGGTTCTTGAGGGCGAGTTGTTCTCCCGTAACATTCGGATTGATGGGTTGGGCCTCTGGTGGAAAGAAGAAGCTGCGGTCGCTGCCCATTTCATGGCTATCGACCACCACAACCGGGTAGTATTTCAGAACCGCTGCCGTATGCCCGCGGGTTTCGGGCTGGGTAAGGGCGAACCAGTCGCGGTTTAGGTCGAATTGCATATGGTTGACGCGCCCGCCGGGCCAAGGCTGATCGCGCTCAGCCGAAAGCGGGTCGCCATTGGGTATTATGCCGGTGCCGTTCAAATTCGTACCGATAAAGCGATCGCGACCATCTGGATTTTGGATCGGCACGATGATGATCAACGTATTGCGCTTAATGTCAGCCATGCGCGGGTCGCCGCGGGCGGCCAGCAAATGATAGGCAAGCTGGAGCGAGGAATCAGCAGGCCCAATTTCATCGCCATGGACAGAATAGGCGAGCCAAACGACGGCTGGGTGCCGGGCGATAATGGCTTCGGCTTCTCCAGCGGACAGCTTGCGCGGATCAGCAAGCTTTTGGGCATCTGCTTGGATCGTATCCAGATTGGCAATTTTTTCTGGGCTGCCAATGGCTGCATAGATGAGGCGCTTGCCCTGCCAGGACCGGCCATAATCAAAAATCTTCATCTGATCGGGGGCATAGGCCGCCAAAGTTTCAAAATAGCGGATGATTTGGGCGTGCGGCGTGATGGCCTCGCCAATCTGATAGCCCAAAACGCTCTTTGGCGAGGGAACCGCAGGATCGTAATTCGCACCAGGCCAATAGAAATCAGCGGCCACTGGCGGGACGGTGCCGACTGCGCCCAATTCTTCGTGTGGAATACTCTGGCTTTGGGCAAACCCGATTGCGGGCATCAGAGCCGTTGTGGCAATCAAAGCCATCATCAAGCGAGATTTGAACATGTTGCGCCCCCAATACCGAAAAATGCCAGACCAGCTTAGGTCTAGAGCGCTCGCAAACGGCGTTCAAGTTGCCGGGGTGTTTCTTATCGGCTGGATGCTTAAGCCGTGATGGCGACGTCGTGGTCCTCAGACCCTTCGTTCATTTGTGTGGCGCGCATCAAAGCGTTGGCGAGGGCCTCTGCGCTGATGGGTTTGGTCACAAAGTCGGTCATGCCCGCAGCCATACATTGCTCGCGATCTTCTTTGCGCGCGTTGGCGGTCAAGGCAACAATGGGGGTATGACGATTGAGGCCGTAGCCTTCACGGACCCGGCGCGTCGCGGTCAGGCCGTCCATAACTGGCATTTGCACGTCCATCAAAACGACATCAAAGACTTGCAGCGCCATGGCTTCCAGTGCCTCAACGCCATTGGTTGCCCAAACCGTTTGAACGGGCCAAAGATCGAGCATGGCGGAGAGGATTTGCCGGTTAAGCGCATTATCATCCACAGCCAAGACCTGAAGCGGCCGGGTGATTTCGCCCTCTGGAACCGCATCAAGCGCGGCATCTTCCTGTTCAAGTGTTGCTTCAAATCGCGCTTGGAACAAGAAGGTTGAACCTTTGCCCGGTGTCGAACTCACGGTCAGATCGCCTTGCATCTGCTGGGCAAGGGATTTTGCTATCGCAAGGCCTAAGCCCGTGCCACCGAAACGGCGTGTGATTGTGCTGTCTGCCTGAATGAAGGCTTTGAAGATGGAAGCTTGTCGGTCGAGCGGAATGCCAACGCCTGTATCTTCAACCTCAATATCCATTCGGCATTCACGCCCATTGGTGACGCTATTCAGCCGAATGGTTACGCCGCCCGAGACCGTGAACTTCACGGCATTAGACACCAGATTGAAGACGATTTGCCGCAGGCGTGTCGGGTCCCCAATCACCATGTCCCAGTCGAGTCGATCGGTATCAATTTTTAGATAGAGGCCCTTTGACGCCGCATGCGGCCCCCACAAAGTATCTAGCTCGCGCGCCAATTGTCTTAGGCTAGTTGGATGTTGCTCGATTTCCAACTGGCCCGCTTCAATCTTGGCATAATCGAGCACGTCATTGACCATCGCCATCATCAGGCGTCCGGCTTCATTAAACATACGCACATAATTGGCTTGCGTGTCGTCCAACTTGGTGCGCGCCATCAATTCAGCAGAGCCCAAGAGTGCGTTCAGCGGGGTACGCAACTCATGGCTCATCATCGCCAAAAAGCTGGACTTGGCTTCATTGGCGTGCTCGGCGGTTTGCTTCGCGATTTCTAGGGCTTCTTCGCGCGCGCGCCGCTCGGTCTCATCGCGCAACGCAATGATGCGGAAGGCCGTGCCATCCACGGTCCCCAAACTGAAGGTTGCCGAAATCGGCACGTCGTAGCCAGCGCAATGCCGGCCATTGAACGTGCTGACCTGTCCCTCATTCAGGTGAGCCGGGTCAATAAACCGATCAATCAGGGTCCCTGAAACCGCCCGTGCATCTTCTACGCCAAAGGCTTGAGCGGCCGCATGGTTCATCAGAAGGATCTGATTGTCCGCATCCAGCGTGATCAAAGCGTCGCGTGATTCAAGAATATAGCGCGTCAGGGTCTGGCGGGCCTCCATCGCAATCTGCGCATTCAGCTCGGCCATTTCCTCCGACATCAAGGTGATGGAGCGTTCTAACCGGTGGCGTGCCCGTGCATCATCATCATAGGCAGACGAGATCAAAGCATAGAGCCGCTCTTGATCCAGTTTCCCTTCTTGATCAGTGCATTGTTCGATCTGGCGCGCCAGCAAACTGTGCATTAGGCCGCCTCGAACACCGTGACCGTCATGGTCTGATTGTGCAAATTGCACGTACCCTGGAAGCCGTTGGGCGAAATTTCGCCATAGGAATAAAAGCCGGCGTGCGCGATACCGCCTAAGGCATCGACGACCGCACGAACCTCTTCCGTGGCCCGTTGACCTAACAGAAGGCGACGGCCGATACAGGAAACGAGCATGGCAAAGCCATGATTATCGCCGCCTGCCGCGGCCAGGCCTGCTTTGCCTGCACCTTCGATCAGACCATTGGTTTCGCCCACCATTAATTGGGCGGTCCAGCCTTCAGGCATGTCACCAGCAAAGGTCATTGCCCCGGTTGCTTCGTCAATGCCAAGGATCGTGCGCACAACAGTATCTGCGGGGTTCGCTGGGTTACTGACTTGAAGCGGGTAAAAGAGCGCCGAGCCCGGCAGTTTCTCGGCTTCGTCGCCGAGGTAGCGCTTGTAAAGCTCAAGGGCGGATTTATTGTCCAGCTGATAGAGCGTATTGCCCTCGGATTTCGTGATTTTCCGCATTGGGCCAAATACTTCCCAGCCGCCGAAAGAACCCGTGCGCAGACGCAAGCCAGTACCGAAGAAAGCGACTGCCACCACCTTACCGGGGCTCAATTCACCCGAGCAACCAACTAAGGTTTCGCCGAAACGGTCACCGTCACCAGCCAGACCACCATTGATCGAAGCATGTGGGCCTAATACGCTGCGGAAGCCTTCAACTAAGGCTGAGCCATTCACGCGTGCGCCGTCAGAGACGATAAAGACGCCCGCCAAATCTTCACCCTCAAAGCGATTAGCCAGCGTTTCACCGATACCAAAGCTTTCGCCCGCGGCACCAATATCGGCCTCCACCACTTGGACGCTGACATTGTCGAAACCAAGGGCCGCGGCAAAGCCACCACCGACATAGGCTTGGCTATTAGCAATCTCGCCACCGGTTGTGCAGCCAATGACTTGGGCGTTCGGCAGCAGGGCCTTCAGCTCTGCAAAGGCTTTGGTGGTGCGGGCCACATCTGGGTCGAGAAAGGAGAAAACGACTTCATAGGAGTCCGGCCTAAAGTCCGCTGGCACCTGCCAAGAGCCTTGTTGATAATGCAAAACACGGTGGCGCATCTGGACCCCTCCTCATACACATAGGGGTCCATTTAATGCTAAAGTGATTGATATTTCGTTTCGGGTGGCCCTTAGGAATAAAAGGGCTAGGCCAATTTCTAATAGGCGTGAAGTTTTGCCCAGCGATCGCGATGAAATCCACTTGATCCGTAGACGGTTTCTAAGACCCGTGCACGCTTCAAGTAAAAGCCACTGTCATGGGCGTCCGTCATGCCAATCCCACCATGCATCTGGATCGTCTCATTGGTTACCAATTGCAAAGTGTCGCCGGCCCGTGCTTTTGCTAAACTGACGGCTTCACCGACGCCCTTGCCGCGCTCAATCGCATCAATTGCGGCGACAACACAGGATTTGGTCAACTCGATTTCAACCAGCATCGCCGCCGCCCGATGCTGCAACGCTTGGAACGAGCCGATCAGTTGACCAAATTGGGTGCGAGTCTTGAGGTAATCATGAGTCATCTCAAAGCTTGCACCGATTAGGCCCATCATTTCACAGCACAAGCCGATCCGTCCGTGATCCAAGATGAGGTCCAGGGTCGCTTCATCCAGCGGCTTGCCGCCCAGATAGGCCGCTTCTTCAACGGCCACCGCGTCAAGGGTCACATCGGCCAAGTCACGGGAATCAACGCCCGACAAAGCTTGACGCGCAACACCGGCTGTCTCCGCTGGGACCAAAAACGCGCCAAGGCCTGTCTCGGTTTGGGAGATGATGATCAGGGTCTGCGCGTGTGCCCCATCTGAGACAAAGCGCTTCTTGCCCGAAAGGCTCCACCCATTTTCAGTCTTAGTCGCTTTGGTTTCAATTTTGTGCGGGGCATGATGCGCGCCTTCGTCGAGCGCCAAAGCAAAGCTGTGGCTGCCATCTGCGATCTTTGGCAGAAGTTCGTCTTGTTGAGTGGCAGTGCCCTGCAGCTTCAAAATGGTCGCGCCCATCAGGCCGGTTTGAAACAGGGGCGAGACGCCGAGCGTGCGGGCTTGCGCTTCAAGGACGAGGCCCATCGCGCGCAAACCCATGTCTGAGCCGCCATGTTGTTCGCCAATCAAAGCACCGGCAAAGCCCATGGCCCCGATCTCACCCCAAAGCGAAGGGTCGAGCGTTGCTTTCGTGTCGCGCAGCTTCCTGAAGCTGGCCACCGGTGCGTTATCGGCGAAAAACCCGTCGGCTGCGTCTTTTAGGAGGGTTTGGTCTTCGTTGAGTGAAAATGCCATCGATCCCTCCTATTGGTGGTCGCGCAAGCCAAGCACGCGCTTGGCCACAATGTTCAAATTGACTTCTGAGGTGCCGCCCTCAATCGAATTGGCTTTGGCGCGTAGCCAGTCACGTGTGACCTTGAGCGCCTCTGGGCGATAGCCTTCGCCTTCCCAGCCTAGACCTTCCATGCCCAAAGCCTCGACAAGAAGTTCAGTTTTGTCTTGGTTGAGTTTGGCGGCGGCAATCTTCAAGACAGACGCATAATGCGAGACTTCAGCCCCCGCTTTTGCTTCTTCTTGGCCACGGCGCATGGTCAAATGAAAGGCACGTTCATACATGCGCTGTTTGGTGATGCGTGACCGCAAATCGCTATTGGCCAGCTTACCATTTTCCAGCCCAATCGATTCCTTGGCGGCATCGACCAGATCGAGCCCAGCGCCACTGCCAAAGCCAGAGGCCGAAATATTGGTGCGTTCAAACTGCAAGATGCGTTTTGCGACATCCCAGCCCTTATTCTTCGGGCCCAGCATTTGGCTTGCCGGTACGCGCACATTGGTGAGGAAGGTCTCGCAGAACGGGGAAGCGCCTGAGATCAATTTGATCGGGCGGGCCTCGACGCCGGGGGTCTTCATATCAAACAGAAGAACCGAAATGCCTTCATGCTTCGGCGCATTGGGTTCGGTCCGCACAAGGCACAACATCCAATCGGCATGGTTGGCATAAGAGGTCCAGACCTTTTGCCCGTCGACGACATAATGATCGCCATTAAGGACGGCACGTGTCTGCAGGCCCGCCAAGTCTGAACCAGCCCCGGGCTCTGAATAGCCTTGGCACCACCAAGTCCGGCCATGAACCATATCTGGCAAATAGGTTTGTTTTTGCTCTTCAGTGCCAAACTCTAAGATTACCGGGCCAAACATCCATATCCCAAAGGACAGGAGAGCGGGGCGTGCATGGATGCGGCGCAATTCATCCTGCAGCACGCGATCTTCTTCCCCAGTCAGGCCACCACCGCCATAGGCTTTGGGCCATTTAGGGGCAGTCCAACCCCTCGACGCCATTGCCTCAAGCCAAATTTTTGAGTCCGGATTTTTAAACGTGGCGTTACGACCACCCCATACGGTTTCGCTCTCCGGCATAGGCGTACGCATAGAGGCTGGGCAATTGGCTTCAAGCCAAGCCCGCGTTTCTTGTCGAAAAGTCTCAATGTCGGTCATGATGCCTCCGCTCACCTTCATGGGCCGCCTCTCATGGGCGTTGCATTTTAATTAGAACCCTTGGCAGGCGCTGACTAGCCCCCCAAAGCTGGGCAGATGTTGGCGCTTGTGATTACCGCATCGGGCCAGAAACGCTACCCGTTTTTATGCCCAATAAATTGACCGCATGGACCAGTATAAAGATGGCCGCAACGCCACAGATAAGCGATACCGTTGTCCAAGGGATAAGGCGAACTTTGCCAAACTCTGCTGGCCTCGAGGCTCGCCACGACGCAAAGCCAAACCCGCTGAGACTAATCGCCAGAAGAACTAAAGTTGTTGCCCAATCCAAGTCTGCGGCTCGCCTACTGTGTGTTGACCTTTGGGAAAGGACGACCTGTGCGGCCGCGCCTCTGCGCCATGCTTGGTTTTGTCCCAGATCGACGGTGAAAGATAGATACGCCAAATCGCCCGACACAGCGCGGGAATTTGGCAAAGTTGATAGAGTGGGAAGGCCAGGCAGGCGATCCAGAGGCCCCTTCTGCCATCGCGATGCACCGCTATCATGCCGACAAAGATTTGGCTTAACCCCATTAAACTGGCCCAAGCCAAGACTTGCCCCCAGCCGTCGCCAGTCACTTGGCCGACAGCCAAAAGGGTGGAAAGCAGTATTAATGCGGCATTGAGGGGCCCTGCGCTCAATCCTAGGAAGAAAGCAAACAGGCCACTCAAGCCAAGTTGCCCGATCAGCCTATTTGGCCTGCGCAAATGGACGCTTACGGTTTGGATGTGGCCTTGTATCCACCGACCGCGCTGGCGCACCCAAGCACCTAAGGTCGGTGTTCCCTCTTCGTAGGTAGGGCTATGGATCAAGCTGGCGGTATAGCCGCAACGGGCTAGTCTAGCCCCCAAATCTGCGTCTTCAGTCACATTGTAGGGGTCCCATCCGCCAACGCCGCGCAGATGATGAATGTCAAAGTGATTAGAGGTTCCGCCCAAAGGTAGAAATCGGGAAAGTCGTACCAAAGCTGGCAGGATCAGGCGGAACCAAATCGCATAATCCAGCGCAAATTGTCGGCTGATCCAGCTTTCCCGCGCATTCCAAATCACCAGTGGCGCTTGCACGACAGCGAGTGTCGCAGGGCCCCGCAAAAAAGCGTGCCACGCCTCGCGGATTTGGCTAGGTGCGGGGAGGTCCTCGGCATCATAAATGGTCAGATAGCGCCCGCGACAAAAGGGCAAAGCGGTCTGCAGGGCTTTTGGCTTGGTCCGCGGCCCGCCATTCGGGACGGAAATCGTCCGAAACCGGGTGCGATGTCGCCAAAGTGCAAGTGCGGCCAGGGTTTCGGTGTCATCAGCCTCACAGGCAAATACAAGGTCGAGCTTTTCATGTGGCCAGTCCAAATTGCCTAAGGCCGTCACCAAGGATGCGACCGATCCGGCCTCACGATATAGCGCGATCAGCACCGTCCAGACTGGCTCTTCGGGGTTTGGGCCGACTTCTTGTTGTCGGGATGGGGTTCGTTCGGGTACGCAACAAGCCCAGAGGCGGAAAAGGCAGACGCCAAGTGCCAAAATCATGATAACCCAAGCTAAGGTGTCGGTACCGATGCCTGTCATGATGGCAACAAATGCCCAAATGCATGTCAGCAGCACCAAGGAAGCAAACAGCCGGCCTGCAGGCTTGGCCGCCGAGTATTTCGGGTCCAATTGTGCCAACCGACACAAGGCTTGCGCCATAGCCGCCGCGACAGCCTCTGGGGGTGGGTCATCCGATGCGGACGATGTGGTCTGCCCATCATAGTCAGTGACTTCTGCCATGTTTTTCGCCTTTTAGGACGACAGACGCACCTCCTTTTTTGACAATCGCCCAAGTCGCATGAGTCCAAAATGACTTGAGATTGTCTAGCTATTTATGGTTGAGCCACTTCGACCATTGCGTTCAACCTGCAAGCGGGTGGATCAAGCGGTTGCGTGCGTCGGCAGGGCTGGCTAGAAGCGCGTAACGAATTTTGTGCTGCACAGGGGACATTTCATCCATGAACGTTCATGAACATCAGGCCAAGGAAGTCCTCGCAAATTATGGCCTTCCCGTTCCTCCCGGCATTGCCGCTTTTTCGGTAGATGAAGCCAAGGCTGCTGCTCAGAAATTGGGTGGCTCCATGTGGGTGGTGAAGTCGCAAATCCACGCCGGTGGCCGCGGCAAGGGCAAGTTCAAAGAACTCCCACCCGAAGCTAAAGGCGGCGTGCGCCTTGCCTTTAATCTCGATGAAGTTGCGGCTCACGCCAAGGACATGCTCGGCAATACGTTGGTGACCGTGCAAACCGGTCCTGCTGGCAAGCAAGTTCAGCGTCTTTATATCGCCGGCGGCGCAGATATTGCGCGCGAACTTTATCTATCGGTTCTGGTTGATCGTGGCACTGGCCGTGTGGCTTTTGTGGCGTCTGAAGCAGGCGGCATGGACATTGAGACGGTCGCACATGACACGCCCGAAAAAATCTCCACCATCGTGATCGACCCTGCCCTCGGCGTTACGCCAGCTGACAGTGCCAAGGTTGCTAAAGCGCTGAATTTGGACGCTGGCCAAGCCGATGAATGCCATGATCTCTGCGTGAAGCTCTATACCGCCTTCACCAAGGGCGACATGGAAATGTGCGAAATCAACCCACTGATTGTCGAAGAAGGCACAGGCAAGCTCGTCTGCTTGGATGCGAAGATGAGCTTTGATTCCAATGCTGAATTCCGTCACCCTGAATGGGCCGCCATGCGCGACCTGTCGGAAGAAGACGATAAGGAAATTGAGGCTTCAAAATATGACCTCGCCTATATCGCACTCGACGGCACGATTGGCTGCATGGTCAATGGTGCAGGCCTGGCTATGGCGACCATGGATATCATCAAACTCTATGGCGAAGAGCCTGCCAACTTCCTCGATGTCGGTGGCGGCGCAACGCGCGAAAAAGTAACGGCGGCTTTCAAAATCATTACCGCAGACCCTGCCGTAAAGGGCATTTTGGTCAATATTTTCGGTGGCATCATGCGCTGTGACGTGATCGCCGAAGGCGTAGTTGCCGCAATCACCGACGTGGGCCTGAAGGTTCCATTGGTCGTGCGCTTGGAAGGCACCAATGTCGAATTGGGCAAGCAAATCCTGCGCGACAGCGGTCTGGCCGTGGTGCCAGCCGATGATCTCGCCGATGCAGCGCAAAAGATCGTCGCGGCGGTTCGCAAGGCGGCTTAATTCCGCCAACAGCGCGGTATCGACCTCAATAAAGGCCTCCTCACGGGGGCCTTTTTTGTTGCGATTCTTGAATGGGCTTACCCAAGTCGAGCAGCCAGTTGAAAAAGACGAGGCGCGGGAGGCTTTATTGAAGCTGATCGATGAGTCGCTAGGTCGCATGGGCGATTGGCGGCCAAGTCGTGCCGAAACCTATTCGGGACATCCCCGCTTTGACACGTGAAGGCTTCTTGGACAGACTTACGGCACCGTAATCGCACGAAACCCTTTCCTTTCCTGAGGCACCAACTAGCCCTTCTTGGCGTGCCGCGCTAAAGCCCAATCATGTCCTCACCGAATCCACCTGTGCCCCGCCCTGAACCGCTCGATATTTCTGTTGTGGTCCCTGTCCATAATGAGAGCGGGGCAGTGGCAGGTTTGGTGCAGGAAATCGCTGCGGCCCTAGATGGTTGGGCCTATGAGATGATTTTCGTCGATGATGCGTCCAAGGACGATACCCATGCTAAGCTTCAAGCGCTGAAAGCCACCTATCCGGCTTTGCGCGTGCTGGCGAACCGCAAGAATGCTGGCCAAAGCCGGGCGATCATGAATGGCGTCTTGGCTGCGCGTGCCCCTGTTATCGGCACACTGGATGGCGATGGTCAGAATGATCCGGCCGACTTGCCAAAGCTTCTCCATCAGCTCAATCGGCCAGACGCGCCGCAGGGCCTAGGCTTTGTCGGTGGGCGTCGTGTGAAGCGGCAAGACAGCCAAGCCAAGAAAATCGCTTCTCGTTTTGCTAACAATGTGCGCCAAGCTTTATTGCGCGATGGGGCCGATGATTCTGGATGCGGCATTAAAGTGATCCGGCGTGACCTGTTTCTGCGCCTCCCCTATTTCGATCACATGCATCGCTACATGCCCGCCTTGGTGCAACGCGAAGGGGCCGCTGCAGAGTTTGCGGTCGTCAACCATCGTCACCGCTCAACCGGTGCATCCAAATACACCAATCTCGGCCGTCTCTTGGCCGCTGTGACCGACTTGGGCGGCGTGATTTGGCTTAGAACCCGCCGCCGCGACTTTGGCCATGTGGACGAAACGTGAGTGTGGGTTCACTCTAGACGGCAGCGCATAAGAAACGTGGGTGATTCGAAGCCATGCTGGTGTTGAGACGTATCTTTGAGATGGTGCCGATCTTGACGATCCCGGTCTTGATCTATGCGCTTTTTGGCGGGGTCACAGCCTCTACGCGCGGGCCAGATGTCTTTACCCAATCGATTGAGAAGGGGGTCTTCCTGCTCACCATGCCCTCGGGGGCGCCTTGGGCGCTGTCTGGCGGCGATTTGCTGTTGATGATGGGCTTGGTCATCCTGTTCTTTGAATTGACGCGCGGCGTGGGTGTCAGCCGCTATGCCATCATCCACCACACATTGGCTGTGTTGTTGGCCCTCTCCTGCGCGGGGGCATTTTTGATGTTTGAGGCGTTTGCGACCTCCACCTTCTTTCTTTTGACTCTGATGTGCTGGCTCGACATGATTGGCGGCGTAATCTTCAACATCGCCAGTGCGCCTTCAGGCGGCCGCGGCAGTTCCAAATATGATTCCTACGGGGACTAATCGGCTTGGCCCTCTTTTTTGACGCAAGCTGGTTCCTCAAACGCTTAGCCACGCGCAACCTGCAAAAGGAAGATATGGCCCGCGCGGTAGGTTGGAGCCGCGAAGAGCTGGATTTGGTGTTTAAGGATCAGATGGAAGTCCAAGCCCGAGACGTGGAGCTTCTCTCGGCTTTGCTGGACGTGCCTGCCGTAGAAGTCGCTAATCGGTGCGGCATTTCCACCCCGGTTGCGGCTAAACAGGTAAGTTCAGAGGCACAGATCGAGCTTCTGATGAGGCGTATCGCAACGCTCGAGGCCAAGGTTGCGGTGCTAGAGACAATGCTTAAGCGCAGCTAGACGACCAATTGCACACGGCGGGTCTGACGCATGCGCGTTTGATAGGCCTTTGCGCCCCGCAGGGCTGCAAAGGGATCCTCGCCCGTCAGGCCAGCTTCCACTAAGACATGAATGGAAAAGCCAGCAGCGGCGCTATTGGCGTCATAGCGGTCACGCGCTGAGGCCGTTCTGTCAAAATGGGCCCGGCTTGTATAATCCTGACTTGACCCTCGAAGATCCTCCGGGATCGGCTCAATCGCCGGCACAGCACTGACTTTGTGCCGATATGGCACAGAAGCAAAAGCTGCATAGGGCGAGAGGGCGTTCATAGCCTGCCCCCCGCAGATCACGTGCCATGGTCTTTGGACCACAGACTATTATTGTGAGCGCGTTAGGTTTTTCGCCGCGATCGCATGGACCTTACCTGTCGCGCCCGTTCCACTGGGCATTAGTGCATGGATGGGGCCGTGAAACAGCCCTTCAAAGGCAGGATCAAACAGGTTCAGTCCACCGGTGAACGCCCCGAAGGCCGGCATAATCAGGCTTCGCCCGTCGGTTACAAAGCAGCGCCGACGTATGCTGCCACCGCGCTTGCCAGTCACGCGCGCACAGGGGTGTAAATGCCCTGCGACTTCGCCGGGGACCCGCCCCGTTGGTTCATGACGAAACAACAAGCCATCATGGGCCAACTCAGCCGCTCGCTGACCGGCCAGCCAAGCCGGAGGCGCTGGGTCGTGATTGCCTTCAATCCAGATGGTTTCCGCTTGGCCAACCAAGCTTTCCAGCTTGACTTTATCCGATTCCGCCAGCCGACCGCCGGCACCTAAATCGTGAAAGCTATCGCCCAAAGCAATCAGGACCTTTGGCGCAGTTTGCGCCATTAAGAGCCCCAGACGGCGCAAGGTTTCGGCAGTATCAAAGGGTGGTAGCATAACCCCTTTGGCGGCAAAGGCTGAGCCCTTTTCGAAATGTAGGTCAGAGACAACCAGCGTCTCAGTCCGCGGCAGAAATAGCGCCGCCCCCGCTAAAGCAATAACGGGGGTCTCATGAAGCTGAAAGGCATGGCCCCGCATCATCGGCCTCTATTTGGCAGGTTCAGCGGCACCCGCTTTGGCGGCCTTCTCAGCCTCTTTCTTCAACTCATCCCGTTCGGTATCTAACAGCCTTTGCGCGGGGTGACTTTCAGATTGGCGCCATACTTTCGGCAATTGGCAAACCCGTACCGACTTCTCAAACACGCTGCCCAGTACCATGGTCGAACCAACCCGAATGGCGGCCGATGCGCCGGAGAAGCCGTCCTTGCCATCCTTCAAATAGACCTGATCAATCTTGCCGCCCTTGCCAGTGGGCGACGGCTCAAGGATCAAAATTTGGCTGGGTGACGGCTTGGCTGGATTACCTGCGTGCTGGATGAAACTCAGCATTTTGGGATGGGCGGCCATCCACACAATGCCCTCTGGGTCGACATCGAGATTATCAACGCCCGTGCCGAGTAATGCGGCATCGCGGCGTTTAATGGCACCCGTGGCGACATCCCGGTCATAGAGGAAGATGCTGCGACTGATGGTGGCGCTTGCATAAAGTGTCTTGCCATCGTTGGAGAGTGCCAACGAGTTAGCAAAGCCAAGCCCGCTATCGAGTTTCTTGCCAGTGCTGCCATCAAAATACCAAATCGCGCCTGTACGATCATCCCCGGTCACAAAGCTGAGGCTTTCTGCGAGCGAGCCGCGTTCGAGGTCGCTTTCGCTCGTGGCGTAGAAGCTATTGGCACCCGTCGCGACAATGTCATTGATGCGGGTGAGGCCCGGAATGGCCACGGTGCGCCGCAATTTCAGGCTACCGTCAGCTTGAGCGTCGAAAACCTCGACTGTTGTGCCGCTATAGTCCATCGCACCTTTAGGATGGTTCACCACCATAAGCGTCACTTTGCCATCAGGGCCGCGGAATAAGGATGTGCCATGCGGGTGGAAGGCGGCAGGCTGGCCGCCCGTTAGGTCCTTCAGCGGCCCAGGGCTTGCCAGACTGTCGACGGGTAGGCTGTAGATACCACCGCGAACGGGCTTGCCTTGCGCGGCGGCGCGGCGATCATCCGAAGAAACAAAAATACGCCCGCCGCTGCGGTCAATCGCCATATCTTCCGCGCCGGGCATGCCGGCAATATCGACGCAACTGCCGTCAAAAACGGGGACCAAAGTGGTGAATTCACCTGCGCGAGCCGCTGTGCGGAACCACGTATAGGACAGGATCCCAACAATCGCGACACCGGTTAGAAGAATAATCTGTGAGAGTTTCATCAACCTGACTTTCACGCCTGAGTTTGGGTTTCAAATTGGAGCTTCGCGAGATGGGCATAAAGGCCGCCTTGCGCCACAAGTTCGCTGTGCGTGCCTTGTTCGGCGACTTTTCCGTCTTCCAGCACGATGATCCAATCGGCGCGCTGTACGGTGGCGAGGCGATGGGCGATCACCAAAGTCGTGCGATTGGCCATGGCTTCATCAAAGGCCTTTTGCACCAAGCGCTCATTCTCTGCATCCAGCGCACTGGTGGCTTCATCCAATAGCAAGACTGGTGCATCGCGGACAAGCGCGCGGGCAATCGCCAGACGCTGACGCTCACCCCCCGAAAGCGCGCGGCCCCGGTCGCCAATGGCTTTGTCATAGCCGCCCAGACGGGCGAGGATGAAGGGCTCAGCTTCTGCCCGGCGCGCGGCATCTTGGGCCATGTCCGAAGTCGCGCCTTCATTGCCGAACAAAATATTGTCCATGGCTGTGCCGGTGAATAAATCTGGGTTTTGCGACACATAGGCGAAGCGATGGCGCCAAGTGATGGGGTCGGTATCGCGCGCATCAATGCCGTCCACTTCAATTGCGCCAGCGGCAGGGTCGTAATAGCGCAGTAGCAGCTTAAATAGGGTCGACTTACCCGCGCCTGAGGGGCCGACAATGGCAACCGTCTGGCCGGGCTTTACCTCAAAGCTGACGCCTTTGAGGGCACTACGTTCGCCGTCACTTGGGTAGGCAAAGGCAACATTCTTAAACGTTACAAGGCCCGGTGCATCTGCGGGGAAGCTGACCACTTGCGTTGGGGCTGCAATTTCTGGCACTTCGTCCAAGATTTCCGACAAACGTTGGGTTGCACCCGCCGCCTTTTGCACGTCACCCCAAACTTCTGCCAAAGCCCCAACGCCAGAACCAGTCAGCACCGAAAGAATGACAAATTGGGTCAGGGCGCCGGGCGTCATCGAACCTGCAAGCACCGACCGCGTGCCTTCCCAAAGCACAAAAGAAATGCCGCAAAACACAATGGCAATCGCCACGGCGGTCATGAGGCTGCGCGCGGCGATCCGGCGGCGGGCAGCGGTAAAGCTGGTCTCAATCGCCTGGCGAAAGCGAGAGCGTGCATAATCTTCGCGGCCAAAGGCTTGCACGGTCTCCACCGCATCGAGGCTTTCTGACGCTTCGGCAGCTGCTTCGGCCACGCGGTCTTGCGCAGAGGTTGATAGCGCGCGAACCCGCCGCCCGATGGTGAACAAAGGGACCAAGACCAAGGGGATGATTAGCAGAACCATGAAGGTCAGCTTCAGACTTGTCACCACCATCATCGACAAACCACCTGCCAGCATGACCAAGTTGCGGATGGCGATGGAGGCCGATGAGCCCACCAAGGATTCAATTAGCGTCGCGTCCACAGTCAAGCGCGACAGCGCCTCGCCGGTGCGCACACGGGCGAAGTAGGAGGGCGAAAGCCCAATTAGGCGGTCATAGACGTCCGCCCGCAAGTCCGCGACGACCCGCTCACCGAGTTTCGTCACGAAATAAAAACGCGAGGCCGAGAAGACCGCCATGCAAAGGGCCACGGCCACCAGCATCAAAAACCACTGATTGACTGCTTCTGGGGTCGCGGTCGCAAAGCCTCGGTCGACCAGCGCGCGGGCCGCGACGGGCAGGGCCAAGGTTGCTGCCGCAGCGAGCAGGAGGAAGATAGCGGCAGCCGCCAAGTCTTTCGGACGCCTTTGGATATAGGGGATTAAACGCGTCAGCGGACGCAAATCAGAGCTGCGACCGCGCTTTGCGGCTGCATCTGCGGTCAATTCGGCTTGTAAGGCACCGCGACTGGGACGATCCTCGACGACGCGGCTGGCAGGGGTATCGGTCATGGGCAGGGAGTTAGCACGCGCGCGCGCCACGTGAAATATTGTCAGCAGTTAAATTGATTGTCCGTTCTCTGCGCACGACCTGCGCGCAACACTAGACTCAGAGGCGATTTTCCTCTAACCGCGCCGCTCTATTTGGTTCAAAGCCGCTCTCAACATCGCGCGCCCGTTCCGGGCCTGCGCGCAGGACACGAAGATGAAAGCCGATACACATCCTAATTATGATTTCATCACCATCGTGATGACCAATGGGACCACTTACAAGACCCGCTCGACCATCGGTGGCGAAGGCAAGTCCTTGTCATTGGACATCGACCCAAGTGTGCATCCTGCTTGGACAGGTTCGACCAATACGCTTCTTGACCGCGGTGGCCGTGTTGCCCGCTTCAAGGACAAGTTTGCTGGTTTCATGAAGAAATAAGTATTTATCTGGTTGATTTAACTGGATGGTTACTCAGATAGGATAAAGCGCTTGGCATGTTCCGAGCGCTTTTTTCTTTTGTATCTCGATCTATTGCACGCCGTCTTGCACTTGCGTTCGTCCTATTTGCGCTGCCTGTCTGCTTTTTGACTGCACAACTTATTCAAGAGCAAAATCAGGAAATCGCCTTTTCAGAGTCAGAGCTCAGCGGTGCACGCTATCTTGAGCCCCTTTTGGTCCTGCATGCCACGATGGCCAATGCAGCCTCATCCTTGGCGGATGAAAAGCCAATTCCTCAAATCTTGCAGCCAGCACTCGACCGAGTGATTGAGGCGCGCGCCAAAACCCCACGTTCATTGCAGTTTCAAGACGACTTTCCAGCGCTCAAGGCCGCTGTCGGCGAGTTGCAAGGGATGAAATCTTATGACCCGCGCCAGGTTCGCGATATCTTGGCGGTCAGCCAGAAACATTTTGTTCGAGTCGTCGAAAGCTCAAACCTCATCCTCGATACCGAGATTTCAACCTTTTATCTCATGCAAGCAGTGGCCATTCACGCAACCCCACTGATTGAACAGATCGGCTATTATGGCTCGGCCAAAACAAACATCAATGTGGCGGTCCAAAGTCCAGAGCATTCCTTCTGGCGCTTAGTTGCCAAGCACCAAGGCAATCTCAACGCCAAGGCGCAGTCCTTTGAGGCATCGATTGATAATGCTGTCCGCGCATCAGATCAGGCGCGCACGCGGGAGCTTGGGCTAGCGGACCTCAAGATCGCGATGTCGCAAGAAATTGAAAGCCTGATTGAAAATCCAGACCCAAATGCGGCGCAAACCAACGCCCAAATCGCGCGCAATGCAGTTGTAAGGACGGCCTTGGCGGCCAATCAAGAGCTGATACGGGGTCTGCAAGTGCGCATCGTCCGGCTGGAGACCAGCCAGAATTATGTGTTGGCAGCCACCATTGGCCTGTTTTTCATCGCTCTCCTTGGCGTCCTGACGGTTGTCCGCGACGGCGTGGTTCAACCCTTGAGCCAGTTGACCACAGCCATGCGCCAAGTTGCTAACGCCGACTTCAGCATTGATCCGCCTTACCAAAAGCGGGCTGACGAGATTGGTGGGATGGCGCGCGCCTTGAGCGTGTTTAAGGAAAATGCCTTAGCCCGTATCCGCGCCGAACATGCTGCGCAGGCTAAGTCAGAATTCTTAGCGATGATGAGTCACGAGATTCGCACTCCCATGAATGGGGTAATCGGAATGGCGCAAGCCCTGATGAAAACCCCAATGAAAGACGATCAGCGCAAAATGCTATCGGTCATGATCGAGTCGAGTGACATGCTGTTGCTATTGTTAAACGATATTCTCGATATGTCGAAAATTGAAGCTGGCAAGATTGAGCTGGAGTCCATTGCGTTCGCGCCGCAGAAGCTGGTGGAATCGGCTCGGGATTTATTTGATGCGCGGGCGTCGGCCAAAGACATTCGCTTGGAAGTCGAGATTGCCTCAGATGCGACCGACTGGCGTCGGGGTGATCCGGCTCGTTTGCGACAAATTCTGTTCAATCTGGTGTCCAACGCAATCAAGTTCACCGAGCAGGGCGTTGTCACCATCTCGCTGGGACTGGGCCCAGCACGAGAATTGGTGGTTTCGGTTTCAGACACTGGTATCGGTATTCCCCCCGAACGTCTGGCACATTTGTTTGAGAAATTTACCCAAGCGGATTCCTCACACACCCGCATTTACGGCGGCACGGGCCTTGGTTTGTCAATCGCTAAAGCCATGACGGAAGCCATGGGTGGCATCTTGTCGGTCGAAAGTGAGGTCGGGGTCGGCTCTATCTTTACCTGTGCCCTGCCACTTCAAACAGTTTCCGCACCTTTGGAAGAACCCGAGACCTTGGCGACCAGCAGCCAGAATGCTGGGCTGCCTGTGCGGGAAAGCGCCGAAGCCCAATCAGCTCTTCCCATGAGGCTCTTGGTTGCTGAAGACAATCAAACCAATCAATTGGTGCTCCAGGCCCTATTGTCGAACTTTGAGGTCGACATGATTTTTACTCAGAATGGTCAGGAAGCCGTCGAAGCGTGGCAATCCGGCCAGTACGACGCTATTCTGATGGATATGCAAATGCCCGTGATGGATGGGGCAACCGCTATTCGCACCATTCGGGCGCAAGAAATCCGTGAAAACCGCAGCCGGACACCGATCGTCGCGCTCACCGCTAATGCGTTGCAGCATCAAATTGATGCCCAGATCGAGGCGGGCGCAGATGCCCACGCCGCCAAACCGATCCATTTGCCAAGCTTGATGGCCGCAATTGATGCAGCCATTTCGCTATGTGAGTTGCAGAATGAAACGGACTTTTTTCAATCCAAGGCACCAAGCGCGGCCTGAAGCCGCATCAATTGAGCATTGACCGGATTTTCCGCGGGCGCTTCGCTTGCTTCAAATAAGCTGGCCTCCATGCGATCCACCCGCTGGTATAGCCGCTTGGAGCGCTCAAGTAAGTCCAGTAAGCGTGCAGGCAATTCGGCGAGCGGCAGCTTATCGGCGCTACAAACCGCGCGGGCACCGAGGCGATATTTGGGATCATGGGCGTCGCGTGCGGTCATTTCGCCTTCGCGCACGGCACGATGTACCAGCAACCAAGATGCCGATTGCATCAGACGGGTCGTCAAACGCATGCTTTCAGATGCATAGGCTAAAGCCGCCGTACGGTCGAGGTTGCGTGCTTCCTGCCGGCCATCGCCATCCAAATAAGCTGCGGTTTCCTCAACCAGGTCCATACCTTCGCGGAACATACGTTCAAAAATGTCCGAACTCGCAAAGTCTGCGATCCGATCGAACGCTGTTTTTTGACCCAAGGTCTGTTTTGAAACTTCCGTCAACATGCGGCATTCCGCCCTTCTTTAATCACAGTCTTTAACCCGCAAACTGCTGCGGGCCAAGTGCTTGATCTGGAAAGCTCCATTTTAGAACGCTTTCCATTTCAATCCTGATCAGTCCCACTCAGGTAAACCAAAGCTCCAGCCCAGAGCCTTCGTTTGAGAGGAAGAAGCACCGTGCTTCCTGAAAGTGTTACAGCAAAGGCCGTGCCGCTTTTGGGGTCAGCTTGTCTTAAAAAAGGAATCTGCCGCCTTTTTGCTGCCTTCTTTCGCCTTAATTAGGTCGTTTATTTGCCGAATTTCCACCTCGAGGTCAGAAATGCGCTCTTGAAGCTCGCGAATGGACAAATCTTCTAAGCGAACAGACTGGGGTTTTGACTTGGCGAATGGATCATCGTCGAGCATGAGTGGCCTCCTGATCCCATTTTGGCGCCGGAGTCTCAAATTTGACAGCCCTTCCTGAAAAAATGCGTGCGATTATTGCATCCCCCGGCGCTCCTTTGCGGGTTGAACACCTCGATCGCGCCGTTGCTGGTCCTGGCCAAGTTTTGATCAAAGTCGCCTATGCGGGGATAAACCGACCTGATTTGATCCAACGCATGGGGGCCTATCCGCCGCCAAAAGGCGCGCCAGAGACCATGGGGCTAGAATGCTCGGGCGAGATTGTGGCGATTGGCCCCGATGTTTCGCGCTGGAAGTTGGGCGATAAGGTTTGTGCCCTTTTGCCTGGTGGTGGCTATGCCGATTACGCTTGGGCGGATGAAGGTTCTTGTATGGCTGTGCCTGAGGGTATCAGCCTGCTCGCAGCTGCCGCTTTGCCCGAAACCGTCCTAACCGTCTGGGCAAATGTGTTTGAGCGTGCTGCTCTGCTGCCCGGCGAAGCCTTTTTGGTCCATGGCGGGGCATCCGGCATTGGCACGACCGCCATTCAAATGGCCAAAGCCCATGGCGCCAAAGTCTTTGCCACTGCGGGCGGGCCAGAAAAATCTCACCTCTGTGCCAAGCTTGGTGCTGATGTTGCAATTGATTATCGCGCACAGAGCTTTGCCGAAATCATCAAAGCCGAGGGCGGGGTGGATGTGGTCCTAGATATGGTCGGCGGATCCTATGTCCAGCAGAACCTCGATTGCTTGAAGATGGATGGGCGTTGTGTCCAAATCGCCTTTCTGCAAGGTCCGCAAGTCGAACTGAACCTGATGGCCCTGATGCTGAAGCGCCTAACCTTGACCGGCTCGACCTTACGCGCACGCCCTGTGGCCGAAAAAGCGCGCCTCGCCCGTGCCGTTGAAGCCCATGTCTGGCCTTGGGTTGCGCAAGGCCTCGTCCGGCCTGTCGTGGATTCGGTGTTTGATCTGGAAGATGCCGAAGCCGCCCAAGCCAAAATGCAGGCCAATACCCATGCCGGAAAAATCATGCTGAAGGTCGCAGATTAGCCTTTTGATATCCGGATGCCCCATCTGACCTTAGGCGAGGTGAGATTCATGTGGTGATTACCGCCTCTTTCGGTTTGCAAGTCGTGCGGGCTGCGCTAACACGACGGCCAACACATTAGCTGCAAGCCGAGGGCCTCATGTCGATCCTGATCAATAAAGAAACCAAGGTAATCTGCCAAGGCTTCACCGGAAAGAACGGAACCTTCCACTCAGAACAAGCGCTGGCTTATGGCACACGTATGACCGGTGGTGTAAGCCCCGGCAAAGGTGGGCAAACCCACTTGGGTCTTCCGGTGTTCAATTCGGTGCAAGAGGCTAAGGATGTCGCGGGCGCAGACGCGACCGTCATCTATGTCCCACCTCCGGGGGCTGCTGCTGCCATCATTGAAGCCATTGAGGCCGAGATCGAGCTAATCGTTTGTATTACCGAAGGCATTCCTGTTTCCGACATGGTGCAAGTAAAAAGCCGGCTTGAGCGCTCAAAGTCACGCCTCATCGGGCCAAACTGCCCCGGCGTGTTGACCCCCGATGAGTGCAAGATCGGCATTATGCCCGGCTCCATTTTCAAAAAGGGCAATGTCGGCATCGTGTCGCGTTCGGGCACCTTGACCTATGAAGCCGTCTTCCAAACCTCAAACGCCGGTCTTGGCCAAACCACCGCTGTTGGGATCGGTGGTGACCCAGTAAAGGGAACCGAGTTTATCGACGTGTTGGAAATGTTCTTGGCCGACCCCGAGACCCAGTCGATTATCATGATTGGTGAAATCGGTGGCAGCGCCGAAGAAGATGCCGCCCAATTCATTCTGGATGAAGCTAAGCGTGGCCGGAAGAAGCCCATGGCAGGCTTTATCGCTGGTCGTACCGCACCGCCAGGCCGTCGCATGGGCCATGCCGGCGCGATCATCGCGGGTGGTAAAGGTGGTTCGGAAGACAAGATTGCAGCCATGGAAGCCGCAGGTATTCGCGTCGCGCCATCGCCCGCTGCATTGGGTTCAACATTGTTGGAAGTTCTTAAGGGTTGATGTGCTTTAAGCATAAATAAAGCGCTCGCCTGAAAAGCGAATGACTATATAGACGTAAATGTGTGACGGCCGGGCAAGGCCGACTTCCTTCGCCCTGACCGACCGTCCCCACGAATGGACGGTTGGCTTATGGCAGACGACATGCGCAGCGCGCAAAATTCCGCACTCCTCGACACCTCATTCCTATATGGCGGCAATGCTGTTTTCATCGAGCAGCAATATGCCAAATGGGCGGCCAATCCAGCCTCGGTTGATGCGTCATGGGCCAGCTTCTTTGCTGGGATGGGGGATGGGGCAGGTGAGGCACAGCGCGCCGCCAGCGGCCCTTCTTGGAAGCGCAATGACTGGCCAAAGTCTGAAGTCGGCGAATGGGTCGCTATGCTCGATGGCAATTGGGCGCTGATTGAGCCCAAGATCGAAAAGAAGCTGGCCGAAAAAGCCGCAGCAGCCCCTGCCAGTGCGGGCAAGCCCGTTTCGGAAGTTGATGTGATGCGCGCCACGCGCGACAGCATCAAGGCTTTGATGATGATCCGCGCTTTCCGTATTCGCGGTCATTTGGCTGCCAAGCTCGACCCTCTAGGTCTGGATGAAGGCCGTGAGCCCCAGCCAGAGTTGCAACCTGAATCCTATGGATTTGGCCCAGAAGATATGGACCGGCCGATCTTCATCGATTTCGTGCTCGGCATGGAATATGCGACCCCCCGCCAGATGCTGGATATTCTCAACCGCACTTATTGTTCAACGGTCGGTATTGAGTTCATGCATATTTCGGACCCCGCCGAGAAGTCTTGGTTGCAAGAGCGGATTGAAGGTCCAGATAAAAGTATTGCTTTCACAAATGAAGGCAAAAAGGCGATCTTGAGCAAAGTCATCCAAGCCGAAACGTTTGAGAAATTCCTGCACAAGCGCTTCCCTGGAACGAAGCGCTTCGGCTTGGACGGTGGTGAAGCCCTGATCCCCGCAATGGAACAAATCATCAAGCGCGGCGGTAATTTAGGCGTGAAAGACATTGTTCTGGGCATGCCTCACCGTGGCCGCTTGAACGTGTTGTCTGCCGTGATGGGCAAGCCCTATCATGTCATCTTTCACGAATTCCAAGGTGGCTCTGCTACGCCGGACGATGTCGATGGCTCTGGCGACGTGAAATACCACATGGGTGCTTCGTCAGATCGCGCGTTTGACGGCAATAGCGTGCACTTATCGCTGACGCCAAACCCATCCCACCTTGAAATCGTCAATCCCGTGGTTTTGGGCAAGTGCCGCGCTAAGATGATGACGCATGGGCCCGAGAAGGCCGATCAATTCCGCGCTGTTATGCCGCTCCTGCTCCACGGTGATGCGGCCTTTGCAGGTCAAGGCGTGGTGGCAGAGTGTTTTGCGATTTCCGGCGTTCGTGGTCACCGCACGGGCGGGACAGTCCATCTGATCGTCAATAACCAGATCGGCTTTACCACCGCACCGCGCTTCTCGCGTTCATCGCCTTACCCATCCGACGTCGCGCTGATGGTGGCAGCCCCTATTTTCCACGTAAACGGCGACGATCCCGAGGCGGTGGTGTTTGCAGCGAAGGTGGCAACTGAATATCGCCAGAAGTTTGCCAAAGACGTGGTGGTCGACATGTTCTGCTATCGTCGTTTTGGCCATAATGAGGGCGATGATCCTACCATGACGAACCCCGTCATGTACGCCAAGATCAAGAACCAAAAGCCCACGCGCGAACTCTATGCTGCACGCCTGATCGAGCAAGGTGTTGTCACAGCTGAAGAGGTTGAGGCCGAAATCAAAGAATTTGAAGCCTTCCTCGAAAGCGAGTTTGAGGCGGCAAAGACCTATAAGCCAAACAAAGCAGATTGGCTGGACGGAGTCTGGTCGGGCCTTGGATTGCCAGAGGGTGAAGACCGTCGTGGCGATACCAATCTTTCGATCGAGAAGTTGAAAGACTTGGGCACCAAGATCACCAATATTCCGGCTGATTTGACCATCCACAAAACCGTGGAGCGTGTGGTGCAAGCCCGTCAGAAAATGGTTGAAACGGGTGAGAACATTGACTGGGCTTTGGGCGAGCATTTGGCTTTTGCCTCTTTGCTCGATGAAGGCTTCCCGGTTCGATTGTCCGGCCAAGACTCTTGCCGGGGCACCTTCTCGCACCGCCACAGCCATTTCGTCGACCAATTGACTGAGCAGCGTTACACACCGCTCAACAATATCTCGACGACCCAAGCCCAATATGAAGTGATCGATAGCGCTTTGTCAGAAGAGGCAGTGCTTGGCTATGAATATGGCTATTCACTTTCTGCCCCCAATAGCTTGACCATTTGGGAAGGCCAATTCGGCGACTTTGTGAATGGTGCACAGGTCGTCATCGACCAATTTATCAGTTCGGGTGAGCGCAAGTGGCTGCGCATGAGTGGCTTGGTGATGCTCTTGCCGCATGGCTATGAAGGCCAGGGACCGGAACACTCCTCTGCCCGGCTTGAGCGTTTCCTGCAGTTGTGCGCAGAAGACAATATGCAAGTTGTGAATTGCACGACGCCAGCCAATTATTTCCACGTGCTGCGTCGCCAAATCCATCGTCAATTCCGTAAGCCCTTGATCGTGATGTCGCCCAAGTCGTTATTGCGCCACAAGCGCTGTATCTCAACCTTGGCAGAAATGGGCCCCGGCTCGTCCTTCCACCGCATTTTGTGGGATGATGCGCATTATCGTCCAGAAACCACGACTGTTACTTTGAAAGAGGATTCAGAGATCAAGCGTGTGATCCTCTGCTCGGGCAAGGTCTATTATGATCTGTTTGAGGAACGCGAAAAGCGCGGATTGAACGATGTGGTGATCTTGCGCGTTGAACAGCTATATCCATTCCCGGCCAAGTCCATGATCACCGAATTGTCGCGCTTTAAAAATGCCGACGTGGTTTGGTGCCAAGAGGAACCCAAGAACATGGGTGCTTGGAACTTCATGGAGCCCAATATTGAATGGGTTCTTGGCAAGACAAAGAACAAAGCCAAGCGTGCGGCCTATGTTGGCCGTCCCGCCTCGGCTTCAACCGCTGCCGGCTTGATGAAGAAGCATATTCGCGAACTTGAGACCTTCCTCAATGAGGCGATGACCTACTGATCAACTGGCGAAACTCGCTTTCGATCCTTATATTGGGGCCTGTTGCCCCTTCACCATTCTGACTCCGCTGGAGGTTTTATGCTCGATATCGTCGTCCCCGTTATGGGAGAATCCGTTGCCGAAGGCTCGATTGGTTCTTGGTCTAAAAAGGCCGGTGATGCGGTCAAAAAGGACGAGATTCTGGTCGAGATTGAAACCGATAAGGTTGCTTTGGAAGTTGTAGCTCCGGCTGATGGTGTTCTGGCTGAAATCTTGGCGACCGATGGCGCAACCGTAACCCCGGGCATGGTGATTGGTCGCGTCGAAGCTGGTGCATCCGCAAGCCCAGCCGCCGCAAAGCCCGCCGCAGCCCCAGCCCCAGTTGCTGCGCCCGCCACCGCGCCTGCGCCTACAGCGACGCACGAGCCCATGCCATCTGCGGCGCGTGCTTTGGAAACCGCGGGTGTGCCCGCCAGCGCGGTAACCGGCAGTGGCAAAGATGGCCGGATCACCAAGGGGGATGCCCTAGCTGCTGTGGCGGCTTTGGCCGCAGCACCTGCCCCCGTCGTTGTAGCCCCTTCGGCCCCGCGGGCTTTGGGTGCCCGCGAAGAGCGTGTGAAGATGACGCGCCTGCGTCAAACCATCGCCCGTCGCCTGAAAGACGCGCAAAATACCGCCGCGATGCTGACGACTTTTAACGAAGTCGACATGACCAATGTCATGGCCGTGCGCAATAAGTACAAAGACATTTTTGAAAAGAAGCATGGCGCAAAACTGGGCTTTATGAGCTTCTTTGTAAAAGCCTGTATCGTCGCCTTGAAAGACGTGCCGGCCGTAAACGCCGAAATTGATGGCACCGACATTATCTACAAGAACTTCTATGACATTGGCGTCGCGGTCGGCACCGACAAGGGCTTGGTCGTTCCTGTTCTGCGCAATGCCGAAGACTTGGGCCTTGCCGGCATTGAAAAGGGCATTTCTGATCTCGGCAAGAAGGCCCGCGATGGCGCTTTGAGCATTGATGATATGCAGGGTGGCACCTTCACTATCTCTAATGGGGGGGTTTATGGCTCGCTGATGTCGACGCCCATCCTGAATGCCCCACAATCGGGTATTTTGGGCATGCACAAGATCCAAGATCGCCCAATGGTTGTTGGCGGTCAGATTGTGGTTCGCCCGATGATGTATCTGGCTCTGTCCTATGACCACCGGATCGTCGATGGCAAAGAGGCTGTGACCTTCCTCGTACGCGTGAAAGAGTGCTTGGAAGACCCAGAGCGTATGCTGTTGGACATCTAATCAGGGCGCACCAGTCGTGACTAAGCCTTTAGGGCTGGGATGGATTTCATGCTAACCCTCGCCGGGATCATCGTTTTTCTCTATGCGATCTCCAGCATACTGGGTCTGTGGCTTGCAACCCAAGTTACCAAAGTGCTGGAGGGCGAGGGACCAGTCCCCGAGGCCTTGGCAGAAACCCCCCAACATCACCTCGATCTCATGGCCAATTATGCTATGGGGTGGCGGGCCGCTGCTTGGCGTGTCTCGATTGCCGCTCTGGTGACCAGTTTGGTGGCTATAGCCTTCTCCAGCTCGCTGGCTTTTTGGGCTTTGGGCGTGGCCTTGGCGATTGATTGTATCTTGTTCATGACGTGTCGGGATATCCGCCTCATCTTGTATCAGACCACTCCGATGGAGCGTTTGGTGGATGCGGCGCAATGCGTCGCCCTTCTGGCTAGCTTCACCCTCTTTTTCTGGCTCACCCTGACCATGGCTCTGACGTGAGAGAGTTTCGCGCGATCAATTGCAGAATTTGGTCCATCCCTATGTAGCGGTTGCAGCCCAAGGGGCGTAATAGCGGTCGTTGAAATCATCCAATCAGGAGCTTTTTTCATGGCAGAACAGTTTGACGTCGTCATCATAGGTGGCGGTCCAGGTGGCTATAATTGTGCCATTCGGGCAGCCCAACTGGGACTGCAGACCGCCATTATCGAAAAGCGTGGTCGCTTAGGTGGTACCTGCCTTAATGTTGGCTGTATCCCTTCCAAAGCACTATTGCATGCGTCGGAAGCCTATGAATCCGCGCAGCATCATTTTGCCGAAATGGGCATCGAAGTCACCGGCGTTTCGCTCAACCTCGCCAAAATGCTAGCCCAGAAGGATGATGCCGTTGATGGCCTGACCAAGGGCGTTGAGTTCTTGATGAAAAAGAACAAGATCACGTATCTGGTTGGAACAGGTTCGATTGCAGGGCCGGGTACGGTCACGGTGTCCGCAGCTGATGGTGCGGTCTCCAGCCTTGCAACCAAGAATATCGTGATTGCCACTGGCTCTGACATCTTGTCCTTACCCGGCGTGAGCATTGATGAAGAGCGCATCGTCTCGTCGACTGGTGCTCTGAAATTGGCTGCGGTACCGAAGAAAATGATTGTGATTGGCGGAGGCTATATCGGCCTTGAAATGGGTTCTGTCTGGCGTCGATTGGGGGCGGAAGTTACCGTGGTGGAATATCTCGACCGCATCACGCCGACGATGGACGGGGAGGTCTCCACCCAATTCATGCGTATCCTAAAGAAGCAGGGCATGATTTTTGAGCTGGGCACCAAGGTGACCCAAGTGGAAAATAATGGCTCTGGCGTGAAAGTCACCGTGGAACCGGCCAAGGGCGGCGATAGTAAAGTGCTGGAAGCCGATGTTGTCTTAGTGTCCATCGGCCGTAAACCCTATACCGAAGGTCTGGGGCTGGAGACCGTTGGCATTGCCACCGATGCGCGCGGCTTCATTCCCTCCACCCATTGGGCGACGACCGCGCCGGGCGTCTATGTGATTGGCGATGTGACCTATGGCCCGATGTTGGCCCATAAGGCGGAAGAAGAAGGCGCTGCCGTGGCTGAAATCATGGCGGGCAAGTCGGGTCATGTGAATTTCGACGTCATTCCAGGCGTGGTCTATACCAATCCAGAAGTGGCGAGCGTCGGTAAAACCGAAGAAGAATTAAAGACTGCAGGCACGCCCTATAAGGTCGGCAAATTCCCCTTCATGGCCAATAGCCGCGCCCGCACCAATCATGAGACCGATGGGTTTGTGAAAATCCTCGAACATGCTGAGACCCGCCGCATCTTGGGCGTGCATATGATCGGTGTTGGCGTAGGTGAAATGATTGGCGAAGCCTGCCTTGCCATGGAATTTGGCGCGTCGGCCGAAGATATTGCGCGCACCTGTCATGCCCACCCGACGATGTCAGAAGCCATGCGTGAAGCTGGCAAAGCCGTTGATGGCTGGGCCATGCAAATGTAGTCCCAGTGGGTACGGCTTTCGGGCCCAATCCAACATTAGCTCGAAGCGAGAGAGTTGCCATGACGACCACGACGATCCAGAGCCCTCTCACGCTGCCCTGCGGGGCGGTTTTAAAGAACCGTCTGGCCAAAGCGGCCATGACCGAAGGCTTAGCTGATAGCCGCGGTGTCCCAACCATTGGCTTGGTGCGCTTGTATGAGGGCTGGGCACACGGCGGTTGTGGTCTTCTGATTACCGGTAATGTCATCATCGACGCGGACCATTTAGAGCGGCCCGGCAATGTCATCTTGTCCGCCGTACCCACCCCAGAGGCCGAAGCAGCCTTACGGGCTTGGACACAGGCTGGCACCGCGCAGGGTACGCATCTTTGGGCCCAGATCAGCCATGCAGGCCGGCAAACCCAGAAATTGGTCAATCCTCATCCCAAGGCCCCTTCGGCGGTGAAGCTGGGTCTTCCAGGTGGTCAATTTGGCGAACCCCAAGCCATGAGCCCGGAAGAGGTTGAAGGCGTCATCCAAGCCTTTGTGCAAGCGGCCCTAACTTGTCAGGCTTTTGGCTTTACCGGCGTGCAAGTCCATGCCGCCCACGGCTATCTTTTATCTTCCTTTCTCAACCCCTTAGCCAATCAACGTGCCGACCTCTATGGCGGCCCGCTTGAAAATCGGGCGCGGCCCTTGTTGGAAGTGGTGCGCCAGACCCGTGCTGCTGTAGGCCCGGGCTTTGCGATTGGCGTTAAGCTTAACTCGTCAGACTTCCAAAAAGGTGGCCTGACGACTGAGGATTCCGTGCAAGTGGCCAAATGGCTGCAAGAGCTCGGTGTAGATCTGCTAGAAGTCTCTGGCGGCAATTATGAAGCCCCTGAAATGATGGGGATGGAAGGCTTAGACCCAAATGCGCCGCGGCCGACCAAAAGCGCCTCAACCCTAGCCCGTGAAGCCTATTTCATCGACTTTGCCCGTACCTTGCGCCGCGAAGTCACCATGCCCATCATGCTTACCGGTGGCTTGCGCACGCTGTCGGGCATGCAAGCAGCCTTAGACGAAGGCGTGGACGTAATTGGCATGGCTCGGCCTTTGACCATCGACCTGAAAGCCGCCAATGCCCTCCTTGAGGGTACCAAAGATCATTTGCCCGCGTGGGAACAACAGCTGCAAGAGCGGCCAGGCTTCTTTGGGCCCAAATCCCCCATTAAACTGATCCGCACGATACAAGGCTTTGCCGGCATTTATTGGTATTATAGCCAATTCTATCGGCTCGGTCGTGGACAGCCGGCCGAGCCAAATCTGTCCCCACTGAAGGCCATGGGTGAGGTGCGCGGCATGTCCGCTCGCTTGATCAAGGCCCGCAAAGGTGGCGCGCCAGTATCGCCCGTTTGAGACGGGGGCTACTGGCAGCAGGCCCTTAGGGCTTTAGGCTTGCTTGCTGACGCGGTGCGGCGGGGGTCATGATGAATTCAATCTGTTCTGGATGGTCCACCCAGACGCTGGGGCCGTTTGAATTGCGTACATAGCCGCGCACGCGGATCGTGCGACCCTGAAGCGCCAACAAATCCTGCGCGCCACCACGCCAGCGCGGGAACGCGGTTTCGGGCACGATTGCCGTAACGTCGGTCTTTTCATCTGTGCCAAAGTTTAAAAAGATAACCTTGCCGCGCTGGCTGGCATTTTCCACTTTGCCTTCCATTAATTGGAAGCTGTTGATGCCGCCCTGCAGCGCTTCGGGGGTGGCGAAGCGGACTTGATACGGACCTGCGGTCCACACCCCGCGGCCAGCACGCCTTGCTTCGCGTTCTGCCTGCCAGAGGTCGCCAATCGCGCGGCGGTTATCCGCATACGTGTGTACCCGCGCCAGCCCATTCTTCAACAAGGCCGATTGAACCCAGACCCCTTCTTTGCCCAAGCCTTGCGGCACAAAGACATGGGCAATAGCCCGCCCGCGACGATCGCGCCGCAGGCCGCCATAGCGCAATTCAACCTTTTTACCCAGAATCAGCCGCTCAAGGTCGCGCGTTGCCCGCGGCCCCCAGATATCGCCGGGGCGGACGCGCGGGGCTTCCACCTCTGCGAGACGAACTTCAAGTCCGGAATCGAGGACAAAACTATCCCCATCGAGGACCTTGCTGACTTGGCCCGTCTCCCCGCGTTCAAAGCTGGGAGCAGCGGCTGATGTCGCCACAAGAATTCCAAACAAACCAATCAATTTCATAGACTTATCTAGTACCATCACACGCCCTGCCTTCTGAAGTGCTGCGAATGAGGTGAGCCTATGTTCTTGTTTTGATCTTGTCGAGTCTTATTTTAGGTATTCATATAATTTTTATTGATTTTTGGATTTAACCATATGAAACACGGGTTAATTTTTCTGACAATGCCCAGAGGTCGCGGGCGGCATCCTGGTCGACCGCGTGGTCGCGCACTTCGCCATAGGCCTTGCCGCCTTCCACATAGCGAACGGCAATGTCGCAATCCTCACAATAGACGCCACCCATGCCGTCCAAGTGCGGCGAGGTTGCACACCACACGCTGGTCGCCGCCCCTTGTTCGGCTGTTTTGAACATCGGGCTCAGATTGCCCTCTTTGTCCATCCAGCCCATGGCAATCATTTCCTCTTGTGGCAAATGGCGCTGAAGGTTGGTCATAATGCCGCCGGGATGGACCGAGAAGGCGCGGATGCCATGAGCCCTGCCGCGCGCATCTAACTCCACCGCAAACAGGCTGTTGGCGCTTTTGGCGCGCCCATAAGACAGCCATTTGTCATAAGGTGTCGTCTCAAAATTTGGGTCTGACAGGTCAACCGCACCGATGCGGTGACCGATGGAGGAGACCGAGACGACGCGGGCCCCTTTGGCCGCCACCAAATTGTCCCACAAGCGGCCAACCAAATGGAAGTGGCCTAAATGATTGGTGGCAAACTGGCTTTCATAGCCGCGGCTGTCGCGGGTCAAAGGATTGGCCATGATGGCAGCATTATTAATGAGGATATGGACAGGTCCAGTCAGGCTCGCACCAAATGCGTCGATGCTGGCGGGGTCTCCGAGGTCGAGGGCTGCGATCTCAATCTTGCCGGCAATGCCAGCAAGCTCGGTCGCGGCGGTATCTGGGCGACGGGCAGCCACAATCACGCGAGCCCCAGCGCTGGCGAGTGCCCGCACCGTTTCAAGGCCGAGGCCGGAATAGCCGCCGGTCACCACGGCGGTCTTGCCCGTGAGATCAATACCTTGGATCACGTCCATCGCCGATGACCGCATCCCAAAGCCGGAATTGATCGGTTTCTGTAATTCTGAAATGCGCGCCATGCTTGCCTCCCTCATAGGTGTTTTCCTAAGTTTGTGGACCAACTCAGGCGCGATGCAAAGCCAAAACTTTTATGGCCTCTGCGCTGAGTGCCTGCAGCAGGCGATCACTTATCCATTGGTCTGGCCGAATCGTGGTGTTAAGATAACGCACAACTAAGACAGGAATGAGAGTTCATGGCTGACGGACATTTTCCCGCTACGACAGAGGCTGTCCCTGCCACCCATGCGGACCGTGTCTATCAAGCCTTGCTGGCCGATATTTTGGAGAATGGTCAAAAGCGCGAAGACCGCACCGGGACAGGGACTTTGGGCGTTTTTGGCCGTCAGATGCGCTTTGATTTGGCCGATGGCTTCCCACTTTTGACAACCAAGAAGCTGCATACCCGTTCGATCATCATCGAACTATTGTGGTTCTTGCGTGGCGAAACCAATATTGCTTGGTTGAAGGAAAATGGCTGCTCCATTTGGGACGAATGGGCCGATGCGGACGGAGAGTTAGGCCCGGTTTACGGCAAGCAATGGCGGTCCTGGGCCGCGCCAGATGGGCGATCCATTGATCAAATCAGCCAATTGGTGACGGCACTCAAGTCGAACCCCTGGTCGCGACGGCATGTGATTTCGGCGTGGAACCCGGCCGATGTCGACGATATGGCCTTGCCACCATGCCATTGCTTGTTCCAGTTTCACGTCTCAACAGACGGCAAATTGAGCTGCCAATTGTACCAACGCTCGGCCGATGTGTTTTTGGGCGTACCCTTCAATATCGCTTCTTACGCCTTATTGACCCTGATGTTGGCACAGGTCACGGGTCTCAAGCCAGGCACCTTTGTGCATACTTTGGGCGATGCCCATTTATATCTAAACCACCTCGATCAAGCCCGCTTACAAATCACGCGTGAGCCGATGGCCTTGCCACGTTTGATATTGAACCCAGACGTCAAGGACCTGTTTGGCTTCAGCTATAGCGATTTCAAGCTAGAAGGCTATCAGGCCCATCCCCATATCAAGGCAGCTGTCGCGGTCTAGATCTGACTAGAATTTCAACCACGACTTTTTGGTCGAGGCAGGGGCTTCGTCTTCGTCCGCACCGAGCCCGTCGAAGGCACCAATACCCGGGTCATCGGGCACAAGTGGTCCAGCCTCTCCCTCGGTCGCGCCGGTTGCCAACGTGCGCTCTGTCAAAGCAGCCAGCTCTGGCGCAACCAAACGCTCGGTATCGGATCGTTCAAGGCGAGGATGGATCAACAGACCACGTTCCCCATAGGATTCGATCAGGCGCGCCCAATCGGCATCCTCATAGGCAAACGCGCTACCATCTGGGTCAAGGTCTGACCAATCAGGCTCGCGGGGGGCGTTTGCACCTTTGCCCAACCACTCGCGTGCACCGGCTTCATCGCCCGAGGCTTTCGCTGCCGCAGCACGCAAGGCCAAAATGCGCGAGGTGGGTCGCTCGGCCAGTAAAGGCTCCAGGGCTTGGATGGCGGTCACCGCATCTTGGTTCAACAAAGCTTGCTCGACCGCCAGGATGCGGCTTTCACGATGGTTAGGGTTCAAGCGGATCAGGCCATCCAGCCAGCGCGCTTGGGTTTGCGGAGTCTCTTCGCTTTTCAGATCCTTATAGGCAATCGCCAAAGCGGGGTGCGGTGCGGCCTCCCATGCGGATTCCAAAGTTCCGGCTGCCTGCCATTGCTTGCCGATTATGGCTTGCAGGCGGGCGGCCATGACAGCTGCAGGCGCAAAGCCCGCGGCAAATTTGCTGGCGCGCTGCGCGAGTTCAAGCGCTTGGGCCGGCTCCATCATACGCTCGGCCCGGTGTGCGGCCGCCGTCAGGACAACTGCGCGGCGGCGCGTCGCGGTCTTTTGGCCAACCAAGCCACGCTTTTCAGCATCATCAAGAGCGGCCAAAGCGCCATCCCAATCGGCGGCCAAGACGCGGCGGCTAAATAGGAATTCAGCGGGCCAAGGCGCCTTTTTAGAGCTTTGCAATGCCGCTTCAGCATGGGAAATCGCCGCGGCCATATTGCCACGGTTCAAGGCAAGCTCTGCCAAGCCACGCCGGGCTGCCACGCCATAGCCAGCCACGTCTGTTAGCTCGCCATAAAGGCGTTCCCCTGCGGCCCCATCGCCCGCCACAACGGCAGACTTGGCCGCTAAGAATTTGGCGCTGGCGGCATCTGGGGCAAAGCCCAAAGCCTTCTGCGCCTGACGTCGCGCTTCAGAAATCTCACCTGCTTCAAAGGCTGCCATCGACAGGCCCAGCGTGTCCAAGCACTTCTTGCGCGCATTTTCTTGCTGAGCGCGCTTCATGCGACCGGGCAAGCTCCATAGCCAGCCGATAAAGCCCCAAGTCGCGGTCATCAAAATCGTGATGCCCATCAGGATTGCAGCCGCGACGCCTGGCCCGACGCTCACCTTCTTCAGGCCGTCATTATAAACAATCTCGCCAGGTTGAATGGCCAAAAAGATAAAGCCCGCCAGCATAGCTAGTCCCAAAATGATCAGGACGATCAGTCGGATCAGTTTCATGGCAGGTTTCCTTGCTTTTGTTGGGCTGCAGGTGCTTTAGCTGCACCCACAGGGCCCGGCGTTGCAGGAATAATGCCAACCGGGGCGCTGGCGGCGGCAGGTGGTGATAGAGCCGGCGTCGCGGCTGATTGCGGTGGCGGCACCCGGGTCCCACGTTCCACGGCACCACGCACGGCGGCCAATCGGCTTTCAAGGATCAGGCGGCCTTGCGCACCGGCGATCCATTCGCTGACAATGGCTGGGGCTGGGCTTACGGCCTTCACCTCTTCCACGGCGGCAGCTAGATCACCCTGATCCAGCTTCACCTTGGCGCGCAGCAAACTCGATTGTGCGCTGGTGCCGTTCACATCGGGCACTTTCTCAACACGAACCAGATCGGCAAAAAAGCCCTTAATCCAGCCCCAGAAGCCACTTTCCCGTTGGGCGGCACGATCGCTAGCGACAATGGCGGGCTCCAGCGCTGCGAACCGCTCTTGCAGCAAAGTGCGGGTCGGAACGCCATTGCGGGCGAAATCTTCCAAAGCCGCCACTTCGGGCAACCCCGGCAAAGCCGCGCGGACGGTCTCAAACTCTGGCCAGAATGGCCCGGGCCTGCTGGCCGCTTCCACCAGATTGATCACGGCAAAAGTCACACCCGGCGAGGGGGCCTGTGCGGCTTGGTTCTGGAGGGTTTGAACCATAATTTTTAAGCCGGCAATTTCGGCTTGCAGGCTGGCGATGATGGCACCACCTGCCCCGGTAGGGTCCAAGGCTGCCAAGCGGGTTTCAATTGCGGTTACGCGGCCTGAAACGCCCTTCAACTCTCCATCTAGTGCCGCGGTGTCCACTATTGGAGCAAGGGGAGGCGTGGCCGGCGCTGCGGGATCAACAGGGGCGGATGGATTAGCTTGAGCGGCAGGCTTTGGCCCCTCTAAGCGGGAGACACGACCCTCAAGTGCCGCAAGGCGGGCCGCAACAGCGGCAACTTGCGCCTCGGCTTGATTTTGACGGGTCTGATCCTGCCCCACCAATTGGCCAAGCCCAACCTGCTTCATCAAGGCGGGCTGACTTAATGCAGCCAGTGCCAGAACCGCACCACCGCAGGCAGCGGCCGTGGAGAAGATAAGGACGGTGAACAGGCCAACCCCGGCGCGCTTGGCGCTTGCCGCTTCAGGGGTCGACGATGGAAACGCGGGCGCACTGACGCCCGACTCACTCGCCCTTGAAGATGACGAGCCAACGGCCCGCAATTGGGCATCCAAGAAGGGGTCTGAAACAGGCTTTTTCTCAACCTTCGGCTCAGGCGTTACAGTCGAATCAAGCGGGTCTGGGGGAAGTTTTTCATCAGCCATAATCTAGTTAAACTCTGCTGCGCCCATTCACTCAAGGCTTTGTTTCGCAACTTCATCGCGCAAGGCATCTATCAAGGCGTCCTCGTCCGGTGATTCCGCAACCAAAACGTTTCTAAACCCCAAATGTTCCAGTGACTTAATGCAAGCTGCCGAGAGGCCCAGCAAGGTCCAGCGTCCAAGCTCACCCTCCCGATCGCTTACAGCAGCGGCCAGCCTTCTCGCCCCTGCGGGGGAATGGATCAGGATATAGCCCGCATCATGGCGTAATCTGTCTTGAATTTGAGCCTTAAAGTCGGGGTGATCGTGGGTGGCATAGACTTCAACATGGCGCGCTTCAAAGCCACAGGCCCGCAACATGCCGGTGACGTCACCGGCCACTTCGCGACCGCGTAAGTGTAATAAGGCCCCTTGGCGTGGGCTCATGCGGTCGGCGGCCAAAACCGCTAAAGTCGCCCCATCGCCGCCTGCAGAGATCACCGTTTCAAAGCCTGCCGCCAAAGCGGCTTCGGCTGTGGCATCGCCAACTGCATAGAGTGGCAAGGCCTTAAGAGTCTCGGTTATCTGGATCGCGCGCGCTGCCGCCGCACTGGTCATCAACAAGGCTTGGACGCCTTCGAGATCAAGGGTCGCAGGGGTTATCTCAACGCGGGCAGCTGGCATGATCAACGGATTTAGTCCAAGCCCACGCACCGCTTCGGCTGTGGCATGGGCACCAGGCTCTGTCCGCGTGATCACACAAGCGTTCATCTCATCCATGTGCCCCTGCAAAAGCATTGCCGGCCATATGCTTGACCTTCTGGCCCAGCTCGGCTCCCAAGGCTTCGGCTTTATCCTTTGTGGCGTGGGTCAGGGTTCCGTCACAGCGCCAACGCTCTTGCCCATCGGCCTGCAAGGCCTCACCGATAAAGGTCAAAGTGCCCGCGGCGTCCAAGCTTGCCAGTGCACCAATGGCGGTGCGGCAGGACCCATCCAGGGCTGACAAAAAGGCCCGTTCAGCGGCGACTTCAATTTCTGTAACAGGATCGGCAATTCTGGCAAAAGCCGCGGCGGTGGCGGCATCGCCCGCCCGCGCGGTTATGGCCAAAGCTCCTTGGCCGATGGCGGGGGGCATGGCGACCGGATCCAGCAGCACATGGGGGACATCGCTATAGCCCAGTCGCGCCAAGCCTGCTGCGGCCAACAAGGTTGCATCGCATTGGCCGGCCTTTAGTTTTTCAAGCCGCGTGCCGACATTGCCGCGCAAAGAGACAATGGTCAGATCCGGGCGGGCATGCAGCAATTGCGCAGCCCGTCGCAAACTAGCAGAGCCAATCACGGCACCGGGCTTCAAATCATCAAGACCTGTTCCTTCGACGGTGACCAAGGCGTCGCGGCGGTTCTCCCGCTCTGGCCCGGCCAACAGGACAATGCCATCTGGCAATTGGGTTGGTACATCCTTGAGGGAGTGAATGGCGCAATCAATCCGGCCATCCAACAGCGCATCATCGAGTTCCTTGGTGAACAGGCCTTTGCCGCCTGCCTCGCTCAAAGGCCGGTCCTGAATGCGGTCGCCTGTGGTCGTGATGGGTACGATGGGCAGGCGATCTTCAATTTCGGCACTTGGAATGCCCAGCGCTTCAGCCAATAGGGCGCGGAGTTGGCCAGTCTGGGCCAGCGAAAGAGGAGAGCCGCGAGCACCAATGCGCATGATAGGTTCCAGTTCAGAGCGTTGCATCTCATACTAATCACCCCTAGTGGCAAGGCAGGTCAAGCTTCGGAGCCAGCATGAGCGGACAGATGCCCCCTTCTGATCCACAAATCGTCCTTGGACTAGAAACAAGTTGCGATGAAACCGCTGCAGCCGTGGTGGTTTTGCAGGATGGTCGAGCGCGCGTTTTATCCAGCATCATCGCCAGTCAGATCGAGGCACATGCGCCCTATGGCGGCGTGGTGCCAGAAATTGCAGCGCGCGCCCATGTCGAAGTGATTGATCGCATCATTCTCCAAGCGCTGGCAGAGGCCGGCATTGGATTTGATGATTTAACCGGTGTGGCGGCAACTGCAGGGCCCGGCCTGATTGGTGGGGTAATGGTGGGCCTATTGACCGGTAAAGCGATTTCCCTCGCCCGAGACCTGCCGCTGGTGGCGGTTAATCACCTCGAGGGCCATGCGCTTTCCCCCCGTCTCGAAGCCGATGTGCCTTTCCCTTATCTATTGCTTTTGGTTTCGGGTGGTCATTGTCAGCTTTTGCGTGTGGCAGGCCTTGATGCGTGTGAACGCCTGGGCTCTACCATTGATGATGCGGTAGGGGAGGCCTTTGACAAGACTGCAAAAGTTCTGGGTCTTGGCTATCCAGGCGGGCCTGCAGTCGAGCGGTCTGCGCGCGCAGGAGATCCCAAAAGATTTGATCTGCCTAGGCCACTTAAAGGGCGTTTAGGTTGCGACTTTTCGTTCGCTGGCCTCAAAACCGCTGTTGCGCGCGAGGCGGCAGCTTTGGGGACGTTGAGCGAACAGGATATTGCTGATCTGGGTGCCAGTTTTCAGGCCGCTGTTGGCGATGTGTTGGTGGATCGCACCGGTCACGCGATGGATAAGATGGGCTTGGAGGCAGGCGAGGCTGGCCGCTTTGTTGTCGCCGGTGGCGTGGCCGCAAATCTCGCCCTGCGCAGCCGTTTGCAAGCCCTCTGCGACCAACAAGGCTGGACTTACTTTGCCCCGGCCTTGGCCTATTGCGGCGATAATGCTGCGATGATCGCGCTAGCCGGGGCAGAGCGCTTAGCCCTAGGGCTAACCGATGATTTAGATGCGCAAGCACGCCCGCGCTGGCCTTTGGACGCCGAAGCTGCGCGCGCCGCACCGATGTATAAGACCGGGCGCAAGGGCGCGAAGGCTTAGGCCTTTTGCGTGGCAAGCTGTTTCTTCTGGGCGGCGGCGCCATAAAAGCCCACCCGAAACGGTCCGAACCAGAAGACTTTGCCCAAGCCGCGCCACATCTTGTCATAGGCCCAGGCCAGACGGTCGTGGCGCGTCATCCACAAAAGCGCGACCAAAGGGGCGAGGGCGAGCGCCTGCGCCACGCCTTTGAACATGGAAATCACCATGCGCACGTAATCTCGGTCGGCCCGATTATACCATTGGCCTGTCGTATTATGGCCAAAGGCAAAAGCGCGCTTAGTCAGATACGCCCAAGTTGCCCGGCTGGGTGGTACGTCTTCATAGACCCACGCATCCTGCGCCCAGCCGAACTTCCCGCCGCTTGCCACCACTTCACGCCATAAAATATCGTCCTCACCGCCGGTTTCATTGGCAGCGGGATTGAATGGCTCGGGCTTGGTGAAGACGGTTTCGCGCTTCAAAAAGCAATTGCCGCAGCCATAGGGGATCTCAATCAGGCGTGTTGGCCCATCAAGATGGCGTGAGAAAAAATTTTGAAAATAGGTGTGGGGTACGTTGTGGTCAGCGGGTAGGCGGGCTTCAATCGGACCGAACACCACATCGGCACCGGTTTCTTGTTGCGCCTTGACCAGATTGGCCAGCCAATTTGGCTTAGCCACTTCATCATCATCCAAGAAAGCGACAAAGGTCCCTCGGGCTAGGCTGACGGCCTTGTTGCGCGCATTGGCAACGCCTGCGGCAGGCTCGACCGCATAGGTGAAAGGCGTTTGACCGGCCTCTTGTGTCAATTGGTCCGCAACGGCCTTGCAGGATTGTTTGGCGTCATTGTCGACCAAAATAATTTCCAGCGATGGCGCGCCTTCTTGGCCTAGGATCGAACGCACAGCCGCCAAGGCACCGTCTGGACGGTGAAAGGTTGGGATAATCACGCTGATGACGGGCGTCTCTGCTAGGGGCTGGCTGACCACGATTGTGCCTCTCGGTTGGCAGGTAGAAGTCGTCTGCCCTTCGGTTCAAGGCGTTATCGCACAAAAGCGTCGCTCATTTCTTACCATGCCGTGCCTTTCACACATGAAAATGCCGCCAAAGCACAGAGCTTTGGCGGCAGAGTAGCACGTCCGATTTTGGGGGGGGAGACGTGGGGCTTGGAAGCGGGTTTTGCTGAGAGATTTGTCGGGCTGCAGCCCGATCAAGGGGGTTAGTAGCCTGCAGCCCGGGCAGCCAATTCGCCAACGGGGGCGAGGATGGAGAGCACGAGGAAGGTGGCCAAAGTTAAGCTCCAGAGGTGTGGGTTCGAATTGGTGTTGGTCATGGGGAGGATCCGTTTCTGTTTTCTGTGTTTGTACAGTCTATATAGGGAAACGCTGCACGCTTGTCAATGAACAATTTGCATATCGTTCATTAATTATTTGAAAGGTTGGAAATGGGTGGCTTTGGAGGGTGGGCTGGAGGGTGGGGTCCGACAGGACTGCACCAACTGAGGCACTGCGGTACTGGTTATCGTTTTCACTGAGACAGCCTTTGCTGCAGGCTATGCCTACGCAAAGGCTTAGTTCGAGTTGGAGCGCGCATCTTGCGCAGAGACAATTGTCAGATGGCTTCAAGGCAAGCGAAGCGACGCATTGAGTCGTTTTAAGTTATTTGGCCAAGGCCCCACTTCGACGATCTCAAGACTTGCTTGACCCTGGTGCATTCCATGGATGGAATGCACAGTACCGCGCAGAGCGGATTGCTCGAAAGCGGGCATTGGACGCCCTAAACTTGGCGTTGACTCGTTGTGGTGCGAGAGGGCACGTCAAGCAACATGCAAAACAGTACTTAACAGGAGAAAGTTAGATGCCTGCAGTCCAATTTGACAAAATGATTTTAGAGGTGTGCGACAGAGAAACCAATGTCGGAGCAATTGAGTCGCGCTGGATTAGTGAACCAGGGGGACTCACACAGTTTGGCGCACTTATTGAAACTCTTAAGCCAAACTCGCGCTCTTCGATTAGTCATTGGCACCTCAATGAAGACGAGATGATTTATGTTCTTGATGGCCAAGTAGTCTTGCATGAGGGCGGTGAAACAACCGTACTCAATCCCGGCGACGCTGCTACGTTCCCAGCTGGTTCACCAATAGGACATTTTCTAGAGAATCGGGCCGATAGTGCGGCAAAGTACCTCGTAGTTGGCACACGCGCAGCAACTGATGTAATTACATATCCAGACCACGAACGGATTTGTGTGCGTGTGAGGGCACTTTCAGAGGACATTTGGTTGGATAGCAACGGACTTCAAGCTGAAAATCCATACTCAGAATGATTTGGCTAATAATGTTAAAGACAGCTAATCTAGCCCCCTCAACCTCCAAACAAGACCGTCCCCTTACGGCCAGCTGCGGTCTATCGTTGTTGTAGTCAGCAGGGAATTAGTTTGCATCTCGTTTGAATGACTCAAGTGACAATATTCACTGGCTGACTTGCCTGACCACTTGTCTAAAATGCAGTCAGTCACAAGCAGACTATTCTTATGGCTCAGGATACTAAGGCGCTGCCAATCGGGACCTCCTGACGCAAAGTCCCATCGGGTCCCCGCTCTTAGCTGGCGCTCGTGCCGGGATGACCGGGAACCCAACCGCGCTCCACTTCGCTTGGTCGGATTAGCGCTTGAGGAGACCTTTATAAATCAGGTCCATTGTGCCCTCGAGTTCCCGACGGAGCATGTCGATCCGGAAGCAATTATAAAGCTGTGGATAGCGAAACTTCATCGTGGCGCACTGGATCATCTCTGCCAGTTCGTCCAGATTGTCGTGCGGTTCAAACAGGCCTTCAGCCATCCCATCTTCGAGCATACGGACCAGATAGACGCGTTCGATGGCTAGGCGACGATTGGCATAGGCCGGGCGTTCGCGGGAGATGGCTTGTGCCAGCTCAAAAATCTTCTTGCTCTCATCGATCAGCTTGAACGTATGCTCAAGGATCACGCGATGAAATTCCCGTAGCCGCACACCGGCAGAACCGCCAGAGGCCACGACAGCCTCCATCATCTCGTCCTCGTCGCACTCATGCGCACGGGCATGGGCCTCAGCAATGTCGAGCTTAGAGGGGTAGAATCTGTAAAGATTCCCAGTCGACATCTTGAGGTCGGAGGCAATCTCCGACATCGTGGTTTTGCTATAGCCGTAATGCTCGAACCGCCGACCTGCGGCTTCCAAGATACGATCGCGGGTTTCTGCTTTCTCATCCATGCGAAACCCCTTAGACTGGAAATGTTGAACAATCAACAAAATGTTCAGTTTTTATAAACTTGACGGCTGCGTCAAATTTACACGGGGAAAACAGGCACAAAATGGCAGAGATTGGCATCCTAGGGGCCGGCGCTTGGGGCACCGCTTTGGCGCAAGTGGCCGCAACCGCTGGACATGACGTCTGTCTATGGGCGCTAGAGCCTGAAGTTCTGGACAGCATTGCAAGGTCTGGCGAAAATAGCCTGTTCTTGCCGCAGGTTAAGTTGTCGCCTCATATTCGGGCCACGGGGCACTTGCCGGACTTAGCCTCCGCTGATGCCATTTTAGCGGTGGTGCCAGCCCAATTCATGCGACAGACCTTAAGTGCACTCGCCCCCCATGTGCGCGCAGGCACACCTGTTGTTTTATGCTCCAAGGGCATTGAGCAGGGCAGCCAAAAACTCATGACCGATGTGCTGGCCGAAGTGTTGCCGGACTGTGTCGGCGCTGTTTTATCCGGGCCGAGCTTCGCTAAGGACGTCGCAATTGGTTTACCAACGGCGGTCACTTTGGCCTGTAGCGACCCGACGATTGGTGCGCGCTTGGTCGATCTAATCGGCATTGCGACCTTTAGGCCTTATCTAGCAACCGACTTAGTCGGGGCTGAAATTGGCGGCGCGGTGAAAAATGTGCTGGCGATTGCATGTGGCATGGCCGAGGGCCGTGGCTTGGGCGAAAGTGCACGCGCCGCGCTGATTACACGCGGATTCGCAGAAATGACCCGGCTTGGCGTTGCCATGGGAGCCGACGCGCGCACGTTGGCCGGCCTCTGCGGCTTGGGTGATTTGGTTTTGACCTGCTCGAGCGCCACCTCCCGCAACTTCGCTCTGGGCTATGCCTTGGGCCAAGGACAGAGCTTTCAAGAAGCCACAGCGGGTAAGCGCAGCATCGCCGAAGGGGCCTCAACTGCCCCAGCCCTCTTAGAACTTGCCGCCAGCAAAGGCGTGGCCATGCCAATTTGTGAAGCCGTCGCTGCCATCTTGGCTGGACAGGTGGATGTGGCACAGGCCATTGGCAAACTACTTTCGCGGCCATTCAAGGTGGAGGCAGACTAATGACCTTATTTCTCTTGACCTGCTTGGATCATGATGGCGCGTTAGATCAGCGCTTGGCTACCCGCCCGGCTCATCTGGATTATGTCGGCACCTTTGGTGCTGCGGTGAAACTGGCTGGCCCTGTTCTAAGTGCCCCAGACGGTGGGCCGATCGGCTCGCACTTTATCTTGGATGTCGCCGATCAAGCCGCGGTCGAAGCTTTTGCCGCCAACGACCCCTATGCGCTCGCCGGCGTGTTTAAGTCCCACACCATCCATCCGTTCCGCGTAGTTGTTGGGAATTTGTAGGGGAAGGGGCGGCCCTGTTTGTGGCGTGCCGCTACTGCCCCGGTGCAACTTTGATAACGTGCTCTGCCTCTTGCAACACCCGGGCGCGGGTCCAAACAAAGGGTACATAGCGGCCACTTGCCCAGAGCGGGAACAGGTCGCGATAATGCGGGCTGGTGGAGTCGCCCGATTGGCCGGGATTATTGATGACCACGCTATTGTCCCAGGCGCCCACATCCATCACCAAACGCACCGACGGGCCAGAGGCAAACTTATAGTCGCCCGTCCAGCTTGTCGCATTTGGGCTTGTGCCACTGCCGCCGATGCGGAAGGGACCTACACGGCGCTCAGCATCGCGGCCGGGGATGGGCAAGGCTGGCTTAAAATCGGCGACATGCAAACTGCCCCAGCGCCATTGGCGTGCATCTGCCCCCATCCGACGCTCAGCTTCCGCCCAAGCAAGGCCGAGCGAGTCGAGGAGAATATCGCTGCGCTTTTGGGCGGGGTTTGCGCCCAGGAGTGCGCCATCTTCTAGCGCTGGGATGACTGACGTCGCGGGCGGGCGACCAAAATTGGCACGGGCCGCTTCGGGGACCAAATGCTTCACCGCACTCTCGCCCAAAAAGCGACCTGCCCAAATCTCAAACAAGGACGCACGGGCAGAGTCCGCCCCCATAGAGCCATCCCACCCAGCCAAGAGCGACAGGGCAGAGACTTCAGCCGGGCTTCGTCCTTTCAAATCCTTGAGGAGCGCCACCGTTCGGCGCGCAAAGGGGGAGGTGACATCATTTTGCAAAGCCATAGCGTCGGTGAGGCTAAATTTGGGTTTGGACCGGATCACTTCATGAATGCGGGTCGCTCGGCTAGAGTCGGTCCATTCCAAGGCGAGGAAATGGGGATAGCCTGCGGGCACATTCATCTCATTGGCCGTCGCAATAAAGCCCTCTTTCGGATTGTGCTGGATGGGCATGAGCTTGGGGTCGAGCAACCCAGCCCAACTGTATGGATCGCCAGCAGGCACAGGCAACAGGCCGTCGCCCGCCTTGCGCTTGGGCACAAAACCGCCCGGGGCCCAGCCAATGTCGCCTTTCTTGTCAGCAAAAAGCAAGTTTAGGGGCGGTGCGCCCCACCGATTCCGCGCCACCAAAAACTCGTCCCAAGACTTAGCTTTGAAGGCCCAAGTCGCATTGAAATAGGCCGAGCCCCCGGGTTGGCTCCATGTCGTACGAAGCGCAAAACTGCGTTTGGTCGCATGGTCTTCATGCAGGATCGGCCCATCGGGGCTAAACTTCAGAACGGCTTCTTGTGGCGCTTGACCCTTAACCTCGATGGTTTCGCGGACCTCCGTCAAAGCGACTTTTGCGTCGTTGACAACGAGATCCTGCTGATCAATCGCAAAGATTGTTATGGCCCAAGCAATTTCGCCATTATGGCCAAAGCTAATGCCGGGTAATGCCGGCTCGCCCGCACCCGCTAGTTTTAGGTCGGGCGTATCAATGTGGGAAAGATATCTCAAATTGGGTATGGACTGCGCGCGATGGGGGTCATTGGCGAGAATTGGCCGACCGGTTGTGCTGCGTTCTGGGCCTATCGCCCAGTTATTGGAGCCCTCTTGGCTGTCGGGGTCTTGGTGCGCCATCACCAAGACTTTGCCGTCAAATTTCACCTCACTGGTCCCAAGGGTGAAGGTATCAAGGACGTTTTGTGGGATATCGCATGGATCGAGGCCTTGCGGGATTTTGACGTCTGTGGCGGGTTCTAGCCTGCGCCGCAAAGGCTCTAGCTTCACATCCCCGCCGCACAGCGCACGGGCACGGGCCACTTCTGAGGTGAGGTTTGAGGCCAAAGCATTGGAGCGAATGCGGACCACATCATCGGCCAGCCAGCGCTCTGGTCTTGTACCGGTTGCCGTAAACTCGATAGGCAGCCTTTGCTGTCCGCGCTCGGTCTCGTCGATGTAGGCATTGATGCCGGCGACAAAGCCTTCGGTCCAATCCTTGGCCTCAGCCGGATAGGCTTTCCATTCGGCGGCCATATCGCCGCGATAGAGGAGGAGGCGTGCCGCGCGGTCTTGTTCCACATAGCTTGGACCAAAGCTGGCAGCGAGGCGGCCGAGGCCACGCTTGCGCCACAAATCAATCTGCCACAGCCGGTCGCGCGCCACGGCATAGCCCTGCAGGAAGAAGCCATCGCGCGCATTGGCCGCATAAATATGAGGAATGCCAGCCCGATCAATAATGATCTCGCCTGCTTGGGAAAGGCCCGGCAAATTGCGGGCTTCTTGCGTGACGCTGGGCGGCAAGCTCTGCGCTTGGACTTGTCCAGCCACGATAAAGGTCAAAAGGATTGGCGGCATCATCCAAGGTTTCATGGCACGCTCTCCGTTTCGGTTAAGCGGGCAGCCTAATCATGGTCCGGTGAAAAGACCATCCGCCATCGGCTCATTGAGTTTGAAGTCGCGCCAGACGATTTCGTTCTGTTTCACCCCATTATAATAGAGGCGGATGCGGCCGGGCTGGACCCACGACAGGCCGGGCTTTGTGTAAAAGTTGGAGTAGATGCGCTCATGCCAGCCGCGCGGCGTGGCAAAGCCAACCGACAGGATGGCGTAATCTGCCCTTGATATGCCAAACAAGGTCTTGGCCCCTGTTGGGTCTGTGACTTCAATCCGGTAGACCGGCTGGCCGTCAACGAGATCATCGGGCTGGCGGGCAAGGGTAAAGCCTTGGTCCAAGGCAAAGCGGATGACGCCAAAGCCGAAATTCTCAGCCCATTGTTTATCGGCCGCTGAAGGCGGCAAAACCCCGTCGGGGCCATAGGTCCGCGCGCCATCAAAGGCTAGGAAGGTCACGATCTTGCCCGCCCGACGGCTCTCGATCCGCACTTTCCCATCGGCATTATGGGCTTGGGGTTTGAACTCTGGATAGATGCGCCACATTTTGTGGCTCTCATGAATCAAGGGTGTGCCGTCTGGGGCATAGAAGGTGCCATAGCCTTCCAAATACAAGGTCATCGGCCGTCGCCAACTTTCTCCGCCAGCATGGGCCGTTGCGCGCTCAACGATGACGCGAGCACTCAAAGTGGGGTTCTCCATCCGCGCGCCAATCAAGGGCTGATCAGGATCCGGCGGGGGTAAGCTTTTCGCCCAAGCCGATCCGGCCAAGGCCAGTGCCAAACTGAATGTGACGAGCGCGCGCATTAGGCCACTTCCACCACTTGCACATCGGCTTCTGAAATGGCCTGGCGCGCGGCTTTTAGGGGCTGGTACTCGGGGCTATTCCAAAAGGCTTCAATGGCAGCTTTGTTCGGCCACTCAGACACAACAACCGATAGGCCATTACCACGCGGGCCTTCAAAGCTTTCACAGCCCGGCGCGCGGACGATATATTTGCCGCCAAACTGCGCAATCAAGGCTGCCGTTGGCTTGCCATAGGCTTCGAGAAACCGCTCGCGATCATGAACCCGCACGGTGACGATCATATAGGCTGGCATAGTCCGTCCTCGACTCTTGGTTGGCTGGCTTCCATAATTTCCGCAAAAGATATATCCATTGCTTTATAGGGAGGAAGCAAGTGAAACTTTTGCGCGCTGCGACATTAAACGTCCGTGACCTCAGTCGGTCAGAGGCCTTGTACCGCGACTGGCTGTTTTATCGCACGGTGGAGAGTGGCGTTTTGGCTCGTGACCTCGCTTGTTCGTGGGGTGCCCCCGAAAGTGCAGGCCTGCCCTATGTGGTGATGCAGCCTGAAAGCGGGGCTGAAATTTATCTGCGGCTGATCGAGGACGAGCCCCATCCCGACTATGAGGCGCTGAAGACCTATGGCTGGGCGGCGATTGAAATTTGCGTCGATGACGTCTTGAAAGTGAATGAGCGGATGCTGCAAAGCCCGTTTAGAATCATTGGTCCGCCGCGAGAGTTAGACGGCATGCCGGCCATCTATCCGATGCAAGTTCAAGGCCCGGATGATGAGATCGTGTATCTCACGCAAATTCGCGACGATCTGCCCATGTATGATCTGCCGCGTGCCACCAGTTTGATTGACCGCCAATTCATCCATGTTTGTGCGGTGTCAGACCTTCAAGGCGCTCTGAACTGGTGCCAACATGTGCTTGGCCTCAGCTTTGGTCGCGATATGGACATTGTCTACACCATGCTCGCGAATGCCTTTGGCGTGCCGTTTGAAGAAAAATTCACCATTGCAACCTTAACCCATGCCCGCGATGTCTTCTTTGAGTTTGACCAATTGCCACCTGCCGCTGGGCCTCGTCCCGGCTGGAAAGGCCGCCTGCCGCAGGGGGTAAGCCTGTCTACCATTGTGTTGCCAGACTTCCGCGAGCGCGTCCGCGAGCACGCCAAATGGCTGATTACGCCGCCGACGGTGCATCAGGGTGAGATTTATCAAGGCAAGCGCGCGGCCACGATGCGGGGCCCAGACGGCATTTTGTTTGAATTGGTGGAGCTATGAAGCAGGTCGTCTTGAAGCATGCGCTGGTTGCACGCCCGTGTGCGGATGACTTTGCCTTGGTAGAGGTCGATGCGCCTTCCTGCCCGGAAGGTGGGGTTTTGGTGCGGGTCGTCCATCTCTCGCTTGACCCTTATGTCGGCTCGCGCTTGCGCGGCAAACATATGGGCGAACCTGCCCCGGAGCCGCGCGCGGACGCCATTCCAGGCGCTGCGGTCTGTCAGGTCTTGGAAAGCAAGGCCTCCGGCATTCAGGTGGGCGATTGGGTGCATGCCATGGAAGTGGGCTGGCGAGAAATGGCCGATCTTGGCCCCGGCAGTTTCCGATTGCTCAACCCGAAGACGGCACCTCTGGCGGCCCATGCGGGTGTTCTGGGCATGCCGGGCCTGACGGCTTGGGCTGGCATGACCCAATTGGCGAAAGTAGGCCCAGGTGATGTCGTGCTGGTCGATGCCGCGGCAGGCCCAGTCGGCGGTACGGTGGGCCAGATCGCCCGCATCAGAGGGGCAAAGCGTGTTGTCGGCATTGCGGGCGGGGCACAGAAATGCGCGTTGGTGACAGAGACCTACGGCTTTGACGCCTGTATCGACTATAAACAAGATGGCTGGGAGCAGGCTTTGTCGAACGCCTTACCGGAGCCGCCAACTGTCTATTTCGAAAATGTCTCCACCGACATGGCGTCTAAAGCCCTCATGCGCTTGGCGCTTTATGGGCGGATGGTCCTCTGCGGGCTCGTCGACCAATATCATGCTGATCAACCCCCACCGGGCCTGAATGCGGGCCTGGTTGTCGGCAAACGGGCGCAGGTTATGGGCCTTGTCGTCTATGATTTTTATCCCCTTTGGGACGCTTTTGTGGGCGAGGCGAGCGCGTGGATTGCCGAAGGAAGCTTATGTTATCAAGAGGACCGTGTGACTGGGTTAGAACATGCCCCGGCCTTGTTCGAGCGCCTGATGCAGGGCCAAAACATTGGCAAGGCCGTGGTCGGTGTCTCGCCTGAATAGCGGCGCGGGTGCGCGCTTTTGTCACTTGTGCGAAAGGATATATCTTTTAAGCTAATGCGGAAGCGGTCTTGGTAGGCTGGGGGAAAGCATGGTCATCAATGAAGTGGATGTCGTCCGCTGGCTGCATATACTGGCCATGGTCTATTGGTTGGGTGGCGAGTGGGGCGTGTTTCAAACCTCCTATCATGTGACCAATCGTGACCTCAGTTTAGACGAACGTCGTCGTCATATGGAGACCGCCTATCGGATCGATATTTTAGCGCGGACGGGCATTATTCTGTTGCTGCCGCTCGGCCTCCACATGGGCCATCTTTATGGCTTTGTGCCCTTTTTAGATGGGATGGGCTTGGCCGCCATGTGGGTTCTGGCGCTATCTTGGCTAGCACTTTGTTGGGCAGCTTTTTTCAAGCGTGAGACTGATGCAGGCATTGCCCTCACTAAGCTCGACGAGAAAGTTCGCTTTGTCCTCATCCCGGCCTTATTCGCGGTGTCGAGTCTCGCATTTTTGGGGCACGGCCCCTTGGCGATTGAGACCGGTTCTTACTGGTATCCCGCCAAAATGTTCACCTATGCCTTGATGCTGGTGTTTGGACTGGGGCTGCGCTTTATCATGCGTGAGTGGACGACATTGTTCCGCCTGCTTGCCGAAGGCCCGAATCAGGCGGCTCAAACCCAGTTGGAAATATCCATCGGGCGCGGTCGAATGATTGCCTATTGCTATTGGATTGGGATTGCCACGACGGCCTTCTTTGGAGCCGTTAAGCCGTTTTAGTCTGTCCGGAAACGTCAAACGCCCGACCATGAAGGCCGGGCGTTCAGACGATCAGCGCAGGGCACGCCGGGTCTGCGCCGGGGAGAAATCCGGCGATCGGACTGCAGTCGCGGACTGAAAGCGGGGGGACGACGCCAGTCCGGATGACCTGCATCCATGAGTTGCAAGATAGACACATTCCAAAACAAAAGCAAGATTAAAAGTATTTAATTGTTGCGTGTGACGCAATTGTCACAATTCCGCGAGCTTTAGTTCTTCGGATCGTACTTTCGGGTGGGGCCCGGGGTGGCAAACAGGCTCTGATTGATCGCAGCCCCGGTTGAAGCTTCAACCAAGCGCACGCGTGTGACGCGGCCTTGACGGTCGGCAATCGCCCATTCGCGCAATTGCTTGGCGGTGTCGTCATAAATGATGGTCAATTCGCCGTCTGCCTGACGGGCCTTGTCGCGTACTGCCATGATGGTCATGCCGCCGCGCTTTTCCACCCCTGTTACCAGCACGTCCTTTTCCAAGCTCACATTGGCTTTGAGCAAGAAATAGAGGGGTGTCTTGCGAAGGGGATAACGGTCGGTTGTGCGCAAGCGCCGGTCCTGCAAACTAACGGTGGCCCCATCGGAAATCAGCAAGAGTGGCGAAGGCGCGTCATATTCAAACCGTACTTTGCCAGGCCGCTGCAACCAGAACCGTCCACCGACCGTGCTGCCATCGGGATTGGTCTGCAAGAACCGACCCTGAATGCGCGTGATCGCATTGATCGACTGGGTCAGTGCGGCAATCGTAGCGGTGCGCTGGGCACCCGATAAGGCCTGCGCTTGGGCAAAGCCCGGCATCAGTCCAACAAGTCCTGCTAGAAGTAGGTGACGTCTGTTCAT
>JAIXQA010000036.1 GCA_027485915.1 Alphaproteobacteria bacterium | reverse complement strand
TGGTGATCCTTCTGTCTCACCAACAATCGAGGCTCGCCTTTGGTGCAGGCAGGGCCTGCGCCAAAGCCTTCCAGACGAAAAAGAGCTTCACAATGTTACCACCTTGTGCCGCAAAGTCCCACGAGGTTCCCGCGCGCCACTTCGTTTCGGCGGGTATGCGGCAACTTCTCACGCCATCAGCCATTGACGCCGGCCAGTACGCCATCCTTAATGGCGGCCGGTTGAAGAATCGACCCGAGAATGACCGGTGTTTGAGACTATTTGAGGTGTGGCACGATGGAATTGGCCGAACCAATTTGGGCATTTGCCAAACATTTGGCGACAGGACTTGGCTTCCTGACGATTTTTGTGTTCGTTTATATCCAAGTCACACCCCATAAGGAGGTGACCCTCATCCGAGCTGGCAATGGCGCTGCGGCTTTAGGGCTTCTTGGGGCCGTGGTTGGTTTCTCCATTGCTTTGTCGCGTGCCATCGAAGTTTCAACCGTGCTTTATGAAGCTGCGATCTGGGCAGCCATCGCCCTTGTCGCCCAGATCGGGGCGCAATTCATTGCCCAAGTGATGTTCCCCAAACTCTACACGGCCATTGAAGAGAATAATTGGGCTGCGGCCATTGTTAAAGCAGGCACGGCGATTGCGATCGGCATGGTCAATGCTGCTTGCATGACACCGTAAGGAATTCAGCATGGCCAAAGATCAACCACGCGACTGGTCGTCTACCATCGTCATTTTGTCCTTGCTGTCTGTCGGATCAGTCCTGACGGTCAGTTCTTGTCAGCCTGACCGAGGGGGTACGGCAGAGGCGCAAAAGCGCAACCTCTACCAAAGCAACGAAGCCTGTGTTGCCGATTATTCCGAAGAGGCGTGCGAGTCCTATAATTCGGGTGGGAGCTCTGGATCAGGCGGGGCCTACTTCTTCCGTGGCCCACCCTATCCGGCATCGTGGCGCGATGCCGGCCAGTCCTTTGATCCAGCTCGCAGTGGGCCAGGTCGTGCCGCACTTGCCTCGCCAGATGGCGTCGTCGCCCACTCAACCCAGACGACACGCGGCGGCTTTGGTTCAACCGGTCGCAGCTATTCCAGTAGGGGCGGCTGATGCGGCGCGAAAGCACCGCGCCAAGAGCCGATCTTAAAGCCCGCATGCAGAGCATTTCGATGTGGCCCGCAGATGACAAGCCTTATTATGATGAGAGCGTCGCTTATACTTTTAGTGAAAGCGAGGTTGAAACCCTTTATGAGGCCAGCGTCGCCCTCGAGCATATGATTGGCGTTGCGGTCGATCATGTCATCGCCAAAAATCGGTTCGCCGAATTGGGCATTCCGAAGAATCTTGCGCGCTATGCTTCAGCCTGTCGGCAAAATGGCCACCCTAGCGTCTATGGACGGATGGATTTGGCGTTTGATGGTGTCCACCCCCCAAAGCTGTTGGAATATAATGCAGATACGCCAACTGCCTTGTTCGAGGCCGCCGTGCTGCAATGGGAGTGGTTGAAGTCGCAATTTCCGGACAAGGATCAGTTCAACTCGATTCATGAGGCATTGATTGCGGCTTGGGCCAAGCTGAAAGAACAATCAGGGTTAAGCCGCCTCACGTTGACCGGCATGTTGGACGAAGATGATGATAGGATGACCATTGCTTATATGGAGGATGTTGCCCACCAAGCCGGCTGGCGCACGATCCCCATGCAGATCGCAGACTTGGGCTTTGATGGCCGCGGTTTTGTGGATGCTGAAGGCATTTATGTTCAAGCCCTTTTCAAACTCTATCCTTGGGATTGGATGGCGCAAGAAGAATTTTTTGATCGCCTAGTTGAACTTGACCCTGCGGTTATGGAAAGTGCGTGGCGGGTTATTGCCGCGAGTAAGGGGCTTCTGCCAATCTTATGGGAGTTGTTCCCAGATCATCCAAACCTCTTGCCGGCAAGCTTTATCAATGATTCAGCTTTGGGTCCACGCGTGTCCAAGCCTGTCTTGGGACGAGAAGGCTCAGATATTGAGTTCTTCGATGTAGCGGGCATGCCCTCGATCCCGTCTGGCCCCTATGCCGATCAACGGCGCATTTATCAGACCTATCAGCCCCTACCCTATTTTGATGGCTGGTATCCCGTGATTGGCTCGTGGATCATAAATGGAGAGCCGTGCGGAATTGGCGTGCGTGAGGATCAGAGCCGCGTTACAGGTGTCGGCGCGAAGTTTCGGCCTCACCGTATGGAGGGCTAACGCTGACTTAGCACTGGGTCAGCTAATCAACCATATCATGTCTCTTTGATTTACTAAATATTCACAAGAAAAAGACTTAGCTAATCGCGGATTAGGCATTGGCTGAATATCTGGTTCAGTCAATGTTGTGTGTAGCGCCTTTTCGTAAAGATAGCTGTTTGACCGACTCGTTTCGTTCTGTCGTGCGACAACCCGTTGAGCCGGCGGCTCTACTTGTGTCGCAAGCCTTGCGGCGCTTGATCCTCGATGGCGCTGTCCTGCTATTTTTCCTGATCCATTTGCAGGTCTTTGTCAGTATTCCGGTTAAGCTAAATGGCGGACCTGTTCCAGGCCTAGGCATTGTATGGGCATTTGGATCCATTCTGGGCTTGGGCTTAGCCCTCACCCGACCGCTGAGAACGGCGGCACTCGGAGTTCTTGCCTTTCCTTTTGTCACCCTGTGTCTTTGGGCCTATGTCTCCAGCACTTGGAGTGCAGACCCGATTGATACATTGCGGGCGTCAACCTTCATGACCTGCAGTTTGATCGGGGCTTGTGCCATCGCCGCGCATCTGAATTGGGAAGAAATCTTGGCGCGCCTCACCGTGGCCATCGGCAGCTTGATGGTCCTCTCTGTTGGGCTTGCTCTGGTGGTGCCGTCTATTGGTCAGATGCAGGGCGATGTCCTGGCTGGGGCTTGGTCCGGCGTTTGGGGAGAGAAGCAAGCCATGGGCATGTATGCTGCTCTTCTTATTCTCGCGTCCTTAGCCCTCGCATTATGCCATCGAAAATACTGGCCATGTCTGTTCTTGGTGCCGCTGTCGCTTCTGGCTATTATTGGGACCACTGGGAAGACTGCGATTTTGATGAGCTTTATGGGCATAGCTGTTTTGATCACAGGCTGGCTTGTCCAACGCGATTTGCGGATTGCGATTGTCACCTTATGGACCTCCATCGTCGTCGGCAGCGCAACGCTGTACGGCTTGACCCAAGGCAAGGAAGCCGTATTTCGCCTGCTAGGCCGCAAGCCGGATTTCACGGGGCGAACGGAAGTCTGGCGCGAAGTTGAATATGTCGCGAGCAAGAAGCCGACCACCGGTTACGGGTTTCATGGCGTATGGGAAGATCAAACCTCCATAGATGGACCCTATCAATGGATCGCCGATGGCACGGGCTTCTTTCCGCAGAACGCGCACTCTTCTTGGTTGGATGTCACGCTGCAATTGGGGACACCGGGCGTAATCCTCTTAACCGCCTGTATGGGTCTGGCTTGGCTGGCGGCACTGGTCCGCTTGCGTCATGGGGGGCCGGGCGCTTTGTTTTCGATCAGCGCGCTGGCTACCCTGACCATGATCTCCTTCACTGAGAGCATTTTGGTATCCAGCATGGACATGCCTTGGATGCTCGTCATGTTGATCGCAGCCAAGACAATGGAGGAAATCTTCATTCCTCTATCCCGCGGGAGCCCAAGACCGTATCCAAATCGCGACAATGTCCAGAGGCCTAACAGGCGTTAGGACGCTAGTGCGCGACTGCCTCTTCCTTGCGCGCGGTCAGATAATACATGACCGGCGTGGCGATCCGCGATAGGAAGGTTGAGCTGATCAATCCACCAATGATGGCAATAGCCATGGGTGAGTAAAGGCCCGATTGCTCCAAAGCCAAGGGCAACAGGCCGCCAATGGCGGTGACGCTGGTCAGAAGAACGGGCAAGAAGCGAACTTCGCCCGCCCGCTCAATCGCTTCCATCAGTCCAACTCCCTCGCGCCGCAATTGCTCGGTGAAGTCGACCAAAAGGATGGAATTCTTGATCTCAATCCCGATCAAGGCAATGATGCCAATGGTGGCGGTGAAGCTCAAGGAATTGCCGGTCAAGCCCAAGGCTGCCACAGCACCAAAGATGCCAAGTGGAATAATGCCTGCAACCACGATGGCTGTCTTGAACTTACCAAACTCCAACACCAGGACCGCCAGAATGCCGAACAAGGCGATCATGAAAGCGGCACCTAAACCGGAAAAGCTTTCCGACTGGGCGGCCGCTTGTCCCCCTAATTCAACGCGGAAACCCGGCGGCAGTTTGATCTCTTGATTGACCCGCGCCAACAGGTCCGCTGTCACATTGGCGGTTAAGAAGCCGTCTGCGGTTTGGCCAGTCAGCGTAACAACACGCTCGCGATCAACCCGGGTAATGGAGGCAGGTGTTGCCACAAGCTTTGGGTCAGCAAAGGAAGCCAGTGGGGCGGATCCGCCCGCATTGGTTGGCACATAGATTCGATCAAGGTCCGCCAATATATTGCGCCCGGTTGTCGGTAATCGAACCACGACTGGGAAGTCGTCACCCCGTTCATCGCGGAAGGTGCCCGCCGTCTCGCCCGCCAAAGCCAAGCGGGCGACGCGCTTCTCAAGCCCGGCAGGAATGCCCAAGAGCGCTGCTTCTTGCGCGTCTACTCCAAGATCGACGTCTAAACGGTCGAGGCGCAATGGGTTGACGACATCGCGGACGCCCGGTGTTGATTCCATCAAAACCATAACTTCGCGAGATAATTTCTGCAGCTCACCAATATCTTCACCAAACACCCGCACAGCAATTGGTGCCTCGACGGGCGGGCCGTTGACAAAAACTTCAACGGTAAAGCGCGCACCTGGATAGCCGGTAAGATCCTTGCGGAGCGTCTCGACCCATTGCTCACTCTCCTTGCCCTTCCAATGTTCCTTCTGAACAAAAATCTCGGCGTAATTGGTGGCCGTTTCACGTTGGAAGATATTGTAAAAGATTTGCGGATTGCCCCGGCCGAGGTTCGACATATACCAATCGACTTCGCCCGCCTTCTTGCGGGCTTGCAGCCGAGATTCCGCAAAATTCAGCGCCTTCTGGGTGGTGGCCAGCGATGTGCCCTCGGGTGTTTCGACACGCACTAGGAATTGTGGGATACCAGCGGGCGGAAACAGGCTTTGCCCAATCACTCCGATGATGGGCACAAAGGTGAAGCAGATGGCAAATATGATTCCCAATGCCGCCCAAGGTTTTGCCAAAGCTTGGTGGAGGATGGGTGTATAGAATTCATGGATCCCGGTATTGATCCGTTGCAATAGCGGATTGCCTTCCGGGTCCTCATGTTTGTTGAGCAAGCGACTTGCCAAGAATGGAATGACCGTCAAGGACACAAACAGGGATGCGGCAATCGTCAACAGAACAGTGACAGGCAGAGACTTGATGAATTGGCCCGAGCCCTCGGGCAGAAATAGAAGCGGCAAAAAGGCCAACATGAGAGTCGCGGTACAGCCCAAAACAGCAACCGCAATTTGACCCGTACCATTGATGGCGGCCGCAACCCGATCTTCGCCTTCTCGAATGCGGCGAGCGATATTCTCGGTCACCACAATAGAATCGTCCACCAAAAGGCCGAGCGACAATACAAAGCCCGCGATCGACAATTGGTTCAAAGTGAAGCCGGCATTTTGCAACCAGAACACACCGATCAAAAGCGACATCGGGATGGACAGCATCACCACAAAGCCAGCACGAATGCCCAAGGGCAACAAAGTGATTAGGACGAGGCCAAGCGCGATACCAAAGTCGCGATAGAGATTGCCCAAGCGATGATTGACGTTCACCGATTGGTCAAAGGCGCGCTCCAAGCGTATGCCTGCCGGAAGGCGCTTCTCAAAGGCATCAAGCCGGCTTTCCAGCCCATCGCGCACACGCTGGACGTCGACATTGTCGCGTTGCTTGACGGTGACAAACATCGCCCGCTTGCCATTGAGGAAAGTCAAATGGCTGGCTTCTGCCGTGTTCCAACTGACATCAGCGACATCGCGTACGCGGACAACGCGATTGGCACTGGCAAAGATTGGAACGTCCTTGATTTGCGCGAGGCTCTTATAAGCACCCTTGGTCTTGACGTTGAACCGGCGTTCACCGGCATGGACGGCCCCAATCGGCGTATCGACCCCGGCATTGCGCAGGGCATCGGCAACTTGGGTGGGCGAGAGCTGCATAGTGGCGAGCCTGCCCGCATCAATCGAGACACGCGCTTCTGAACGGGGTGCACCCCAATATTCGGCTTTGCGTACGCCAGGTGAGCGATCAAGCTCTTCGCGCAAATCGTCGGCGACCCGTTCTAAGTCCTTCCAGGGAACAAGGTCAGACACCAAGGCAACTTGCAAAATATTGGTCTCAGTCGTGCGCGCCCGCCGTGTCTCTAGACGCACAATGCCGCTGGGCAATGTGTTGCGGATCGCATTCACTTCGCGAATGACTTCGTCATATTTGCGTTCGGGATTGGTACTCCACTCAAACTCAACAAGGACGGTCGCAACGCCATCGGCGGCAAAGCTACGCACTTCTTTCACATCATCCAAGCCATCGACCACATCTTCAATGGGCTTGACGAGAAGCTCTTCCACATCCTTCGCATCCGCACCGGGCAACACCACATTTGTGATCACAATGGGGATGGGAAAGTGGGGATCTTCCGAACGCGGGATGGACTGAAAGGCATTGAGCCCAAGCAGCGCCAATAAAGCGAAAGCTAGTAAGGTGAACTGCCAGCGTTCAACCGTAAAACGAGCCGGATTGAACTTGGTGATCACGATCTTGCCTCAACCACCGAGACTTGCGCTTTATCGCTGACATAGGCGCCACCAGACGTCACAATGCCAAGGCCTGGGGGAATGCCGCGAACAAGGGCTTGATTGCCTTGCAACCGAATGAAGTCGACCGTGACCAGCCGCACTGTCTTTTGGTCACCATTGAGAACATAAAGACTCGCTTTGCCATTGGTGACCCCGATCAGAGATTCAGTTGGCACAAGAACCTCATTGCTGGCTGGCAAAGGTGCAGCACTTGATTTGGCCTTGATACGCGCCTCGGCAAAGAAACCTGTCTTCACGTCGCCGCCGCCTTCAATAGCAATATCGATATCAAAGGCACCCGTACGTGGATCCGCGCGCTCGGCCACCCGTGTGACAGTGCCCTTCAGGGTCTTGTTCAGGGCTGACACATAAACATCGGCTGAATCGCCAACTTGAATGCGGGCAACATCCTTGTCTGAAACCGGCGTCCGCAAGATCAAAGGCGAATCTTCGTCTGCAACGGTCAGGATAGGCTGACCCGGTGCCGTGATCTCGCCAGGTTCCGCCACACGCGTTAAAACGATCCCGCGCACTGGTGCTACCAATCTTGCCCAACGACGGTCAAAAGCCGCAGCCGAAACGCCAGCCTCTGCCGCGCGCGCGCGGCCAGAAGCGGCTTGAACGCCGGCTTGAGCGGCACCCGCACCAGCCTGTGCTTGCGTGATCCCAGCATTGGCCGCGAGCGTGCCTTGGCGCGCAGCGTTTAGACCTGCCTCGGCGGCGCGCACAGATGCCTCGGCAACATCAAGGCGCGTTTTTCGTGCGTCCAAACGGGCTTCGGATACAAAACCCTTCTGTACCAAAGTGGCGTCACGATCATAATCGCGCTTGGCATTGGCAAAATCTGCTTGCGCTTGCGCTAAAGCTGCGGCTGCACGGCTGGTATTGGCTTCAGCTTGGGCTTGGCCAGCACGGGCGGACGCAATCGAAGAGGTTGCCGCGCGGGCTTGTTCAACGGCTTGGCCGATGCCGGCCGTTGCCTGCATAGCTTGAGCTTGGGCTTGGATGATTTGTGCTTCGACTTGGGTTGGGTCGATGCTGGCAACCACAACCCCTTTCTCAACCAATTGGCCTTCGCGGAAATTGACCTCGCGCAACACACCGCTGATGCGAAAAGAAAGGTCAATCTCCTTTTCCCTGCGGAACGATCCTGTAGCGACAATCTCAGTCTGGGCATTGACACTTTGCGCGCGCTTAATTTCGACAAGGACTGGGTCTGCTGCTTTTGATTTATCATCCCCATTGCCACAGGATGATAGGATCATGGCAGCGCCTGCTATCAGAATCACGCGTAGTTTAAAATTTTGACCTCCCCGGTTGGGGAGGTCGCTTTTCGGTTTTCTTTGTTTGGTCATTTTTTGCCGTACTGGGGAGGAGATTTTCAGACTGGACTACTAACCTATCAGTGATAGGATGAAGCAAATCTGCGAGAGGTCAAGAGGAAAAGTGGGGATCTACAGAAAAAAATCTGGCGTGCGGTCCGAAACTGTTTCGGGTGAAGAGCCTCGGTCGGGCGTCGTGCATCGGCTGAAAGGCGCAGATCGACGTGAGGATATTCTCAATCATGCCTCGCGCTTGTTTCTGACCTATGGCATTGCCGGGACGTCTACGCGCATGATCGCCAATGCAGTTGGCATCTCTCAGCCCAGTCTCTATGCTCATTTTGCGACGAAAGAGGCGTTGACCAATGCTCTGTCGGCGCGTGCATTCTCCGTCTTGGAGGATTTGATCAGCAAGATAAGAACCGCAGACATTCCCGCGGCGGCCCGTTTGGAAGCTATGATCCGTGGCTATATTGGCTTTGCCCTCGAACAGGGCGCGGCTTACCGGATTGCCTTCATGCTTGAGGGGCCTATGCACGAGGACGAGGCGTATAACCCAGACATCTTGCCGGGCATGCAAGCCTTCGCGGGTTTTCGCGATGGGCTGGCGCTTTTGCAGGACGAAGGCCATTTGCGCGAAGGATCAGCTGACCATATTGCGCAAAGTCTATGGGCGAGCATGCACGGCCTATGTGCACTTCTACTGGCCCGTCCAGACTTTCCTTGGGGCGACATCCAAGCCATGATTGACTTCCATGTCGAAATCATTTTGGCAGCATACCAAAACAAGGGCTGATGGCCTTCAATTTGTTTTCACCGCGTGAGGTGTGATCCATGAGCATGACCCCCAAGAACGACCGCCGCACCTTTATGGGTCTCGCCTTCGCAGGCGCCTTAGCCCTGCCCGGCCTTACTGCCTGCGCTGCACCTGTCCCCAAGCCCCTTGCCCGTAAAGCGCCGGCAGAGGCGTTGTCGGCCTTGGAAGCAAAGTCTCAAGGCAGGCTCGGTGTTGGCATTTTGGACACTGCCACGGGCGAGCTGGTCGGACATCGGCAAGACGAACGCTTTGCCATGTGCTCGACGTTTAAGCTGGCTTTGGCAGCGGAGGTCTTGCGGGATGTCGATGCTGGTAAGCGCACGCTCGACCAATTCATCTCCTACACTCCGGCCGACATGGTCGCGCATGCACCGGTGACAGAGGCTAATTTAAGCGTCGGCGGTATGACGATTGGTGCCCTGGCAAAGGCAACCCAAATTACCAGCGACAATCCTGCTGCAAATCTGATCATGCGCGAACTGGGTGGGCCTGAGGGTATGACCCAACGCCTCCGCGCTGCAGGAGATCCAGTGACTCGCCTAGACAGGTATGAGCCGATGATGAACCGGGTAACTGGCGATGATGAGCGCGACACCACATCGCCTGCTGCGATGGCTCGGCTGATCGCCCGCTATTTGACGACGGATTATCTGTCGCAAGCTTCAAAAGACTTGCTTATTGGCTGGATGATAGAGACTCAGACGGGTCTAAAGCGCATTCGGGCCGGTCTGCCGGTGGATTGGAAGGTCGGCGATAAAACCGGGACCGGCCTGAGTGAAGACGAGGGCGACAAATATAATGATATCGCCATTGTCTGGCCGCCAGATCGTGCGCCCATCGTCGTAACCGCCTACTTCAATACGAGAATTGGCTATGGTGATATTCGCGATGAATTTCAGGCTGTGTTAGCAGAAGCTGGTCGTATCGCGGCGCGCTGGGTTGTTTCTTAAAGGCATGGAGCGCACTTGGCCGATACTCTACACATTTCGTCGATGCCCCTATGCCATACGGGCGCGAATGGCCTTGGCCGTTGCGCGTCAGCCTTATGAAGTGCGCGAAGTTGCCTTAAAGGCAAAGCCCAAAGAAATGCTGCAGGTTTCGCCAAAGGGCACCGTTCCCGTGATGGTTTTGCCACAGGGTGGGGTCATCGAAGAAAGCCGGGATATAATGCTTTATGCCTTAGGGCTAAATGACCCAGAGCGCTGGCTTGTTGGCTGGGGCCCAGAGCAAGAGGCCTTGGTTATGCGCAACGATGGCCCGTTCAAGACCTATTTGGATCAATATAAATACCCGCAACGCTATGACGTACCGATGGAAACCGCGCGGGAGAAGGGCTTAGAAATTCTAATGGACTTGGACGCGCGCCTGACCAAGTTCCCATTTCTCGCTCAAGGTTGGCCAAGCTTGGTCGATATTTGCCTCTTCCCCTTTGTTCGCCAATTCGCTGCGGTCGATCCCAACTGGTTCGCGCAACTGCCGCTAGATCGGCTTCGCGGCTGGCTCGCCTTCTTTATCGAAGGCGCGCTCTTTGAACAGATCATGACCAAATTTCCGCTGTGGGAATCAGGGCAATCGGCGATCTTCAGTGACGGCTCCGTCATCTATTCGCCTATGGATTGAGCAAAACTAAAGAGCATTTGCGCAATCCAAATTCAATCTACGCTTGGAACTACTTAAACTCACGAAATCTTGAGCCGACCGGCTTTTGTCCTCGCAGACCCGTGATAGCGCTATCTGGACGTTGAATGTTCAATGCGACGCGGGGCAAGATTTTAGATGAATATGGGGGACTTAGCGGTACAGATACCCTTGGTGCTGGCGCTGATGGCGGCGGGACTGACGGCAGGGTTCGCCGCTGGCCTATTTGGAATCGGGGGTGGTTTCGTTGTCGTGCCAGCTTTGATCGCTGTGTATCATTACTTTGGTGTGGACCCGAGCGTCATTACCCACGTTGCAGTAGGGACAAGCCTTGCCACGATTATCGTGACGTCCTTACGCTCGGTCCAAGCCCATGCGGCGCGTGGTGTGGTGGACTTTGAGATACTGAGAAGCTGGGCACCCTGGATCGTTCTGGGCGTCATTGGCGGACTGGTCCTGGCGGGCTCTGTCAAGGGTCAAGTGTTGGTTCTGGTGTTTGCAACCGGCGTTTTCATCATGGGGCTTCACTTCGTGTTTCCCATTCTGGAGCGCAAAAACCCAATCGCTCGTGAGATGCCGACCGGACCCCTTCGCGCGGGCCTCGCGACCTTCCTCGGCGGTTTCTCAGCCCTATTGGGCATTGGTGGCGGCACGATCGCGATCCTCGTCATGACCTCTTATGGCCGTTCAATCCATCGTGCTGTGGCAACTGCCGCTGGACTTGGAGCGATTATCGCAATCCCCGGTGCCATTGGCTTTGCTATAATCGGCTGGGGACATGCGTCTCTGCCTTTAGGCTCCATTGGCTATATCAATATTTTGGGCGCGGTTGCGATTGCAGCTATGTCCTATTTCACCGCGCCCTTGGGCGTACGTGCCGCCCATGCGCTCAATGCGGTTATGCTGAAGCGCGCATTTGGAATTTACCTTCTCGTCACATCGGCCATGATGTTGCGAGAAGGGCTTAGTTAGGTTTCACTCGATCAAGCAGGGAAAAGGAGTTACGGCGATGGATCTTTCAAGACGTTTGCTATTTGGGGCTGCCGCAGGTGGTGTGGCCCTAAGCCTCACGAAGGCGGCATCGGCAGCAGAACCTGCAGCCGCACCTTTGTTGGGACCAGCACCGGGATTTGCGCGTCTCGGCCTCAATGAAAATCCCTATGGTCCCGCGCCAAGCGCCATTAAAGCCATGACCGATGCCCTTTCAACCGGTGCCTATTATCCTGGCGGCGGCATTCAGCGTTTGATGGAAATGATTGCCGAGCGTCATGGCGTAACAACCGATCATATCATTGTCTCATCTGGCTCGGGCGAATTGTTGAATGCTATTGGCCTCGCCTACGGCATGAAGGGCACATTGATCAGCACGAATTTGTTCTGGGATGCCTATTTTAAATTTGCTGAAGACAAAGGCGTCAAGACGGTTCGCGTCCCCTTGAAGGCCGACTACTCGCATGACTTTGGAGCGATGGAAGCGGCGATTACGCCAGAGACGTCGCTGATTTCGGTGTGTAACCCAAATAACCCAACCGGCATTCTTGAGAAAGCTGCAGACATCCATGCCTTTGCTAAGGCTGCTTCTGCGAAGACGACTGTCCTGATTGATGAGGCTTATATTGAGCTGTCCGATCAGCCGGTTTCAAACTCAGTCGTTGATCTGATCCGTGCCGGGCACAATATCGCCATCACGCGTACTTTCTCGAAAATCTATGGCATGGCGGGCATTCGCGTCGGATATGTGATTTCGACGCCCGCCAATATTGCCAAAATCCGCCCGTATGTGATGGGCGGAATGAACAGTGTTGGACTGGCTGGTGCTGTTGCCTGCTATAATGACGAGCCATTCCTGAGCTATTCGCGCGCCAAGATTGTGGAAGCGCGTGAAATGGTCATGGCAGCCGTGAAGAGTGCTGGCCTCACTGCCCTGCCCTCTTCCACCAACTTTGTCTGGGTTAATGTTGGCATGAACGCCAATATTGTTCGTGAGCGCATGGAAGCCAAAAAAATCTTGATCCGAGGCGTTTATGGTACCCACACCAATTGGAGCCGCGTCAGCATGGGGAAGCTGCCGGATGTTGAGCGCTATTGTAAGGCGCTGCCAGAGGTCATCCGGGCTTAAATTATCCCAGTCGAAGCCCGCTAACCATAGTCGGAATTCGTCATTAGAGTCTCATAATGGGCGTGCAGAACAATCCTGCACGCCCATTTTCTTTTTATAAAATTATTCGACCAAGCCATGATTTATCGGCATAAAAATTAGGCGTTTTGCGGCATAAAAGATGATTATTTGGCCTATTTTACGCCAATATCACTAAATTCTTCGATTTGACTGGACTTATCATTCGAGCTCGCAAAGCATGAATATGGGGAAACGGCCATCGCGAAATTCAACGCGGTCCATTGTTAGGACCGATGAGGGGATGAACGATGCTGAAATTAAAAAATGGGGCCAGTGGCCTTGCCGTGGCGGTCAGCCTTTTGGCCGCCGGAGTAACGCTTCCGGCAGCTTCTCAGGCGCAAGAAGCAACGAGTGCAGATACGACAAAAGTGGGTGAAGTGGTTGTTGTAACCGGAACCAGAACGCGGGGGCGGACGGTTGCGGATTCAGCCGTCCCAGTCGATGTGTTGACCAGTGAAGCGATCACGGCTGTAGCGTTCACCGATACTCAAGACGTGCTCAAGACCTTGGTGCCGTCTTTCAACACATTCCGGCAGCCAATATCGGATGGCGCGACCTTCATCCGTCCGGCAACATTGCGGGGCCTTACGTCTGACAAAACATTGGTTCTGGTCAATTCAAAGCGCCGCCACCGGGCCGCTTTGGTGACGATTGGTGGCAGCGGTACACAAGGGCCCGACGTTGCTACAATCCCGGCCTCAGCGCTTAAAACAGTCGAAGTTTTGCGCGATGGTGCAGCGGCGCAATATGGCTCGGACGCGATTGCAGGTGTCTTGAACTTCATCTTGAAGGACAATGACTCCGGCGGTGAGTTGAGCGCTTCAATGGGCCAATATACCGAAGGTGATGGTGACGATATCACTATATCCGGCAATTTGGGTTTGGCGCTCGGCGAGTCAGGTTTTGTCAGTATCAGTGTGGAGGCCAATTCCGCCAAAGGCACCAATCGTGGCGATCAGTGGTCACGCGCGCAAAGCCCACAATTTGACACTGCAACCGGGGTCGGTACCGGCTTTGATGTCGAGCTCTATCGCACAACCTATCCACAATTTGCTACTCTGTTTGGTCCGGGCACCCGGAACAATACCAGTAACGTGCAGATTTGGGGGCAGCCCGAAAATGTGGCATTTCGCTCGTTTGTGAATGCAGGCTATAAAATCTCGGATAAGATTGACCTGTATGCCTTTGCAAACTACTCGAATTCAGAAGGAAGTGGCGACTTCAATTACCGCTTCCCAGACCCTGAGTTCGGCCAGACGCCAAATCCAAACGGCAGCCAAGGGACATTGGGCCCAGCGATCCGTCTGCAAAATGGCACCACTTGGACAGGCACCTCCAGATTTCCAGCGGGCTATACACCCCGCTTTTCCGGCAATGTCATTGATTATTCACTGACTGCCGGTGTTCGAGGTGAACTATCCGCCCGCTGGTCCTATGATGCTACCATTCGCTATGGCTATAACAAAATTTCCTATGGTCTATCCGAGACGCAGAACCCATCCTATGGACCTGCCTCACCAACCTCTTTTAGCCCCGGTGATTTGGTCGCGGATGAAACGGCATTCAACCTCGACTTCTCTTACGAAATGCCGGTCGCCATGTTTGCCTCGCCGCTGACTATTTCATATGGCGCAGAATATCGCTCTGAAGGCTATGAGTTGGTTGAGGGTGACCGTGCCTCCTGGGCGGCAGGACCCTATGCCAGACCAGACCCTTGGGGCTTTTGTAACTTGGCCCAACCGATTGCTACCCGCACACCAACTGCTGCGGGTCTGGCTGTCATCGCCGCGGGCTCGACACTGAATTGCGCCAATGCGAGTGATCCTGTCTACCGCCTTTTGGGTGTCGGCTCTGATGGCTTTCCGGGCAACAACCCTGACTATTCCGGTGCAATCGACCGCGCAAGCTATGCTGTCTATGTCGACCTAGAAGCCGATGTCACCGACAAACTTTTTGTGGGTGTTGCGGGCCGCTTTGAAGATTATGAAGATTTTGGCTCAACAACCGATGGCAAAATTGCCGCCCGTTATGAGTTGACCGACGACATCAATCTTCGTGCGTCGATTGGCACTGGCTTTCGGGCTCCAACGCCTGGACAATTGTCAACGGCCAACGTCTCCACACGCTTTCCCGCCAGTGAACCCGTCGCTTCAGGTCTCTTCCCTGCGACCAATCCAGTCTCGCTCTTCCTCGGCGCGAAACCATTGGAACCAGAGCGGTCGAAGAATTACTCCGCGGGTCTGACCGCAGCCGTGGCCGGCTTTAACCTCACGCTCGATTTCTACCAAATCGACATTGAGGGCCAGTTTTATGCGACGCGCTCCATCACGGTGACACCAACCATTCAAGCAGCTCTGATTGCCGCAAATGTGCCCGGTGCCAATACCATTGGTGCCGTGCAATTCTTCCAGAATGCGTTTGACTCCGTCACGAAGGGTGTTGACTTTGTCGGCACCTATCGGGCTGACTTTGGTGACTATGGCACAACCAATTTCACCTTGAGCGCCAATTACAATACGTTCAAGGTTGGCGACATTCTGATTGGCTCACCATCTGCGCTCTTGTTCTTGGAAGAGGATGTCTATGACTTTGAAAATGGGGTGCCAGAGTTCAAGTCAAACTTCACGGTCAACCACAGCATTGGCAAATTCACAGGGATGTTGCGGGCCAATTATTGGGGCGAATATACCGCATCCAATTGCCTGACTTCGCAGCCAATCAGCGTCTTCAAATGCCCAACGAGCACGGTCTATCCGGAAGGCTTAATCAAGCAAAAGCTTGGCAGCGAAGTCTTGATCGATATGGAAGTGTCTTATGACTTCCCCAAGGATGTCATCGTCACCCTCGGTGCGCGTAACATCACGAATGAATATCCAGATGAAGGCGCTTCGCGTTTGGGTGAAACGGGTAATGGTCGGGTCTACCGATCTGACTCGCTCGTTGATTGGCAGGGTACCTATTATTATCTGAAGATCAAAAAGACCTTCTAAACGAAGCAACATCTTTTTGTCTGTGCGATGGGCGGGTCCTCGATCCGCCCATTTGCCTGTGTCGTCGTGCGACATTGTCTGGATTGAGGGTCTTTCGGCTTTCGCTTAGGGTGAGGAATCGGAAATTTTGATGGGTCCGCAGCGATGATTTTGAAGCTTGCGATTTCGGGGTATCGATCCCTCCGTGACTGTGTTTTGGCGCTGGGTCGCATCAATGTCGTGACGGGGCCGAATGGGGTGGGCAAATCCAATGTCTATCGGGCCTTGCGCCTCTTGGGCGATGTGGCACAGGGGCGCGTCATTCAATCTCTAGCCCAAGAAGGTGGTCTAAATTCCACCCTGTGGGCCGGTCCCGAGGCCTTCTCTTCTGCCATGAAGCGCGGTGAGATGCCGGTTCAAGGTACGCAGCGCCGAGGCCCAGTTGCGTTAAAATTGGGCTTCTCGGGTCAGGATTATGGCTATGCAATCGACTTGGGTTTACCCACGCCGTCATCCTCTGCTTTTTCGCGGGACCCGGCCATCAAGGCCGAGGCTCTGTGGGTTGGCGAGACCTTGGCTCGTTCAAACACAATCGCGCTCCGAAATGGCACCGGTGTTCGCCTGCGCGATAAGGATGGCCAGTGGCAGCAAGCCTACACGAGCTTGGCAAGTCATGATTCCATGATGACCCATTGCAGTGATCCAGATGATGGGTTGGAGCTTTTGGTAATGCGCGAACGCCTGCGTGCTTGGCGCTATTATGATCATCTTCGAACAGACCGTGACGCCCCCGCACGCCAGCCTCAAATTGGCACCTATACACCCGTTTTGGCGAGCAATGGTGCGGACTTGGCTGCAGCTATTCAAACAATCCGGGAGATCGGGGACGGTGTCGCCTTTGATGCCGCGATTGCTGACGCCTTTGATCGGGCAGAAGTGGAAGTGATTGGGAAGGACGATGGCTATTTTGATATTCAAATCCGCCAGTACGGCCTATTGCGTCCGCTGCGGGTGGCAGAGCTTTCCGACGGCACTTTGCGCTATCTGCTGTTGGTCGCCGCCTTATTGTCGCCCGACCCCCCTTCCCTCATGGTCTTGAATGAACCTGAGACGAGCTTGCATCCTGACCTTTTGGCCCCTCTGGCACGCCTAATCGTGACAGCCGCTCGCAAAACCCAATTGATCATTGTGACTCATGCACCGGCTTTGGTGGCGGCACTATCGCGCGAAGCTGAAGTTGCGATGTTCGAACTCAGCAAGCACCTAGGGGAGACGATGATTTCAGGGCCAGATAAACCAAGTTGGAATTGGCCAAACCGTTCCTAGATCGAGTCAGTCCGTTGCGATCTGATGGGTGGCAAAAGCTTGCTTCAATTGCTGTGCTGAACCGAAACAATAGCCAGGTATGCGATAGGGCGGTCCATCAATACGATCAAGCCAAATACTTGGCTGGCCGCTTGAGAAGTGAGTCGTTCGCACGCCCTTGATTGTCGACAGCGGAATTTCCTCGTGCCAGCTGTCCTTGTGGAGTGTGAGGGTTTGTGGGGTTAGCTTTAAACCACTCCGGCTATTTTGGATCAGCATTAAAATCGCCATCAAGCTGGCAATGCCCGGCATCACGAGAAAGTACCAAGGCGCGCTGTAATGGAACCCGACGCCGACCAGAACAAGGCCAAACACAGCGGCAAACATGACGATGGGTCGACGCCCATTTTGTTCAAACTGATACTCCATTACTTCGCCTCCGCCATCGCCTCGCTGCAGGCCTGCATGGTCATGGTGTTGAGTTCGTCTTTGCTCTTATCCGGGAAGCCCATTTGTGCGAGGTCGAAGGCTTCTTGTGGCTTACCCATTTTACAGGAAAGCTTCATGAAATATTCCCGGTTCCGACCATTGGGGAAGCGCTGATAGACATCGCGCATGGAGGCCTGCAAGGTTGACCAGTCGGCAACTTCCTTGATGATGTCGCAATTACACGCCTCAAGGTTCCAGAGGATGCGGACATAGAGGCCACTCCCGTCCGTCTTCTCAGATTTCTTGGCGGCATAGCGCAAAAAGCGATCTACCTCACCCCAACTACCGCCCCATTTCGGCAAGTGGTAGACGACCCCATTTGTATAAGTTCGGAGGTAAGCCGGCTCCCGCTTGGTTGCATCATCCATCAATTCGTCGAATTTATCTTTTGGTGCGCTCAGGCCACGATAGAGTGTGGTTTGTACCGCATAATATTCGGGATTGATCGATGCGGTCTCCTTGTTGGTTTCAAGGACCTCATAGGCGGCTTGTAGCTTGTCTTGAAATTTCTCCCAAGCTTCGGGCGTAACTGTATTGGCAAAGCCAACGCCGCGGTGACACCAGCCTTCGTGTGATAACATGGTGGCCTCGGCGATAATGGGTGCTGGATTATTGGGGACTGCGGCTTTCCAGCGCGAAACAAAATCAGCATGCAGTGGAACACAGCCTTGCTCGGCCGTTAGACCTTCCAGCACAAAGCTTTCCACTTGCGCGTGAAACAGGCCCAAGTACCAATAGCCACTCGTCGTACGCGAACGACTGGTCCGGTAGGTTACTTCAAGCTCTGTTAGGGACTTGAAGTCATTGGCCGCGATCATCTTCTTGACGTCACTAAAGACCTTTTCGCGCGTCGCAATCTCATCGCCCGCACTGGAAACCTCAGGCACAGGTTGAGACGCAACGGCCTCTGATGTGCAATTTGAAAGTACGGCCAATCCCGCCAAAACCAAAGATAAACGCATAATCAAGTGGCGCCCCCGCCATTTAGAGTAGAGCCCACTTTTAGGTGAAATTGCTTTCAAGATGTTTTCGGGATTAGTTCAAATGCGGGGTAACTGGGTGGAAATAAGGAAAACGCATCTGAATTTCTGGTTGACCTAATGGGAGAAGCTTTTGTCTCAAAGTAACAATTTCTGGTTATTTGTTGTCGCCAATTGTAATGCGTTCCGGCAGAGCCTGTGACCCAAATATTTTGCTTGATCCAACGGACCTAATCTGATGCCAAAAACACCTGGCCAATTGCTGCGATCTAGCCTCAAACAAATACTTGTGCCTGCCCTTCAAGCACGCGGCTTTGTTCTGACGCCTTATCTTGGTGAGGATGCAGCGAGTCGCGCGACGAAAATCTATTCTCCATTTGGCAAATTCTGGCGCTCTGGCTCCAACGGCGACGAACTTCTCATCGTTCAAATTGATAAGTACGGCCCGCCCGGCTTTGGATTAATATTTGGAGTTGTCCCTCATGATCTTATCATTGTTGATGCAACTAACCCTGGTTCACGTTCCATTGCTAAATCGGCCTTTTGGCCCGGTTGGCTTGAAGTGAGTTACAGTCTTTGCAGTTTTCCATTCTTCCTCAGAAGCTTTCGGGTAGATTGGTGGCGAGGAAAGAAGCACGACAAAGTCGGTTATGACAATCTAGTCGAAAGAGTGGTAATGCTGCTGCCGGAAGTCGACCATGCTTTAAAACAAGACCGATGTGGTCGCCATATAAGCCGCCATGATCGCAGGCCTGACTCGAAACTGACGCCGAAAGAACGACTCAACCGCCGGCTCAGTCACCTTTCTGGGGCGATGGTGGTAACGGTTTCGATTGCAGCTGTGTTATGGATGTTATTTGGTTTCATCGCCGGGCATTCGTTCGCCCTCTATCTTTTCACATTCATAGGCGTATTCGTTGCCCAGTCATTGATTGCAATTATAGACGCCCCAAGAGGCAGATGTGTTTGGAACGAACCTCATGACCAAGCCAACACGATATTGGATTGAATTTTCCGACCCGCTGTTGGGCAATGCAATCGGGCTCGGGTGTGGAATTAGTGCGCTGGATGAGGCCCAAGCACGCCAGATCTTAGAGCAGCAGGTTTTCTCAAAGCTCGGGCATTTGCAGATCAAGTCCATTCAAAGCGATATCGATATAGGTAGTTTGAATCAGAACAAAGTTATTCCGAATATGGGTGATGTGACCGTAATTGGGGTTTGGTTCCCTCATGGCTTTTGATCACGCCCGCCCATCAAACCGCCGTCGAGCGGCTTGTACCGCATCATAATGTTCGGTTGCCCAGGTCACCAATGGAATAAAGCGGGCAACTATATCCGACCCCATTTGCGTGAGTTGATAATGCACTTCGACGGGCGGGCCAGCTATAACCTCGCGTGTTACATACCCGTCGCGTTCAAGGGCGCGGAGGTTTTCAGTCAAGACGCGTTGGGTGATGTCGCCGATCACGCGTTTGATGGCAGAAAAGCGCCGGGGCCCATCTTCGAGAGACAGGAGGATCAGCGAGCTCCACTTACCGGTGACGGTGCCGAGAATACTGCGGACGGGGCACAGACCGCTTTCTTCTTCTGTGGCGACGGTTATGGGAAGCATACTTAGTACCTTTTTAGTGCGTAGTTGACACTTAGTATTAGAATAGTACTGCAAAGTCTCCAAGTTGGAAACCACCCTATGGAGTTTTGTATGACCCCTCGCGAGATTGTTTTAAGCGCTGTCCAAGCGATTTTCGCCGACTTTGATCCAGCCAAAGCTGAAGCCTTGCTGGCATCCGATTATATCCAACATAATGTTGGTGTGCCGACGGGGGCTGCCACGATCATCGGCTTTATCCCTGCCCTTAAGGAAAGCGGCATTCAGTGCACCATTCACCGTGTCATTTCTGAAGGGGATTTAGTTGTACTGCACGTAACCTATGAAAATGCACAGGCCTTCGGCGGCGAAACCTTGGTCGCATTTGATGTCTTCCGCGTGGAAAATGGTAAAGTGGCCGAACATTGGGACAATCTGCAACCCCTCGCCACCCAGACTGCGTCAGGCCATGGCATGACGGATGGCGCGACTGGAATCCAGGACCTAGATAAGACAGCCAGCAACAAGGCGCTGATCCAAGGCTTTGTCCGCGAGGTCTTGCAGGGCCAAGCGCCAGAGCGTGTGACGGACTATATTTCCCTAACCACCTACACGCAGCACAATCCGTTAGTCGCAGACGGTCTGGATGGTTTAGGGGCTGCCATGCAGGCCTTTGCCGAAGCAGGGCAACCCATGACCTATGCGCGCACACCCCTCGTCGTGGCGGAAGGCAATTTCGTGTTCACCGCTTCAGAAGGCAAACTTGGCGATGTACCAACAGCTTTCTTCGACCTGTTCCGGATTGAGGATGGCAAAATCGTCGAGCATTGGGATACGCTCTCGACGATTCCCGACGAGATGCCCCATGCAAATGGTAAGTTCTAACCGGTCAAGAAGGCTTTGGGGTGGCTTTAGGCCACCCCCCTTATCATGCCGGCCGCGGCGGTTTGATTGGTGTCAGGATCAATCAGGATGAAAGCCCCCGTCTTGGGATTATCTTGAAACAGATCGGCTAAGATCGGTGTTTGGGTCTGCAACTGAACCAAGGCAATATCATTGAGTTTTAAGGCTTGATCGCCACGCACTTCAGATAAGTCTTGCATGTCGCGAATATGCAAAACGCTTTCAATACGCGACGTGATATTGGCGGTGCCTTGTTGCAGAATATAACGACGGCGCGATTCCCAAGCCTGATCGTCCAACCAACATAAGTCGGCTGTTATCCTGTTGGCATAGGCCACGTTCCCATTGGTGAGCAAATCACCCCGGGCGGCATCGACCTCATCTTCAGTATAGAGCGTAACCGATTGCCCCGCTTCAGCACGATCTAAGCTTTGGTCGTAGGTTTCAATGCGGGTGATTTTGGTTGGACGGCGATACGGCCCGACAAAGATTTCGTCACCAACCGCAACTTGGCCCGAGGCAATGCGCCCCGCATAGCCGCGCTGCGCCGCCTTTGTGTGACCGTCGATCCGCACCACGCGTTGGATGGAAAAGCGGAACGGAAGCTCGCTCAAATCCGTTCCGTCGCCTTGGTTCTGGAGAATGTCTAGAAGCGACGCCCCTTGATACCAACTTGCAGCAGGGCTTTTCGAAACGACATTATCCCCTGAACGCGCATTGATGGGCACGATGGCGGGATTGGTGATGCCAAGGCTGCGGCTTAAGCGTTTAAGGCTCTCCTCAACGTCTTGAAAAACCTTCTGTGACCAATTGACGAGGTCCATCTTATTGACGGCAAAAACCACCTTAAGGCCCAAGAGATGGGCAATGGTTGCGTGGCGGCGGGTTTGAACTTTAAGCGCGCCCTGATGCAAGCGCGATGCATCCACCAGCACAATGGCGACATCGGCATTGCTCGCCCCAGTCACCATGTTGCGGGTATATTGCTCATGCCCTGGCGCATCAATAACAATGAAGGATGTTTGGGGTGTAGCAAAGTAGCGATAGGCGACATCGATCGTAATGCCCTGCTCGCGCTCACTCTCAAGACCATCGGTCACAAAGGACAGATCAAGGTCGCCCTCTTCCGCGCGACTGAAACGTGCATGAGATAAAGCATCGACTTGATCGCTCATCAAAGCTTTCGAGTCATGCAGGATGCGACCGATTAAAGTCGATTTTCCGTCATCGACGCTGCCTGCTGTAACAATGCGGACGAGTTTGGTTTGTGTCTGGGTCATCAGAAATAACCCTCACGCTTGCGCCGCTCCATAGCGGCTTCATTGACCTTATCATCCATGCGGGTGGCACCACGTTCGGACAAAGTGCTCAGACGTGTTTCGGCGATGATGGCCGACACATCCGCGGCGTCGCTTTCGATTGGGCAAGTGCAGGTCATGTCGCCGACTGTTCGAAAGCGGACAAGGCGGTGCTCTACCAATTGACCCTCGGCAGCTGGGGTCACTGGCGTGACCGGCCGCCAATAAGCGCCGTCACGCACAACAGGCCTTATATGGGCGAAATAGAGGTCTGGTAGGGCAATCTTCTCGCGCTCAATATAGGTCCAGACGTCGAGCTCGGTCCAATTGGATAGGGGGAAAACGCGGAAGTTCTCCCCTTCTTGCAGACGGCCATTATAAAGATCCCAGAGTTCAGGCCGTTGCGACTTGGGGTTCCATGCGCCAAAGGCGTCACGGTGACTAAACACCCTTTCCTTTGCCCGCGCCTTGTCTTCATCTCGGCGGGCACCGCCTAGCAAAAGGTCAAAGCCATGGGTCTCAATCGATTCCAACAAGGTGACAGCTTGCGCCGCATTGCGACTGGCTGTGGGTGAAGCCAAGCGCACACTGCCGCGCTTGATCGACTCTTCAACTTGGGCCACGACCAACCGTTCGCCCAATCTCGCGGCGGTCTCATCGCGGAATTGCGTGACACCTTCAAAATTATGGCCAGTGTCGACATGCAAGAGCGGGAATGGCAGATTTTCTGGCCGGAAGGCCTTGAGCGCCAGATGCAATAAGACGGCACTATCTTTGCCGCCCGAGAACAGTAGCGCAGGATTACGACTTTGGGCGGCGGCTTCGCGCAGAATGTAAATGGCTTCAGACTCGAGGCGGTCAAGGTGGAGGAGACGGCTAAAAAAAGTCATGCGATTGTTTCCTTATTGTGATTATTCTGATGCAGGCCGCATTCTTTGGAATCGGCATTTTCCCACCACCAACGCCCGTCACGTGCATGTTCGCCGAGGCGAATGGCACGCGTGCACGGGTCGCAACCAATCGAAACATAACCGCGGGCGTGGAGTGGATTGAGGGGGACTTGAAACTGCTCAGCATAGGCTAACACATCTGTCCAAGCCCAGGCGGCAAGCGGATTATATTTGACCAGATCGTGGGCTGTATCTTCCTCGTGCTCTTCCAACTGCGTGCGGGTGAGAGACTGTTCGCGTCTTTGGCCCGTGATCCACCCATGATAGCCCCTCAGCGCGCGGCCCAAGGGTTTAAGCTTGCGCACATCGCAACAGGCCTTGCGGGCTTCCAAGCTCTCATAAAAGCCATTGAGACCATAGGTGGCGACAATTTCAGCCAGTGCTTCCGCTTCTGGTTCAAATTGGTGGATGGACAAGCCATAGCGCGCCTCAGTCCGCGCGATCATGGCGACCGTATCTGGATGGAGCCTGCCAGTTTGCAAGGTAAAAATGTCAACGTTCAGGCCCAATCTTGCGACCACATCAGTCAGCACCATGTCTTCGGCAGAAAGAGAACTGGCTAGCGCAACTCGGCCCTCTTCGCTGATGGCGCGAAGGCTTGCCTCAAGCTGGCCAATCAAGGCGGCAAGCCGGTGACCCTGAGTGGCTAGGCCTTTAATACTCTTTGTTTGATCGAAGAGGATCATGGTCGACAACTTTTCTAACGCCTCGACAGAAAGCCGACGCTGGTTAAGCCGACATAGGCAGCGCGCGTGCGTTAAACGACTGACTGAAGCTGCACGCTGTCATTAGCAAACCTATCAAAACCCATCGAAAGCCCTTCTGTTACGGCATCTATCAGGTCTTCTAATAGACACCTTAAGCGGATCAGCATTGTTCGCGCGCGGGAGAGCCCGGATATAGACCCCAGATAAAGGGCCCTGAATGTATATTTATAATGCCATAGACCAAAGCATCGTGGATGCGCGGGTTAAGCAGTTCGCCGACCAAACGGAACGCTATCTGAGCGGCCGGATTTCGGAGGATGAGTTTAAGCCACTGCGCTTACAAAACGGGGTTTATGTTGAGCGGCACTCGCCTTTATTGCGGGTCGCAATCCCCTATGGCCTGCTTTCCTCGCGCCAATTGCGCATGCTGGCCCAGATTGGCCGCAAATATGATCGTGGCTTTGGCCATTTTACCACGCGCCAGAATATTCAGTTTAACTGGGTCAAACTGGAGCAGGTACATGAGATTTTGGCCGATCTGGCCAGTGTGCAAATGCATGCGATCCAAACCAGCGGCAGCTGTATTCGCAACGTTACCACCGATCATTTGGCCGGCGTCGCCCATGACGAGCGTGTGGACCCCCGCCCATTAGCAGAGCTGATGCGCCAGTGGTCGACGCTTAATCCTGAATTTGCTTTCCTGCCGCGTAAATTCAAAGTCGCCTATAATGGTGCGTTGGAAGACAGGGCTGCCAGTGAAGTCCATGACCTTGCTTTTGATGTGTATCGTGACGAATCAAGCGAGGTTCGGTTGACTGTGAAAGTTGGGGGCGGCCAAGGCCGCACGCCACGCGTGGCACCTGTAATCAAAACAGGCCTGCATTGGCGCGACATGCTGTCTTATACCGAAGCAGTCCTGCGGACCTATAATCGTTGGGGTCGGCGCGACAATATTTATAAGGCCCGCATCAAAATCTTGGTCGACGCACTCGGCCCTGAACGGTTTGGCGAAGAGGTTGAGCAAGAATTTGCCCATCTGCAAGGTGGGCCGGCGACGCTAGCAGCATCAGAGCTGGAGCGCATGACCGCTTTTTTTGGCGCGCCACCTTATCAAAGTGCGACGACCGGTGATCAGGATGAAGCCCGGCACCGCCTCGCCGATCCACGCTTTAATTCTTGGGTGAAACGGAATGTAGCCAAGCATAAGCGCGATAATTATGGCGCGGTTACAATCAGCCTTAAGCCGCTCGGCATAGCTCCAGGCGATGCTATGAGCGATCAGATGGAGGCGATTGCCGATCTGGCCGACCGCTTCTCCTTTGGCCAGATTCGTGTTTCCCATCATCAGAATTTGGTGTTGGCTGATGTGGCGCGTTCGGACTTATGGGCGCTTTATCAAGCACTTGATACCCTTGGCCTGTCAGAGCCCAATGTTGGCCTCGCGACCGACATCATCTGCTGCCCCGGCGGCGATTATTGTGCTTTGGCCAATGCCAAGTCGATCCCGGTGGCAGCGGCCGTGCAAGAAACCCTTGCTCCAAAAGCGCAAGATATCGGCACGCTCGCCATCAAAATGTCTGGCTGTATCAATGCCTGCGGCCACCACCATGTCGGCCATATCGGCATTTTGGGCGTCGATAAGAAGGACGAGGAATGGTACCAAATCCTCATCGGCGGCCGCACCGATACGAAGACATCGCTGGGTCAAATTGTTGGCAAAGCCATTCCGCGCGAAGCCGTGGCACCCACCATCGAACGCCTGACCGACTTCTACCTAGAAAACCGTAACAGTGGCGAGTTGTTCATCGATGCTGTTGAGCGGCTTGGCAAGGCAGCTTTCCATGATGCTGCTTTCCAAACTGATACCACCCAAACTTCCCTCTCTCCCCAAATCCAGGAAGCAAACTGATGAGCACTTTGTTGAAACTCTTCTCGGCCGGCGACGTTTGGACGCTTCCTTTGCCAGAAGGCGCCTTTCGCCCCGCCCCCGCCCTTAATCCATTGCCAAATATGAACGTGATCAATCAAGGCCAAGGCGATGTGCGCAGTCTCATTCGCCCAAATGTTAAACAACCTGAGGCTCCAAGCGTAGCCGCCTGGGAGCATGGTACTTTGCTGACGCTTGCTGAATGGCTGTCACGTGATGGTGCAAGTTCTGCAGCACCCGTGGGGATCGTGTTGATGCCAACTGATGATCCGCTGACTTTGGCGGGTCATTTGGAGGGCTTGGCCATGATTGCGGTTGAGTTTGCTAAATTCAGCGATGGCCGTGGCTATTCGATTGCCACCCTCTTGCGCTCGCGCTTAGGCTTCAAAGGCGAAATCCGTGCGGTCGGTGATGTCTTGATTGACCAGCTGTTTGCCATGGCCCGCTGCGGCATCGATAGTTTTGCTTTGCGGGGCGACCAAGATGTCGCCGCCGCCAAGCGTGCCTTTGAATCCTTCCCCGCAGTCTATCAGTGGGCAGCCGACGAGCGCGACTTTGTGTTGGCAAAAGAGGCTAATCTGGAAAGAGAAGCCGCGTGACCGGTCACGTCTATCTGGTTGGCGCAGGGCCAGGTGCGGCGGACCTGTTGACGGTTCGCGCGCTGCGCCTAATTGAGCGCGCCGACGTCATCCTTTATGATGCGTTGGTGACGGAGGAGGTTTTAGCCCTCGCCCCACAGGCCAAAAAAGTGCCAGTCGGCAAGCGTGGCGGTCGCGTGTCGATGGATCAGGCCTTGATCAATCGCTTGTTGGTATCCACCGCCACAAAGCATGAGTTGGTCGTGCGCCTGAAAGGTGGCGACCCCATGTTGTTTGGTCGAGCCCATGAAGAGATTGAGGCCTGTGTGCAAGCAGGTATCCCTGTCTCGATTGTGCCCGGGATTAGTGCGGCTTTTGGGGCGGCTTCTGCTCTAGCTACTTCGCTTACCCAACGCGGCCTCTCGCGTTCGGTGACCTTTGTGACCCCAACCGTGGCCCGTGGCAGCCAAGCTTCACCGGCGTGGGCAAAGGCGGTTGCGGCTACAGATACGTCTGTCATCTATATGGGCCGGGGTGATGCAGTCTGGATCCGCGACAGCCTCATCGATCTGGGCATGCCCGCTACCCTGCCCGTCGTCTTGGCGGAAAACGTCTCCCGACCCTCCAGCTTCACCGTCAAAGGACCTCTATCAGACCTACCAGACCTGGCCTTTAAGGTGGGCTCTGGGCCCGTGCTCATGATGATTGGGGAGGTGTTTGCAGGGGCAGAAGTGGATGTTGAGGTTCTTGGCGTGTCGCCTACCCCGGTCGGAATGGTTAGTTCGGCTAAAGCTAGTTAGCAAAAAGGCAAGTTTAGCTTGTCTGCGGCAGCAAACCTCGATCCTCCTGGATGGTGACCATATAAAGCTCCTCTAAGCCTTGCTGCAGGGGAGAGAAGCCATTGCCTGGATCGTTCTCCGAAAGTGCGTGTAAAACCGTCTCCCCCGCAAAGAGGCGCGTGGCGATGATGCGGTGTTGGGATTGATACTGTGCGACCTCAGCCCGCGGCACGACTTTGCGCCAGACCTTGCCGTTTAAGCCCGCGATCAAGTCAGATGTATTACCCTCTAACACAATGCGTCCCCCTGCCATGATCGCCATATTGGGGCAGAGATCTGAGACATCTTCGACAATATGCGTCGAAAGGATGATAACCGCCTCATCGCTGAGACTTGCTAGAAGGTTCAGGAATCGGGCGCGCTCCTCTGGGTCGAGGCCAGCAGTCGGTTCGTCGACAATGAGCACCTTTGGATCACCAATTAAAGCTTGCGCGATGCCAAAGCGTTGGCGCATGCCTCCAGAGAAGCTTGCAACCGCCTTTTTGCGGACACCCCAAAGATTGACCTGATTGAGTAGCCCTTCAATCATCTCTTTGCGCTCGACGGGTTTGGAAAAGCCCTTCAATCGCGCGAAATGATCGAGGAGTTGAAGGGCGCTCACACGCGGATAGACACCGAATTCCTGAGGCAAATAACCGAGCTGGGCTCTCAATTGGGCGGGCTGCTTGATGACATCAATTTCGCCAAACTGGATAGCCCCTTCAGTCGGAGTTTGTAGCGTGGCGATAGATCTCATGAGCGTCGACTTACCGGCGCCATTAGGTCCCAAAAGACCAAACATGCCCTTTGGGATCGTCAGGCTGAGGCTTGAAATGGCTTTCACCCCATTGGGATAAATGTGCGACAGGTCGGTAATGGTCAGCATATTTCGGCCTGCCTATTTGGGCTTCTGGGATGGGAGGAAATCATGGGGTGGAAAGAAGGTTTCTGATCGGCTTTGAGAGTCGGATATCGTAGAAATGCGAAATCGTTGTGCTTGCCCAATTTGAACTGTCTCGACCCATTTGGCGCTCGGAATATCAAACTGAAAGCGCCCTAACGTGCGCTTGAAATCGACTGTGAACGTGGCAACCTCCTCAGAGGCCCAGCACTCCCCTATGCCCGACTTCGTGTCCTCAGCGGTCATGAATTTTGTCCACGACTTAGACTGTTCTTTGTCGCAAGGGACGGAATGGAAAAGTTGGATCCGCCCCCGTCCAATTCCCGCGCTGGCATAAGGCATGCCAAGCTCATCAAGACTTTCGGTCCACGCCCCTGCTGTCACACTTACCACCGAGCCAGACTTGTTGGGCTTGGTCGCATCTAGGCTGCTGATCTCAGTACGCCACCTGACGCGGTCGGTAAAAAATTGATCGATAAGCGCATGAACTTCTGGTTTAGCCGCCGCCTTTAGGGCGACCAACAAATCTTCTAAATTGGGGTAAGGCCGATCCGCAAACGCGTAGCGCTTTATAAAAGAACGTAAGGCCGCATCGAAGGCTTCGGGTCCTATTTCATTGCGGAGTATGTAGAGCGCAACCGGTGCTTTACCATAGGCCAGATACTCCTCGCCTTCCATCATTGTTAGGATTGGCTCGCCTTCGGTCTCTTTTCCCCGCTTGTTTTCATAAGCGTCCTCAGCTTCGTTTACGTATGATATAATGAGCTCCGCAGGAAATAAGTCTTCCAAAGCAAGCCAAGATGTCATTTCCGCAAGACCCTCGGTAAGCACTTTTGCACCGGGGCGCATGGACGGAACTATCTGATGCCCCCACCACATATGCGCAACTTCATGGGCGACTGTTTCGCTTAAGTTGTTTGAATAAGCAGTCTCGTCAATGATCTGAAGCCAGCCTCCATCTTCATAAAATGGAACCATCCCGGCATAGGCTTGGGCGGCAATATCTTCTGCGCCGTAGGATGGGGTTTGGACGATGCGCAAGACCCCGAAAGGATATGGACCATAGAGCTCAGAAAAGGTCTTTAGAGAACTCTTCATGGCGGTCATGATCGTCGCGAGATTGCGGGTGAAGCCGGGCAAATGATAAATCTCTAACTCCACTGGACCATTGTCCAATTGGATCCGCTCGCGTTTCACAACATAATTGGCCGATTGGATTGCAAACAAATTGTTGATTTTGACAGGCGGCCGAAATTGCCGTGTCACTCTACCGTCCTTGATGGTCTCCCGCACCAAGATACCGGGCGCAACGGGGATTTGGCCAACATCTGTGGAAACGGTAATGTCCGCGTCGATCCAGCCGCTTCCTGGTGCATAAAAGTTTTCATCCATCATGGCCGCGGGAAGCGGACGTTTTGCCGGTAAGCCATATTTTTTGCGCTCTTCGGGGTCAGTCAACCAAGCCTCTCGGTCGATCCGGACCCTAGGCACCAGGTCTGTGCTCTCAATAAAAGTACCATTCGAGACGATAGAAGTTGGCGGGTATCGGCTCGCTACAGAATGACCGTCCATACTTGTCTCAAAACTCAGGTCACGTCGTTCCCCTGGCTGCAGTGGCTTCGTGAATGTCCAAACATCGACATAAGCGTTTTTGACCTCTTCCTTAAGCGCCGCGCCAGGCATGGAGGCTGAAACCAGCGTGAGGTCGCTATGATTGAAGATGAACTGGGTCAGCGGGCGGGTGGTCCGATTCTCAAGTGTCACCGTCCCTTTCGCGGTTGCCGTCACTTTCTTCGGTCGAATGTCGACTGTGAGTTTAAGGGCAACAATGGTGGGACCTGGAAGCACTTCCAAGGGCGCAACGGTGCGTTCAACTTCTGCGGCCCACTGATTGTAACCTGTATCGGTCACATAGGTGTTGACGATATTGGTATTATAAAAGATCCAGCCGCCCGAACCTAGGCTGGCAAGGCAAAAAGCCGCCAGAGCTAGGCCATTAGCGGATCTCAAATTGCCCTTGAGCGCTAAAAATCTGGGCTTCAGGCGTTGTTCGACGCCGCGCCGCCACATCAGTATTGTGCATAACAAGAGGAATAACGCGACAAGGGTCCAATGCATGTGCAGCCAAGCAAAGCCCTTCCAAAAGTGCGCCAGTCCATTAAAATCGCTCAAGGGTGGAAGTTCACTGACCCCATATTCAATTAGCACATGATCAAAGCCGAGGTTCGCCGCTAGCGTACTAAGACCTGCCGTCAACGCCAAATACAGCACCCAGCCCCAAACCTTATTGGGCGTAATGCTGTGGCACAGAAGTGCGGCTACGCTGAATTGGAACACAGTAAAGAGCATGGGCACCCACAGCCAAACTGCGATCTTGCCTACTTCAAATAAAGGATAGCCCTTAACTGCTTGTGCGATCATGCCAACAACCGAGCCCACCAGAATGAATGACAGGCTTGCGGCACAAATGACAAACAGTTTCGGGGCAACATAGACCCAGGTGTTGGTTGGTGTGACATCTACCAATTCATGGATCCGGCGATCGGTGTCGCCCCAGACGAGTTCAGAAGCGAAAATTGAAGACGTCAAAAAGATTATGAAGACTGAAGCGTCGTGTAATTCGTTAACCAGCAAACGTGTGACAGGTTCAATGCCACGGTCGCCAAAAGATCCGGTGTTATTGGCAATGACCCAGCACAGATACATCCCGCCTAGCATCAAGAGCGCGAAGCTGCGGCTGACGACGATGCGTTTGAGATCTAGCGTTAAGCGCGCCCAGATTTGGGTCCGGAACGCGGCGGCATCGATTTGGTTCCGGTAGAGTTTTAAGGGCCCGACTTCAGGCGCTATTGAGCCCGTTGCTGAATCCACCTGACGATTACCCCAAAGCCCACCGCGTATCCCTTGAAGGAACCAAGCTACGAAAAGGCTCGAGGCACCAATGCCTATCCAACCGGCCCGATTGTAATAGAATTCTCGTGAGATGGCCAAGAGTTCCGTGTTGCGTTCAAAAATTGACCGTGCTTCATTGGCGATGAAGACAGAGGAAAAGCCAGTCCAATCGAGCGCATTGCGCATGTCTTCATAGCCGCCGAACCTCAGCTTGGAGAGGACAAAAATCCAAGCACCCAATAACAACGCAACAATGATATAAGAGACGAGCGTAGAGCGCGCTAAAGTGCCGACCGCAAAAAGTATGCAAGCGATGATGACCAAGGTCGACGCCGCTATCGCAGCTGGCTGCAATAAGGCAGCAAGCTTGATGTCGGGAAATTTATTGGGCGGTAAGCCGGGCCACTCACATGCGAGCCAGATTAACGGGATATGCAGTAAGAAAATCAGCACGATTGGCAGAAAGGCACCGATAAACCGCCCAAAGACATAGCCAGTGCGCGTGATCAATGTTGCCCTCAGCAACTCACCGCTCCCGAGCTGTAGGTCACGCACAACGGCCCCGCCCAAGATCGGGGTCATAGGAACGATCAAACTGACAGCTATCCCGATGTAGACCCCAAGGAGGTAGGTTGGGCTAGTCATCGTCAGCGACACGCCGGGATCAATGCGCATCGGTTCAAACACAAAAATGCCTAAAGTCACCGCAAAGGACAGAAATGCCCAAGCCAGCACATAGACATTGCGCAGCTGATACCAGGCCTCAAATCGTGCAACTGTCCAAAACATCTATAGTTATTTCTCCAATAGTTGGAGACTACAACGTCAGTTGTGAAAACCGTCAAGAGACTCGTTGAGATTGTTTTTGTGCAATAGACTTGGGCTAGGTATCAACCCCAACCAAGCTTGACGGCCAGCCGATGCGAACCAGCAGGCCATCGGGTGCGCCGACGGCGAATTCATACATGCCCCATTCGCGGTGCCGTAAAATGCCACCCGGCCGGATGATTAACTCGTCAACAAGGGCGGCGATGGCGTCGACATGTGGCGTACGGATAAAGACGCCAAACGGGTTATGATCTACAGGAACGGCCCACGGGCCCTTGCCAGCCTGGGTGACATGGACTTCACAGTCCCAGCCCGTCAGGATGATATAGTGCGTGTCGCCACCAGCCTGCTCAAATCCCAAGCGTTCCCAGAAAGCGATTGTAGCGACCAGATCGTTGGTTGGAACAATCGCGAAAGCACCGACAGATTCCTTATTGGTCATCAAGGTCGCGTGAAGATTAGTACGCCGCCAATCGGACCTTTGGGGGCTAGATCTACCAATGGGCCCTGTGCGGTTGACGTGATGCGGCTTTCAGCGACACCTCGGCTAACCAAAATCTGACGGACGATCGCGGCCCGCTCTTCCCGGTTTTCCAAGCTCGAAGGTGGGCCATCATCGCCGGAGATGGACACCAATAGGATGCGGCGCTTTGGGCATAGCGCCAATTGATCCTGCACCCGTACCACTACTTGCGCTGCCAAAGGGCCAAGGGCGCTATCGCCATGTTGGAAATAGATACGCGTTGCCTCACCAGCGCAGACATCATCGCCAACGACGATCTGGTCGGCGGCTTTCGGTGTCGTCGCGCAGCCGGAAACAAGCAGGGCACATCCGACAAAGCCCAAACCAATCCTCAGTCCAATTTTCGCGTTATACATACTCGCCCCCGTGTGACCGCCCCCGGTCATTGTGTTGGGTTACGGTAAGCGATGCCCGCGATCTTGTCGAGGATGAAGGCCGAAGGAGGACGCCAATATTACGACTAGACATACTGTGCATCACATAGTATTAGACTGCACATGGTAACTGAAGATGCCTTTCCCAAATTTGAGGTCGACCTCCGGCGCGGCGTGATCGTCTTGGCGACTCTGTCGCAATTGGGCACCGCCCAATATGGCTATTCCTTGCGTCAACGCCTTGCGCAAAGCGGATTGGAGGTTGAGGAAGGCACGCTTTATCCCCTACTGCGTCGCTTAGAAGGTCAGGGGCTCTTAACCAGCGAGTGGCGGATCGAACATGGTCCACCCCGTCGCTTCTATGTGCTGAGCGACCAAGGGCGCACGCTCTACCCTCAGCTGGTGAATTCATGGCGGAACTTGTCTGCCGTGATGGAAAATCTATTCAAGGAAGGACTTCCAAATGACGCCTGACGACATGATCCAGCGCTATGCGCAGGCGGTTGCCTCCCGCCTTCCCCACGCGATGCGAGCTGACGTGCGCGCCGAGCTTTATGCATTGTTGCATGAAGATATTCAGGCGGTCTCCACCAATGGTGCCCCGACACTTAAACTGGTCGAAGATCGGCTAATCGCCTTTGGCCCACCCCAAGAAGTCGCTCTTCGCTACCATCGACCTGCCCCCATTATTGAGGATGTTGATACGCCACTGTTCTCCAAGCTCGCGCTTGGCTTTGTTCTGGGCCTGACTGTTTTAGCGCTTAGCATCGGGCTGTCCTCGCCCAAGCCTTTGAGTGCTCAGCTAGAGGAAAGGTTAAAAGACGCAAGCTTCATGGTGCTTGGCGTGTTGCTGGTATGCTTCTGGGCTCTTGGTGCGCTTCGACGCGCGCAACCCAAGCTCTTTGCTTGGAAACCCGCTAAACTTCCAGCGGTGCGTGACCCAGATCTTATTTCGCGACCTTTGGCTTTATCGGCCGTGTTGGCCGGATCTTCCGGTCTGCTCATTTTGATGAATCCGATCGCTTTCTTTGATTTGCTTTTGGACGGCCAGATCCCAAGCATGCTTGCATATGCCTTTACCTATGATCACCAATTCCTCTCTGAACGTGCCCCTTTGTTATGGGGTATGTTGACTGTCAGCCTCCTCATTCTGGCCTTAGCAATGCTTGAAGGTCGCTGGCGGCCCATGTCCCGGAACCTCGCGCTTGGCTTGTCGCTGGTCATAGCTTTGATTAGCTTTTGGGTTGTGTTGGCTGGACCCATTTTTGTGGCTGCGACGACGGATCAAGCCATGAAGTTCTGGGTTGCTTTGATTGCGGGTATCACATGCATCGATGTTTGGCTGAAATGGCGTGATCAAAGGCGCGCTGGTGACCCAAGCTACCTGAAACCACGCTAGAGAACCCTCGGGACTCTGACAATAGCGACTGGATTTCCAGATTGGTTGACCTAGCTCTCGTCGCACTAGCAAACTGGAACCTTCATGAAAATCCTGCGCTTTATTTTGGGAGATCAGCTCTCGGAAAAGGTCTCTGCCCTACGTGGAGCAAACCCTGCGACGGATATTGTCCTGATGGTGGAAGCGCAGGCCGAAGCGGTCTCTGTTCGTCATCATAAGAAGAAGATTGCTTTTATCTTAGCTTCGATGCGTGCCTTCGCCGAAACACTTCGAGGGCAAGGTTTCACCGTCGATTACATAAAAATGGATGATCCAGCGAACACGGGCAATTTCAACGGAGAGCTGGACCGCGCCCTTACTCGCCACCGACCCAACGCCTTATGCCTGACACGGGCCTCTGAATGGCGGGTCCTAGATATGCAGCGGCATTGGGCGGAAACCCTCGACGTGGAAGTCTCGCTTCTTGAGGATGATCGCTTCCTGTGTGACGAGGCGCAGTTTCGCGCTTGGGCTGCGGGCCGCAAAAGCTTTGTGATGGAGCATTTTTATCGTGACATGCGTCGGAGAACTGGCCTGTTAATGGACGGCGATCAACCTGCTGGCGGTAAGTGGAACTTTGACCATGACAATCGCAAGCCAGCAAAGCCCGACCTCTTTATGCTGCCGCCATATCGCTGTCCGCCTTCCACACAAACCCAAGACATCATCGCCATGGTGGGCACCCGCTTTACGGACCATTTTGGTGATCTGGAGCCCTTTTGGTTCGCCACAACAGCAGCTGAAGCTGAACGGGCACGCGACCATTTCTTAGCAAATCATCTGCCTCGGTTTGGTGAGACCCAAGATGCCATGCTGGAGGGCCAGTCCTTCCTCAATCATGCGGTGCTATCCCTCTATCTCAATGTCGGTTTGTTAGAGCCGCTGGACTTGTGCCGCCGAGCAGAATTGGAATGGCAAGCGGGCCGTGCCCCTTTGGCGGCGGTTGAAGGCTTCATCCGTCAGATTATTGGTTGGCGTGAATATGTGCGCGGGATTTATTGGCTACATGCACCCGACTATACGGGCTTCAATCACCTGGAAGCCAAGCGCCCCCTGCCCGAACTTTATTGGACCGGGCAAACCAAAATGGCTTGCATGGCTGCAGCTATCGGACAAACCAAACGCGAAGCCTATGCCCACCATATTCAGCGTTTAATGGTCACTGGTAATTTTGCGTTGCTGGCGGGCCTAGATCCGCATGACGTGCATGAGTGGTATTTGAGTGTTTATGCCGATGCATTTGAGTGGGTCGAGGTTCCCAATACAATTGGCATGGCGCTCTATGCTGATGGCGGCATCATGGCTTCCAAGCCTTATGCTGCCAGCGGTGCCTATATTCATAAGATGAGCGATTATTGTGAGCGCTGTGCCTATGATCCCGCCATCAAATCCGGCCCTAAGGCTTGCCCATTCAATCCACTCTATTGGGATTTCATTGGACGCAATGAGAGCAAACTTGGTGGCAATCCGCGAATGGGCCCTGTCTATGCTACGTGGCGCAAAATGGGCGCAGCCCGCCACGACGAGATCAGAGAAGATTCAACTCGTATTTTGGATGCACTCGACAATGGCCGTCTCTGAACCCCTCGATTCCGTCGCGATCAGCGAAGTCATTGCTATGGCCTTGAGTGATCATGTAAGCTTTGATCATATCCGCAGTCTTTATGGCCTCGCGCCAGACCAAGTTAAAGCTTTGATGCGCACTAACCTTCGTCCGGGAAGTTATCGCGCGTGGCGCAAGCGCGTCCGCGATTTTTCTGACCGGCGTACACACTATAAATCGGCGAAAGCCTTAGCTTAGATGCGCGCGCAGCATCCATGCTGCTTTCTCCCCGGCGGCGCAGCGCTCTGTCATGAGATCTGCGGTCGCATCATCGTCGTGTCCAGCTGCGAGTTTAAGCGCCCTACGAGCTGAGCGGACAACGGCTTCTTGGCCTTCTAGGAGTGCTTTCAACATCGCGTCCTCACTAGCACGTACATCATTGGCGGTAGGAATGGTCGTACGGGCCGCCATTTGTCCATGAGTAGGCGCAAAGACACCTAAGGCGCGCATGCGCTCGGCAATCTCGTCAAGCGCAGTCCATAGCTCATTGTATTGGTCTGAGAACAATTGATGCAGCGGCCCAAACCTCGGTCCCTGGACATTCCAATGGTAGAGATGGGTCTTTTGATAGAGGCTGTAGGAATCTGCCAGAACTTGCGCGAGTGCATCTGCAATGTCGGCGCGGTGTTGTGCGGCAATGCCAGTATCAGGTTCCATGACGTTATCTTTCTATCCTTATGTGTATATTCCAAGATATAGGGCTGCAGGTTGTTGGAATGAAGGGATGCGCTTAAGTTTACTCACGCCTCTTTTGCCTTATCGCCATGTCGGGCAAGACGGTCTAATCGGTTTGCCGCAAGTCTAGGCTCATTCATGCCCCACCCTTTCCGCGTCCTCAATGCACCAACAATGTTTGTGATTTTCGATTGTGACGGCGTGCTTGTTGATTCAGAGCCCATCGCCAATGAGGTAGGGGCTGATTGGATTACATGCCTAGGCTGGCCGATGGATGCGCTGGAGGCCCGCGCCCGCTTTTTGGGCCTATCAGACAGCGCGATGTTTGCCTTGATCGAACAAAAATTTCGCCGCCCAATTACATCCGATGAGTTTGATCAATACCATGATCGCCTCAAGGCGAGGTTTGCATCAGACCTCCAAGCCATTCCAGGCGTCGAGCATTTGGTTAAAGCACTCTCGGCGCGGGCAATTCCGTTAGCAGTCGCCTCAAGTGGCGAACGGGAGAAAATCCTCACCAATCTGGCCCAAGTCGGCTTACTTCATTACTTTGGCGATCAGATTAGCTCGGCGACAGAAGTCGCTGAAGGTAAGCCTGCCCCCGATGTTTATTTGCTCGCCGCGCACAAGGCCGGCTTTACACCTAAGGACTGCTTGGCGATTGAGGACAGTCCCAATGGAGTCTTGGCAGCGGTACGCGCGGGAATGAAAGTAATCGGCTTCGCACGTGAGACACCGGCAGCGGACTTGAAGGCGTCGGGCGCGCATCAGGTTTTTGAATCCATGGCAGGAATCCAAGACTTTTTGGAGCGCGCTTTATAACAGATTATGACGCAGGCAAACGCGCCAAGAGCTCGACAGCTTCCGCCTCATCAAGCGCGACCATTTCGTCACTCTTTACAGCCAAGTCAGCATCGATGATTTCAATCAAACGGAACTTCTCCCACCACAAAATCATATCATGGGCAAAATTTCCTTCCTTCTCAAAGAAGGCCTGGTGGACCGCACGCCAATAGGCCAAGCTGCGATCCCCCTCACCTTCCTCAAACGCAAATTCAGCATCAATTTCATCGAAGCGACATTGGCCGACAGATAGGGTCTCGATGACAGCCGCCGGTTTGTGATTGGCGGTTACGACCCATTGCATACCCGGTTTGGTTGGGTTTTCCTCAAGGCCATTCCAAACCGTCGCGCGCTTACGCCCGGCAATAATCAAGCCTGCAAGACGTTCTTCCATGTGGATTGAACCGAAGCAGGTCGTGGGCAAGTTCGTCCACCAATATGAGGCGTCAGGCATCGACTTATCTCGCTGTTTTGAACCTAAGCGCCGTCACATTAACATGCGTGCATTCCGATCCAAGCCAAGGACTTGCCCCTCCAGCACTGGTCTCATCAACAAACTCTCACAAGCTAGTGAGGTCACAATTTTGTCGGTTGCGCATTGAGGGGGGTGACCCCATCTTGATTGCGTGTGGACCGGGCCCCTCTGGCAACTCAAACGTGAGTTGCGATGTCGGCCACACCGGAGTCCTTTGTGAGGCGCGGTGTCAGGGTCCCAATTCCTTCGCCCCAACCGCGTACCACGGGCTCTGCCATGCATAAGCATAGAGGAGCATGACATGAAACTTGGACGTATCGAAGCCTTAAAGAGCCATCACTCTAGACTGGAAAGCGAGTTGGCCGCTCTGATAAAACGGCCATTCCCTGAGCCCGAGCTGATTACGCGACTGAAGCGCCAAAAGCTTCTCGTTAAAGACCAGTTGGTTGCGGCGGGTGTTACGCCGCCGCGTCCAGAGCGGGCGATGGCCATCGGCCATTAACGTCCACCCAGATCGGTAGGCCGCCCCGCCCCCAAGCCTACCGCGGGTGAATGCTAGCAAGAAGTGCAATTGTCATTCACCCAAACGGCCCTTGCGCGCAGACCTTCCCCCCGTCTGGTCGCGCAAGGGTCGCCTTCTCTCCTGACCTTACTTGCCCATCTCTCTTGTTTTGAGCCGCCCGATGACCAATCTCCTTGACGAGAGACCAAATTCAGTTGGATGTTTTGACTCAAATCGGTTCGAGCCAAAACCGAATGTGTCGCTCACCTTCCCCCTTCATATAGATGCACCTGCGCTCGCAATCCTGGTCAATGTTTCCGCCGGCGCGTACCGCTTCTTCGGTACTTCGCGCCTGAACAGGGCCTTAAGAATGGCCGGACTGGAAGAGCGTGTCCCTTTGATCCGTTGCGCTGGCAGCGAACTCCACGAAAAGTCTTTGGCTCTTGCGCGGCAGGGGGTGCAAGCAATTGGCATTTTCGGCGGCGATGGATCGGCTAGGACCGTTGCGCTTGCCCTTCGTGGGTTGGGTGTGCCAGTTTTGCCCCTGCCCGGCGGCACCTTAAACCGCTTATGTCACCGGGTTCATGGGCATGCGAATTTATCAAGAACCCTACGTGACTTTGTGCAGGCGAAGCCGGTTTGGCTGTCTGGCGGCCATGCGAATGAACATGTTTTCTTGGTTGCCTCCGGCTTTGGGCCTTGGATGGCTTTTCATGATATGCGCGAAGCAATCCGCTCGAAGGGTCTATTGCATGGGCTTGGCGCGCTCAAGTCCCTGCGACGGGATTTGTTCTCCGGAAAACTTGCAACACAGACAACAGGACGCACTCATGATGTTGTGATTGCAGCGCCTAACTTTGTCGACAATGCCTTTGGCCTCGGATCGCAGAGTAAAGACTTTCCCGAACAAGGACTGGAAATTGCTGCAGCGCGCTTGCGGGGTATCCCCTCAACCCTGCGGCTGGCAGCCAATGTCTTGATGCGCCGGTGGCGACGACTTCCCTTTGCTTATACCCAAGTCGCGACCGAGGAAGTCATCGAATTTGACGGAGAAGAAATTGTGGGTCTCGTTGATGGGGAAAGGCGCAACTTTGGTCCCTCAGTCTGTTTGAAAATTGTTCCTCGCGCTGCGCTGGTCCTATCCACAAAACCTGACTCCAAGTGCTAAGGAGTGCGTGTTTTGGAACCTGAACGGCGCGATGATCACCCTTGTTCATATCAGTGATATACATTTTGGCGACGCGTGCGCAGACAAGCTCGATGCAGCGAGCCGGGCGATCGCAGCGATCGGTCCAGACTGTGTAATCCTGACGGGTGACCTCACGCAGGAAGGCAAGCGCGAGGAGTTCGCGCAAGCTTCCAAGTGGCTCAACGCTATTCAAGCCCCAATTGTGGGATGTCCCGGCAACCATGATACACCCATGTTCAACCTCGCTTTGAGGTTTTTGGATCCATTTGGCAGGTTTAGGCGACTTGGCCTTTTGTCCACGTGGCACTCTATCGATGGCTCAGTCCATGTTGAAGCAGCCAATAGTGCACGCGGCCTGCAGGGGCGGATGGATTGGTCTCAGGGCGATTATGGTCAACCGGATGTTTTTGCGGCCTTGGATCGTTTGGTTCGATCACGCGCCCCATATAAAATTTTAGCCCTCCATCACCCGCCCGAAACCCCGATTGGTGCTGCGGTGACCAGTGAGCCTTTAGGCGTTGATCATTTCATCAAACATTTGGCATGCGGCAGTCCTGACCTATTACTCTGCGGCCATGTTCATGCGGCATTTGATTTTCCAGCCCATACGTTGGAAGGTTTAAGGGTCATGACCGTACCATCTTTGGCGTCCTCACGGGAGCGTGGTTTTGGCGCTGGTTTTGGTGTGATCCATTTAAGTACTGATGATCTGATAATAACACGCGCTATTTGGCGATATGAAGCGGGACATTTCAAAGAAGCCAACAATATCTTAGAAGGCACCCTTCACGTCGCGAGCTGAAACCAGCGCGCGACCTTTAGCCACGATTTCACCGCTCGTGCATACGGCTTGCGTGCTTAAATCCACTAAGTTTTTCTCTGGACGCAGACGTGTGATGACAATCTCTGTCCTGACGCGTTCGCCGGGCAAGATTTTGCCAAGCCATGCGGTTTCTTGCTTCAGATAATTCGTACCTTGCCCCGGCAGATGCATGCCGAGCAGCGTGGATATCTGACCTAAGATGTAGGCTTGGCTCGCAAAGGCATGCGCTGCTCCTGGCGATAAAGGCGCGTCGCCTGCTCGGCCTTGCAAGTCTTGCAAGGATTGGAAGGCATCGGCTTCAAGTGATGTTTCGCTTGCCACGGTCATCCCAACCTGGAGTGGCATGTTCGCGGCGCATGTGATCACTGAGGTTTCTTCCAAAGACCCTTGCGAATTCAGTTGCAGGCGGCAAACCACAACACCATCTGCGACACGTCTGAGTTCCCAAGCGCTGTTCTCATGCGTGGCTTTCAATGCTTCGCCGGCAAAGGCCGGAGCTGGAAACATCGCGGAAGTTGACGAAGGTGCTTCTAGTAGACCTGAGGCTCGGACAAGCCATGCCGTCAACATCGCCCCATGTGCAACCGTGCGACCAAAGCCACTGTTCGCAGCAAAGCTAGGATCGACATGGATCGGGTTGGCATCGCCAGAGAGCTTTGCAAATAGGTCGAGATCGCTTTGAGTAGGTATTAGGATCATGGTTTCTGAATTAAATGCTTCTGGATCTTGCCTGCCGCTGTTCGAGGAAATTCGTCGACCACGGTGACATATTTGGGTACTTTAAAGGCGGCTAAATGGGCGCGGCACCAAGCTTGTAAGTCACTTGTTTCCGGCAAGCTTTGATCGGGACCCAGTAAAATGAACGCATGACCAACTTCGCCCCAACGTGCGTCTGGGACACCGATGACGGCCGCCTCCAGAACGGCTGGATGAAGCGCCAGAACATTCTCAACTTCAGCTGGATAGACATTCTCAGCACCGGAAATAAACATCTCCTTCAAACGACCAACGATATAGAAGCACCCGTCTTCATCCTGACGCGCAAGATCCCCGGTCCTCAGCCAACCGTCTGGTGTGATGGCTGCATTTGTTGCCTCAGCATTACCCCAATAACCCGGCGTGATCCCAGGTCCACTTAACCAGAGTTCGCCTGTTTCCCCCGGTTGAACGTCCAAACCGTTTCTCCCGACAAGTCGCGCCTCACATAGGATTTGCGGTTTGCCAACTGACCCAATCTTTTGGGCTGCAGTTTCAGGATCGGCCAGGAAAACAGTAGGTCCAGTTTCGGTCATCCCCATTCCATTGGCAACCTTGGCACCGCGCCGCGCAAACGCGTGAACCAGTGCGTCCGCAAGTGGTGCGCCGCCACAGCCCCAATGACGCACTTTGTTGAGCGCCAATTTTTCAAAATCCGGGTGTAGGCTTAGGGCCTGATAGACAGCTGGTACACCAAAAAAAGTCGAGATACGGCCCTCGGCTAGGAGCTCGATCACAGGATCGGCCTCAAATCCCGGTAGGATCAATACATGACCACCTGCAAACAGCGTGGGCAAGGTGTGCAGATTTATGCCGGCGGTATGAAATAGCGGCAGGAAGTTCAGGGTTACATCACTGCTTTGAAGATCAATCGCTTGGCCAAGATTGACAGCATTCACGTGCGCCATACCATAGGTCTGGATCACAGCTTTTGGCTGGCCAGTTGTGCCGGAGGTATAGAGCAGGTACCAGATATCATCAAACGGCCAATGGCGGCGCGCATCGAATGGTGTTGCCTGATTCAACAACGCTTCATAGCCGTCGTCAAAGTCAATCAACTTCGCCCCACAGGAGCTTGCTAATGCGCCGGCCGCGCTGGCATCATCTGCGCCGCAAAATATCAAGACGGGAGCAGCTGACATGACTAAAGGGGTGAGCTCAGGCAAGGGTGCGCGCCAATTGAGTGGCGTCACTATCGCGCCCGTATTGGCCGCAGCAAACAGCACTTCAAAAAAGGCGATGCGATTGCGACACAAGATCGCGACTCTCGCCCCGTCAGTTGCGCCATGAGCCTTTAGGACTTGCGCAAGCCGCAATACACGTTCCTGCAAGTCCCCATAAGTCCGGCCTTGGCCGCCAACCAGTTCAGTCATGGCCGGTCGGTTTGGCGTGAGCTCGGCCCGTCGTGCCAAAAGGTTGGTCAGATACTTCATGGCTTCGGTCCCAGGGCTAGACCTCGCTCAATCAGATCGAGGGCAGCATCAACGACAGGTTCCAAATCTGCGGTCTCATCCCAAATGGCGTAGCGCATTCCCAAGAAGACCGAGAGGCCGATCAAAGACCAAGCGCGAATATCCGCATCCCCTGCCCTGATTTCCCCGCGGTCTATAGCTGTCTGCAAGTTACGCCGGTAGCCCTCCGCGAACGTATCATAATAGGCGCGATAACTATCTTCTGCCACAAATTGGGATTCCATGACGATTTTGTAGAGATTACGGTGAGAACGGGCGAATTCGAAAAACGCCCGCATCCCGATCCTTTCTGCACTCAGGCGGTCTGAAGCTTGTTCGACTTGGCGGGCGATATAGGCTCGCGTTTCATGGCCCATATGAGTCACAAGCGCGCGGAACACCGCTTCTTTTGATTCGAAATAGACATAGAATGTGCCCAGGCCAACGCCGGCGCGGCGCGTAATCTCAACAATTGAACCGTCATGAAAGCCGCGCTCGCCGAATTCTGCTTCTGCTGCTTCCAAAAGTTTTGCCTGTGTTGCCAATCCCTTCCGGGTTTTTGGCGTTTTAGGACCTGGGCTGCCGCCACCTGATTTCAAAATTGAATGTTGATTCATATTTCAACTTATGCCACGAGTTAGAGAAAGAACAAGCCCTGCCATGAAACGGGGAATCTGGGTGAGTCTATCACCTGAGGAAGGGAGGCACGAGCCATTGGAGATGCAAACCGCCTTCGACCGCGCTTGGGCTGTCCGCAATGGCCGTCATGAAGCCATGATGTGCGGTAGCGACACCATCATGGTTCATCGGGCGGGCACTGGGCGTCCTTTGGTTTGTATTCATGGATGGGCGATGGGCGGCTTATCCTTTGCCGCACAATTGGATTTGGTTGACCAAGGTTTTGAAGTCATCGCGCCAGACCTTCCAGGATTTGGCGAGAGTCCCGCGACGGAAGTCCCGCCAACGATGGACATGATGGCGGACCTAATACGTGAGCTGATTAGTAACTTGGATCTGTCGGAAGTGACCTTAGTCGGTTGGTCAATGGGGGCCAGTGTGGCCTGGCATCTGGCTGCAACCAGCTCCGAAAGATTGAAGGCTCTGGTGAGCATCGACATGTCACCCCGTGTCGCGCCGCAGGAGGGCTGGGAGTTTGCGCTTTCGACAAGCATGACCCGCGAAACGATTGAGTTTGCCGTCAAAGCGATGCGCAACGACTGGGCCAACTATTGCGATTTGTTTCTTGATCGCATTCTTGCGGAGCCAAATGCCGAAATTAGGATGGCGCTCGCCGGTCTTGCCGCGCAAGCTGACCCCATAGCCGCATCGCAGGCTTGGCACGCTCTTATGCAATTTGATGCACGTGCAGACCTCACTCAGATCCACGTGCCTGCGCTTGCGATTCATGGCGGACGCAGTGTGCTTTATGCGCAGACGGTCGGTGAAGAAATCGCCCGTTTGATGCCCAATTGTCGCGCCGTCGTGCTCGATGATGTTGGCCACGCGCCCCATATAGAAGCCCCTGTCGCGTTCAACGCTTACCTTCTTAATCTGGCCAAGCAGGGCCCACCTGCCAGAACGCCTTTCCAGCACATTTCTGCCCAATAAAAACCCCGGAGGAACGGACCATGAAAAAGAAAGCCATCAAGACCCTTTCGAGCCTGCTCTTAAGCGCCAGTGCGCTCACCAGCGTCGGCTTTATCAGCCCTGCGCTTGCGCAGACCACTACAGCTGCCCCCAGTGATGAGTCCGCTGATGTTGTCATCGTTACCGCGCGCCGTCGCGATGAAGCCTTGCAAGATGTCCCCATTTCGGTAACGTCTTTGAATGCTGCCGCGCTGGAAGCGACCGGTGCCCCTGATATAACTGTCTTGCAACAATCTGCACCCAACGCGACCGTTCAAGTCGCGCGTGGGTCGAACTCGACGCTGATTGCGTTTATCCGCGGCGTTGGTCAGCAAGATCCTTTGTGGGGCTTTGAACCTGGCGTTGGCCTCTATGTCGATGATGTCTATATCGCGCGTCCTCAAGGGGCGGTTCTCGACATTTTTGATATCAGCCGCATTGAAGTTTTGCGCGGGCCCCAAGGAACACTTTATGGCCGCAACACGATTGGTGGTGCCATTAAATATGTGACGCGCAAGCTGTCGTCTGAGCCAGCTTTGAACGCCCGGATGAACATGGGTAGCTATGGACAGATTGACGCCATCGTCAGCGGTTCAACGACTTTGTCAGATACGTTCCGAGTTGGTGGTGCCCTGGCGCGTTATCAGCGCGATGGATATGGTAAGAACATCACGACGGGTGCAGAACATTATAATAAAGACGTCTTCGCTGGCCGTGTCAGCGCAGAATGGGAACCCAGCGAGAACCTCTTTTTCCGCTTTGCTTATGACAAGGTCAAAGATGATTCAAACGCAAAGCATGGTCACCGCGAAGCAGCAGGTGCGGGCTTAACTACCGGTGTCGCAATCCTGCCGAATGTCTATGACACCGACGCCGGAATCGGCAGTGCCAATTCGGTTGAAACCTCTGGCTGGTCATTGACGGGCGAATGGAAAATCAACGATCGCCTAACCCTCAAATCTATTAGCGCCAGCCGCGAAGGTGCCAGCGATAGCTTGATCGACTTCGACACCAATCAAGCGAAAGCGCTGGATGTGCCAGCTCGCTATGACGACAAGCAATTCAGCCAAGAATTACAATTGCTGATTTCCGGTGAGCGCTTGAATGGCGTATTCGGGCTTTATTATCTGGATGCGGAAGCTTCCGGTGCCTTTGATACCATCGTCGGCATCGCAAATTTGACGATCGCAACTTCGGGCCGAGTGAAGACCGAAAGTTATGCAGCCTATGGTGATTTCTCCTTTGACATTACCGATGCATTGTCCGTTTCGGTTGGTGGGCGATACACTGAAGACTCCCGTACTGGCCAAGTTTACCGCCAAAACTTCACGGGCCTTGGCTCGCCCTTGTTTGGTAATACAGCGGCAATCGCTGGCCTGTTGCGGTCCAATTACACGAACTCAAAAGACTTCAGCGACTTCAGCCCCCGTGTCAGTGTCTCCTACGAATTTAGTGACGCACTAACTGCTTATGCCGCTTATTCGGAAGGCTTCAAATCAGGTGGATTCGATATGCGCGGTGACGCCGTCCTCACACCGAAGACGGTTGAAGGCTACAAGCCCGAATATGTGAATTCCTATGAAGTGGGTCTGAAAGGAAGCTTGTTTGATGGCCGCGCCAATTTTGCCGCTGCTGTTTTCCGCGCCGAATATGAGGGCCAGCAAATCACCCGCCAAGAACCAACTTTGGCCGCAGGGATCGCAAGCTTTGTTGACAATGCAGGCTCGTCAACCATTCAAGGTTTTGAGCTTGAAGGCGGCGCGCGCTTCACCGACAATCTGTCGATGACGTTTGGACTTGGCTATACAGACGCCAAATTCAATGAGTTCCGCAGCTTTACCCTTGTTGGCGGTGTACTTACCCCGATTGATCTGGCGCCGAATGCTGTCTTCCAAAACACACCAGAGTGGAATGGCAATGTCGCACTCAATTACACGCGTGATCTTGGCACGATGGGCTCATTGGATGCGACATTGTCGAGCTCCTACCGCAGCGAATATAGCATGTTTGAGTTCGTCAATCCTCTAGTGGACCAATTGGATTCGGTCACCTTGGTCGATGCAGGGATCGGCTGGAACAGCGAAGATGGTGTGTTCCGATTGGCACTTACCGGTCGCAACTTGACCGATGAACGGTATAAGGTTGGCGGCTATTCCTTTGCCGGGGCGACCTTCGGCAACGTGCAAAACAGCTTCTATGGCCCACCAAAGACGGTGACTTTGAGTCTGTCTGCTAAATTCTAAACTCCCCAAACCTTGGTGCCCTCGGCTAAGTCCGGGGGCATTTTGTTTTCACATGAAGGAAGGTGACCATGCACCCCAATGAGGCCAATGATCCAAGCCCAGCCTATCGCGCGCTTGTCCTGACCCTTTTGGTCACCGTTTATACGTTTAACTTTCTGGACCGTCAGATTATTGGCATCTTGTCGATCCCGATCCAAAAAGAGCTGGGCCTGAGTGACACCCAATTGGGCCTGATGCGGGGCTTATCCTTTGCCTTATTCTATGCAACATTAGGCGTTCCGATCGCCCTTTTAGCAGATCGGTTCAACCGCACTTGGATCATGACGATTGCGCTTACTCTTTGGAGCGCGATGACAGCCTTGTGTGGTTTAGCCCAGAATTTTTGGCAATTATTCACCGCGCGCCTCATGGTTGGCGTTGGCGAAGCTGGCGGAGTGGCACCTGCCTATTCGCTACTATCTGACTATTTCCCCCCGGATAGGCGGGGGCGGGCTATGGCAGCTTATTCCTTTGGTATTCCGATAGGCTCAGCGGTTGGCATTATTTTTGGTGGCGTAATTGCGACCGTGCTTGACTGGCGCTGGGCCTTTATCATCGTTGGTATCATGGGGGTGGCATTTGCCCCTATTTTCAAAATTCTCATGAAAGAGCCTGTCCGAGGTCGCTACGATCCGCCTGGCTCGAAAGTCGCTCCTGCAAAACTCAATGAAGTCATTGCTGTATTGGTTAAAAAGCCAAGCTTCTGGACCTTGTCACTCGGCGCGGCCTCCTCTTCCATGATGGGCTATGGCTTATTTGCTTGGCTGCCCGCTTTTTTTGTTAGGTCCTGGGGTGAAGAGCTCGGAAAAGCCATGGCATGGTTACCTGACTGGATGATCCCCGAAGGCGCAGGGCCCCTGCTCTATGCGGGTTATTTTTATGGTACGATTGTTCTGGTTGGTGGGTTGATCGGCATTTGGCTTGGCGGACAATTGGGCGACCGCTTCGGCGCAAAGAACAAAGGAGCATATGCTCTGGTGCCTGCTCTCGCATTTGTTGCGACGACGCCATTCTTTGCTTTTGGTATCTTGTCGGACTCTATTTGGGTGTCTTTCTTTGTGTTCTTGATCCCAACGGCACTTGGGCTTGCTTGGCTAGGACCTGTGCTCGCCGCCTTTCAAGGGATTGTGCCGCCAAATATGCGTGCGACGGCCTCTGCCCTTTTTTTGCTCATCAATAATCTGGTTGGGATTGGTTTAGGCGACTTGCTATTAGGTGCGATGTCCGATGGTTTGGCTGCGCGCTTTGGAGAGGAGTCGTTGCGCTATTCAATTTTATGTGGGACCAGTTTCTATCTGATTGCGGCTGCCCTCTTGTTTGCTTCTTCCAAATTGTTGGAGCGCGATTGGATTTATGTTGACGGCGCACCAGAGAGTCCAAAGTAACGCGAGCCGTCACTGAAATTTGAAGTTCAAACCTCAGGTGTGGGTACATGTTTACTTCGACTAGATTTGGTCAACTTCACCGATAAACCCGCGAAGCTCTTGGCGTTTTTTTGCTGTGAGCGTGAGGTCACCCATAGTTCGAGATCTGGTCCCTCTGTTCTGGTGCCCTCTTCTATGCTTGTGCGCATGTGCTGCCTCTGGCACAAGCACGCCTTCGCCCAGATCGGCTGACTAGAGAGCGCTTGGAGATCAAAGCCCTTATGACCCCGCAAGAATTGAGCATTGTCTTTTTCGCGCAATTGGCTGTGATCTTGTTAGCTTGCCGTGTGGTTGGCTGGATTGGCAAACGCTTTTTGGGTCAGCCACAAGTGGTGGGGGAGATGATCGCAGGGGTGTGTCTCGGCCCATCCCTCTTGGGACTTTTTGCGCCGGAATTACAAGGTTTGCTTTTCCCAAAAGAATCCAAGCCTATCCTCTTTGTCGGCGCGCAATTGGCCGTTGGCCTTTATATGTTTATCGTGGGTTTGACCTTTGATACCTCGCATTTTGTCTCCCGGGCAAAAAGTGCTGCGGCTGTTTCGATTTCTGGCATTGCGGTGCCTTTCGTCTGCGCGTTCCTAGTCACCCCTTGGCTTCTCCAAACACCTGGCTTGTTCAACGAAAAGCTTGTGACTTGGGAAGCTCAATTATTCATGGGGGCGTGTATCGCCATCACCGCCTTCCCTATGTTGGCGCGCATCATCCATGAAAAGGGCCTCAGCAAATCGCCTCTAGGGACATTGGCCTTGTCGGCCGGGGCTATTGATGATGCGGGGGCTTGGTGCGTGCTCGCCATCGTGCTTGCCAGTTTTGGCGGCGGCGCCATGGTCGCCATTGCTGCCATTGGTGGAGCTTTTGTTTTTGCCATCTTCATGGCCATGTTTGGTCGGAAGTTAACAGCGCCCCTTGCAAAAATGATGGAGCGCGACGGTGGCATAAGCGAGATTAGTTTAGCCTATGTCCTAATCGCTTTTGCACTTTGCGCCTTTGCCATGGATATCGCAGGGATCCATGCCGTTTTTGGTGGCTTTGTTCTGGGCGCGGTCATGCCGAAGGGCAAATTCTCCGAAACTTTGCGGGAGAAGCTTGAGCCCGTTACAGCGGTTTTATTGTTGCCCTTGTTTTTCACATATTCTGGCCTGCATACCCAATTGACCTTGGTCAACACCTGGCATTTGTTCTTCATCGCATTGGTCATTTTGGTGATTTCAATCGCGGCCAAAGGTCTGGCTTGTTATGCTGCGGCGCGTATGACCGGTGAGGATAATCGCACGGCCATGGGCATCGGGGCTTTGATGAATGCGCGAGGCCTGATGGAGTTAATCATCCTCAATATCGGTCTGCAACGAGGCATTATCGAACCCGCACTCTTCTCCATCATGGTCGTCATGGCCATTGTGACGACTTTGATGGCAGGACCTTTGTTCGAACTGGTCTATGGCCGTCATGCACGAGCCTCCGGTTTACTTCCGGCGACCAATGCGCGATTGTGACGGGCAAATAGAACGTCGGAGTTGGTATGGAAGCGATCTATTGGGTTCTAACTTGGGCGTGCCATCGAAAATGCGTCCATTGTTACGACGATCGCTTTAGGCCGTATGTGCGGGATGACTTGCAGCGCGTCGTTTCAGAAGGTCAGTCGGCATATCAGGCCATCCTTGCCAATTTGCCAGATGATTTCACCTATGCCGACCCGAAGGACCCATCGCGGCGCAGGCAAGGACTTTTGGTGCTCGCAGGTGGCGAACTTCTAATCGATGGAGTCCGCGAGGAACTTTTTTACCCCGTCCTTGAAGCCATTCAAAAGCGCTGGGGTGCGAAAGCACCCCACATTTCGGTTCAAACGACCGGGGACATCCTAAAGCCAGACCATATTGAAGCTATGTTGGCGCGTGGGGTTGGCACCATCGCGATAGCTTCAATCGATGACTATCATGTCGGACTCGAGGGTGACAAAAAATTCAAGCTGATGCACAAGATCCGCACCATGATGGATCAGTATGGTGTGCAAGAAATAGGGCTTGGCGGTCAACGCGATCCCAAGCTCAAAACGCCAGCGCCCACACGGGCCGAGCGCGGCAACGGCCCCTACTTCTTGTTTTTTGGCGCCCAGCCTGATCTTTGGATCGGCGAATTGTGGCCACGGGGTCGCGCGTGGGCCAATGGCTTGTCCGATGCGACCTATGATACAAATTTCTGCGCCCGCTGGAGTGGCGGGAAGAATTTTCTCAATCACGGACAAGCCGGCAGCGAAGTCGCCATCGAGCCGGACGGATCGATCTACCCCTGTTGCCTAAAAACCAAGGCTCCACTTGGCAATCTGACTGAAGAAAAGCTGCTCGATATTTTGGATAGCTTTAGGGGCCATCCAGCTTTTGAAGCAATTAATGCTGGAGATCCAGAAGCCATGGGCTTGTCACTCGGCTGGAGCCGTGAGGATTTTCGGGTAGCGTCGCTTCAAACAGATGGAAAGGGTCGCGAAGTAGCTAATGTCTGCCTTGGCTGCGATGCATTCTTTGTCGCAAAGCTCAACCAAGAGATTGCCGATATCCGCGCAGCACGACGCGCCGCGTAATCGTGGGCTTTACGGTTCTGGCTTAAATCACCCCTTTGTCAAAAGAGGCCATGCTAGGATCAACTACCAAAAGTACATATTTGCCTATACTCCGCTTTCGTACATGTTTTCTATATAGTCAAACACAAATTCGTGTAGACAATTTATAAATTACAAATTTTTGCTCCATCACACGAATCCCACAGAATTGTTATCTGTAAATCTGCTTTATTACTTGGCATTACTGACAGTTAGATAAAATTGACTAGAATTCAAAAAGTAAAATTTTCCCGCGTTTTGCAAAATCACGCTGAGTCCGAACGACTCCCATGCCTGAACGGCATGCCATGCGTATAGTTAAGGAGATCAAGAATGATCAGCGTGAATACCAACCAAGGTGCCATGGTCGCCCTTCAGACCCTGAACCGAACTAACCAAGAAATGGATAAGTCGCAGAATGCAATTGCTACGGGCCTGAAAGTTGCCTCTGCCAAGGATAATGGTGCGCTCTTTGCCATTGCCAACAAAATGCGGTCGGACGTGACAGCCTATGACCGGGTTCGCGAATCCGCAGATCGCGCTGCCTCAATTCTGGATACTGGCATCGCCGCCGGTGAAAGCATCATGGAGCTTCTCAACGAGATGAAGGGCAAAGCTCTGGCGGCCACCCAAGCGGGTAACTCTGCTTCTGCCCAGGCAGCTTTGAATGCAGATTATGTGCAATTGCGTGACCAAATTACCAGCATCATTGCCAACGCTTCGTTTGACGGGGCGAACATGATTGCTGCCACGCCTGGCAACGCCGTCTCTCTCGGCGACGCTGCAGGCGGCAACACGATCACGGTTGCAGGCACCAGCTTGGCACTTGGTGGTACCACGATCACAGTTGCGGCGGCTTCAGCCGTCGATACAACAGCAAACGCAACGACCGCGCTCGGTCAAGTCAATGCCTCAATCGATAACCTCGGGACACGTCTTGCCACTTGGGGCGCAGGTGCAAAACGCCTTGAAGTGCACCGCACCTTCATCGGCAAACTTCAAGACGCTTTGACCAACGGGATTGGTGCGATTGTTGATGCTGACCTCGCCAAAGAGAGCGCCAAGCTCCAAGCACTTCAGGTCAAGCAGCAGCTGGGTGTCCAAGCGTTGTCGATTGCCAATGGCTCTTCACAAACGGCCCTGTCGCTGTTCCGCTAAGGGTAAAGGTTGCGGGGCTTGGGCATATGCGCCTAAGCCCCCTCGCCCCTCAACCACTAAAAACGATAGCCAGACAAGGCAGTCGAAAGCACCTCCTCATGATAGATGCGCTCACCTTTACCCGCGCCCGTTCCTGCCGCGACCATTAAAGGCAACAAATGCTCCTCTTGGCGGGGTGGATGGGCGAAGCGAGCGGAAGGGGCCTCTGCCCAGTGCGAGAGAAGGTCAGCGCGCCGGGATGCGTTTGATTGAACCGCCTCCATCAACCATTCGTCAAAAGCACGTGCGCCGGGTGATGCGCGTGGGTCACCATATGCGCGCATATTATGAAAACTCATCCCAGACCCGATGATCAAGAATCCCTCGTCGCGCAGAGGGGCCAAGGCCTTACCGGCTGCCACATGGAGGGCTGGATCAAAGCTTTGCTCTACCGACATTTCAACTACAGGAATATCGGCCTTGGGAAATGCTACTTTCAGCGGAATAAAGACGCCATGATCGAGCCCGCGATCAGGGTCGACGTAAGCCTCTAGGCCCTGTGTTTGTAGGCATTCTGCCGCATGTTTGGCAAGATTAGGCTCGCCCTTGGCAGGATATGTTAAGTCATAGGTGTGAGGTGGGAATCCATAATAGTCATAGATCAGGTCGGGTTGGCTGGCACCAGTCAAGGCGAACCCTTTGGTTTCCCAGTGTGCGGACACCATCAAAATAGCCTTGGGTGGCGTAGGCACTCGGGCTGGCAAGCTTTCGAGGAAGCGTGCCATGTCCGTCCATATGCCCTGTGGGTCGTCCATGAAAAAACAAGGGCCCCCGCCGTGCGGGATGAAGAAAGCTGGTTGCTGGGGCATCGTTGATCTCCGATCTGGCACAGACCCTATAGACGTAGCTCCGTCTTGATAACGCGCCATTTCTGAAACGCACTGGTGACCAAATTGTCCCAATCAGGGCTTTGCTGGCGCTGGATGATAGGGCGCCACAAACAAACAGGGCGCGCCATATTTTCGCGCAAACACGTGGCAGGCCGCTTTAATACTCTCCTGACTTGGACGTTTGCCTGTCTCTAGCCAATCTAACATAGCGGAAAATAGTGTGGGATAAGTTGGTACGCTTAGGCGGCTATGTTCGGCCTCATTGGTGAAGGTCTGCACCAATAAATCACCACGCCCCGCCTGCTCAATCGTGCGTCGATAGGCGGCTTCATGAGAGACATGGGCAATTGGATCATAGATGCCATGGACGGTAAGGACCGGGGCAACGATTAAGCCACTCAAGTCACTGTCATAGCCAAGTTCAGCCAGCGCAACGGGGTCGGCCGCAAAGCGTTCGATACCGGCATTCAATGCCCGATCATTGTTAGAGCCCTTATAGATCGTGCCCTGGTTGGAAAATGGATTGCGGCCATTAAGGCGTCCAATCATGTCCTGAAACGTCATGGTGGCCCATACCAAATTTGGCAGCACTTGCTCTTCTTGGATCGATAGAACCGATGTGATGTTGCGGAGGTTAGCCTTTTGCTTGGCAGTTCGCTGCGGGGCCGGCGTGCCAATTCCCGTGCATTCGCGCACACGCTCAGCAAGTTCAGCACGTAACATGGTGGTGCCGGCGGGCAAGCCTTGCCAAACCTGATATTGGGTTTCGTCTGGCTTCGGGTGGTTGCGACAATAATATTGATAGACCGCCCGCAAATCAGAGCGCAGCCGATAAGCCTTCGTGCCACCGGCCAAGACGCCACTAGTTAAGATCACGCCATCGAAATTGCGCCTGCCTTGGAGGTCCATCGCATAAAGCTCCGCCGCCTTGGCGGCGACGTTCCCGCCCCAGGACTGGCCATGCAGAATAGTCCGCTTTGGCCTTCCAAAATGCCGCCAGCTAAGTGCGCGCAAGTGGCCTATGTCTTCAGCGGCCGATCGGACACCATAGCCGCCCCGGCGATAAGTGGTGCCAGCCCACGCATAGCCTTCTCGAACCATGACATGAAACCGCTCTAGGTCCTCAATCGTCTCTGCCAATTTTGGCGGTCCGAGGCGTGGGCCGCCATGGGCAAATAAGATCAGATTTTGGTTCCAGTCTTTTGGCAAGGCGATAAAGAAGGGCGCGCCTGCGCCCGATTTGCCCGTGAAGCATTGGGTCTCGCTGGGCAGAAATTCGGGGCAAGTTGTGGGTGATGGCTGATCTCCGAGTGCTTCGGCAGCCGCAGGACGCATGACGCAACACATCAGTGTCAGCGCTAGCAGCAAACTTATGGATCCGCGCCAACCTGCTTTAACTTGCTTCATATCGCTTCAGTTTCCAGCTGCGCGGATGACATGTGGGAGGGGGAAAAGGCGCGCTGCTGCAAAGCTCGCCATGCCGCCATTATTGTGATCAATGCCTGGCGCATAATCGATTGACCAGCCAAATGGGAGTCCCAATTTAGAGGCAATCGCTCGACCCGTGGAATAGAAATTAACGCCGCGGGCCAATCGATGCGGGCCCTGACTTTTGTGCGGCGGATCATTGTTGAGGCTGCGATGGTTCGGATCTGTATCCATCGTTCCTAAGAAGATTGTGAGGTCGGAGGCGAGCCAAGTCCTCAGCGTTTCTTCGCCGCCTGGCGCGCCCTTGAGACCAAATGGCCACGCACCGTCCGGCTCTGGCAACGTATACCAACCGGCGTTGGCAGCAATTACCCGACGTAAAGAAGGCGGAGAAGCAAACGCGGAAAACCGGTGTGCGAACTGGCCACCAGCTGAGTGCCCGAACAAATCAAAAGTCTGCGCTGTTAATCGCTCTTGTGCCACAAACCAGTCAAACATTGGACCAATTGCAGAATAACTCCACAGAGGCCGTGGCCGAGGTTTGCCGTCACGATCTAATACACCACCAAGATTGTAGTTTAAAGCACCGGGGAACGAGGCTTGGCTAAACTCGGGACAAATAGCGATGAAACGATGCTTGTCGGCAACGGCTTGCCATTCACTCAGATAACGATCCGCATCCCGGCCAACCCCATGCATAACAAAGAGCACAGGAGCATCTGGGCCTAGCCCGTCAGGTCGGTGACTCCACACTGGGATTGCCGGTCCTGCCCAGTCAACAAAAGTCCTCTTCACAGGCGGCCTATTCAGGATGGGTGCAACGGGCTCTGCCGATTGAGCTTGAACGGGACTCGCCTTTGCCGAAGCGGCCAATAAAGCACCGGAGGAAAGCGCCAAGATCGCGCGCCGAGATGCTGATGTCATGGCCTTACTACTCCAATTTGCCGGGTGCCTTAACTTTGGATGGAGACAAGGCTACCACGGAATCGCTTGGGAAGCGCTCTGTGCCTCCCAAGCTCTCCATTTGCGACCTCTAACTAAAAGGTCGCCCGTACTTGCAAGAAGATTTCGCGGCCTTTGAGCCAGTGGAATTCTGGCGAATAGCCCAGTGAATCATCGACCAGCGGCGGCAATTCATCGGTTAGATTATTGATGCCTAGCCGGACACGATAGGGGCGACCCTCCCCGCCAAGCCTTAACTCCCCATAGGCATTGATCCGTGTCGCGCGCTCAACTGTCCAATAATCCAGCACTCCGTCCCCGTTCAGGTCAGGATCTGCGGCCGTATCGAGGAAGTCAGAAATCTGTCGTGCAGAAACACCAATTGCGACTGGTCCATTGGTCCAAGTCACCGACAGATTGGTGCGCCACTGCGGGTTCCCGTCCAAACGAATGCGATCGGTTTGAAGTTCGGAGAAGACACCAGCAAACGAGGGATCATTCGCAAGGGCCGCCAATAGGTCGTTTCGAACCACATTGAGGCTGTTGAGATAAGTCACATCGAGGTCAAAGTCCAAGGTTCCAAAATTACCTTTTGGACGCATGGTGAAATTGACACCGAGGTCAAATCCATCGGCATCCTGACTATCCAAATTGATATAAGGGTCGACGATGAATTGCACCAAACCGGCAGCCTGGCGTTGGTCATTTGGGTTGCGCGCATTCCACGCAGCATAGGCTGCTCGATCCGCATCGGTTACAGGCGCTCTCACGACGTTTGGATTGAAGGAGCCCGTGCGACGCAATAAGAAATCTAATGCGAGGGCTTCTTGGTCGCCAAACGCACCCACGACATCTGTTTGCTTAAAGCTCCAATAGTCGAGGCTTACTCGGAAATCGCGGATCCAGGATTGCCCGAAGGCTTTTTTCAGATCCGCGATTGTGCCGAGCACAACGGTTTCTGTATCCTCATTCTTCAAGCCCGGATTGGCCTGTCTAACGGATGCAACATAAGCATCACCATTTGACTGTGCATCAAGTGTAACAGGTGCCCGCCAAAAGTCGTCTACGCCCAAATTCAAGCGCGAGATATCGCCGCGATTGAGTTGAACCAGGTTAGGTACTCGGAATCCTTGGCTCCAAGCACCCCGCACATTCAGCCAAGAGATCGGAAACCAAGAAAGCGCCACTTTTGGCTTAATTGCACCATCTTCGAGGTCGTCAAAATATTCGCCGCGCGCTGCCAGCTGAAGCGTTAAGCTATTGGGGAATAGTCCATCACCCTCGAGCAGTGGGATAAACATTTCGCCAAACGCGGAATATACATTTCTCTTGCCTGTCGAATCATTCGTCGGGCTAACGCCGACCACGTCTGAACGTCCTGATACATTGGCGTTATTGAAGATGATCGTCCCATCGAGGCGAGGATCACGGTCCTCAATGTATTTTTCATAGCGCCATTCCGCACCAAAGGCTGCCCCGATCGGACCGGCCCAGCCTTTGAAAAGCTCGTCGGTGCTCGCACGGAAATCGCCGGTTGCCAAGACGGTCTCGCCCACATTGATGCTGGTAATGCGAACGCGGTCCCATTGCGCTGTCGAATTTGCGTTTGCTCCGCCAAACGGATTGATCGCGTCTGGAGTAGAGCGTGCGAGTTCAGCCTGCAAAAGTGTTTTGGAAATACGGTTGTTTTCACTGTCCGTGGTTTTGTTGCTGGAATAGCCGAAAGCGCCTTCCCAATCCCAGGCATTCCAATTGCCTTTAAGCCCAGCCAAAGCCCTCCAGGTTGTTGTCTCAGTGGCAATATTGCGTAGCCCCAACTCTACGGGTCGCCACTGCTGGATCAAAACATCCAATCCCGCCGTTGGCACATCTGTTGTATTGAGCCCGGCAATCCGGTTTGGTGAACCTACAGCGCCAAACGGGTTCCAATAATTGGTTTTTGGGACAACAAGAAACGCCAAACCGGAATCCATGGGCTGGGTGGCCCGTGAGCCTGCGGTCTCGGCGGTATAATAGAGGACCTCAGCAAACCCCTCAACCGTATCTGAAAAGTCATGTTTCACCAAGCCATAGACGTTAATCCGATCGATTTCGGTTAGGAGTTGGCGGCCCATGGCTTGCTCAGAATTGAGCACAAGATCCACGCCTTCGTTCCGGGCGTTATTTGGCTGAAGCGCATTGAAGTCATAACGCAAGCCAACGTCCAAAGTACTGTCATCTAAGCCAACACAACCCTGTCCGCCGCGATCACCAAATTGCTGCAAGGTGCCTGCAAAACTGCACGGCTGGATGTGGAATACCCCACCCGTATTCGTTAGGTTTGTGGTACCGCGACGAACCCGGCGAGATAGAAATTGCGTGCCGTCAGCATTAAAGGCACCGGCAACAAATTCACCAAATGGCGACGCAGAGGAAGTGTTTCGGAAATCGGTGTTTGCAGTCGCATAAGGGCTCGACCCCAAAAATGCGCGTTTGTCGACACTTTGAAATTGGCCGCCCAATTGAGACGAGAATAATGGGTCTCTATGATACCAAGAGCCGATCGCTAGAACCCGGGTCTTGTCACCATTAAAGCCGAAACCGTGCGCGATATCGGCGCTGAATTCGCCATGATCAGCCGTCCCCAATTTTGAGGCTCTAAAATTGACACGGGTTTCGTCAAAGTCGGTTGTAAGCAGGGTGTTGACCACGCCGGCAGTCGCGTCCGACCCATAAAGAGCTGACGCGCCATCACGGAGCACTTCGATCCGGTCAATGCCGGCCGACGGAAAAGCATTGACGTTGGTAACTTGGCGCGGCGTCGACCCAATATCTTGGTTCACAGCGTGCGCGGCAATCCGGCGGCCATTAAGCAAGATCAAGGTGTTGCCAGTCCCTAATCCGCGCAAATTCACCGTTGCAATGTCCCCGCGCGCGTCATTGGGTCCATCCGCTGCCCCGTTGATCTCAAACGAACCAGCTTGGGCAAGGTTTTCCATGAGCTCACCCGTGGATGCCTGACCTAAGGCCTCGATTTGGTCGCGGCTTACAGTTGTGACTGCAACCGCCCCACTGTCGGAAGCTGCCTTGATGCGTGTGCCGGTGACAATGATGGTTTCTGCAGCTTTCTCAGGCTCAGCCTGGGGCGCTTGACCCTGTGGAGTTTGTGCGAACGCCTGACCGAACAATGCTGTAAATAGGGCTGTGGTTCCTAAAAGGCCTGAAAGTCTTCTCATGTTAGCTCTCCCCATATTTCGTTTTATTTTGGATTAGTCGACGTCAATTGTCGCTGGATTTAAATCGTCTGCTTTCGTGGCTTGCCCGCTCGCCGTTAAGCTCTTCGGTGACGAAAGCGCAAGCTTTAGCTGAGCACTGTCTAGTGCTCCTTCCCAACGTGCGACGACAATCGTCGCAACGGCGTTTCCCATCAGGTTTGTTAGGGCACGACACTCGCTCATGAAGCGGTCTATGCCAAGGATCAGTGCCATGCCCGCAACGGGAACTGACGGCACGACTGAAAGCGTCGCCGCCAAAATCACAAAGCCGGCCCCCGTAACCCCTGCCGCGCCCTTAGAGCTGATGGCCGCCACACCTATCAAGAGCAGCTGATCGTGCAACGAAAGGTCGATACCAACAGCTTGCGCGATGAAGGTTGCAGCCAAGGTCATGTAGATGTTCGTACCGTCTAGATTGAACGAGTATCCAGTTGGCAGAACAATCCCGACGACTTCTTTCCGGCACCCTGCCCGCTCTAGCTTTTCCATCAAAGTCGGCAGGGCCGCTTCCGACGAGGATGTGCCGAGCACGAGCAAGAGCTCGTCTTTAATGTAGCGCACCAGTTGAAAGATGGAGAAGCCAGCCATCCTTGCAATGAGGCCGAGGACCACCAGAACGAATAAGAGCGAGGTGACATAAAAGGTGATGATGAGCGAACCGAGGCTTACAAGGCTTCCCACGCCAAACTTGCCGATCGTAAAAGCCATCGCGCCAAAGGCACCGATCGGGGCTAGCTTCATCAACATATGAACCAGCTTGAATACCACTTGATTGGCCGCTTCCAGCACACTCAAGAGCGGACGAGCAGGCTCGCCTACAGCGGCAATGGCAATGCCGGTTAGGACTGCAATCAACAGCACTTGCAGGATTTCGCCTTCGGCCAAAGCGCTGATCGGCGTCTTTGGAATGATGTTCATCACAAAGCCTAACAGGCTCTGCTCGTGGGCGCGCTGGGTGTAGTTCTCGACAAGTTTCCCATCCAAAGTCGCGGGATCGATATTCATGCCTGCGCCCGGTTGAACCAAATTGCCGACGACCAAGCCAATCGCGAGTGCAAATGTGGAAACCGTCAGAAAATAGGCCAAAGCTTTGCCGAAAACGCTGCCAATCTGATTGACCTGTGCCATGCCACCCAGGCCGGTGACCACGGTCAAGAAAATGACAGGCGCAATTATCATCTTCACCAGATTGATGAAGGCATCTCCAAGTGGCTTTAGGCTCGCGCCAAAGCTAGGGAAGATGGCACCAATGGCGATGCCGAGGACGACCGCAATCACCACTTGGGTATATAATTGCTGATACCAAGCCACTGGCTTGGCTAGGGCAGCGCTAGACCCGCTTGTAATTGGTTGGCTGATGGCCAAGGCATTTCCCCACGGTTTTATCGACTGACCTATCGTCATCCTTATTCATGGAAATTTAGCGACATTCTTTGAGGAGGTAAAATTCAATCGAACAGAAATAAAATCATATTAATACAGTGATTTATTGTAGCAGTATCTAGAATTCGTGCGATTTTTCACACAAATTGATTGCAAATTGTGTGACTTTCCGCCACCTGCTGAGCAGAAGCCAATGCAAGCTGAGGAAGCGCAGATGGATCGTCCTACGCAGAAACTCTTCTTCGTTGCGGTGCTGGCGGCCACACTCATTCTCATTGCTGCCAGCTTTGTCTTTTCCGACTCGATTGCCCGTAACCAAGCTATCCTAGAGGCAGGTAAACGCGGGGATGTGTCGGCGGAGCTTCTCGCTTCAGCCCTTGAGCGCGAACATGAGCGGTTTCGACTGGCAACCCTGGTGCTTGCGCAAGACGCCGATGCACGGGCGGTCTTGGCGGGCGAGAATGGTCGGCGACTGGCCGACTTTAACCGCAAACTTGAAGCGCTTAGCCAAGACATGGGGGCCGCAGCAATCTATCTGCTGGATACTAAGGGCCTGACTTTGGCGTCGAGTAATTGGCAAAGACCTGAAACCTTTGTTGGCCAGAATTATGGCTTTAGACCCTACTTCCGCGAAGCACTCAGCAAGGGTCAATCAGAGCAATTCGCACTCGGTACTGTCTCCCGGCGTCCGGGCCTTTATATTGCGCGACAATTACAAGCAGGTGGACAGATTCTTGGTGTAATTGTTTCTAAAGTTGAGTTCGACAATTTAGAGGCCGAATGGCGAAAAGCCGGCGTGACCGTCTTCGCGACCAATTCCCATGGCGTCATTTTGATTACCAGCAATCGCGACTGGCGGTTCAAAACGGTCCAACCCTTGAGCCAACCAACCCAAAACAAAATGCTGCGTGACCTCGATTATGGCACCAATCCGCTACAAGTTTTACCGCTCTATCAAAACGGGCAAGTTGGGGTGGTTCAAGACGATGACATCGCTTCGAAGAAGTACGCAGAAGCAGTCAAGCAGCTGGCCAATGACTGGCAACTTCATGTTTTGACCGAGACCCAAGACACGATCCGCGCGGCGGTATTGTCTAGCAGAACTAGTGTGCTGGCTGGTTTATTTGCCTTGTTCGCGCTGGGTCTTGCGATGATCTATTTACGCCGCAGTGCAGCCTTCAAAGCAGAGCGGAACCTTGCGATTCAACAACGTGAGATGAGCGAGCGTCTCGTCCAACTCAATAAACTCGCAGCTTTGGGCCAAATTGCTACCGGGGTTGGCCATGAGATCAACCAGCCTTTAGCGGCCATTTCTGCCTATACCAGCAACGCGGTGACCTTTTTGGACCGCGGCCAGACCGATGAGGCGCGCGATAATCTGAACCGGGTAATCGGTTTGGCGGCGCGCATCGGCATGATCACATCAGAGCTATTGGGCTTTGCCCGTAAGGCCACGGGAACCATAACATCTGTATCCCTCAGCAAAGTGATCGACGGTGCTCTCCTTTTGCTGCGAGATCGACTCGCGACGTTGAACGCGGTCATCCATCAGCCGAAGGAAGATGCTTTGGTGCAAGCCGAAGCGGTTCGGCTCGAGCAAGTGCTTGTTAATCTGATGGCCAATGCCTTGGACGCCGGGCAAACAGGCGTTGAAATCCATCTTTCGATTGAACAGGAAGATGGCTTTGTCGTTTTGAAGGTTGCCGACAATGGTCCTGGCCTTTCTACAGAGACACGTCAAAGTCTGTTTCAGCCCTTTTCGACAACCAAGCGCGACGGGTTAGGCTTGGGCCTTGTTATCTCGCGCGACATTATGGCTGATTTTGGTGGCGAACTGGTTGCCGACAGTCCGCCAAAAGGGGCGGCCTTTTTGATGCGCTTGAGGCCAGCAAAATGATTCCTCTTGTTCCTGACTCAGTCCTTCTGATTGATGACGAGCCCGATGTCCTTGCCGCACATCAACAGACGCTTCAGCTTGCAGGACTGAAGGTATTTGCCTTCGACTCTGCCGAAGCGGGACTCGCTGCCTTTTCCGATCGTTTTGATGGCATTATCGTCTGCGACTTACGGATGCCCGGCATGGATGGTCTGGAGCTTTTCCGACGGGTGAGAGCGATTGACCCGGAAGTGCCGGTCATTCTGGTTTCCGGACATGCGGACATTACCACAGCGGTCAATGCCGTCCGCCAAGGTGCTTATGACTTTTTGTCTAAGCCATTTTTACCCGAACAATTGGTGTTGACCGCCCAACGCGCGCTAGAGCGCCGCGCGTTAACGCTGGAGGTCAGACACCTGCGCGACTGTGTTCCTGATGCCATTGAGGGCGGGCCCCTTTATGGAATGTCGAGCGCCATCACCGCCCTGCGTCGAACCATCGCCCAAGTAGCCGAGATTGATGTCGACGTCCTGATCGAGGGCGAAACTGGCACCGGCAAAAGCCTTGTCGCAGCCATGCTGCATGCACAAAGTAACCGCAGTCGAAGGCAGATGGTCACCATCGATTGCGGCGCGATTCCTGACGCACTGCTAGACGAGGAATTGTTTGGCGTTGCCCAAGGAGCCTATCCAGCAGCCTTTAAAGCGCGCATCGGGCGGCTGGAACTGGCTCATAAAAGCACGCTCTTCTTAGATGCCATTGATGCCGCACCCATGAAGGTGCAACATAAGCTACATCGCGCCTTGGAAGTGCGGGAGGTAACGCCCCTGGGGGCCAATCAATCCAGACCTTTTGATGCCCGCATTGTGGCCGCTAGTTCCACGCAATTAAGCGAGCGCGTGCAAGAAGGCAGTTTCTTTCCAACCCTACTTTTTCGCCTCAATAGTTTGACCTTAAAGATACCGCCTTTGCGTCAAAGACGCGAGGATATCCCCCTCCTTTATGGCCTATTTCAAGACCAAGCGGCAAAGCGTTATGGCCGCAAGTCCCCTGCCCTATCGCCGGATGTCTATCGCTATTTGCACAGCCATGATTGGCCGGGAAATGTGCGGGAATTGCAAAACTTCGCCGAACAAAATGTATTGGGCCTTTGGGATGGAAAGCGCGCGACCTCACGCGCTGAACTGCCCCTCACGACCCATAATCTGAAAGCGCGCGTGGCCGAGTTTGAGAAGGCCTTTATCGAGCAGACGTTGCAGGAATCAGGTGGCGATATCCAAACGGCCATCGCCGCCTTGGGTCTGCCGCGCAAAACCTTTTATGACAAAGTCAAACGGCTAAGCATCGCACTTTCCGACTTTAGAGTAAGATAATAGGCAAAAATGGCACCTGCGCCTTCCGCCCATTTCTAAATTGACAGCGCTGTTTTAATTGCCCATACAGGCGATCCATTGGGTTGTATTGTGGAGAAAGTGGCATGGTAAACCGTCGGGAATTGTCGTTTGGCTTGGCTGGGATGGGTCTTGCTGCGACTGGACTTTCTTCTTTTGGTTTAGCTGGTTGCAGCCCTTCTAGGGACACCGGGCCGAGCTTTATCACCACTCAGGGCCAGCAATTCATTAAACAGGGCAAGCCCTATTATTATGTCGGGGCAAATCTTTGGTATGCCGCCTATGCCGCCTCGCCGGACCCTGTAATCGGCAATCCGGGCAGACTCGAGCGCGAATTGGATATGCTGGCTGAACATGGCATAACGAACTTACGGCTCTTGGCCTCCTCTGAATTGTCGCCCTTAAAGAACTCGCTCAACCCCGCTTTCCAAACCTCTGACGGCACTCTGAACGAGAGCCTCCTCAAAGGCTTGGACACGGCCCTTGCGCTGATGGCAGAGCGCGGCATGACGGCGATTCTTTATCTGACAAATTTCTGGGAATGGTCGGGCGGGCTTGGAACCTATGAGGCTTGGACCAATGGGGGCAGCTATATCGATATGAATGATCCGGCCCATCCTTGGCCTGCCTTCCCGGATTTTGTCTCGCAATTTTATGAAAACCAAGCCGCTCTCTCCAAATATGAGGCCTATGTAAAAAGCTTGGTGACACGCACCAATAGCGTCACCAACAAGCCCTACAAGGATGATCCAACGATCATGTCATGGCAATTATGCAATGAGCCGCGACCGGGTGGGACAGATGAGGTGATAGCCAAACGCTTTACAGCCTATAAGGGCTGGATTGATCGCACGGCCGCTTTGATTAAATCGCTGGACCCGAACCACTTGGTCAGTGTTGGGCATGAGGGTCCGAAGGGTTGCAATGACGATCTGGCTTTGACCCAAACAGCCCAAGACAGCCCGAACATCGATTATACGACAGCCCATATTTGGCCGCAAAATTGGTCTTGGGCGGACCCCAAGGATTTAGAGGGCAGCTTCCCAACGGTGGCGAAAGAAACCTCGGCCTACATTGCCAACTCTGTTACCATCACCAATGCCCTCAAAAAGCCGCTCGTCATCGAAGAATTTGGCTTCCCCCGCGATGATGCGTCTTATGAACCTGGAACATCAACCAAATGGCGCGACCAATTTTATGACCTGATCATCAAGTCCTTGCTGGAGAGCCATCAACGCGGCGGCGAGATCGCTGGCATCAACTTCTGGGCTTGGGGCGGCGAAGGCCGCGCCTTACATGATGATTATCGGATGAAGCCGAAAGAAACCGCCTATGTCGGCGATCCGCCGCATGAGCCGCAAGGCTGGTATTCTGTGTTTGATACCGACGCGTCAACCAAAGTTATGCTCTTGAGCGCTTCGCAGAAAATCTCCGCCAATAGCGTAAAGACACCGTAAGACTATTCTTAAAATAAATTTGGCCTCCTACGAGATTGGAATGGATTAGACTTACCTATAACCTTTGGTTGATTGAAATAGCGCTTCAAAAATCTTAAGTAAATTTTGGTAATCAGCGCTCAACAGGTTCAACAATAAATCATTTAACAAGCCTTGTTCGATAGGATCGTCCTCTCTTGTAGGACGATCCTAAATGTCATCATCTGCTCTCATGGCCGGGCTAACGGAAAAGCCCGCCTTTAGTGCCGACCTCAAACGCCAAGCTTGGGCCAGCGTTGGGGCGCCGATTTTTGCGCTTGTGGCCGTCGTATTGGTCATGGCACTCGGACTGTTGAGATATTTTGCGACCGAGCAAGACCGAGTGTTTGCGTCCAATTCTCAGCAGCTTGTTTCAAATGAGATCCAAGGCCACATCACCGACGTGCGGGACTTGTCACTCGACTGGAGCAATTGGCAGGCGGCGTATGACAATATTACCAAAAGCTGGAACCCAGCTTGGGTCAAAGAGATTTTTTTTACCGATCTTGTTGAGTACGTTCATATCGCCCGCGCTGGCGAAACGCGATATTCCTCGGCCGCCGCACTTACTCCCGCTAATCTCCAAGCAATTGATGCCGCGCTCAGCAAGCATTTTAAAGCATCCGCTTTGACGCTGGATAGCGATCAAGTCTTCCACGCTGGAAACACCCTATTCATCCTGTCGACTAAGCCCGTTCTCCCAGCTGAAGGGAGCGGCCCTATTCGTGACCAGGTCGCGCTGATTAGAGTGCTGGACGCGGCCAAACTCAAAAAGCTGGGCGAATCATTGGGCCTTGAAAACCTTCGGGTCGCACCAAATGCGCAAAACCTTTCACAACGATCGGCTGCCCAACTCCATCTATCTGGCACCACGCTTATTTGGGACCACGAACACCCCGGCAGTGTTGGATTTTCAAGCCTTGCCGTTCTCGTATTGAGCTGGCTGGTTTTGGCTGGAGTCCTTGCGTGGTTCGTTGCGCGTGGACAAGTTAGGAAACAAATCCTGATGGCTTCGGCCCAACAGGCGTCCTCAGAATCCAGCCGTTTGAAATCACAATTCCTGTTCACGATGAGCCATGAGTTGCGAACCCCCCTGAACTCGATCATCGGCTACTCGGATATTCTTGAGGAGGATCTTGAAAAAGCTCCCGAAATTGCGAGCCCAGAGGATGCTCGCCGCATACGTCGGGCAGCAGATCATTTGTTGACCTTGATCAATGAGGTGCTTGATCTTTCCACCATTGAATCGGGCAAGTTCAAGCTCAATCCTGGCCCGGTCCGTATTGACTCAATCCTGCAGGGCGTTGCGGATGCCGTCCGCCCGTTAGCGGCAAAGCAGGGCACAAGCATTGCTATCAATGTTGAGGCGGAAATTCCAATCCTTGCGATAGACGGTCTTCGCCTAAAGCAGTGTGTGTTTAATTTAGCCTCCAATGCCTGCAAATTCACACAAAATGGTCAGGTGCATATACGAGCCTATTTAGAAGGAAATCAGGCAAACCGGAATCTCTGCATTGCTGTCGCGGATACAGGTATTGGCATCGCACCCGAAAATCAGGCGCGCTTGTTCGTACCGTTTGTCCAAGTCGACGGCACCGCAACACGGTCACAAGAAGGCACTGGGCTCGGTCTGGCCATTACCAAAAAGCTCGCCCAAGCGATGGGCGGCGATGTGACGCTGGTCAGCACACCCGGCCTTGGATCAACTTTTACACTCCGTATTGAAGCCCAATCGGTTGATGAAAACACATTTCAATCCATCCCAACCTGATGTCGTGACATTCCTTCTCCCCCAACACCCATAGCCCCGCGTGGGAAACCACCGGGGGGACGCCGTGTGCCCTTGAAGAAAGGGCAGAGGGGCCGGGGCGCGTGGTACGCGCCAAATAGAGTGGGCCAGATTAACGGACTGGCCCGGAATACGACGCAAACCGTGCGCCCCGGCTTGATAAGTCTGTGTGCTTGAGGGAGGATCATGAGCCCTCCTCGGTGGTGTCATTGCCCCCGCCTAGTTCGCAAAGGCCTCATTTTAGAAGCATGTGC
>JAIXQA010000073.1 GCA_027485915.1 Alphaproteobacteria bacterium | reverse complement strand
GCCGCCGCCTCCGCCGCAACCCGTCCAATTGTCGCACATTTTTGTCGCGGTAAAGCCCTTAGTGCGCGTGGAGTTATTGACGCGCGGCGGAACGCGCAGCGCATTCCAGCTCATGCCCGTCTTGGTATCATCGTTGGCGGTTAGGCTTTCGCCATTGCCCGAAATACAGCCGCGCCAGCCAACCGGCGCAAATAATGTATTCAGATTAGACGTGCTCTCATTGATATTGGCTGAGCGATTAATCGGGCTCGTCAGCAAAGACCGTGTGCCCGCGTCTACGGGGCTACGAACCGGTGCGGGAGAATTATCCCAAGTTTGGTCGGGCACTTCGCCGCGAATATTGACCGTGGTTGTCCAAGGAATAACTGCCACACGCAAGCGGTCTGGAATGGTGACTGTATCGAAAAGCGTGTTAACGAAGCCCTTTGCCGCGCTACGCATTTGGGTGAAGCGCGTGCTGGGACGACCATCTTTTTGGAACATGGATGCAGTCGTATCAACCACCACGGCCACCTCCAAGCGCTTGTCCGTCCCGGCTGTGGCAACACCTACGGCGCTCAAGGCTACGGTGGAGTGGCCAACCAGACCGCCAAGGACCAAACTTTGCGTGCCGGTTCCAACCAGACGTGCCGAACCATCTGTCTCCCAAGTGACGGCGGCTTGAAGATTGGTGACCCCTCGCTCAGATCCCGGGGCCGAGGCCAAAAAAGCTTTTGTACCTGCCGCAACCCCTGCAGCCTTGGCAAGCGTTTCGCCTAGATTGCTCTTATCAGCCTGCTCGCGCTTGGCGGCCAATGCGCCAGCGTCGGCAGCTGCGGCCAAAGAGGCTTTGGTATTGGCCACGCGGTTCAGCTCAATCGAAGCCCCAAGCACGCCGAGCGACACCGATGAAACCAGCGCAAAGATGACTGCGACATTGCCGCGTTCCAGGCGCACAACCTTGGTCGGCAGCAACTGCTTCGAGAATTTCATCGAGCCAATTCCTCAAAGCGCCACAGGTTTGGGCGCCTATCCGGCTGGTAACACGTGAGTTCCTAACAGCTGGTCAAGGGAATTCGCAAACGGCAAATAAACACAATAGATTCAATTTTATAAAATAGGATTTGAATAGGCACTAACTGACCCTATTAAACATGACAGGCAGTCAAGAAAGCTTTAAACCTGCTGAAAAAATCTTATGCCCCTAAGTTGCCAAATGAAAATCGTATGTTTTTCATTCCAATCGTAGCCAATGTCAGACTGCTGGACAGTTTCTCTTCAAGGTGCAAGCCCTAAAGGGCTTGTCCATCATCAATCTGTACCACAGCCCCACTGGTGAAGCGTCCAGCGTCGGACACCAGCCAGGCCATGGCCCCATCTAGAGCTTGATCATCCATCAAGCGGCGGCGCGGGAATCCCGCTACCATTTTTTGACCGCCGGTTTGGGCCAACCAATCGGCATTGATCTCGGTCTCAATATAGCCAGGACAAACCGCATTCACGTTGATGCCTTTGCGCATCCATTCTGCTGCCATCGACTTTGCCATCATCACGACGGCCGCCTTGGAAACACAGTAGGGGACAAGGCCGGGTAAGGGTTTAAGGCCGGCCATCGACGCAATCAGAATGATGCGGCCATCGCCTCGTTCAGCGCTGCCACTTGCGATCATGCGCTTGGCTCCTTCACGCGCTGTGATGAACACCCCGCGCACATTGACGGCCATCATGGCGTCATAGGCGTCCATCGAAATGTCGGTTGCAAGGCCGATCTCGTTCGTCCCAGCATTGGCTATGACAATCGAAGGCAGACCCAATCCTGCCTCGGCGGCATCAAAGGCGGCAATCACACTCGCCTCATCTTGCACATCAAGCTTTACCGCTTGCGCTTGGCCACCTGCGGCTTGAATTGAGGCCACAAGAGCTTCCAGACGATCGATCCGTCTGGCCCCGCACACAACCTTTGCACCCAGGCCAGCAAAAAGACGGGCGAAATGTGCTCCAAGGCCAGAAGATGCCCCGGTAATCAGAGCGGTTTTGCCTTGCAGGCTGAAATTGGGCTGGATTAAAGCAGGGTTGGCAGTCAAAACTAGGGCCTTTCGCATTCGTTTACTGACGACTCAGTTTCCCCACGCTAGGGTGCTGTACGAATTTCGCAATGGCCCTTGAAAGTAGGCAGAAGATGGCAAAGCCACATATTCTTGTTCTTGCTGGCGATGACGCAAGTGAATTGCTCTCGCAAGCCGGCTTCGCCATTGCAGGCGAGGACCATCAGCGTCGTCAGACTGCGGCGATTGTTGTCGATACACGGGGGGAAAGTGGCCCAAAGGCCGGTGATTTAGTGCGCTCGCTGAAGGCAGCACTTGGGCCTCGTGCCGGCTTATTCATGGCGTGGAGCCAGGGAGAAGAAAATTTCGACATCAGCGCTTTTGATGGGGTATTGGATGCTCTTGCGTCCCCTGCCGTCTTGGCTGCTCGCCTTGGCTCCAGCCTGCGGATTGCCGTTATGGCAGATGAAGCCAAAATGCGGTTTCGAACCCTCGCTCGGTTTGGCGGTCCGGCACATCCGCCAATCGTCAATAGCGCCAAAGTGCCCCGCATCCTGATTTTCGGCCAGCCCGGTCCGGACTTATTGCGCTTCACAACCGCCATGACTCAGCAAGGCGCAGAGACGATTGCCGCCTTCACCTCGTTTACGGCCTTTGATTATCTCCATGAGAGCGAGTTTGACGGTGTGGTTATATTAGCCCGCGATGATCGGGCCACCGCGATGAGTTTCTGTGCAGCGATGCGCCGCAATGCGCGCATGTTTCATATGCCCTGCTTAATCCTTGGCTCTCCAGATTTCGACAATCCTCATGAAGCCATTGAGCGTGGCGCAACGGATTTTGCCGTCGCCGGCGATGACGATGATGCTGCAGCCGATCGCCTTCTCAATTTTGTTGAAGAAAAACGCAGCCGCGATGCGTTGAATTTGGCCTTTGCTGCCGCACGCGCGCCAGCGGCCATGGAGGCGACAACCGGGCTTTATGCACCTGCTTTCTTCTTGGCGCATTTAGAAAGCCTCGCCCAAAGAGCCCATGAAACCGACAGGCCCTTGTCGATTGCCTTGGCCCGCTTGGACCCCGAAGCAAGCCTTGGCGTGGTCCACACACGTCAGGGCATTGAGCGATTGATTGGCCAGTCCGGTGCCATGCTGTCGCGCTTGGTGCGCGCAGAAGATGTTGCGGCGCGGTTGGACCAAACGACCTTTGCAGTGGCCTTCCCGAGCTCTGATGACGAAGCCGCAGCGATTGCCGCCGAACGGATTGCTGCTGTTCTGGAATGCACAGCGTTTGACGTGCAAGCGGATCATACCAGCTATAGCAATGACCAACCAATCCAGATCAAGCTCGCGATCGCAAGTGCCAGCCTTTTGCCACAAGAGCATGCGAGCAATTTGTTGAAACGGGTCAGCGACATGCTTGACCGAGGCGTATCAGCATGAGCGCCCAATCAAGCCTAACCCCAGCCTTAAGCGGCCCTGTCACCATTGATTTTATCTCTGACGTCATTTGCCCGTGGTGCTATGTCGGTTTTCGCGCGCTGGTGACGGCCTGTGTCACCCGCGGGGAGATTCCTACCCATTTATCGATGCGTCCCTTTGAATTAGACCCAACGACACCCAAAGAGGGGGCGGACCGCAAGGCACGGCTTCTGGCCAAATTTGGTGGCGATGAAGGCCGCTTGAAAGAGATTTCCCAGGCTTTAGTGGAGGCAGGACTTAGGGTCGGTATTGAATTCAACTTCGACGCCATCAAGACCACGCCCAATACACGAGATTGCCATCGCCTGCTCCGCTGGGCGCGTTCAGCTGGGGTTGAAGTGGAATGTGCAGAGGCCTTATTCCAAGCCTATCATGTCGAGGGCGAAGACCTCAGCAAAGCTCCAACCCTAGTCTCGATTGCCCGTGGCCTTGGCATGGATGGCGACCTTGTTGGGCGGCTTTTGGCTAGTGATGCTGATATTGCCCCCGTTGAGCAAGAATTAGAGATTGCCCAGCGCATGGGCGTCACAGGGGTACCCACCGTCCTGTTTAATCAGAGCTTTGCGGTTGTGGGTGCCCAAGGGGTTGAGACCTTTGTCGCGGCCCTTGACCAGGCACGCGCCGAGCAAGCCAATGCGCCCGCAACCCCTGGCAGCAGCTAATGCCGATATTGGACTATCGGGACTTTTGCGAAAGTTTGCCTGCCCGCCAAGCCTTAATCGGAATTGACCCCGGCTCGACCACGATTGGTGTTGCGGCCTCAGACGTTACCCGCCTGATCGCCAGCCCTGCTGGCGGGGTGAAGCGCACGAAGATGGCGGCAGATGCGCAAGCGATTTTTGCGATTTTTGATGACCGCTCAGCCTGTGGCCTCGTTGTTGGCCATCCAATCAATATGGATGGGTCTAAAGGCCCGTCTGCACAAGCCGCACGCGCTTTTGCCCGCAATCTATTAAACGTTCGCGACGTACCGCTTCTCATGTGGGATGAGCGTCTGTCGACCGCGGCCGTTCAACGCCAAATGATTGCTGCCGACATGACACGGGCCAAGCGAGCTGCCGTCGTGGATGCCGCCGCGGCTGCCTATATGTTGCAGGGGCTTCTGGACCGCCTGCAGGGCGGGTTCAGCCTCGGCCCCATGACATGAACATTGCTTTCTCCGCCATTTTACCGGTCTTTTTAGTGATCGCCATTGGCTTTGTAGCCAAACGCGCCAAAGTCGTGCCGGATGCATCTTGGGCGGCGGTAAATTCTTTCGGCTATTGGATGCTCTATCCGGCCTTCTTGTTTTCAACGGTCGCCAGTGCGGATTTTTCAGGGCCAGACACGGTCCACTTTCTGACCTGCCTTGTTGCAGGGTTTGCCTTGGCAGGCCTGTGGGGGCTTAGCCTGCGGCTGTGGTTTCGCGATGATGGACCGGCTTTTACCTCAATCTTTCAAGCCAGTGTGCGCTGGAATGGCTTTATTGTATTGGCGGCAGCACCCGCCCTTTATGGGCCGGAAGGACTTGCACTAATCGCTTTAGGGTTTGGCCCCGTGGTCGCGTTTGTGAACTTCATGAGTGTCTTTGTCATGGCTCGCTGGGGCAAGAATGACATCGTGCCGAGCCTAAAGGGCGCGCTTGGAGAGGTTATTCGCAATCCCTTGGTGCTAGCAAGCTTAACTGGGATTGTTGCCAATTTAATCGGGCTGACCAAGCATATTGGTCCGCTAGAACCCGCGCTCGCGCTCCTCGGCCGGGCAGCCATGCCAGTTGCGTTGGTAAGCGTTGGGGCGGCTTTGAGTTTTGAGGGTTTGGGCAAAGTCCCCTTGCGGTTGGCGGTTGGGGTTGTTTCGAAACTCGCCATTGCACCGCTCTTGATGCTGATTGTCACGCAGATGTTGGGTCTCGCACCTCTGCCCAGTGCAGTAGCGATTGGCGTGGCCTCGATGCCAAGTGCACCTGCAGCCTATGTTCTTGCCCGTGAACTTGGGGGCGATGCGCCCTTGATGGCCGGTTTGGTGACCGCAACGACCTTGATCGCCTTGGTCACCATTCCACTTTGGCACGTGATGACGATGCCTGCCTGAGCAAGCGGTCAAAGGATTTAGTGATGCTTGGCTGCAGGTGGCATCAAGACTGTGTCGATGACATGGATCACCCCATTCGAGGCCCCCACATCGGCAGCGGTGACCGCAACGCCATTGACTGTCACCCGGCCATTGCGGCCATCAATCGTGGCTTGGCGGCCTTGGACGGTGGTGGCGGGGGTGACTTTGTCGAGCAATTGGTTCGAGGTGATTTTGCCTGGCACGACATGATAAGTGAGGATTGAAACCAATTGGGCGCGGTTTTCGGGCTTCAAAAGGTTTTCAACCGTACCTGCTGGCAGCTTTGCGAAAGCCGCGTCGGTTGGGGCAAAGACAGTGAAAGGGCCAGAAGTCTTAAGTGTATCGACTAAGCCAGCAGCCGACAGGGCTGCAGCCAAGGTCTTGAAACTTCTTGCCCCAACCGCAACGTCAATGATGTCGCCGGTGGCAGCCTTAGCTGGCTTTGCAGCGTTGGATGCCGCGTGATAGCCGATGGTTTGATAGCCAGCTGCTTTGGCTGCAGCGTCAGTACGGGTCTTAGCACACTCAGCCATTGCCGGTGCAGCAGACAAAGCGAGGGCGGCTGCCGCCGAAGCGAACATTTTGAAGTTTAACATATTTTGGTCCTAAAAGTCGAGCGGGATAGCTCTGGGACGGTTTACGCAGCCCGGTTCAACTGGATGTGTGAGAACCCAATTTCGTGATGTTTCTCTCTGATTTGTAATTCTAGCAGCGATGAATGGTGCCACATGCTCAATTACAAAGTCCCTTTCCCCCAGAAGCGCATCGTTCTAGACAAATACCATGAGCAAAGAGCCCTCCAACGCCCCTGAATTTTCTGTCTCTGAGCTTTCGGGCGCAATCAAACGCCGCTTGGAAGACGACTTTGGCAATGTGCGTGTTCGCGGCGAAATGGGCCGGGTGACACTGGCGCGATCTGGTCATGTGTATGTCGACTTAAAAGATGCCAATGCTGTCCTGTCGGCAGTCATGTGGAAGGGCGTGGCGGCAGCCTTGAAGTTCCGGCCCGAAGAAGGGATGGAAGTGATTGCAACCGGCAAAATCTCCACCTTTCCAGGCTCGTCAAAATATCAGCTGATCATTGATCGGCTTGAGCCAGCAGGCGTTGGCGCTTTGTTGGCGCAATTGGAAGAAAGGCGCAAACGCCTGGCGGCAGAAGGTCTGTTTGATCCTGAGCGAAAGCAAGCATTGCCCTATCTGCCCAGCGTGATTGGGGTGGTGACCAGCCCAACTGGGGCCGTAATCCGCGATATTTTGCACCGTCTGTCCGAACGCTTTCCCGTGCATGTCATCCTGTGGCCAGTACTTGTCCAAGGCGACAAGGCCGCAGACCAAGTCGCGCGTGCTATTGCGGGCTTTAATGCCTTGTCGTCAGACGGACCGGTACCACGCCCAGACCTTTTGATCATCGCCCGCGGCGGTGGTTCGATTGAAGACCTGTGGGCCTTTAATGAAGAAGTGGTGGTCCGTGCGGCAGCAGCAAGCGCCATCCCGTTGATTTCGGCCATCGGGCATGAGACCGATACGACGCTGATTGACTTTGCCTCAGACCGACGCGCGCCGACGCCCACCGGGGCAGCCGAAATCGCCGTACCCGTGCGTTTAGAGTTACAAGAGCGGATCGGCTTGATCGGTGCCCGCTTATCACGCGCCATGGTACGGGGATTAGAGCGGTCGAAGATTGAATTGCGCGCCGCGACAGCCCGCCTCCCACGCGCCGATACCTTATTTGCCAGTGCCCGCCAGCGCATGGATGTGATTGATCTGCGCTTTGGCCCGTCTTTGCGAACCTTGGTGACCAGTAAGGCGCATGGCCTTGCGGCAATTGGCGGGCGCCTACGGCCGCAAGTCCTGCACCAAGATATGACGCGCAAAGCCCAATTTGTTGCAGGCCTGGGCCAAAGATTGGGCGCTGCTCTCACCCGCCGGACGGCACTCGAACGCGATGCGCTTGCCAGGTCCCAACAGCGCTTAGCCTTGGCAAGCCAGCGCTTGGCGTCAGGCATCACGCGCAGCCTAGAGGCCAAGAGCCGCCATCTGGCAGGTCAAGCAAGCTTGCTGGAAGCCCTTTCCTACCGCTCTGCGCTTGAGCGCGGCTTTGCCGTGGTGCGCACCGACAAAGGTGTGGTGGTGCGCGCCAAGTCTGCGATTAAGACCGATGCTAGGCTGACGCTGACTTTCCTCGACGGCGATGTGAAAGTCCGCGCCAGCGATGGGCCGGTCCAGGGTAGCCTGTTCGACTAAGCGGCGTCCAATAATTTCAGCAAAGCATCGGCGGCCCGTTCTGCCGCGGGTGGGTCATGCCGGCCCATCTTATCAAGTGCGAGGGCTTGCGCGCTCAATTGGTCTTGCGCGGCCTTTGGATCATAGAGCAGCTTCGAAGCAGCCTCGGCCAGGGCCTCTGGGGTCAGGCCATTTTGTACAAATTCAGGGATGGCCATCCGCCCTAATGCGATGTTCAACAGGCAAATGAAGCGGCTCTTCAACAGGAAAGTTAGAATGATAAAGCCGCTGATCGCACCGAGCCGATAGCCCAAGACCATCGGCGTCTCCTGCAGCGCGACTTCGGTGGTCACCGTGCCCGAGCAAGCCAAAGCGACATCGCCAGCAGCAAAAGCGTTAAGCTTTTCATCCTCACCCACTACATGGTGCGGGAAAGTCCAGCTGGTCGCCCGCCCCTTGATGGCTTCCGCCACCGAACGGGCAAGAACCGCCACAACGTGCACATTGGGGTCTTTGCTGCTGAGTAGGGCGGCTGCCCCTTCTAGCGCAGGTGCCACGCGTTGGATCTCGCCGCCACGAGAGCCGGGGAGCAACAGGACAATCTTCTTATCGGTAAGACCATGGCGAGTCCGGAAGTGCGTGCCATCGCCCTTACCAGCCCGCGCTATCGCCGGATTGCCAATGACCGTGACCGGCAGGCCCGTGCCTTCATAAAAAGGCACTTCAAAATCATGGATGCAGAATAAGGCATCATAGACTTCTGCCACTGTCTTGGCGCGACCCGGGCGGGTGGCAAAGACTTGTGGGCCAATCATTTTGATAAGGCGCGCTTTGGGAGCGCGCGCGCGGATGGCCTTGGCCGCGCGCAAGGTAAAGCCCCAGGAATCAATCAAGACCACCGCATCTGGCCCGAAAGCTCCAGCCGCTCGACCAGTTTCTTCAGCCCTTGCATTGACAGTTTTGAGCGCCGCGAGGCCTTCGGTCAGGCCTAGGACCGACAGGCCCTCAATCGATACGGCACTTTGGATACCTTGGCTGGCTAATTTCTCGCCACCAACGCCTGCAATTACCAGATCTGGGCGGCGGGCGCGCAGGGCCGCAACAAGCTCTGCGGCCAATTCATCGCCCGATGGTTCTCCGGCAACGACAAAGACCCGATAAGATTTCATGACGGCCGATCCACGGCGGCGCCCAGAATGAAGAGACCTGCTTCTTCCGCTGCGGCGATCACATTATTGCGGTCGATGATCAAGGCGCCGCCTGCCTCGACCACAATGCCAGCGAGGCCGGCTTTAGAGGCACCTTCTACTGTCTTGACGCCAATGGTTGGCAAGTCCACGCGGCGTTCCTGATCAGGCTTTGCACGCTTGGCCAACACCCCGCGACGGGCCGCCTTGGTGCCGCGAATGTGGGTGGAAAGTTCATGGACCCGCGCCAGCATTCGGTCTGTGCCTTCTTGGGCCTCAACTGCCAGCACCAAGCCGTCAACAATCACCGCCCCTTGGCCAATATCCAGCCGACCAATTTCAGCAGCAATCGCCATAGCCTTGGCGGCATCTTCGCGATGTTCCTCAGTCGGCTCTGCCCCGGCAATCAGGCCCTCTTCCGCCAGAAGATTTGCTAGTACTTCGTCGGTGCCGACTATGGCAAAGCCTTCGCGCTCAAACTCTGCCAAGACCGCGCGCAAAAGCGCGTCATCGCCTTTGCGCATTTCAGCCATGATACGGGGCAGCGCTAGCGCCCCGCGCAAGTCTGGCTTCAGTGTCGAAAAATCAGGACGATTGACGAGGCCCGCAAACACCAAGGCATCCACACCATCGGCTTTGAGCGCCTTCATGCGCTCACCAAAATTGGCCAAAGCACATTCGCTACCTGGATAGAGGCTTAAACGCGGGTCGCACATGCCTTTGATCCGACTGACATGCACAGGCATGCCGGAATCGCGACAATGCTGGGCCAAGAGAACGGGTAAGTCCCCTGCCCCGGCAATAATGCCCAATTTCGAGAATGCGCGCATTTTTTCCCTTTTGGTCCGACAGCTTCCATGTAGGAAGCCTTAGCGTTCCGCGCTACAAATCCCGCGTTTCGACGTGCCGTTCAAAAAGTCCAGCATAGCTTGGACCTGTTCATTATCTTGAAAACTCTCACTCACATCGGAAATGCGGTCCTGCAAAGGCGTAACATCATCGCCAAACAGCATATCGAACGCGGCAAGAATATCGCGGATTTGGGCGGTTGAGTTACCGCGTCGCTTAAAGCCCACAATGTTTAAGCCCTTCAAATGAGCGGGGTTTCCATTGGCCATCGCATAAGGAATGACGTCGCGCGTCACCAAGGCTAAAGCGCCGATAAAGGCAAAGGTCCCGATGCGGGTCCATTGGTGCACCGCAGCCAGACCACCAATATAAACGCCTTTGGCCAAATGGGCGTGGCCGCCTAATGTCGCGCTGCGCGCCAGAATACAATGATCTTCCACCACACAATCATGGGCGACATGGGAATTGTCCATGAAATAGCAGCCATCGCCAATCTTGGTCAGGCCCTGATCGCGGGTTGAGCCGCGGTGCATGGTAACATGTTCACGGATGACACAGGACTCGCCAATCACAAGCTGGGTGTCGCTATCTTGATAAGGATGGATTTGCGGTGGGCCACCTAAGACCGCAAAGGGCCATACTTGCGTCTTGGCCCCAATAGAAACCCGACCGTACGTCGTGACATTTGAAACCAGATGCGCGTCTGGCCCGACAGTGGTTTGGCTGGAGATAAAACAGAAAGGGCCAATCTTGGCCCCCTCATGAATGACTGCGCCCTCTTCGATAACGGCGGAAGGATGGATCGTGGCGCTCATGCTAAATCAACTTTCATGGCAGCCCATTCCGCCTCACAGGCCAATTGGCCATCGACTTCTGCTTTACCGGCAAATTTGTAGATATTGCGGCGCCCCAACAGCACCTCGACATGAATGTTCAACACATCGCCCGGCCGAACGGGGCGGCGAAACTTGGCATTATCAACCGACATAAACATGATCCCAGCCGTCTTGGCATCGACTTTCAGGGTTTTGGACATCAGCACCGCACTGGCTTGGGCCATGGCTTCAATTTGCAAGACGCCGGGCATCAAAGGGCGATTGGGGAAATGGCCCTGAAAGAAAGGTTCGTTCGCCGTCACGCACTTCAGGCCGCGAATGCTCTGGCCTTCGACATAGTCAAAGCACCGATCAATCAACAGAAATGGAAAGCGATGCGGAATCAGGCGTTCAATTTCGTCACAATCAATAATGTCGCTCATTTTTAGTCCCCGCCCTTTGGGCTTGTTGGTGGCTTTGGGTTGACCAGTCGTTTGAGGGCAACCGATTCTCGCATCCATTGTCGCAGCGGTTTAGCCGGATAGCCACCCCAAGCCTCGCCCGCAGGTACCGATTCTAAGACACCACTTCCCGCCGCGATCACCACGCGCTCACCCACTTGAATGTGATCACCTAAACCGACGCGGCCGCCCATCATGACATTATCGCCTATCTCGCAAGAGCCCGAGATGCCCCCGAAAGCGGCAATCACTACGCCAAGCCCCAGTTGGCAATTATGCGCGACTTGGGTGAAATTATCGATCTTGCAGCCGATGCCGAGCACCGTATCGCCAAAAGCGCCGCGATCGACGGCACAAAGCGAACCAATTGACACTTCATCTTGCAGAATTACCCGTCCTAACTGCGGCACATCAACGGGACCATTGGCCGTGGGCGCAACGCCAAAGCCAACTTCCCCAATCACACTGCCTGAAGAAATGGTGACCCGGTCACCAATCAAGGTGCAATAAATCGTGACATTCGCCCCGATCCGGCAGTTTCGGCCAATCGCTACCCCCGGCCCAATGACACTATTGGGTCCGATCGTTGTGCCTTGGCCGATTTCGGCATTGTCACCAATGACCACCCCACGGCCAATCACCACATCGGATTCTTGCTTGACCGAGGCGGGCACGGCTGGTGCCGTCGGGTCAAAGTCTCGGCGGGCGATCAAGGCTGCTGCTGCCGCCGCAAAAACTGCGCGTGGCTCTCTCACGATCAAAGGGGCGACGCTGGCCGGTAACATGGCAGCATGCTCGGTCCGCACTAGGCAGGCCCCTGCCCCAGTTTGGATGCTAGATTTGCCCTTGGCTGGGCCCTGACAGAATGCAAGATCCGAAACTTGGGCTTGGTCAAGTGGGGCGCAACTCGTTAGCGCCAATTGCGGGTCGAAGCCCGCAGGGACTTCAGCCTTTACAACCTCGGCCATCTCCCGCAAAGATTTGGGCCCAAGAAGCCTATAGAAGCGCGGATCAATCATCGTTTAGGCTCCGATTCGGGCAGTTTAAGCCTCTATAAGCGAATAATCGCAGCCCCACGCAAGCTTGACACGCAGGATAGAAAACGCGGCCCCCGGTGTAGAGGCCGCGCAATTTAGCTTGAGCGGTAGAAGGGTGCCACGAATGCCCGTCGTTCGGGCCGGCAAAACCTTATGGACGCTTTGGTGCGGCTGCGGGGGGACGTGCTGGCAGCGGTGCACCGGCTGGTGCGGCAGCTGGCGCGGCACCAGCAGGCGCTGCGGCGCCGCCCTGGGCTGGCAGTGTTGCGCGGACGACGTTGATTGTCTTGGTGGTTGCGTTGAGGCGGGTGATCAGATCCGCAGTCATGTCGACGCCCGGAATAAAGGCCTCAACTTGGTTTGCTGAAATGGCGATCAAGCCGTTGCGGGCAACTAGGGTTTGCTGCAGCACTGGGGCCATGGCCTTATTGAAGGCATCAATCGCATTGCGCTCTGTCAATTGCATAACTTGGCTCAAGCGCTCTTGCTTCTGTTGGAAGTCATTATTGAGGCGCTGGAAGGCTTCTTGGCGCTGACGGCCCGCAGCACTTTGCGACTCTTGAACAGAACTTGACAAAATAGCGCGCAATTCAGATTCCAATTGGCGCTGATCTGGTTCCAGTTCGCGATTGATTTGGTCGCGGATGGCTTTCAGTTTGTTGGACATGTCTTGGCCAGCCAAGCTGTCTTGGATCAAGGAACCAAGGTCATAAACAACCACCGGGCTTAAAACAGCCGGTGAACCAGCTGGGCGCGCAGGTGCCGGCGCGGCAGCGGGTGCTGGTACGGGGGTTGGAACTGGAACCGGGGTTTGGGCTTGGGCGGTGGTTGCCGCCAGCAAAGCTGCGACGCCAGCCATCAAATAGTGTACTTTCATAGATGTTTCTCCTGGAACATTGAGGGCGGAAAGCCCTAGAAATTGGTCGCGGTTGAGAACCGGAAGGTTTCAGCCTTGTCGTAGTCTTGCTTCATGAACGGATTTGAGAAGTCAAAGCGAACAGGGCCAAACGGGGAAACCCAGTTAACAGATAGGCCTGCAGACGCACGCAAGGCTAAGCCGTCTCGGGTGTTTTGATAGGTGCCATAATTGATGTCACCTTTAACTTTATCAATCGGATCAAGGCCGCCGAGCGTCCCGACGTCCAAGAACAAGGCAGCCGAAATCCCATAGGATTCCGGCAAGGGCGTTGGCACCGTCAATTCAAACGATGCGATCCCATAAGTCTTGCCGCCTAAAGCGTCGCCATAAACAGTGCGAACGGTTTGAGACAAGCCATCAGGCTGCGTCGAATCGGCGTCGCGAACCGAGAAAACGGTGCGTGGGCCAATGCCGGCAATTTCAAAGCCTCGGAAGCTTTGGCCACCCTTAAAGAAACGATCGTTTACCCGAATTGTGTCCCCGTCCCAGCCTGCAATATGGCCCGCAGACAAGGTGGCGCTGGCGCGCCAGCCTGGGAATAGCCCACGATAGATGCCGCCGTTGAATTCGCTACGATGGTATTTTACGCCTGTGCCGACGCCAGCGAAATCTTGGCTGAGGGAGATATCAAAGCCTCGGGTAGGACGACGCGGATCATTGCGACGGTCCCAGTTAAAGGAATAGCCCGCAAGCGATGTGGTGGTCTTACCCAAAGAACGGCAGAGCGCACTTGCATCGAGCAAAGGCGACCCATCGGCATTGAAGCACGAGACCGATGGGATTTCGTTGGTGTCATTACGATACGTATAACGCAAACCAAGGCTGCGATCTTCTGCCAATGGGAAGCCACCGCGGACACCGAAACCCGTTGAATTGGTCAAGAAGCCCGCTTCGCGCAGATAATCTTGCTCCACCGAGAAGATGTCGATCCCGGCGGCAATATTGCGACCCATAAAGCGCGGCTCGGTGAAGCGAATATCAATGTTCTTCGTGCGCGAACTGGTTTCAACACGGAAGCGCAAGAATTGGCCCCGCCCGCGCAAGTTACGCTGCGAGATCGACACCGCGAAATTATAGGCTTCTTGCGAGGCATAGCCCACCGAGAAGGCCAATTCGCCAGTTGCTTGCTCTTCAACCTTCACTTCCACGACGGTTCGGTCGGGCAGCGATCCTGGCTTTTCTTCAATTTCCACTTCCTTGAAGAAGCCGAGCGCCTTCACACGGTTCTTCGAGCGGTCGATCAGGACGCGGTTAAAGGCGTCGCCTTCAGCCAAACGTAACTCGCGACGGATCACCTGATCCAGTGTCGCAGTATTGCCGATCACATCGATCCGCTCGACATAGACGCGGGGACCTTCGTCCACGTCAAACACGATATTGACTTTGCGGTTGTCACGATCTGCGGTTTCACGTGGGCGCACGTCCACAAATGCATAACCGGAGGAACCAGCAGCGAAAGTGATTGATTCAATCGCCTTTTCCACGAGGTCGCGCTCAAACATTGCACCCGTCCGAATAGGCACAAATGCACGCAAGACTTCGCCGCTAAGCTTTGAATTTTTTGTATTTACCGTAATGTCGCCAAAGGTATATTTCGGCCCTTCTTCGACTGCATAGGTAACAAAGAAGTCCTTTTGATCGGGCGTCAATTCGGCGACCGCTGATTTCACACGGAAATCATAGTGACCTTCATTGAGATAAAACTTCCGCAATTGTTCGCGATCATACTCCAGCTTGTCTGGATCATAATTGTCTTTGCTGGAAAAGAAGCGCCACCACTCGGACTCTTGCGTGACCACCACGCTTTTCAGACGGGAGTCCGAAAATGCTTGGTTGCCGATAAAATTGACCTTGCGGATGCCCGTCGTGCGGCCTTCATTGATCTCAAAAATCAGATCAACGCGGTTAGACGGCAGGACTTTGATTTTCGGCACGATATTGGCAGCAAACTTGCCCGACCGCCGATAGACTTCCTGCATACGACGAATATCAGCCTGTACCCGGTTTTGGGTAAACCACGAACGCGGCTTGATCTGGACTTCTTTCTCAAGCTTGTCCTTGGTAACCGCGCTATTACCCTCAAACAGGACTTGGTTGACAGTGGGGTTTTCGGTGACCTTCACAACCAGGGTTTGGCCACGCTGCTCAAACTCGACATTGGCAAAAAAGCCGGTCGCAAACAGGGTCTTCAGCGCAATATCGATCCGCTCTGGGCTAAACGGTTCACCGGGCTGGATGGCGACATAAGCCAACACCGTGGCTGTTTCGATGCGCTGATTGCCTTCCACCGCCACACTTGTGATGATTTGCGGGGCCGCAGTTTCGCTGAATTCGCCAGCCTGTTGGGCAAAGGCCATCGGGCCATAGCAAGCGTTTACTGCCAGTGCAGCAACCCCGCCAATCAGCAGACGTTTAATTGATGCCATACAGGAGCCCGTTAAACCTTGTTGCATACGTGCCATAGAAATCACGCACGAGTTTCAGAAGTGGTGGATAGACAATTTGACACAGCAATCCTAGCCCGCAGCGACAAAGCCTTTCAGCGCATTGAATAAACCAGCCCTGTCCAGATCTTGGAAAGTCGCAAACACGAATAAACTCAAGATACAAACAAGACCAACTTGGAAGCTGACTGCCTGCACTTTTTCAGGGATTGGTTTACCACGAATAGCCTCAGCCGCATAAAATACCAAGTGGCCGCCGTCGAGGACTGGCAGAGGCAGAAGATTCATGAAGCCGACGGCAATGGAGAGGACGGCGGCAAGGCGCACGAGACCGATCCCGACTGATTCGGCTACTTTCACAGCACTGGCGTCCGGGCCAGCACTTTCAACCGAGTTCTCGGTGACCTTACCGGCAATTTGGTAAATACCTAAAGGTCCATTCAAATGGCCAGCGGACATACCTCCGCGGATGAGAGCGGTGATAAAATCAACTTGCGTTCTGATGATAGCAGCTGTTTGTTCGCCGCCACGCACCACAGCTTCCACAGGATTATAGGTGCGATGCTCGATCGTTTCTTTGGTAAAGCGGGTCTCAATCCCCAACAAACCTTGCGTTTCGGTGTCGCCAAATGGGGTCTTCTTCTCAACAATCTTTGGCGTGACACTGATCGGAAGTTCCGCACCATCACGCTTTAGAACCAGGCGCATTTCTTTGCCGCCAGAGACCATAATCGCGGTTTGGAGCTCGACGAAATCATCGACCTTATTGCCATTAATGGCGACAACTTCATCGCCTGCTTTGATGCCTGCTGTTGCTGCGGCACCGTCAGGCAGGACAGCTGAAATCACTGGGCGCTGAACCGTCTCGCCAAACATGGCAAAAAAGACCGCGAAAACCGCGATGGAGAATGCAAAGTTGAACGCCGGCCCTGCCGCGGTGACGGCTGCGCGAACGCCGACAGGCTGGGCATGGAATAGGCCGCTACTTTTGTCTGCCTTCGCTTGGGTGAAGTCTGGTTGTGAGGCCGCATCCTTATCGCCCTGGAACTTCACATAGCCGCCAAGCGGGAGCGCGCCAATGCGCCACCGGACCCCGGCCTTTGATGTCCAAGCGACTAATTCGGGCCCAAAGCCAATCGAAAAAGATTCAACTTTGACCTTAAACCAACGCGCAACTTGGTAATGTCCATACTCATGAACGAAAACCACAAGACTCAAGACCGCCACAAAGGACGCCAAGCTGATCGCGATACCGCTAATATTTTCCAACATCTTACCAAGAACTCCGGCCTAGAAGACGCACTTGCCTCAGCTTAGGCCGAGACGAACTTGCGCTTCGCAATGTTTTGAGTGGCAATGCTACGGCCCGCCTCATCAGCAGCATAGACATCATCCAAGTCTCCCAAAGCAGCATCCATGCCAAGGCGGCAGGCTTCATCCATGGTTTCCGACACGATTGCGGCAATTTCTGGAAAGGAAACATTACGATCCAGAAAGGCTTGCACAGCCACCTCGTTCGCCGCGTTCAAAATGGTCGGCGCGGCTCCCTTCTTTTGGAGGGCGCCGCGGGCAAGACTAAGCGCAGGAAATCTTTCTAAATCAGGGACTTCAAAGTCTAACTTGGCAATGGCCGCCAAGTCCAAGCGCGGTGCAGACGTCACCAATCGTGAAGGCCAAGCCAAAGCATGGGCAATTGGAATGCGCATGTCAGCTGCACCTAATTGTGCTAAAACACTGCCATCCTGATACGCCACTAAGCTGTGGATAACTGATTGTGGGTGTACCAGCACGTCAATCTTGTTTTCAGGCATCCCAAAAAGAAGCGCAGCTTCGATGAGCTCGAGCCCTTTGTTCATCAAAGTGGCACTATCGACCGAAATTTTCTGTCCCATGGACCAATTTGGGTGGGCTACGGCTTGCTCTGGCGTTGCCGCGGCAATAGCCGCGGCGCTCCAAGTCCGAAAAGGCCCGCCCGAGGCGGTTAGAATCAGTTTCTCGACTCGGTCTGACTGGTCCAAGACTTGGAAGATCGCATTATGCTCGCTGTCGACGGGCAGGATCGAGGCTCCGCCATCTTGGACAGCCTTCAGGAAGACGGAGCCGGCACACACCAAACACTCCTTGTTTGCCAGCGCGATGGTGGCCCCACGCTTGGCAGCGGCAAGAGCTGGGGCAAGGCCTGCCGCACCCACAATGGCCGCCATCACGATATCGGCAGGCCGAGCGGCTGCTTCAACCAAGGATTCAGGCCCCAATCCAATCTCCACGCCATGGCCTGCCAAAGCTGCCTCTAGCTGCGGGCCAAAGCGGGGATCCCCCAACGCAACGTAAGTCGCCCCAGTTGCGAGGGCTTGCTCGGCGAGGCCTGCCCAATCTCGGTTGGCGGTAAGCGCCATCACGCGATAGGCATCCTCCTGTCCGGCGGAGCGCGCGCGCGCATTAGCTTCCATCGCCACATCCAATGTGGCTTGGCCAACCGAGCCCGTGGCCCCTAAAATAGTCAAGGATTTCGTCATGTTCATGTCAGCATAGCGCGCAAACCGGGAATAACCAGCAAAATGGCCACAAAGGCCAAGGCTGCGGCTAAATGCCCGTCCAATCGGTCCAATACCCCGCCATGCCCCGGGATCACGCCCGAGGCATCCTTCACGCCGTAATGACGTTTTGCCAAGGATTCCAAGAGGTCGCCGCCTTGGGAGACGACGGCTAATAGCCAACCGACGAGGGCCCAAGCAAGGGGGTCGGTTCCCGACAGCCAGCCATAAAGTATACCCGCCAAAATACCCGCGACAGTGCCCCCGATTGAGCCTGACCAGGTTTTATTCGGGCTAATGAGGGGGAATAATTTGGGGCCACCGATCACGCGGCCGACCAGATAAGCCATGGAATCTGTCGACCAAACGATCGCAAACAAGCCAAACATCAAGCTACGGCCGATTTCATCCTGCCCGCGTAAACCAGCCAGCGCCCAGCCCGACAAGGCCAAATAGATCGAACCTGCCATGGCGAGATAGCCAAACTCACGGGGGGAGCGCACGAGCGTCAAAAAGAACCCCAAAGCTGCAACAGCTTCAAAGGTACGCGGCAAAAGGACAAAGCAGAGACCGCAAACTGCTGCGATGAGAGAGCGCGGAACCAAATCCACCGCCTTAGGCGCGATCATTCGGCCCCATTCGAACGCCAGCGCAGCCATAATGGTTGCGGCCAAAAGTGCCCAACCAATCCCACCTATCCACGCCCCAGCGACACTGAGAACGACCATCACAACTGCCGAAACAAAGCGGACGCGAAGGTCTCCACCCAGTTTGTTGGCTGCTAAACCAATGGAAAAGTCAGATTGCTTTGGGTCATGGTCCGGCTTGGGGTCCAAGGTCACACGCCCCCGTAGCGACGGTTTCGTTTAGCAAAGACTTGAAGAGCTTCTTCCAATTGCGGTCGGCCAAAATCAGGCCAAAGCGTATCAAAGACTAGGAATTCAGCATAAGCCGACTGCCAAATCAGGAAGTTAGACAAGCGCTGCTCACCACTTGTCCGGATCACCAAGTCCGGGTTTGGCCAGTCGCGGCTCGGCAGAAACTGAGCGATTGTGTCTGAATCGATTGTCGCAGGATCGAGCAGCCCAGCGGCTACTTGGCGTGCAATCTCTTGAGTTGCCCGCGCAATTTCAGCTTGGCCACCATAATTAAAGGCAATGACCAAGGTCATGATCGTGTTGTCTGCCGTTTGCTTTTCGGCCTGATCCATCAAGGTCAGAATATCTTCCGGCACGCCCTCGCGCTCACCCAAAACACGGATACGGACTCCAGCACGGTCAAGACGCGTCAAGTCAGAGCGGATGAAGCCACGTAACAAGCCAAATAGGGCCTCGATCTCATCAGGTGGCCTGCGCCAATTTTCCGTTGAAAAGGCATAGACGGTTAGAACTTCAATCCCTAGGTCCCCGGCAGCCTCAACCGTATTGCGCAGGGCTTGCACGCCAGCTGAATGACCAAAGGCGCGCGGCATGCCCCGCGCCGTTGCCCACCGGCCATTGCCATCCATAATGATGGCGATATGGCGGGGACGCACACCCTCCCCTTCCCCATGACGGGGTGACACATGATGTGCGGCCTTCGCGGCCCAGTCGGCGAGCGCCCCTGCCATCCTAGACTTGCATGATCTCATCTTCCTTCGTCTTCATGGTCTGGTCGACCTGCTTGACGAAGGAGTCCGTGGCTTCTTGGACTTGGGTCGAGAGCTTCTTCAGTTGATCTTCGCTGATGTCGCCATCTTTTTCAGACTTCTTCAGCTGCTCCATCGCATCCCGGCGCACATTGCGGATCGCAACGCGGGCGGCTTCTGCATATTTGCCTGATAACTTCACCAATTCGCGGCGGCGCTCTTCATTCAGTGGTGGAATGGGGACCCGAAGGGTCATGCCGTCGACGACGGGGTTCAGACCAATCCCAGCATTGCGAATGGCCTTATCGACAACATTGACCATGGATTTTTCCCAGACGGTCACGGTTAACAAGCGCGGCTCCGGCGAGGAAATGGCACCCACTTGGTTCAAGGGCACCATGGCCCCATAGGATTCGACCATGACAGGTTCCAACAAATTAACATTGGCCCGGCCGGTCCGCAGGCCTTGAAAGTCGCTTTTCAAGGCTGTGATGGCACCTTCCATTCGGCGTTTGGTGTCTTGAAGATCAAAGGTCGGCATGGTTCAGTTGTCCGTTATGACGGTGCAGACTCCGGTGCCCGCAAGCACCTCGGCCAAGCGCCCGGGTTGACGAATATTGAAAACGATAATGGGAATGTTGCTATCGCGCATCATAGAGACCGCAGAGGCATCCATCACTTTGAGATTCTTTGCCAAGACGTCGGTATAAGACAGCTTGTCGTAGCGTGTGGCGGTTGGATCGGTTTTAGGGTCTGCCGTATAGACGCCATCTACCCCTGTCCCCTTCAACAAGGCATCACAGCCCATTTCAGCGGCGCGCAAGGCAGCGCCAGAATCGGTTGTGAAGAAGGGACTGCCGACACCCGCCGCAAAAATGACAATCCGGCCTTTTTCCATGTGGCGCATGGCGCGGCGGCGAATATAAGGTTCGCAGACGGTTTGCATCGGGATAGCCGATTGCACGCGGGTGTGGACGCCAATACTTTCCAAAGCACCCTGCAAGGCCAAGGCGTTCATAATGGTGGCGAGCATCCCCATATAATCAGCTGTTGCACGCTCCATCCCTTTCGCGGCACCCGAGATACCGCGGAAGATGTTGCCACCCCCAATCACCAAGCACAATTCAATGCCAGAATCGCGCGCAGCCTTCACGTCGCGCGCAAATCCAAGACAGGTTTCCTGATCAATCCCAAACTGGCCATCGCCCATCAGCGCTTCGCCCGAAATCTTCAACAAGATCCGGCGCGGCTTTTGGTCTTTTGGCTTGGCTACTTCATTCATTTGGCTGCGTCTCCCAGCTTTAGACAGGCCCTAACATGACTCGCCCAAAAGCATGCAGGCAGGTCTTCTGACAGACCAAGGGCGGCACGCCAAGCATGCCGCCCTGTTTCTTGTCAGCAAAGTGTCATCTTTCACTTTGCACTGCTCCCTTTACCGGGCAATCACGACCAAAAGAGGAAGATTTTTGGGCTTAAGTGCCGCTCAAAGCGGCCACTTCTGCGGCGAAATCGTCTTCTTTTTTCTCAACGCCGTCGCCCAGCTTAAACATAGCAAAGCCGGTGACTTCGGCGCTGATGCCAGCTGCTTTTGCTGTTTCAGCAACAAAAGCCGCAACGGTCTGATCTGGGTTCATGACGAATGGCTGCTGCAGAAGCACCACTTCTTCATAGAACTTGCGGATCCGGCCTTCGATCATGCGGGCAATCACGTCATCGGACTTGCCGCTTTCGCGGGCTTGTTCGGTCAGAACTTGACGCTCACGCTCAACCACGGCTGGGTCAAGATCGTCAGTCTTCAAGGACAATGGCGCGGTCGCAGCAATGTGCATCGCAACCTTACGGCCGATGTCATTGGCAACAGCGGCGTCACCTGCGGTCTCAACACCAACCAACACGCCAATGCGGCCCAAGCCGTCACCGGTTGCAGTGTGGATGTAAGAGGCGACAACACCTTGATTGACCGACACTTTTGCCATGCGACGCAAGGTCATGTTTTCGCCAATGGTGGCGATCAGATTGGTCACAAAGTCATTGACAGTGCCTTCGCCACTTGGCGCAGGCGCTGCACCCAAAGCGTCAATCGAGCCAAAGCCATGGGCCAGTTTGGTGATGCCGCTAACAGCTGCTTGGAATTGCTCGTTGCGCGACACGAAGTCAGTTTCTGCGTTCAGCTCGACCAACACACCGGTGTTGCCCGAAACATAAACGCCAACCAAGCCTTCAGCAGCCGCACGATCGGCTTTCTTTGCAGCCTTCGAAAGGCCTTTTGCACGCAACCAGTCAATCGATGCTTCGATGTCACCATTGTTTTCGGTCAGCGCTTTTTTGCAGTCCATCATGCCGACGCCGGTCTTCTCGCGAAGATCCTTGACGAGGGCAGCCGTAATCTCGGCCATAATCGCCTCCAGGGTAGAGTGTTTGTGGGGTCCGCCTTAGCCTGTGTCAGCACAAACCAAGACGGGAAATTCTAAGCTTCCGCAGGAGCTTCAACGTCGCCATCAACCGATTCTGCGACAGCTTCTTCGGTGACTTGAGCCAAAACTGGCTCAACGGGGTTTTCCATCGCACCCAAATCAACGCCCGAAGACGATTGACCTTCGGCCAAGCCATCCAAAGCCGCGTCTGCAATCAGGTCGCAGAACAATTGAATGGAGCGCGCTGCGTCGTCATTGCCTGGGATTGGGAAATCGACTTCGTCGGGATCGCAATTGCTGTCGATCATCGCTGCAACAGGGATACCCAATTTCTTGGCTTCCTTGATCGCAATCGCTTCCTTGTTGGTGTCGATTACGAACATCAAGTCAGGAATACCGCCCATGTCGCGAATCCCGCCGAGCGAACGCTCAAGCTTTTCATATTCGCGGGTCAGGTTCAGGATTTCTTTCTTGGTCAAACCTGCAGGTGCGTCGCCTTGCACAATGGCTTCAACTTCGCGCATGCGGGCAATCGACTTGGAAATCGTCTGCCAGTTGGTCAGCGTGCCACCCAGCCAACGGCTGTTGACATAATATTGGGCGCAACGCTTAGCAGCAGCGGCCACAGGGTCAGATGCTTGACGCTTGGTGCCGACGAACAAAACGCGGCCGCCCTTTGCGGTCACGTCACGGACGCGCAACAAAGCTTGGTGCAACAGAGGCACGGTTTGGCTGAGGTCGATAATATGGATGTTGGCGCGCTCACCAAAGATGAAACGCTTCATCTTTGGGTTCCAACGGTGGGTCTGGTGACCAAAGTGTGCGCCCGCTTCGAGCAATTGGCGCATGGTAAAATCTGGCACTGCCATGGTATTTCAATCCTTTTTCCGGCTAGCCTCCGCGAGCAGGAGCGGCCTCGGAATGAGAACCGCGCCGGATGGACGAACGACCCCCACCCATCCCCAAAGGAACAAAAAAGGGTTCGCGCGCCGCGAGCCCGCGTGCGTGATGGCGGTCATGTAGGGGTAATACCCTCAAAACTCAAGGCTTGACGGCAGTTGCGGGAGTGGATGGGATTTCTGCGTTGAAGCAAGCCCCCGAGTAAGCCAACCAATAGGGTTGATCAAAGCAAGCCCCGAGTCGATCCACGACGTCGAGATTGATCGGCCATACTGGGCCAGGCATGTTGAAACGCGTTTCGTAGTCGGCCACTGCCTTCGCCCAATTCTTTGGCGGCGGCAAAGCAGCGAGGCCGGCACGCGCCTGATCAAACGCCACACGATCGCGCTTCAGGTAAGCAATCGTTGCATCCGCATAGAAGTTCTGAGCGTCATCGCCTTCTGGCTTTGTTGCCTCAAAAGCGACGATGGCTTTGCGTGCGTTACCTGCAGCAGCCCACATTTGCCCTAAGTGCCAATTGAGTGTCGCCACGCGCTTGGCCGGGATATCATTCTGGTGCTTTTTTAGGTAGGCCTCAATGAGTCGCGCTCCGCGTGCCTCGCAGCCACGCCGATCGCCCAACGCACGCCATCCACCTTTGGGGTCTTGGTCAAATTCTTCAAAATTGAGCAGAAGAAGACGTCTGGTATCTTCGCGAGGCAATGAACATGTGTCTGCTTGCCCAATGGCCTGACAGCCAGAGACAAGGATCAGAACCACGAGGGGGCCAATTAGCTTCATAAACGGTCCAAAATTGATCAACTTCGAAGACTTGAATGGCGTTCCCTGACCGCATTCAAGTCTGTTTCGAGTGTCCTATCTTGCGCGAGCCGCCGTCAAGCCCCCGCTGCCCGTCACCCCATTTCTGCAGCCAAGAAGGCCGCAGCGCGGCGCGCGCCCTTGAGGCGTTGTTCGGGGGTAGACCAATCACCATTGACCACCATCTTGCCATCGGGCCGCAAGCGGAACAGGG